>JBEKZD010000001.1:0-319633 GCA_049510215.1 Verrucomicrobiia bacterium
CGACTGAGACCCTTCGCTGCGCTCATGGTGACAACTGGTAAGAGTTTCCGGATGATTTCTAGTCTGAACGGTTTCCGCGGTACATCGAACTTCAACAACTCGAACATACCTGTTTATTTGCAATGGCACGATGTGCGACCACACAAACGATGCCGCCAACCAACAAGAGCAAGATCGAAGACGGTTCGGGAATGACGACGGTGTCCGCCAAAGCTCCTTGGCTGCCACTATCACTAAAACCGCTTGTCCACGATCCGGTGAACGGCGTGTCGCCCCGGCTGAACTGTGCGTTAACAACAGTCCCACCATTCGCAGCCCCAACACCGCCAAAATCACGTACGATGGCCGGATCGCCCCCGGTGACAGTGAAAAGAAACTCAAAACGGCCCCACACGTTCGTCTCCACAACCGACGACCCGAAGGCTGTTCCGTCCGAGCCCGTATGCAGAGTGCCTGTCAACAAAGTCTCCGAACCCGTGCCGATGTCGCCGTCAATGGTCAACGATCCATTAGTCAGCACGCCGGCGGGGGTGATCGTTGCGGTCAAGATGTAATTGCCAAGATCAGCAAATTCATCCAAGTTAGTTGAACCGTTTAGGTAGGACGTCGTCGACCCACTGGCTTGGAACGTGTGACTATTGGCGTCATAAGTTACGCTCATGAAACTGCCCATGAAATCCGGTGCGCTGTCCGTCCACACCAAATTCAATGGCATCGCCCTGGATTGGAAAATCGCCAACAGCCAAACCGCAGCGGCCACGCTGAAGATTCTCGCCCTTCTCATCATAATAATGCCCTCACCGTACAAACTCCCCTGTTTTCGTTTGATGCAATGTGCGATGAGCCCCACACACTCCACCACAATTCGATTAAGCTACCAGATGCGAGGCTTGATGTCAAGCGCTATCTGAGGCAATTATATACATGACTCAAAACCTGTTTCATGCGATGTTTAGACCATGAAAACAAACGAAGGATTTCCCGAAACACTGACCGAGGCGATCAACTATTTCGCCAATGAAGATAATGCGTTGAACCTCATGGCTGCCGTCCGCTGGCCCGACGGGGTAAAGTCTTGTCCGCGATGCAAGGCAAGCGACACGGTGTTCATGCCCGTGCGCCGGGTATGGCGCTGCCGCACCTGCCAGAAGCAGTTCTCGGTAAAGGTCGGAACCATTTTCGAGGAAAGTCCCCTTGGTCTCGACAAGTGGCTTCCCGCCTTTTGGATGATTGTCAACGCCAAGAACGGAATCAGTTCTTGCGAGCTTGGACGGGCGCTCGGTGTCACCCAAAAGACCGCGTGGTTCATGCTCCATAGAATCCGGTTGGCGGTTCAAGACGGCTCCATGTGCGGGTTCGCCGGCAACGTGGAAGTGGACGAAACTTTCATCGGCGGTAATGGGTTTGTTTATTCGTCTGCGTGAGTTCATGCAACGTTTAGCTCAAAGAATTTCCTAATGAGGAGAAGTCTGATGCCAAACGGACCAACACAAAAGCAGCCGACCCAATTCGAGAAATTCCTAGCCTTCACAAAGAAAGTCGTATCAGTTCCGAAGGTCGAGATTGACCGGCGCGAAAAAGAGTATCAAAAGGCCAGAAAACAAAGGCGAAAACGCGCCCTATGATTTACGCCGCTTGCCACGCCCCTGTCGTCATAGTTGCTTCGCCAACTTGCCCGATCAGCTTAGCGT
Organism: Verrucomicrobiia bacterium; assembly: GCA_049510215.1. Lineage (GTDB taxonomy): Bacteria > Verrucomicrobiota > Verrucomicrobiia > Palsa-1439 > Palsa-1439 > JBEKZD01. The sequence continues at coordinate 1,692 of JBEKZD010000001.1, forward strand.
ATTCGAGCCGCTTGCCGATGACGCCGATTATGCCCCTCAAGAACCGGCCCGCGTCCGTATTCTTGCGCTCGTTGAACCGGAACGCCTGCTCGTCGAGGTAACGGAACAAGTGAAAAGGCTCAACGCTCACATAGGTTGCTTCCGCAGGATTCGCACGATGTGTGCCTTCAGCACGCGAGACAGTTGCGAACGCATCCTGTTCAGCGTGTTTCAACGGACGAATCAACACTGGAACCGACACCCTCTCAAACCTTTTACACAGAAGAATTGACACCAGTGTGGGGCGTTTTTTCAGCAATTTCCGCCGTTTCGTGACCCCCGAGGCTTCGCTCTTGACGGGGCGGCTGCTGCTGATATAGCTTGCGACGCGTAGCGGCCAGCCGAACTGCGGCCGCGCGTGATGCGACGCGGGCGTAGCATAGTGGTAATGCGCCAGCCTTCCAAGCTGGTGAGGTGGGTTCGATTCCCATCGCCCGCTCCAGCCTTCGCTCGGAGCACTGCGCAGAGCGAAGGTTGATCTCCCGAGCTACGGCTCGGCACGCCAGTTTCCGCGCGGAGCGTGGAGAGGTACCGAAGTGGCCAAACGGGGCAGACCATCCCTCTCCACCAGTTTTCCTGTCCGGCGACGAATTCCGCGGTTGCAAGCTACCTGGAGGCGTACGACATTCCTTTCTGGGAAAACGGTTGTTGAAAAGCAGACTTTATTGGGACAGATTGAACAAATGAGATTTGCCTCCGCGCTCACCACAAAGCTCGACTGGACAGAAGCGGTTGAGGATCTGACGCGCCAGATTCGTTCCCAACTGGACGCCAAGACGGTGGATCTCGCGCTGATGTTTGCCCACCCGAAGTTTATCCCGCAAATCAGCGATCTGATGGGAGCAATGCTGCACGGACTGGGGGCGCGCCATCTGGTCGGTTGTACGGGCGGAGGCATCATCGGCGTGGAACGCGAGATCGAGCAACGGCGGGCGGTGTCGCTGCTGGTGGGCGAGTTGCCCGCGGTGGAGGTCACGCCGTTTCATATCGTGCAGCATGATCTGGAAGAGTCAAGCGGACCAGGATTCTGGCATTTTCAACTGGAGGTCGCTTCTGCAGAGAATCCAAACCTGCTCTTGTTGGCCGATCCGTTCACGATTCAAGCGGTGCAACTGGTACAGCAATTGACGGAAGCCTATCCTGGCGCGCCGCTTGTCGGCGGCTTGGCCAGCGGCGGTCAACACCCCGGAGAGAATCGTCTGTTTCTGGATGGCGAAATATTGGACGAGGGTGCCGTCGGCGTTGCGCTGACGGGAAGAGTCCAGTTACATGCAATCGTGTCGCAGGGATGCAAGCCAATTGGTGAACCGTTCACGGTCACACGCGCGGAGAAGAATCTGATTCTAGAACTGGGCGGGCGGCCACCGCTGGCGGTATTGCAGGAGTTGATACCGCAACTGCCGCAGAGCGATCAGCAGTTGGCGCGCACGGCGTTGTTCCTGGGTCGCGTCATTAACGAGTACAAGGAAGACTATGGGCGCGGTGATTTCCTGGTGCGTAACCTGATCGGTCATGATCCCCAATCCGGCGCCTTGGCGGTTGGCGACTGGATGCGCACGGGCCAGACCGTACAGTTCCAAGTGAGAGACGGCGAGAGTGCGGATGAAGATTTGCGGCATCTGCTCGGGCAGCAGAAACGTCAGTTCGCCAAAACACCTCCTTGCGGTGTCGTGCTGTTCAGTTGCTTGGGGCGCGGCGAGGGCATGTACGGTGCCCCGAATCATGACATCAAGACGCTCCACCAGTACCTGGGCCGAGTGCCGACAGCGGGTTTCTTCTGCAACGGTGAGATCGGTCCCGTGGGAGAACGTGCCTTTGTGCACGGCTTCACGAGCGTGATCGGCCTGTTCACCGAGCCGAGGGAAGACGCTCTGAAATGAAAACGCTCCGAATTCGCATTCATCCCTTCGGAGCGTTTTCCTGATTCCCGATCAGCTCGGGATCAAGACGCCTGTGCCAGTGCTTCTTCGATTGCCATGACGAACTCCCGCTGATTGATCGGGTGGGTGATGTAGTTCTGCGCACCTTCGCTCAATGCGCGCGCGTACCCATACCAGTCTCCGTCCCGCGTGACCATTACGACGGGCAGGTCTTTTCGTTTGGAACGCACCTCGCGCAAGAGCTGTAGTCCCGACCGACCGCGCATCGCTTCTTCGATGATCACCAGGTGGAACTGACGCGCCCATTCATCCACGCTTGCCATCGCCGCATCGGCATCGCAAATCGTCGAGACTTTGTATCCGCACGGACGCAACGCGTCGACAATCTGTTGCTGGGCTTCTGGACTGTCTTCAATCAATAGGACGCTGGGCTTCACTGCCTCGCACTCCCTTTCGTTCTCGGCGCTCTCCAAGAGTTACCCTAGGACAAAGCCCCGCTGAAGTCAACTCTTGTTGCCTTTTTGCTTTGCTGATAAAGCGGTGCGCAGAGTCGGCCTACAACCATCTGCAAACAGCGTCGACTACTTCGCGGCTTTCTTCAATGCGGCGACTTTGTCGGTGCGTTCCCAGGTGAAGGTGTCGAGGTCGTATACCTTGCCGAAGTGACCGTAGTTGGTCGTCTTCGAGTAGATGGGGCGCAGGAGGTTGAGTTGTTGAATGATGTTGGCGGGTTTGAAACTGAACACTTCCAGCACGGCCTTCTCGATGGCCTCGTCCGACACTTTGCCAGTGCCGAAGGTGTCCACCGAAATGCTGACAGGCTCCGGGTAACCGATGGCGTAGGCGACGTGGATTTCGCACCGCTCGGCCAGTCCCGCGGCGACGATGTTCTTGGCGACGTAGCGGCACATGTAAGCGGCGCTGCGATCGACTTTGCTCGGGTCTTTGCCCGAGAAACAGCCCCCGCCGTGTCGACCCATGCCGCCGTAGGTGTCCACGATGATCTTGCGGCCCGTGAGACCGCTGTCGCCTTCCGGCCCGCCGATGACGAACCGGCCGGTCGGGTTGATGAGATAGCGTGTGTTCTTGTCGAGCAGGTTCTTCGGAATCGTCTTCTTAATGATCTCTTCAACGAGCACTTCGGAGATTTCCTTGTGGTTCACGTCTAGGGCGTGCATGTTTGAGATCACGACGGCGTGAACGCGCAGGAGCTTGTAGCCATCGTACTCGATCGTGACCTGTGTTTTCCCGTCGGGTCGCAGCCAGGGAATTCGTCCGCTATGGCGCGCTTCGCGCAGGGCTTTGCCGAGATTGTGCGCGTACATGATCGGGGCCGGCATCAACTCGGGCGTTTCCGTGCAGGCGAATCCGAACATCAATCCCTGGTCGCCCGCACCCTGTTCGGCGGTCGCCTTGCCTTCGGCGGCCCGTTCGTCCACGCCTTGGGCGATATCCGGGCTTTGTTTGACGATGGCGCAGAGGATTTGGGTGCTGATGTGGTTGAAGAGGGACTTTTCGTCGGTATACCCGATCTCGCGGATGGTGTCGCGAACGATGGCGCAGTAGTCCAGCTTGGCCTTGGTGGTGATTTCGCCGGCCAATACGACCAGATTGGATTTGGCGAGCGTCTCACACGCCACACGGCTCTTCGGGTCTTGCGCCAGGCAGGCGTCCAACACCGCATCCGAAATCGTATCGCAGACCTTATCCGGATGACCTTCGGTTACCGACTCCGACGAAAACAAATACCGTTTCTTATCCATGATACCTCTCACCGTTGGGGATACGCAGCGGGATGGCTGTGAAACTCCCTCGCAAACAGCCGCAAACTATAGCGAATCTACGGTTGGTTCACAAGTCTTTTGTACCCCTGCGCCCAGCCCGCGGATTGGCTCTAATTAAATGTTACCGGGGAATGGAAGGGGCGTGCGGGGGGAAGGGGTCGTTGACTCATAATGCAGGTTACCGAAAGGAAACTGCATTATGGGGACAAATTCCAAACACGAATATCCCGCCACGGAGGGATCATCCGTGCCCGCTATCAACGCGTGGGCCGCCAGTTCAGATCCAAAATCCTCGATGAGTTCTGCGCGGGCCGTAGAGAGTCCTGCGCACGAAGCGCTTGAACCAGGAGCGATACAACTCTGTCGCGGCGACGGTTGAACTGAAAAGTGTTGCAGCGCCGCCGCGAGACGCTAAGATAAGTTTTAGTCGCCGAACGGCAAGGCCCAGCAGTTCGTATGCAATCCGAGAAAACTAGCAAGCCGAAGATTCTGGTCGCCGATGATGAAGCGTCCATCCGTGAGCTTCTCGAGCAAGTTCTCACGGCGGAGGGGTACACTGTCATCGTCGCGACCGACGGCAAGCATGCGCTTCAACAGACGCTGACCCACAAGCCTGATTTGATATTGTTGGATGTGCGGATGCCCAGGCTCGACGGCATCACTTTGTGCAAGGCGCTGCGGGTTTACAAGGAGACGAAGAACACGCCCATCATCATGCTCACGGCGTTCAACACTCGTGAATATCTGGAGCAAGCCATGGCCGCCGGCGCGGACGATTTTGTGGCGAAACCGTTTGAATTGGCCGAGTTGAAAATCCGTGTACGCTCGATGCTGAAGCTGAAGTCCGTCAATGACGAGATCGAGCGCCTACAGCAATACATCGTCTCCATCCGCGAAGCCCGCAGCCAAGTCGCTGACAGCCCCGACAAAATTAGCTGACCCAGAGGAAGTGACTCAGGCGTCCGCTATTCGTAGCGCAGCGCCTCGATCGGATCAAGCTGGGAAGCTTTCCGCGCGGGATAGAAACCGAAGAAGATCCCAATCGCCGCGCTGAAGACGAAGGCGACGACAACGGACGAAAGCGAGGTGAGCGTGGGCCAATGCATCCTTGCGGCGAGAAGTTGCGACGTGGCGACGCCCAGTCCGATGCCGATCAGGCCGCCAATCGCGCTCAGCGTCACGGCTTCGATCAGGAATTGCAGCAGGATGTCGCGGCCGCGCGCGCCGACAGACATACGGATGCCAATCTCGCGCGTGCGCTCCGTCACGCTGACGAGCATGATGTTCATGATGCCGATGCCGCCCACGACCAGAGACACTCCGGCAATGGCGCCGAGCAACAAGGTCATGGTCTTCGACTGCGCCGTGGCCATGTCGGCAATCTCCTGCTGGTTGCGCACCGTGAAGTCGTCGTCGTGACCGGCCACAATGCGGTGGCGCTGCCGGAGAAGTTCCACGATCTGTTGCTCCCCCGGGTTGAGCAGCGAGGGTTTGGCCATCTGGACATTGATGGTGCGCAACATGGTCACGCCTTGCACGCGCTTCATCGCGCTGGTGTAGGGAATGATAATCAAGTCGTCCTGGTCCTGCCCTTGAACGGAAAGGCCTTTCGCCAAGAGCACGCCCACGATGACAAATGGCACGTTCTTGATGCGCACGATCTGACCGATGGCGTTTTCACCATTGTAGAGCTGCTGGACAATGGTTTTGCCCACGACAGCGACCTTGCCGGCGCTGCGCACGTCCTGCTCGGAGAAATCGGCGCCTTCGACAATCGGCCACTTGCGGAGATCGAAATACTCCGGCGATTCTCCGAGAATCTGGGTGGACCAGTTCTGATTGCCCGCGGCCACTTGCGCGCCGCTGCGCACTTCGGGACTGATGGAGACGACACCGGGGACTTCGCGCTGAATGGCTCCTGCGTCATCGATGCTGAGCGTGCCAGCGCCGCCCCAGCCACTGCGGACGCCACCACGAGTGACGTTGCCGGAAAAGACAAGGATGACATTCTCACCCAGGCTGGCGATCTGCGATTCGATCTGGGACTTGGCGCCATTGCCGATGCCGACCATGGCGATGACCGCGGCGACACCGATGATGATGCCGAGCATGGTCAACACGGTCCGCATTTTGTTGCGGAGCAACGCGCGCAGCGCGATGCGGAGGGTCGCCAGCGCTCTCATGGTATCAGTTGAACCTCCTCCTGCGCCTGCTGCAGGCGGCGGAGCTCCTCCTCGGCGTTGAGCCGCTTGGCCACGAGTGTGTCGGTCACAACTTTGCCGTCGCGCATGATGACGTTCCTCCTCGTGTAACGGGCAATGTCGAGCTCGTGCGTCACCATCACGATGGTAATGCCTTCTTCATTCAGCTTTTGCAGCGTCCCCATGATCTCCACGCTGGTGCGACTGTCGAGATTGCCCGTCGGCTCGTCGGCGAGCAACAATGCAGGCTCGTTGACCAGCGCCCGCGCAATCGCGACCCGCTGTTGCTGCCCCCCTGAAAGCTGACTGGGATGATGATCGGCGCGATCCGCCAGGCTGACGATTTGCAGCGACCGCATCGCCCGTTCCCGGAGTTCATGCGCCGAAAGGTGATGGTGCGTGTACAGCATCGGAAGCTCGACGTTCTCGAGCGCCGAGGTTCGTGACAGCAGATTGAACCCCTGGAACACGAAGCCGATTTTCTTGTTGCGGATGTCGGCGAGTTGATCGCGATCCAGCTCCGAGACGTCCACGCCGTCCAGAAAATAGCGCCCGTCCGTGGGACGGTCGAGGCAGCCGAGGATGTTCATCAACGTGGATTTTCCGGAGCCGCTCGCGCCCATCACCGCAACGAACTCGCCCTTGTGAATCTCCAGCGACACACCCCGCACCGCGTGAACATCAAGCTCACCGGTGTGATACGTCTTGTGAATGTCGTCGAGTTGAATGACCGCGCTCATGTCGTAATCGTGTCGGCCCTCATCGCCATCCTGCTATGCACGCTTAGAACCGCCGAAAACCGCCACCGAATGGATTCGTCGGCTGCGCCGCCTGGGCGGTCTCGGTCATGGCCACGCCGGTGACGACGACATCGCCTTCTTTCAAGACATCGACGACCTCCGTCGATATGCCATCGTTGATACCGACCTTGATTTGCACCGGCGCGGGCTTGGCTGATTTAGCCGCCGCATCGGTCCCCGCCGGGAGCGTGTAAATCGTGCGGGTCAGGCTGCGGTCTGGACGATTCCGTCCACCACCGCCGCGACCGCCGCCTCCACCACCGGCAGGTCCGCCCACTCCTCCGCCCCGTTGGCCAGCGGCGGCGACTTGCGCGGCCGCCGCATTGGTCTTGGATGCCGCCAATACGTCCGGCGGACGGAATCGCAACGCTGCGTTGGGGATCTTCAAGGCGTTGTCGCGCTCGGCGATGATGATGAAAACATTGGCGGTCATTCCGGGCATAAGTTTCAGGTCGGGATTGCTGACGCCAATCACGGTATCATACGTGACCACGTTCTGAACGGTAACGGGGTTGTAGCGCACTTGCACCACCTCACCATGAAATCTCCGGTTGGGATAGGCGTCCACGGAAAAATCCACCTTCTGGCCCACCGCGACGCCGCCGATGTCAGCCTCAGCGACGTTGGCGTCGATCTGCATCTTCGTCAGGTCGTTGGCAATGACAAACAAAGTCGGCGCGCTCAAGCTGGCGGCGACGGTCTGGCCGACATCGACGCTGCGGGAAATGACAACGCCGTCCACGGGCGAGGATATGGTGCAGCGGTCGAGATTGACTTGGGCGTTGGTGAGCGCCGCCTGTTTATTCAGCACGGTCGCCTCCGCCTGGTGCAAGTTGGCGATGGCGGTGTCGTAGTCGGACTGCGGGATGAGTTTGCTGTCGAGCAACTCCTTGGACCGCCGCTCGTTGACCTGCGCCAGTTCCAATGCGGCCCGGGAGTTGGCGAGGTCGCTCTGAACCTGCAGAACGTTGGCTTGGTACGTGGCGGGATCAATCAGCGCGACAAGCTGCCCGTTGGTGACTTGAGAATTCCAATCCGCATACAGATGGGAAACGATTCCCGAAATCTGGCTGCCGACCTGCACGTTGGTGACGGGATTCAATTGTCCCGTCGCCGTCACGTACTGAATCAAATCACCGCGGGTGACCATCGCCGTCTGATAGCCCGGGTCTTCGCTGCGGCGGCTCTTTACATACCACGCGCCAGCAGCCAGCACCGCGACGACGGCGATTGCGAGGACAATCCATTTCGTTTTGCGCGACTTTTTGTTATTAGCCATCTAAAGGTCATTTCCTGAGAATTAGACACAACGTATCATACAGCCGCTGTATTCCACCCGCCAGAGTAATTCGTGCCTTGATTATAAGCCCGCTGCAAGCATAAAAGTTGCGTATCTTTTTTGGCCGGAGACATCATGACGAACAGGAGAACGCCAACTCTCGCCGTTGCCTTCGCGCTCATCTCTTGCTGGCTCGGCTCGGCAACCGTGCAGGCGTGGGGACCAGAAGGACACCGGATCATCGGACGGATCGCGGAAGCGCATCTCACGCCGCAGGCTCAAGCCGGAGTGAACGATCTGCTCAATCCCCTCAATTCGACGAGCCAACTCTCCCGCCTTTCAGACGAACAAATCTCCTGCTGGGCGGACTGGATTCGGCATGACTGGACCAACAGCGCCCCGTGGCATTTCGTCGATATCCGCTACAACGCGGCCCAGTACGATCCCATCCGCGACTGCGCGAACCACAATGGTTGCGTCGTCGAAGCCATCCACACATTCAGCAAGGTCCTCGCCGACAAGCACGCCGCGCGCGAGCAACGCCTCGAAGCGTTGAAGTTTGTCGTTCATTTCGTTGGTGACATCCATCAACCGCTGCATTGCGCAGAACGCAACGGCGACAAGGGCGGCAACTTCCGCATGGTCACGTTCCCGGGCCGACCGGATCCGGTGAGCCTGCATTACGTCTGGGACAGCCTGCTCCTGGAGAAAATCCTGAGCGATCGCCGCGCCGATGCGCTCCAATATGCCGATCAATTGAACGTCCAGATCACGAAACCGCAAGAGGTGTACTGGAAGAGGAGCACTGTTGAAGATTGGGCCACGGAGTCCCATAAACTGGCCGTGCAATTTGCGTACGCCACTGTCCCCGCGAATGGGCCGCCCGCCGCGCTCAGCGACGCTTACATCCGGAAAAACGAAGAGATCGTTGACATACAATTGATGCGTGCCGGCGTGCGGCTCGCGGCGATCTTAAACGAGACGTTCAAGTGACGCCGCGGCGTCTGCTCCGCGACGTGCGTCCTGAATACAGGTCTGATCCCAAGTACTTCCACAGTAGCGCGGGCGTCCCGCCCGTTCAGTCCCCCGCAAGCGTTCCGGAGCCGACCCCGATGAAACCAGATGAGCGGGTTTCCATCAACGAGGATTGCCGGTTCTGTTGACGCGCCAGGTCAGTCGGATACGAAGCAACGCCATCATCAAACAACCAAAACCCGAAAAATATTCATTAAAAAATGAACCTTTGGGCGTGTTGCCGTTATTAACGGATAGACTGGATTACGCAGTCTGAAAAGGAATATGAAAACAATGAAACCAATCTGTTTATCGTTGCTGGTTTTGACGGGAACCCTGCTCGGCGTGCGCGGCGAGCAGTTCCGCACCGACATCAATCCGGCGCTGCTGTATTATCGAGCTTTTCTAGTGGCGACGGAGCCGATGTCCGATGCAGACAGGGATTATCTGGCGTCGAAAAAAGGGAAGGAACAAAAACTCCCGGAACGGTTCGGCAAAATTGTTGCCGGCTATGACAATCAATTCCACCTGGTGCGCCGGGCAGCGCACGCCACCGTGCCTTGTGATTGGGGCCTTGACTTCAGCGATGGCCCAAATCTCCTTCTTCCCCATCTGGCCCGTGCCAAGGCGGTGGCCCGAGCGGCGCAGTTGCGCGCAGTCTGGAATTTGCAGCATGGCCGGCAGGAAGACGCGCGCGACGATTTGCTGGCGGCGTTCGTGCTGGGCAGGAATGCCGGCAGTGACCCTATTTTAATTAGCGCGTTGGTCCAATTCGCCGTAGAAGCCCTTGACTACGACACTGTGGCGCAATATTTCGGCGAATTCCCACCGGAAACCTTGAAGCAGTTGGTGGATGGGTTCGATGCGGCTCCCGCCCGGCGCACGGTGGCGGCCTGCATGCCGTCGGAAAAAAGCCTCGGTAACTGGATGTTAAACACGCTTCTGGAACTGCAGAAGGCGCATCCCGGTGATGACGCCAAAGTAATGGCAGGTTTTCGTGACTCTGGACTGGTAGCGGCAATAGAGTCGATTGGCTACACTAATTTTTGGCCGCAACTCGTCGCCGCATCCGGGGGAAGCAGCGAACGAGCCCTCACGCTGCTCCGCGAAACCGAGCCGCTCTGGCCACGCATCGCCGAGATTATGACGCTGCCGCCACCGGAGTATGAAGCCCAGGCGAAACAATTCCTCGCCGACAGTTACAAATCCCAAAATCCATTCTTCATTGAACTTAATATCTTGTTCACTGGATTTGGCCTCAGTGGGCAAAACTTCCAATGCCGGCCGAGAGAATTCAGAGCTCAGGCGCAACTGGCCATGGTGCATGCCGCTGTGGAATACAAACTGCATGGCGAAGCCGGATTGAAGCGCGTGATGGATCCATTCGGCAATGGTCCTTTTGGCTTTCGACGATTTGTGTTCAAAGGCGTGGATCGAGGATTTGAACTCAAGTCCGCATACGCCGGAGCCGACGCTCCCTTCGGGATGATCTTTGTTGAGAAGCAAGGACCGGCCTTCCAAATCACCGGGCCGGATGCGGGAAAGGCGATAGACAAATGACCCGGTCCATTGCCGGATGGAATTACTCGGGTTTCTCGGTTAGGATTAAGATGTGGCCAGCCTGAGTTCAACGTTCGTGGAAACCGAAATCTCCGACACGCGTAGTCTTCTCGATCAGGCCCGGGCCGGCGACGCCGAAGCGTTCGGTGAGATTTGTCGCATCCATGGAACACGGCTGTTGCGACAGGCCGTCGCGCTTTGTGGCAACATAACGCTGGCCGAAGACCTGGCGCAGGACACGCTGGTGGAAGCATGGAAGTGTTTGCGCCGCTACAACGGACGCTGCCAGTTTTTCACCTGGCTTTGCGCGATTCTGCTGAATCGTTACCGCAATGCCCTCCGATGGAATCGTCTTCTGCCTGCTTCCACGCTCGGCGTACGGGATCAAGATGAATTTGAGAAACACACCGGCAATCTGGCCGACCACGCCGCCCTGCCGGACCAGGCCGTCGAACTGCGCGAACAGGCTGTTCTCGTGCGGCAATGCGTCCAGGCATTGCCGGCCAAACACCAGCAGGTCATCTATCTGCGGTTTTACGTGGATGATTCATTGGAGGGCATTGCCGCCGCTCTGGGTTGCCCGGTGGGGACGGTCAAATCCCGTTTGTTTCATGCCTTGGACAAGCTTCGGAAAATGGACGCCTTCAGCGTCCAACTGTCAGATTTCAAAATGAAAGGCGAGATGTTATGAAACCTTGTGCCCAAAACCGGAGACTCATTGTCTGGCTGTCATTGAACGCGCTGGATGCGCGGCAGACGCGGCAGCTTCGGGCGCATCTTGAAACCTGCGAAGGCTGTCGCCGCTATCTGGGGGAAATTTCAAACGTGACTGAAAGGCTGGCGACGGAAGAGGCAAATCCTGATATTCAGGCGTCCGAAATCTTCCACCAAAAAGTGGCCGGCAAATTGCGGGCGGCAAAACCGGATTCCCTTTGGGAAATCCTGGCGGCGTATTTTTGGGGAACCCTGTTGAACTGGCGCGTGGCTTTGCCGGCCATCGCGGCATTGGTGGTGGTCGGCGTAACCGTCGCCACATGGCGGCACCCACCGGTTGTTTCTTCGCCCCCACCAGCCGGCACTCAAACCGCGTCGGTATCGGGCGCGGACAATGATCTGGCACCGACCATTGCCAACTACCAGAGGGTTGCCAATCAGTCCTTGGACAAATTGGATGCCTTACTGACCCGACAAGGCAACCGGGCGTTGCCGCCCATGCCAATCTATACAGCTTCGATGCTCGCGCTTCCGAAAGGGTCGTGACGTGGCTTCGTTTTTTCGAGCCGCTTGTAGTGTTCGTCTGTGGGTCGGAGAAAGTACTCAGAATGAAAGGCAAGCGGCATACGATGGGTCAATCACCAAGGTGCCGCAGGCATCGTTTCTCCAAACTGCGCAATCAAGTCCGCCAGAAGATAGAATGCCATGACGCAGAACGCTAGGAACGAAGCGAGGATTGCCATGACTTCAGCCCACTCTTTCACCCCGTTATTCATCGCGCGCCTCTATGACAATATACACCTCGCTGAACTACTTTGCTAATGGCGCAGGCGCCTGCAACCGGCTTGCTGACCGTGGCGATGATGATTGGGTCACCCGATTGTGTCATCGGCTTCGCCATACGCTTCTGCTGTTCGGCTGGTAGCCGAGCCCGAAGAAACCAGCGGAGCGAATTGCCGCCCAATCACCCTCGGCGTATCAGTTGCACCAGAGACTCCACTGGTGCGTCTCGTCTGACTCGGCTTGCCGCGGAAGTACAGCGTGCGGGTTTGCCGCACACGACAGCGGCGTGTCGTCGGACTCCGCTCCGTCAGACTCGGCTCCGCTACACTCGGCTTCCATCAACGAGGATTGCCGGTTGTGTTGGCGCGCCAGGTCAGAATGAAGAATAATCAGACCCCGGTGACGACCCGTCTATGCTGAGACTCGGCGGGTTGCCTTCGTGTCAGGATACGGACCGAGGAATCGCTCGCCATTGAAATGGATCATGTGATCCGGGTCTTCAGCGATCCACACTTCGGTTTCCCATGAGATCTGTGTCAGGAAGCTACGCATATCGGTTCGTGTGGCGAATGCGGTTACGAAGACCAGCCCCGCTCTGCAACCACGGAAGAGTTGTTTCAGTTCCTTGCGACGTTTCGCATCGACCGGACCAGCGCTCGTGACTGCTTCAATTAACAACAGCCAATTCCGCCGCGTGTCGTGGATAACGACATCGGGCATCTTAGACGGTGCAGGAACGACCACTCCGAGGCTTTTCAAATAGTTTGTTTGCAGGTGCAGGAACTTATCTTCGGCGTCACCGATGTAAACGATGGTACCCCCCGAAGCAAAGCGGGGACACAACTCCTCGATCACCTTTTTGATTAAGGGATTCTGTCCGCCAGGCGAAATGCGCACGGTCTTGCCAGACGGCAAACGCACAGGCACGCGCGATAGACTACGTTTACGTTGAAGCTCTTCAAGAATTTGCCTTCGGCTATTCAAGTAGGCGGAAAGACAGCCCGGCCACTCAAGGGTTCCGTAACACCGGACTAGTTTGAGCGCGGTTGGTTCCACTTGATAAACAGTTTGCCCGCTGTTCGTGGGGCGGTTGGGATCGTCGGGGTTTCGAACCAACAGCCCAGCTTCGACAAAATGCTTCACAGCTTCATCGCGGATGGTTTCGCGGGTGTTTGGGGCATAACGGACACCGTAATGGCGACCAACAAACTCGATGATGGGCGTGATGCCCATCAGAGGGTCGGAACTACCGCGCCAAGGTTTCTCAGGTCCTAGGTCGAGGCAGGCAAGTAGAGAATAAGCGGCGGTGTAGTTGGTTTGTCTCGGTCCGAAACCGAGTTGCTTGAGAATATCCGCGGCCTCTTTCAGTTTCCGTTTTCGTCCCGCGCCTTTGGCCGCTTGTTGTCTTTCCAGCATTAGATAAGTTCCTGTTGAATGATCTGGTCTAGTTGCTCCTGATTTGGAAACGTTTCACCTATGCGGCGGCCAAGCGATTCCAGTTGAGCGCGTGACGGGTAGTTCAGGTTGCGCAAGTCCGTTGCGTTAACTTGGGTGTGGCCATTGAATTGGCGGAAATAAACGTCGAGCACGGTTGAATTGAGGAATGCCGACAAGCCGCGCGCAATATTGAGCGACAAACCCTTTCCGTGCGCATGGAAGTAGTTCAAGTGGTTCTCAAACCCGACCCTTCCGGCGGAGATGCGTAACGGGTCGTAAATACAGGCAACGACGCGACGGCGCTCCTCTTTGGAACTGAAGCGTTTGACCAGAACATAGATCGCGGCAGGAACCAGCAATTCCTGTGTCCCTTCGGCGTCAAGGATGGCGTTCGGTTTACGGCTTGGCGTCTTGGGCCACTTCACGTAGCCGCCGTTGAAATGACACGGGTAAATGAGTGGCACAGCGCTGCACGCCGGCTCTCGCAGTAGAAACTGGCGGGCACGAAAATCCACAACACGACCGGTGGAAACCTCCAACCCAAGTTCGGCCAAAGCCGCATCAAACCGCGAGACAATCTGCCGTGCATTCTGCTGAAAATCATCCGTCACGAGATGGATAAATTGTTCCGGGTCGTCCGGAGCAATCATTTCGCTGTACGCGCATTGGCGTTCGGTGATAGGGGCATGGGGTGCGCCGCTGCTGGTGGAAACAACCACAACACTTGGCTTTGTTCGCGACTTCAGCGCGTGAAGGATGATGTTTTCCTGAAGGACATTCTGTTGGTGGAACGCCGCCGAGCGCGATTCGAAAACATGAAGTCGTCGCAGTGCCATTAGCTTGAGGAAGAGGTTGCGAAACGGCCGGAAGTACGGGCCGTTGGCAAAACTGCGTGGGGTGATGGCCACCATTTCTCCGCCTTCGCAGAGCAGGTTGGCCGCGAGCGCGAGAAAGCCTGTGTAAATGTTGCTGGTTTCGATACCGGCAGAACGCAATAGAAGACGCGTTCGTGAACTACTGTTAATCTTGTGGTAAGGGGGATTCAGGATGGCCGCATTGAACGGGGTCTGCGGGCCGTGGAAAAAGTCTCCTCGTACCAGCGGTAGTGTTGCTTCGATAAAGTCAACGTTTCTAACTTCGGCGGTGAATTCGATTCCGGCAGCCAGACAAACCTGCCGGCAATGTTCCAATGTGCGGTGCAGCGGTGCAAGCAACGACGGATCGAGTTCGTAGGCGTCAACGTGAATCATTGCCGGAAGCGGCTTCGTTGCGCACCGCGTTTCGACAAATGCTTGAATGAGCGCCCCAGCCCCGGCACCGGCGTCGAGAAGTCGCACTTCCTTCTCACGGTTGGTGAACATCGATGCCATCAGTGTAGCGACAGGATTGGGCGTGAGGAACTGCCCAAGTTCGTGCTGTCTCAAGGAATGCTGGCGACCAGCAACTCGTCTGCTGGGAAGATAGGTTGCGAGGGATTCTTTGACCACTCGCTTTCGCTTTGCTCGTACTCTGTTGGTATATCGAGTCATCTCATGCAGGTCAGGCACACAGACAGCCTGTTCACGCCTGCGCATTGTAGCGAAGCTGGGACCTTTCGACAATCCCCGAATGGGATTCGGGGCAATCCTTCGTTTCATCAATTTTCATGCGGCGCGTGCAAGCTTCAGCGCACGGGAGGATTCTGCTGGAGCTTCGCCTGGATGTTCACGAGTAACTGGCGCGTGACTTCGTTTGTCGGATCAAAGGACAACGATTTCTCGTAGGCATCGCGGGCGGCGGTGAGGTCGCCCTGTTTTTCGAGCAATTGACCGAGCACCCCGTAGCTGATGGCAGGCGCGATGTTGAGAAGAATGTTCTTGCGGCATTGCGCGAGTCCATCCTCAATCCGACCCAGTTCCAGATAAAGGATTGCCATGTCGGCATTGATTAACGGATCGTTGGGTTCTTTCTGAATAATCTCCGCGCCGACCTGTGCGGCGTCTTCCTTGCGGCCGCATTCGAGGTATGCCACCACCAGATCGTGTTGGGCGGCCACAACGGTCGGATCGACCTGCACCGCCGTCTTGAACGCTTCGATCGCCTGATCGCATTGCTTCCGCTGAAGCAAGTCGATGCCGCGCTGGACATATACCCCCGCGCTGTTGAACGCGTCGGGATAGGCGACAAAGTGGCCGTCCTTCTGGCAGTCGTAGATCGTGTAACCGGCGAAATCTCCCGCAACACGCCTGAAATGGGTCTCGGCGTAACGAGCGAAGTACGGAGCGTGTTCGCCGACATCAGCCACGAAGACGACGAATTTGACCTTTTGGGCCGGGTCCTGCAGCCATTCCCAATGGTTCCAGGCGACTCCAAGGCGCCGCTGTCCACGAAGTTCGATTTGCAGGGGATCGGGATAGGAAAACGTGGTGACCAAAACCGCGTCTGTCGAGTCGGTGTGTGACAACAACCATTCGGCCGCCTCACGCGAGGGCCATCCTGCAGGTCGCGCCACAATCCCCGTGCGCGCTGGCACGCCCGCCGAAACGCTCAAGTCTCCTGGAAGCCACATGCCCCAGAGCGTGCGACCAAGCAACAGGATCGCCAATGCCACAGTGGAAAACCGGCGGACCGCGGTCGTCGGATTGATGGCGTCAGCCGCGAACAAACAAATCGTGGGAATGAGAAAGACCAGGTCTCTGGCGAACGCTCGAAATGGCGATGCCATCAGGACGATTCCCAACGGCGCCAGCCAGATCAACAACCTCGATTGACGTTGGTCGCAGTCCCTGCTGCCCTGCCATGTGCTGCGCAAGGAACGCGCCACGCTCCATGCCGACGCGATCAACATTGCCTCGTATGCTGTACCGAACAGAACCAGAAGCCGCGCCCAATTGGCCACAGCGCTACTGAACTCAAAAGAAGTCTGGTCAATAAAAGTTAGCGGGCTGCCCTTCCACTTAATGAGCATCGTCAAGACCGCGAGGGGAACGGCCGCAGCCAACAGAGCAACATAAAAATTGCGCCGATCAGTGCCGCGCCTCAGTAGCTTCGGTCCCATCAATGCCAGCGCAACCCAAAAGTACAGGGCGGTCCCCTTGCTCAGCAGCGCCAACGCGAGGCATACGCCGAACGCAGCGAGGTCCGCCTTTGTTCCTATTTTGCGATTTCGCCCGAGGAACACCAGTGCGGCAAGAAGGAAGAACAGCGAGATGGAATCCGGCTCGCCGAGAGATGAAATGCAAACATGCAGCGGTTGAACGGCGAGAAGCAGCGCCGCCGTCAAGGCTGCCGTCTCGCTGCCCGTCTCGCGTTTCACCCACCATGCGAGCGGGAAGACCGACAGCGCGCCAAACAACACGGGCAACACCCGCATCCCCAGCTCATTTGGTCCAAGCAGCTTGAGTGGCATGCTCAGCATCAGCGGAAACAACACGTCGGGACGCGGAAGCGAGTTGGCCACCTTTTCGGCGAGTGAGCGTTTATCCAGAGCGTAGAACAACCAGTGAGCCTCATCGTGATCCAGGACGCTGCCCGTGAGATGATATCCGCGGAGGCATAGCGCCAGTCCAACGATGAACACCAGTGCCCATCGGCGTCGCGTTCCAAAGTTCAAATGCATGGGTCACTTAGCCCGCTCTGGTGATTGTAGATGCTCGAATCCACGGGTCAATTCGAATCCCATGCGGGTTCGCATCGAAGAGGAAGAAGAAGTGCTGGGGGCGACGCTCTGTCTGCGTTCGGTCGAAAATCGGTGCTGAACGCAATCGAGAGCAGAAGCCATCTCCCCCGGAGTCAGGAATCCAGTCTTGGAGCCGCAAAAAAGGTTTGATGGCACTGTCAAAGATGATACGATGTTGGTCAATGAGACTGAATGGCCCGCCATGGTCGCGGGGCGTATGTCACATGGGAAATGTCGCATAAAAGGTTGTGTGAAAAAATTACTTCGAATCGGATGGAAAATTATCAAGGGGGCGTTGTTTGCCATAGGCGGTCTGGCGGTGCTCGGAGCGTTGCTGGCGGTGGCATCGGCCCTTTTGGGGTCATGCGGGCATAAAATCGCAGACAAATCGGTGTTGGTTTTCAACCTCGATACGAAGATCACGGACCGGCCGACAGATAAATGGGCTCACGCGCTGGCCCGCTTCTTCGACCGTGGCAAGTCAACCCTCCAGTTGCGCGCGGCGACCATCGCCCTGCGCGAAGCCGCCCGGGATGCGCGCATCTCGGGGCTTTATCTTCACGGCAACCTGCGCACGGACGGGTATAGCTCCGGCTACGGCGCGCTTAAGGAGCTGCGGGAAGCCATCCAGGATTTCCAGAAGAGTGGCAAGCCGGTCATTGCTTATATTGCCAACGCCGACAACCGGGATTACTACCTTGAGTCCACGGCAGACCAGATCCTGTTGAATCCCTTCGGTCTGCTGGCCTTCCGCGGTCTGGCGGCAGAGGGCATCTTCTTCAAGGGCGCAGCCGACAAGTACGGCTTCGAGTTCACGCCTTTCCGGCATGGCAAGTACAAGTCGGCCATCGAACCACTCACGAGGCAGGACTTCAGCCCCGAAAACCGCGAGCAGATCGAAGCGCTCCTCAAAGTCATCTGGGGCGACATGCTCAACACAGTTGCCGGCGCGCGCAAACTCGCGCCGGAACAACTCCAGGCGGTGGTGGACAAGGAAGGTTTGATCAGCGCCAAGACAGCCATAGACCGGGGTCTGGTCACGGAACTGGCTTACGAGGGGCAAGCCCTCGACAAGTTGCGCCAACTGACCGGCAAGACGACGAAAGATGAGCCGTTTCCGCAAGTTTCCATCGCCAAATACGCTCGCGAAGCTCAACATGCCGCAACTCGTCGCCAGCATGGCAAGGATAAGATTGCCGTTGTTTATGCCGAAGGCCCAATCATCCAAGGCGAAGGCGAGCGGGGGGCGGAAGGCCAGGTGGCGGGCGACCGGTTCGGGCGAATAATTCGAGAGCTGCGGCAGCGCAAGGATGTAAAGGCAGTCGTGTTGCGTGTGAACAGTCCTGGCGGCAGCGCCCAAGCTTCCGAAGTCATACTGGACGAGCTTCGCCGGTTAAATTCCGAGCGGCCGGTCATCGTTTCGATGGGCACGGTGGCGGCTAGTGGTGGATACTTCATTTCCATGGCGTCGCGCCGGATCGTCGCCGAGCCCAGCACCATTACGGGCTCGATCGGGGTGTTTGGCCTGACACTCAACGTGCAGAAGATCGCCAACGACCATGGCATCACGTTCGACGCCGTCAAGACGGGCGCGTTGGCCGACCTGGGCACAGTGTCGCGGCCCATGACACCTGAGGAGCAGGCCGTGATCCAGAACCGCGTGGACCACATCTATGATGAATTCGTCCAGCGGGTGGCGCTGTGCCGCAAGCTGACGACCAACCGCGTAGACGAGATTGCTCAAGGCCGGGTCTGGTCCGGCGCGGATGCGCTGAAGACCGGCTTGGTGGATGAACTGGGCGGACTGCAACAGGCCATCGCCGTCGCCGCCCAAGAGGCCAAACTGGGTACCAACTATTCGGTGATCGAGTTTCCGGCGAGGAAAGGGTTCCTCGAAGAACTGTCCGAGACGCTCCACGGAGACAAACAGCCGCTGGCCCAAAACGACCTCGCCGGTCGCGTTATGCAAAAAGTGATGCAGGAATGGCGCTGGCTTTCGGGTTTCAACGATCCGCACGGCATTTACACGCGCCTGCCGTTCGATTTGGAGTTGAATTGACACGGAATGGGCAAGGTGGCCTGGCGTGATTGGCGGGCAGTTCGTCAGAGAAGTGATTGTCAGAGGAATGAAGGCTGGAGGGCAGAACTTGAATTCCATTCCCTTGACGGTCATTCGCGCTCTGGTCAAAAAAACTCATGCAGCTTGCCGGTAGTAGAATTTTAGCAGCCCGCCAAGTCGCTCCCACTTCCGGATGGTTCCAGACCTCTCGCCGATCCGGTCTGCGGGCGCAGGAAATTCTGTGCCTTTATTTTCTCACTAGAAACATTTGTTATAAGCTGTCTGCCTTCCGAGCCTGGAATCACAAAAATACGACACTGCTTCTCCGCTGTCCTACGGTGAAGAGTTGTTCGGCTTGAGTTTCGCCCGAATGTCAGCAAGGAGCCGAATTGTGACTTGATTGGTCCGGTCGAAGGACAACGATTTCTCGTAGGCATCGCGGGCTGCTTGGAGATCGCCCTTCTTTTCCAGCAATTGACCGAGCACCCCGTAGCTGATGGCAGGCGCGATGTTGAGGTTGATGTTTTTGCGGCATTGCGCGAGTCCGTCCTCAATCCGACCCAGTTCCAGATAGAGGATTGCCATGTCGGCATTGATTAACGGATCGTTGGGTTCTTTCTGAATAATCTCCAAGCCGATCCGGATGGCGTCCTCCTTGCGGCCGCATTCGAGGTATGCCACCATCAGATCGTGTTGGGCGGCCACAACGGTCGGATCGACCTGCACCGCCGTCTTGAACGCTTCGATCGCCTGATCGCATTGCTTCCGTTGAAGCAAGTCGACGCCGCGCTGTACGTACACACCCGCGCTGTTGAACGCGTCGGGATAAGCGACAAATTGGCCGTCCTTCTGGCAGTCGTAGATCGTGTAACTGGGAAAAATCGCGTCGGGCGGAATCGAAAAATGCGTGTCGGCATATCGGGCGAACTGCGGCGCATACGCCCGATGGTCTTCAATGAAGACGATGTACTTGATGCGGTTGGCCGGGTCGCGCAGCAATTCCCAATTCAGACCCGCGTTGGGAATCACCTTGCGTTGCTCCTGCAGTTCCAGAACGAGCGGATCGGTGAACGTGAAGGCCGTAATCAAAATCGCGTCGTCGCTCGTCGTGTGACGGAGCAGCCACCGACATGCTTCACGCGACGGCCAACCTGCGGGACGATCCAGCACCGCTGTTGTGCGCGCCATAGCTGAACTCGGCCGAGGAGGCGGGGGAATCGGCACACCCAGCAGTGAGCGAGCCAACAAGATGCCCACGACAGCCACCGCAAACAGCCTGCGCATCGGCATAACGGGATTCAGCGCAACCGACGCGAACAAGCAGACAGTGGGAAGCAACAACAGTAGATCCTTGGTAGTCACTCGGAAACAGGGCGCTACCACCAGCGTAATGAGCGGCACCAAGAAAACCATTGATCGCCGCAGCGGCGCGGCGCCGGACAAATTGCTCTGACCTCGATGAGCAAGGAAGAATACTCCCACGACTGCCGCGATGATTGACACGTCGAAAAACATGCCGAACAGAGAAAGTTCAGCGCCAAGTCTACCCAACGTGAGGGTGAATTTGGTGGTTACTCCTGGCTCCTGAAGAAAGCTCAAAGTGGGGCTCCTCATTTTGATAACCGCGGTAAGCACGACTAGCGGGATCAGCGCACTAACCAGAGCCAGAAGACACATCCGCCGCTGGCGACCACTCTGCAGGAACAAGGGGCCGATCACGCACAGGGAAAACCAGAAGTACAGCGCGTTTGCCTTGCTGATCAGAGCGAGCGCCAAACAGCCCCCCAGCAGCACAAAGTCAACCACGGCGCCCGTTTCTGCCGCTCGTGCCAGGCAAGCGAGCGCACACAACAAAAAGAACAGCGCCATCACGTCAGGAACTCCCTGCGAAGAAAAATAAATGTGCAGAGGCGTGACCGCGAGCAAGGCCGCGGCAGCCAGCGCGGCTGTGTTGCTTCCCGTCAGACGCCTGACGAAGCTGGCCAAGGGGAAAACCGACGCACTCCCGAACAGCACGCAAAGCACGCGCATGGATAACTCGTTCGGACCGAAAAGCGAGATCGGCAGGCTCAGCAGCACTGGGAAAAGAAGCTCAGGCCGCGGATGGGAATTCTTGAGGGACTCGAACAACAAGTTCTTGTGCAGCGCATACAACAGCCAATGGGCTTCATCCTGATTGAGCACGAATCCGGTAAGCCGGTAGCCGCGCAGCAGCAGCGCGACCAGAAAAACTGCGGCCCAAGCTGCCCACTTGAGGCGCGCGCTCGCAGATGGATGTTTCTCGTGCATCACACTGGGAACTCGGGATGAACCGAGTGATTGCGAGGTATTGTTGGCTGTAGTTCGGAAGACGGCAAGCTGGATTTTAAATCGCTGCTTGACGGAGAATGCGCTTGCCTGTAAAACGGGCGCAAACTGAACGACTTTGATGGCGTTGGGGGATATGATTTCCGCAGCCGTGCATTTCAAGGGAGGTTGTGCAGTACGCACGACTTTTAGATGTTAGGCAAAATTTTAAGCTATTTTTCCACCGATATCGGGATCGATTTGGGTACCGCGAACACGCTGGTCTATGTGCGTGATCGCGGCATTGTTTTGCGAGAGCCAAGCGTGGTCGCCATCCAAACCGGCACCAGCCACGTCCTGGCGGTGGGAGAAGAGGCGAAACGGATGTTGGGCCGCACGCCAGGCAACATCCAGGCCATTCGCCCCATGAAGGACGGTGTCATCGCCGACTTCGAGATCACCGAGGCGATGCTGCGCTATTTCATCCAAAAGGTGCACAACCGCCGTTACGGCATCAAACCGCGCGTCATCGTCGCGGTTCCGAGCGGGATCACCGAGGTCGAAAAGCGCGCCGTCAAAGACAGCGCCACCCACGCGGGGGCGCGGGATGTTTATCTGATTGAAGCGCCGATGGCGGCGGCCATCGGCGTGGGGTTGCCCGTGCAGGAACCGGCGGGCAACATGATTGTGGACATTGGCGGCGGCACGACCGAGGTGGCCCTGATCAGTCTGGCGGGCATCGTGCTCACCCGTAGCGTGCGTGTGGCAGGAGATGAACTGGATGAAGCCATTATCCAGTACATGAAGCGCGCTTACAATTTAATGATTGGGGAACGCATGGCGGAGGACATCAAAATCAAGATCGGCTCGGCCTACCCGCTCGAACAAGAGCTGACGATGGAAGTCAAAGGCCGCGATCTCGTGGCAGGCTTGCCGAAGACCTTGACGATCACCTCCGAAGAAGTGCGCGAAGCGTTGCAGGAGCCGATCTCGACGATCGTCGAGAGCGTGCGCGTGACGCTCGAGCGTTGCCCGCCTGAACTCGCAGCCGACCTCGTTGATCGAGGCATCGTGCTGGCGGGCGGCGGCGCGCTCATTCGCGGCATCGACAAGCTTCTTGCTGAAGAGACAGGCCTTCCCGTGCACATCTCGGACGATCCGCTTAGCGCGGTCGCGATGGGCACCGGCGTCGTTCTCCAAGAATTGGGATTTCTCGAGAAACTTGCGAAGAATTCCGCGTAAGCCTCCACTGCCCCAACGCATGCCGATTGTTAATCTGGTGGCACAGGCCCCCGTGCCTGTTGCATAACAAATCACGGGCAGAGACGCCCGTGCCACCGGTGAAATTGTTACAGGTTTTGATTGAAGCGACAGAATTGGGTCATCATCGGACTGCTGGTGTTGGGCTGGATTATCTTCCTGGGCCAATCCCGCCCGGGCGGGACTGTCTCAACCAAGCTGCGCATGATTTTTGTACAACTGAGCACGCCGTTCGTGAAACTGGGCGATCTGATCCCTGTTGTGCGCTCGCGTCGCGATCTCGCCAGGCAGAACGGCGCCCTCCGTGGCGAGAACGACGCATTGCGCCAGCAGGTGCGATCCCTGGCCGAAGCGGGCCGCAGGAACCTCGAACTCGAACACCTGCTCAATCTCAAAGAGCGTGTCCCACTCAAAACCATCGGCGCACGCGTCATTGGCCGCGATTCCTCGAACTGGTGGAAGAGCATCCAAATCGATCGCGGCAGCGAAGACGGCATTCGCGTCAACATGCCCGTCGTTAACGCCGATGGCCTGGTCGGGAAAACGATTTCTGTCGCCAAAGGCGAAGCTCGCGCCCTCCTGCTCACCGATCCGAACTGCAAAGCCAGTGCTTTGCTGCAGGACTCCCGCGAGCCGGGCGTCGTCTCCGGTCCCGAAGACGCCTTCAGCCGTGAATCCCATCTCCTCATGACTTTCGTGGACCGCAACGCGCGAATCAAAGCCGGTGAAGCCGTCATCACATCGGGGCTCGGCGGCATTTTCCCGAAGGGAATTCACATCGGCTCCGTCACGCGCGTCCGCCTCAATCCGCAAACGGGCATGTATCAGGACGTCGAAGTGAAACCGGCCGTGGACTTCCACAAGCTGGAGGAAGTGCTCGTGATCGTCGAATGAACTTGCTCATCCTGACAACCGGGCTCTTCATGCTGTCCGCGCTCCAAGCGCGCTTGCCGACAATGTGGTGGCTCGGCGGCATGCGACTCGAACTGCTGCCCGCGCTCGTCGCGTACGGCGCACTCACTCTCCGCCGGAGCGGTGCGCTGCTTTTGGCCCTCTGCGCGGGATTCATGCAGGATTCGCTGTCGGCTGCGCCGTTTGGGATGACAGCGTTGATCTATGGCATCGTAGCGATTGTGATGACAGGCTTGCGCGAAACATTTGACCGCGAATTGCCGTGGGTGCAGATCGGAGCGGGTGCGTTGACGGCAACGGCGACGTCCGCGGCAGCGTGCGTTGTCCTCGGCTTTTCCGCCGGCGCAGTTCTTAAGATTTTGCTGATCGCAGCGATGAGTGGACTCATCACGCCCGTGATCTTCCTCGCAGTTGACTACGCAAGACTTCTAGGACGCGCCTCATGATCATCAGCGCTCCATTTCGAAACAGGAACCCACGGCTGGTGATGATCGGCGTGATCATCGGGCTGGGGCTGTTCATATTGCTGGCGGATTTATGGCGCGTGCAGGTCCTGAACGCCGAGCATTACGGCGGACGCGACCAGGCGCAATCGCTGCGGCGCATCCGCATCCCATCGGCGCGCGGCGAGATCGTCGATCGCAACGGCGTGGTGCTCGCCAACAATCGTCCCAGCTACGACGTTGCCTTCTATCTTGATCAACTCGGCCAGGTGTCGAAGAAACAGGATATCGCCAGGATCGCTGAAGCCAATCTCGCGGCGCTCAGTCAGGCGTTGAATATGCCCGTGACGCTCGCGGACCGTGATGTGCGGATTCATTATCAACGGCGACGCCCGCTGCCGTTGCCCGTCTGGCGGGACCTGCGCCCCGAAACGGTCGCGGCGTTCGAGGAGCGCGCCAGCAACCTGCCCGGCGCGGACTTGATCGTGACGCCCGTGCGTCAATATCCGCTCGGCTCACTCGCCGCTCACGTCCTCGGCTATGTCGGCAAGGCGGATCAGAATGACGATGAGGACGTGGAGCGATTCTATTACTACCAGCCCGATAGCGCCGGCAGACAGGGCGTCGAGCTTGCCTGCGATGAGTTCTTGCGCGGCGCGCCGGGTGGTTACACGATCCGCGTGAATCCCGCTGGACGGAAGGTCGGCGACGTCGGACGAAAACCGGCCGAGCTTGGCGGCCGCGTGACACTTGCGCTCGACGCCCGGATCCAGAAGATTGTGGAAGAGGCGCTTGAGCACGCGCTGCTCTCTGCAGGAAAGGAACTGCGCGGCGCGGCGGTCGTGCTCGATCCGCGCAACGGCGAAATCCTGGCGATGGCATCCGCGCCCGCCTTTGATCCAAACATTTTCAATCCCGGCGTGCCCGCCGCGACGGTCAACGCGGTCATAAACGATCCGCGCAGCCCGATGCTTAACCGCGCCATCGGCGCGCGCTATGCGCCCGGCTCGGCCTTCAAGCCCGTGACGTTGCTGGCCGGGCTGGAAGCGGGCAGCATTTCACCACGCGACTCGATTGTCTGCAACGGCGCGATCCAGATTGGCAACTGGCCGCGCCCATTCCGTTGCTGGAACACGCGCGGTCACGGCGCCGTCGATGCATTCTCCGCGATCAAGGAATCCTGCGACATTTATTTCTATGAAAAGGGCATCGCCACGGGCGTGGATGCGATTACGCGAATGGCGGGCGAACTCGGGCTCGGTCAGCCAACCGGTGTTGACGTGGGGCGCGATCTCAGCGGCCTTGTGCCGACACCGGCCTGGAAACGCGTTCAGCGCGGCGAGCGTTGGTGGGATGGCGACACGGCGCAACTGGCCATTGGCCAGAGTTTCCTGTTGGCAACGCCGCTGCAGATGGCGTGCATGGCGGCGGCGCTCGGCAATCGCGGCACGCTTTGGCGACCGTTTCTGATCAAGCGCATTGAGGCAAACGGCGGGCAAGTCGTGCGTCAGACGAATCCAGAAGTCCGCAACCGTTTGCACGAATCGCCGCAGAACATCGAGTTTGTGCGTCAAGCAATGTTGGCCGCGATTCAATCTGTGGATGGCACCGGCCATCGGGCCGCGGTCAAAGGATTGAGTGTGGCCGGTAAAACGGGTACGGCCGAATTTCAAACGCGTGAGGGCCGGATCAAGCGGGCTTGGTTTATCGGGTTCGCGCCCCACGATGATCCGCAGGTGGCGTTGTCGGTGTTGATTGAAGACGGCGACAGCGGCGGCCACACGGCCGCGCCGGTGGCGGGCGCGATTCTGGCGGGGATCTTTCAGAAGACGACGGAAGCGGTGGCTGGAGGCGCGGCGTATGCGGATTGATCCTCATCGTGTCATTCTGAGCGAAGCGAAACTCGAAGAGGCCGCCCGTCGTAGGGTGGTAAACCTCTGCATCGATTGCTCGCGCGTGAGCAGTCCAGCCGAGGCCCTTCGCTTCGCTCAGGGTGACAACAAGGAAAGATGAAGCGTTACATCGACATGCTGAGTCGGATGGACTGGCTGCTGTTTGGTGCGATGGTGGCACTGGCGGTGGGTAGCGTTTTCTTCATCTACAGCGCATCTTATGCTGGCCCGGGGCAAACTGCGGCGGCTCATTGGAAGTTACCGATGTACCAGATGCAGATCGTGTGGTTCGGGGTCGGAGCGATTGTGTACGTGGCGGCGGCGCTGATTGATTACCGGCTGCTCTGCCAATGGGCGGCCGTGTGGTACGCTATGGCCGTGGGTTTGTTGGTGTTGGTGTTGATAGCGGGGGCAAAAGTTTACGGGGCGCGGCGTTGGCTCGGTTGGGGTAGTTTTGGCATTCAGCCGGCCGAAATTGCGAAACTGGCGGTTGTGCTCGCGTTGTCGTATTATCTCTTTCACCGCACTCCACAACTGCGGCGGAGATGGGGTACGGTCTGGGTCGCGCTCGGTCTGGTGGGCTTGCCGCTGGTGCTGATCATGATCGAGCCGGACCTGGGGTCGGCAATGGTGTTGATGCCGATCGGTTTTGGGTTGATGTTCATGGCAGGCGTGAGAGTCAAACATCTGTTGCTGGTGACGCTTTTGGGGATGGCCCTGACGCCGCTGGCATGGTGGAAACTGAAGGACTACCAGAAAGATCGTCTCACCGTGTTTCTGAACCCGAACCGTGACCCACTCGGCGATGGGTGGAATCTAAATCAGTCGTTGATCGCGGTGGGCTCAGGCGGAGTGAGTGGGAAAGGTTATTTGCAGGGCACACAAAATTTGTTGGGTTACTTGCCGCGCACCGTGACGCCGAATGACTTCTTGTTCAGCGTCATCGCCGAGGAAAAAGGATTCGTTGGCAGCGCGTGTGTGGTTGGGCTGTATGCAGTGATTCTGTTCTCCGGGCTGCGGATCGCGGCGAACGCACGCGACCGCCTCGGCATGTTGTTGGCGACGGGGGTCGTCGCCATGTTGTTTTTTCATGTGTTCATTAACATGGGTATGACCATCGGCTTGATGCCGGTCACGGGTCTGCCCCTGCCATTACTCAGCTACGGCGGCTCGTTTGTGCTGGCCAGCATGACGGCCCTGGGGCTGTTGCAAAACGTCTGGATTCACAGGAGGGCCTATTGACCGTGGAAGCGATTAAACAAATTCTGAAAAGGGGTGAAGAACTGCTGACGGGCCGTCGCCGAAGGAAAATCACCAAGGAAATCATCGTCAACGCCGAGGCGCTGGAAAACCGCGTCGCCGTGATGGAAGAAGGACAACTCGAAGAGTTCAGCATCGAGCGCACGACCGAAAAGAACATCGTCGCCAGCATCTTCAAGGGCAAAATCAAAAATCTCGAGCCGGGCCTGAAGGCCGCCTTCGTGGACATCGGTTTCGAGAAGAACGCGTTCTTGCACTACTGGGATATCATTCCCGAGTCGCTCGATCAACGCATTGATTTGCTGGAAATGCCCGAGGCTGCGGCGAGCAGACCCCAGCGCAAAATCACCCAGCAGGACATCCCGAAACTGTACCCGCCAAGCTCGGAAGTCATCGTGCAGGTCGTCAAAGGTCCGATCGGCACAAAAGGCCCGCGTGTCACGACCAACATCAGCATCCCCGGCCGCTACCTTGTGCTGATGCCGTTCAACCCGCAACGCGGCATCTCGCGCAAGATCGAGAATGACAGGGAGCGCCAGCGCCTCAAACAAATCCTGCAGCGGCTGCGCATCCCCGAAGGCATGGGCGTCATCGTGCGCACCGTCGGTGAAGGCCAGCGCAAACGCTACTTTGTCCGCGATCTCGAACTGCTCATCAAGACGTGGAAGCAGGTCGAGGAGAAAATCAAGAACGGTCCGACGCCATCCTGCGTCTTTCAAGAGCCTGATCTCATCGAGCGCACCGTCCGCGATTTCCTCACCGAGGAAGTGGACCGCATCGTGGTGGACCACGAACAGGCTTACGAGCGTATCCGCAACATGATTGGCCAGATCAGCCGTCTGTCCCGCGGCAAAGTCAAACTCTACAACGAACCCACGCCGATCTTCACCCGGTTCAACGTCGAGAAGCAAATCGAGAACGCCTTCCGCCGCCAGGTCTGGCTCAAATCGGGCGGCTACATCTGCATCGACGAAACCGAGGCGTTGGTGGCGGTCGACGTCAACACGGGCCACCACAAATCGCAAAAGGACCTGGAGACCACCATCGTCCAAACCAACCTCGAAGCGGCGGAAGAAATCTGCCGCCAGCTTCGCTTGCGCAACATCGGCGGCCTGATTGTCATCGACTTCATCGATATGCGCCACCGCAACGACCAGCAGAAGGTGGCGCAGCGCGTTCGCGAAGGCGTCAAGCGCGACAAGGCCAAGACGCGCATCCTGCCGATCTCCCTGCTTGGCCTGATGGAGATGACACGGCAACGCCACAGCGAAAGCATGGCCAGCGCGGTGTACGAGGACTGCCCCTATTGCAAGGGTCGCGGCATGGTCAAAAGCGCGCTCTCCATGTCGGTTGAGATCCAGCGCAAGATCAGCGAAGTGTTGGGCCGCCTCAAGGGGCAAGGCAAGACCGAGCAACCGCACCTGCGCATCTACGTCCACCCCGAAGTGCTCAATCGCCTGCGGACGGAGGACGAGGCGTTGCTCATCGAACTGGAAAAGAAACTCTCGGGCAAACTCAGCTTTCGCGCCGACCCATCGCTCCACTTCGAGCAGTTCAAAGTCGTGGACGCGATCACGGGACAAGAGCCCGGCTGATGTCGAGCCGTCTGGCGAAGAATTGTGGGAGCCCCGACACGAGTGTCGGGGCTCCCACGGAAAGACAGATGCTGGTATCTTGATCGGGGTCGTCTTGGGGTCTTTGTCTCTGATTTCCTTGGAGGCCGCCGAGCAACCCGGCATCGTCACGCCGCCCGCCTGCGGCGCGCGCTGGAACTACTGGCCAAGTAAACACAGTTGGCGCAACTGAATGTAGTTTGGTAGCATCAAGGAACGGATTCGTCGAATCCGAGCGCTGCAACAAAGCAATGAATCAACAAAAACTAGGTAAGCTACTATCGAAAGTCCGCACCGGCCAGGTCTCGACGGAAGCAGCCCTTCGCCAACTCAAATCACTGGCGATTCACGATTTGGATTTCGCGCGGGTGGACGGCCATCGCGCGCTGCGCAAGGGATTTCCCGAGGTCATTTACTGCGAGGGCAAAACGCCTGCCCAGGTCGTCAAGATCGCGCGCTCAATTCTCCAGCATAATGACAATCTGCTGGCGACGCGTGCGTCGAAGGAGACGTTTCGCGCACTGAAACGGGCGTTCCCGAAAGCGCGCTATCACGAAGCGGCCCGGGCGATCACCGTCACCCGCAAGCCCCGCGAGAAGCGGGGGGGCACCATCGCCGTCCTCTGCGCGGGCACAACCGATATTTCCGTGGCCGAGGAAGCGGTCATCACCGCCGACATCATGGGCAACCGGGTGAAACGGTTTTACGACGTTGGCGTGGCGGGCCTTCATCGGTTGCTGGCGCTCAACGAAGAATTGCTCGAAGCCAGCGTGTTGATCGTCGTTGCCGGCATGGAAGGCGCCCTGCCGAGCGTGGTCGGCGGACTGGTGGACAAACCCGTGATCGCCGTGCCCACCAGCGTCGGCTACGGTGCGAGCTTCGGCGGCATCGCCGCGCTGTTGGCGATGCTCAACTCGTGCGCCAGCGGCGTGACGGTGGTCAATATCGACAACGGTTTCGGCGCCGGCTACGCCGCGAGTTTGATCAATGCATTGAAAGGTTAAAACCGTTAAGGGGGTTAAAACCGTTAAAATGATCAAATCC
This sequence comes from Verrucomicrobiia bacterium, assembly GCA_049510215.1. Taxonomy (GTDB): domain Bacteria; phylum Verrucomicrobiota; class Verrucomicrobiia; order Palsa-1439; family Palsa-1439; genus JBEKZD01. Next base: position 31,610 of record JBEKZD010000001.1, read on the forward strand.
AGACAAATTGTTAGGACGGTCAAGACGGTAAGAATAGTTGAGATTTCAACTTGCGGCGACGAAAGACCTTTTAACGGTTTTGCCGGTTTTGACGATTTTAACGCTGCCTCATGAAACTTCTCTACCTCGACTGTTTTGCGGGTATCAGCGGCGACATGTTTCTTGGCGCGCTGCTCGATCTCGGCGTGTCGGAAGACGCGTTGCGCGCCGAACTCGCGAAGCTCGATCTGCACGGTTACCAGATCTCCTCGCATCGCGTGACCAAACAAAACATCTCAGCAACGAAGTTTGACTGCGAAGAAGAACATCGTCATTCGGCGGTTCATTCACCCCGAAAGCGTTCGGGGCAGGGAACCGCCGCTACACCACACATACATCGCGGCTACGCTGAGATCGCTTCGCTCATCGAGGCAAGCGCGTTGGCGGAGAGGGTAAAGCGTCGAGCGTTGAGCATGCTCCGCCGCATCGGGGAAGCCGAGGCGAAGGTTCACGGCATCCCGCTGGAAAAAATCCACTTCCACGAAATCGGTGCGGTGGACTCGATCGTGGACATTGTCGGGGCCTCCGTTGCCGTGGAGATGCTCGGTGTGGACGAAGTGCAAGCCTCGCCGCCGCGATTGGGGTCGGGTTTTGTGGACACGGCGCATGGACGGTTCCCGATTCCCGCGCCGGCGACGCTGGAACTGTTGAAAGGCGTGCCGACCCAACCATCGGCCGATCCTGTGGAACTGGTGACGCCGACCGGCGCGGCGATCCTCGCGGAGTTCTGCACCCGATTCGGCCCGATGCCCGCCATGAGCATCGAGAAGATCGGCTACGGCGCCGGCTCGCGCGATCTGGAGAAGACGCCGAACATGTTGCGGGCGGTCTTGGGAGAGGCGGCGAGCGGAGCGAGCCCCGACAACGATGTTGTCGGGGTTATCGAGACGAACATTGACGACATGAATCCGCAGTTGTTCGGCGATGTGATGGAGCGGCTGCTGGAAGCGGGCGCGCTCGACGTGTTTCTGACCCCGGTGCAGATGAAGAAGAATCGCCCAGGCACGTTGTTGACGGTATTGTGCGAGTGCAACCATGTTGATCGGATGACGGAATTGTTATTGCATCACACGACGAGCTTCGGCGTGCGCGTGCACGAGGCGCAACGGCGCAAGCTGGCGCGAGAGATTGTCAAAGTCCAAACCAGATTCGGCGAAATCGAAGTGAAAATCGGACGACTCGGCGATACCATCGTGTCGCGGTCGCCTGAATTCGAATCGTGCAAACAGGCGGCGGTCAAAGCGGGCGTCGCGGTCAAAGAAGTTTACGAAGAAGCTCGCCGGGTTGTAGCGGCGGTTCTGTGAACCGCCGAAGCCGTTATGTTGGCTCGCGCCCAACGGCGCTTCGTTCACCCCGAAAGCTTTCGGGGCAGGGAAGCGCCGCTACAGAAGCGGAGGAAACGTTATGATCGACAAAGAGTTGTTGGAAATCCTGGCCTGTCCGAAATGCAAGGCGGACGTGCGTTTGGAGAACGACAAGATCATCTGCACCAATCCAGAATGCGGCTTGCGTTACCCGATTCGCGACGGCATCCCTGTCATGCTGATTGATGAGGCGGAGAAGCCGGCGGCCAAGTAGCGCGGGCGTCCCGCCCGTTCCATACCATGGAGCACAACCAACAAAACGGGCGAGACGCCCGCGCTACGGACCCCACTCTTTCCATCATCGTTCCTGCATGGAACGAGGAAAAATACATCGGGCGCACGCTGGAATCCCTGAAGCGGGCCGTCGCCCGCTACAAGCGTGAACGAGGCGCGTCCGCCGAGATCATCGTCGTCGACAACAACAGTCAGGACCGCACCGCCGATGTGGCGCGCGAGCATGGCGCGCAGGTCGTCTTTGAACCCATCAACAACATCGGCCGCGCCCGCAACGCGGGAGTGAGAGTCGCACGGGGAAAGTTCCTGGCTTTTTGCGACGCGGACAACTGCGTCACGGAAAACATGTTCTTCCGGATTCACGACCACCTCAGCAATGCCCGCATCGTCGGCGGCGGCACGTGGATCCACCCCGAGCGACGCAACCTGAAGATCGTTTTCTTTTATGCCCTGTGGCACATCTATGTGACGTTCAGCCGCGTGGGCGTCGGGGTGATGCACTGCCGCAAGGAGGATTTCGAGGCCATCGGCGGGTATGACGAGGAAATCTACGCCGCCGAAGATTTGCAGCTCGCGTATGACCTGCGCAAACTCGGCAAGCCGCGCGGGCAGAAATTCAATCTGGTGCGCGATTGCTGGATCATCACCTCGACGCGCAAGCTCGACCAGGGCAGTTTTTGGGAATTGCTCAGCAAGATGATCGGCTTCGGGTTCGGTTTGCAGAAGAAAATCCGCAGCAAGGAATACTGCGAACACTGGTACGAAAAAGCGGCGCGGTAGTCATCCCCTCACCTTGATCCTCTCCCCGCGAGCGGGGAGAGGAGACGCTCCCCTCTCCCTTCGAAAGGGAGAGGGTCAGGGTGAGGGTTTGTCGCCAGGCTTCGCGACCTCTCTCCCTCGCACCTTGTCTACGATCTTCCCTGCCTGGTCTTGAAGCTTGGTCTTCAACCGGTGCGCCCAGACAAAATCAATTGCAAGAATGCTCAGTCCCGCGAACGCCACCAGCAAGCCCGGCCCCGGCACGCCGGGGATGCTCATGATCAGGCCCGTAATCACAATCACGATGCCTGCCGTGATCCGAATGACTCGTTTGGCATGATGGACGACGCGCTTCATCATTCGGCCAGTTCGATAGAAATCGCCCCGTCTTCAACCACCAGCACCCATCTGTTTCTGTGCGGCATCGAAATCCTGCGCCTCCTCACCTCGCAAGATTAAACTGCGTTCTTCCGTTTTCAAATTCATTTCTGGCGGAAGCAATTTGACAGCACGAATGAGGCGCGGTAACCTGCGTAACGGTGGCGAAACTTTTTCGCAGCAGTCTCATCATAAACTGAGGAAAGGAGCCTGATCATGGCACACGAATTACCGAAATTACCGTACGCGTACGACGCATTGGAACCGCACATTGACGCGCGCACGATGGAGATTCATCACACCAAACATCATCAAGCCTATGTCAACAACCTCAACGCCGCATTGGACAAACATGCCGATCTGCACAAGAAAAGCCTCGAAGAGTTGCTCCGGGGCATCACCACCGTTCCGGAAGACATCCGCGGCGCCGTGCGCAACAACGGTGGCGGGCACCACAATCACAGTCTGTTCTGGACGATCATGAAAAAAGGCGGCGGTGGTGAGCCAATGGGCGAACTAGCGGCGGCCATCAACAGCACGTTCGGCGGCTTCGCTAAGTTCAAGGAGACGATCACCAACAACGGGATGACCCGGTTCGGCAGCGGTTGGTCGTGGCTGGTCATCGGCAAGGACAAGAAACTCAAGACGTACTCGACCGCGAATCAGGACAGCCCGCTGATGGAAGGCGACGTGCCGATCTTGGGCGTCGACGTGTGGGAGCACGCTTACTACCTGAAGTACCAGAACAAACGCAACGAATACCTTGCGGCGTGGTGGAACACGGTCAACTGGGACGAAGTCGCCGCGCGATTCGCGAAGGCGAAGTAAAACAAGGCACTAGGCGAAAATTGTGGGGCAACCGCCTCGGTTGCCCTATAATTTTCCCCGATGAACGTCGTCCTGATCGAACCAGAAATTCCGCCCAACACGGGAAACGTGGGCCGCTTATGCGCCGCGACGGGCGCGACGCTGCACCTTGTCGGCCCGCTCGGGTTCCGACTCGATGACCGCGAACTGAAACGCGCGGGCATGGATTACTGGCAACATATCAAGTGGAAATACTGGGATTCATTTGCCGCGCTGCACGACGTTGCGCGGAAGGATGAGGGCGGAGGGATAAGGGATGAAGAACGACCACGATTCTACTACGTGACGACAAAGTCGAAGCGACCGTACACCGAGCCGCGATACAAATGGGGAGATTATCTGGTGTTCGGACGGGAGACAGCGGGTTTGCCGAAGGAATTGCTGGAGGCGAATGCGGACACGGCCATCACGATCCCGATGTTCAATCCCGACGCGCGCAGCTTGAACCTGGCGACAGCCGTGGCAATCGTGTTGTACGAAGCGATGCGGCAGGTCAAGGGATTCTGAGGTGGTGGCTCACCTGAAGATCCTTCGCTACGCTCAGGATGACGACGCCGGGGCGTCGTCACTTCTGCGGCGCGGCTTGCTTGAGTGTGTCGAGAAGTCCTTTGCCCGCTTTCTCCAGAGTCTCGCTGGCGCCTTTCGCAGCCTTGCCCGCCGCGTCCTGAACGTTGCCGAGTCCCTTCTTGAGATCGTCCATCTTGATGCCGATGTCGGGCAAATGCACCTGGCTCATCACCGTCATGAGCACCAGCCGCGTGATGTCAGTGGAATCGGTGATGTCCTTGTAGGTCGCGTCCACGTTGAGCGTGATATTGCGCTCGGTGGGCTTGCCCCGGCTGTAATCCTTGATCGTCACCGTGCCGATGTGAATGCGCAGCTTGTCCACCCGGTACTTGGTGGAACTGCTGCGGCCTGAAGAGACGACACCCTTGAGTTTCATGGCGTTCGACTCACCTTTCCCGTTTTTGATGACGACGAGCTGCTTGATGTTGATGAGCATGTCGTTGATGTGCGGCGCGCCGCTGAGCATCGAGCCAAGGTGGTAATCAACATAAAGCTGCGGCATGTCTACGAATATCTTCTCCTGGAAATCGGGTGGATTCATCAACTTGAGGGCGCGCACGTCGAGTTGGCCGTTGAACAACCCAACGTTGACCGAGCCGATCTCCAATGGAAAGCCCGTCGCTCGCGTCGCACCAATCTCGACCGAGATGCGCGCGATGAAGTTGCGCGCCAGCACCAACACGGCCAGGAGCACCAAGACAATCACCGCAAGCCACCCGAGGAATTTCTTCATGTTTTGCATTTAGCCGTTTTTGCTTGCACAATCAAGCGCATGTCGAAGCTGGGCGCTCACATGTCCATTGCCGGCGGCGTTGACCAAGCCCTCGAACACGGCGTGTCTATCGGCTGCGAGACCATCCAGATTTTTCTGAAGAACAACACGCGGTGGCGCGGTAAGAAGCTCGGCGTTTCCGAGGTGAAAAAATTTGCGGCGCTGCTGCAGACCACGCGCATCGCCCCTGTCTTCGCGCACAGCAGCTACTTGATCAACCTAGCGTCCACGAATCTTAGCTTCTTACGCCGCTCGATCTTCGGTCTGATCGACGAAATCGTGCGCGCCGAGCGCCTGGGTGTGCCATTCATCGTGATGCACCCCGGCTCGCATCTGGGCGCCGGGGAACGCGCCGGGCTGAAAACCATCGCCCACAGCCTCAATGAAGTCTTCCGAGAGACGAGTGGAGGCAAAGTCCGAATCGCGCTTGAAACGACAGCGGGTCAAGGCACGAACCTCGGCTGTCGGTTTGAACAGTTGGCGGAGATTTTCGAGCTGGTGGACCAGCCTGAACGGCTCGCTGTTTGCGTAGATACCTGTCACATCTTCGCTGCGGGATATGATATCCGAACTCCGAGGGGCTATAGTGCGACGATGCGGGAGTTGGATCAAACTGTCGGACACAAACAAATCGTCGCCTTCCATCTCAACGACTCGAAAAAGCCGCTGGGTTCGCGCGTCGACCGCCACGAGCACATCGGAAAAGGGTTGCTCGGGTTGGATGCATTTCGTCATTTGTTACACGATCCACGCTGGCGGAATCTGCCAATGGTTCTGGAGACGCCCAAGAGCGATGACCTTCACGAAGACGTCGAGAACCTGTGTGTGCTGCGCTCGCTTCTGTAGCGGCGAACATTTTCGCGGCACAGCACACCGCGAATGAGATTCGCGGCTACAAGAACTGCCGCTACTTCTCTTTGAGCACTACAAAGGTTGACGCGCCACCACGCTTGAAGAAAACAAGCACGCCCTTCTTCGGGTCGGCCTTCTCCATCGCGGCTTTGAACTCCGCAGTATTGCGCACGGGCGCGCGGTCAACTTCGGTGATCACGTCGCCGCGCTGGAATCCCTTTTCCGCCGCGAGGCTGCCGTCAGCGACATCGGTGACCAGGACACCCTCGGTCTCCCCAACCTCGAATCGTTCCGCGAGTTCCTTGGTCAGCGTCTGGATCGTCAAGCCGAAGGCAGACTCCCCCGGCGATTTGCCAGGCGCCCGGCGCGCGGCGGCGTGCAATCGGTCGGGCATCTCGGCAGTCTGCACCGTCACTTGGATCGTTTTGCTGCCGCGCACGACATCGAGCGTCAGCTTCTGGCCGACTTTTGTGCCAAGGACTTCGAGTTGAAGTTCCTTCGGCGTGGCCACGCGTTTGCCGTCCACGGCGACGATGATATCGGCCTGCTTCAAATCGCTGGCGGCCGCGGGCGTGTCGCGATTGATCTCGGTGACGACAATGCCTTCTTTGACGTCCTTGTTCAGTTCGGCGTATTCCTTGTTCTCGGAGAGCGCCTGGATGCCGATGCCGAGCCACGGGCGAACAACCTTGCCGCTGGCAACGAGTTTGTCGGCAATCTCGCGCGCCATGTTGATCGGAATGGCGAAGCCAATGCCGCGATTGAGTCCACGGATGAGAGTGTTCATGCCAATGACGCGTCCCTCGATGTCGCACAGCGGACCGCCCGAATTGCCGGGATTGATGGCGGCGTCGGTCTGGATGTAATCCTCGTAGGCCGAGCCGCTCCGCGAGAACGCGGCACGACCTTTGGCGCTGATGAAGCCGACCGTGAGACTGTAATCGAGCGCGTACGGCGATCCGATCGCAATCGCCCACTGCCCCACTCGCACCTTGTCGCTGTCGCCCCATCGCGCGGCGGGCAGGTTCTTTGCGTTGATTTTGATGACCGCGATGTCGGTGGACGCATCGGCGCCGACGAGCGTCGCATCGTACTCGCTGCCATCCTTGAGCCGCACCGTGATCTTGTCGGCACTGTCCACGACGTGGTTGTTGGTCAGGATGTAACCGTCCCGCTGGTAAATGATACCCGACCCCTCCTCCTCAACGTTGCGCGGCTGCGGCCTCGGCATTCCGCGCCGGCGGAAGAAATACTCCCGTGGCGTTCCCCGAAACCGACGACCGCCACCGCCGTCATTTTCGCCGTCGCCGTTATCGCCGTCATCGGACGCATCGGGTCCCGCAACGACCTTGTGCGTGCTCGTAATCACGACCACCGACTCGCTCACCTGATCGGCCACCTTTTCAAAGGCACCCTCCAACCTGCGCGCCAAATCGAGATCGCCATCGGCGCGCGACGCGGTTTCCGCCGCTCGCGCGGGTGTGCCCGGCCAAACGGCGAAAGAGATGGCTGCAACACAGGCTGCCACGGCGGTGCGAGTTGTTTTCATAAAATTGAGCGTCAAACCTTTCTCTCTGCTTCGTTCGATTCGGAACTGACAAAACCGCGCCAACATACCAGACGGCCCACGCGTTGACAAACCCGACATTTCCGATACGCTGATGGTGTAGGCCGACTCTGCTAGCGGCACCCTCGATGCCGCTTCATTCACCCCGCTCAGGAGCGGGGCAGGGAAGCGGCCTACAACAGGTATTATGCTGGCGACCGTCGAACAACAATCGTTGCAGGAACGCATCCGCGAGCTGAAAAACCGCCGCAACGCCGTCATCCTCGCGCACAACTATCAGGTGCCCGAAGTACAGGATGCGGCCGATTTCGTGGGCGACTCACTCGGCCTCTCTTTCAAGGCGAAGGAAACCGACGCCGATGTGATCCTGTTCTGCGGCGTCCACTTCATGGCCGAGACCGCCAAGATCGTCAACCCGATGAAGAAGGTGCTTCTGCCCGATCTGGCGGCGGGCTGCTCCCTGGCCGATTCGTGCGATGCGCCCGCGCTGGCCAAGTGGCGGGCGGAACATCCCGACGTGATGGTGGTGGCCTACATCAACTGCACCGCCGCCGTCAAAGCGCAGGTGGACATCATCTGCACCTCAGGCAACGCGGTCAAGGTCGTCAACTCCATTCCGCCCGACAAGCAAATCCTATTCTGCCCCGACGAGAACCTCGGCCAATGGGTGATGGAACAGACCGGCCGCAAACTTCTCCTCTGGCCCGGCGTTTGCCACGTCCACGTCAAGTTCACCGCCGAATCACTGGCTGCGTTGCGCGCGAAACATCCCGGCGCAAAAGTCGTCGCCCATCCCGAATGCCTGCCCGTCGTGCGTTCCATGGCCGACGAAGTTTGCTCGACCGAGAAGATGATCGCCTACTGCAAGGCGTCGCCCGCCAACGCGTTTATCATCGTGACCGAGAGCGGCATGTTACACCGGCTTCGCAAGGAAGTGCCCGGCAAGGAATTCGTCGCCGGGCCAACCGATACCTGTAGTTGTAACGAGTGCGAGTTCATGAAAAAGAACACGCTGGAGAAAGCCATCGCCGCGCTGGAGAATCTTTCTCCCGAAATCGTTCTCGACGAAGACATCCGTCGTCGCGCCATTGTGCCGATCGAGCGGATGCTGGCATTGGGCAAATAGCGGTTAACTTAGAAACAGTCTCATAAACCTCCGGTGGCACAGGCGTCCCTGCTCCGACTGGAGTCGCGAGTCCTGCTCGGACCTGTGCAGGCGAATTTGGACAGGCACGGAGGCCCGTCCCACCGTTTGTGAGATGAGCGGTCGCGCTTCCGCGCGACCGCAGCTCATGCAGCCCTTACTCCCGCCTTTACTTCGGAGCAAGAGTTGGTCATCTTATGCCCCAAGCGATTGGTGAACGATGATCTGCGCGACCACAAGCCTCGATCTGCATTTCCTGACTAGCCTGCAACAATGCAGTTCACTACAATGCGACGACATGGTGCCTCCAGAGAAACGGAGACAAAGATGATTCCCGGCTTTGGACTGGTGGCGATGCTCGCGTGCGCTGCATTTTACTATCACGTCGGCGAGCAGGAGTATTCTTCGGGCATTTTGTTGGCTAGCGTCAGCATCGGGCTATGGTTCGGCGCTGGGTATTTATTGCCGCTCGGGTGGCTCGGCTGTATTCTTGTGCAAGTCGGCTTGTTTGTTGTTCTCACGGTCTGGAATTCGGTGAGGGAGAAAATTAAGAAGTGATTCGATGGTCCATCAATTCAGTGCAGGGAACGCGGGCTTACGCCCGCGCCGCTGACTTCTATCGTTGCTGCGTATGCGCTCACAGCATCTCAAACTCATCTCGATCCTGAGCGCGGTGTTTTGGGCTGCTTTGCTGATTCAGGTCTATTGGATGTTCGCCGCGCCACTCCCTGACGATGACCGCGTTCGACTGTTTGCCGAGCGTTATCGCATCACGGCCTCGCTTGAGCTTGTTGTTACTGTCGCTGTTGGAATCGCGTTCTCGTTGTTGGCTTGGCTTCGCCGGGCGAGTTGGGCAGCCGTCATTGTTGTTTGTTTGGCAGCCGTCACTTTGTGGCGCTGGTATTTGTCTAATTTGCCGGCTTTTTTCCGTCCGCCGTTGGGTGATGGCACGTTTGAGCACGCAGTTTCCGTATGGTGGCGTTTGCATTCGCCGTCACTTGGCTGGTATCTTCTGCAGGCTGCGTTGCTGATACTGTCTGTTATCGTTTGGTCATTCGTCTATGCACGCTTATCTAGTGAGCACAGAATTCACGCGGCCTAGCCATTCAATCGAGCGCCCTGATGACCCGCTTCGCGGCTCGCCAGTCGCTCACTTCTATCGTTGCCGAGATTCCACCCTTGCTTCTCTGTATCTGCTCATCGTCGTGGCTTGAGTCGTCTCTGCGGTTCTGTTATCTGTGCGGCGCGCATGATTCCTTCCTTTCTCACGGCAATTCTCTGGTCGATCTCGGTGGTCTGTGCGACGCGCTCAACGCGATATCTGGGCGGTGCGCTGGCCAATTTGACTCGGCTGTTCTTGGGAACAATCCTGCTGGCGCTTTGGGCGCACTTATTCGGAAAGGGACTCAGCGGGGCGGGGTTGTGGTTCTTTGTGTTGAGCGGGTTGGCGGGGTTCGGACTCGGCGATGTCGCTGGTTACGAGGCGTTGCCGCGTCTGGGATCGAGGCTCGCCATTCTGATCATGCAATGTGTGGCCGCGCCGATTGCGGCATTGATTGAATGGTTGTGGCTGGGCACCACGTTGAGCTTGGTCCAGATTGCATGCGGGCTGTTGATTCTGGCGGGAGTCGTGATTGCAATGGCGCCGAAGGATCATCTCCACATCGAGCGAACACGCCTGGCATCGGGAGTTCTCTTCGGATTGGTGGCAGCATTTGGGCAAGCCTTGGGCGCGGTGCTGAGCCGCAAGGCGTATCAGGTCGCTCATATTGCGGGCCAGAGCATCGACGGAGGAACGGCAGCGTATCAACGCATACTTGGCGGACTCGGTCTGGTGGCATTGTACTTCATCGTCATCAAGGCGCGCGCCAAAGAATCTGCTTCGAGTCCAGCGGGTGCTTGGCGCGCGGCCTGGCCGTGGGTCATCTTCAACGCGTTGGCGGGACCGACCGTCGGCGTCAGTTGCTATCAATGGGCGCTGGCAACGACGCCGAGCGGCATCGTGCTGCCGATTGTTGCCACGACGCCGTTGATCGTCATTCCGTTTGCCTACAAGATCGAAGGCGACCGCCCCGGCGTGCGCTCGCTAATCGGCGGCGTGATCGCCGTCGCAGGCGCCATTGCGTTGACGGTGGTGAAGTGAAGTGGTCGTTTGTAGCCGCGAAACTCTTTCGCGGCGGAGCCATCATTGAATCCGGTCTTGCCCCGAAAAGATTTCGGGGCTACAAGAAGGACATGTCCGACATCCAGCGACAACGGGTCACCTCAAGCGACATCGCGTCCATCGGCTACGATGAGGCGACCGAGACGCTCGAGATCGAGTTTCACGCCACCGGCGTCTATCGCTATTTCTCCGTGTCGAAGTCTGTCGCCGACGAGTTCCGCGCCAGCCCCTCCCCCGGCAAATACTTCCTGCAAAACATCAAAGGCAAGTACGCGTGGGAAAGGGCGGCGACGTTTCAGTAAACGCTTGCTGCGGAAACAGACCTACATGGGCCAAGGCGACGTTCATTTGCCCGTATGTCTTCCAAGTCTGTCACCCTGAGCTTGTCGAAGGGTCTCTCGACAGCCAATCAGAGGTTCTTCGCTCCGCTCAGAATGACATACTACTGCGAAGCTGCTGGCAGAACAGCCCACCTAGAATCTGGTCACTAGCAGATAAGGGGAACCAGCAGTTCGAACTCGTATGAAGTAGCTCCAACGATTGCTGTAATCGAATGGTCGATCAGTAGAACACTCTCCAGAGAAACAACCCGCGCGCAGGTGCCGTCTCGATGAACGCGGTCCGCTTCTTGGCGCGCATCAGCGCCCGCAGTTGCTCGACGTTTGACTTTCCCTCTCCCGCTTTCACGAGCGCGCCGACGATGGAGCGCACCATCTTGTAAAGGAAACCGTCGGCACGGACGGTGATCGTCAGCACCCTGCCGCTTCTGCCGATCGTGAGCTTGGAAATGGTTCGAACCCGGTTCTCGACCGGCCGCAACGGGTTCGCGGACAGTGCCGAGAAATCATGTCGGCCTTTAAACAGTCTCGCAGCCTGCCGCATCGCCGTCAGATCAAGCGGCTTCGTGTGATGCCAGACATAGCCACGCAGGAAGGGATCGGCCACGGCACCGCAGTCGATTTGGTAGCGATATTCTTTGCCATTCGCCGAAAAACGCGCATGGAACTTCGCGTCCACCTCCTGCACCTGCAGGACGCGAATGTCCTGAGGGAGATTGGCGTTGAGGGCACTGCGAATAACGTGTGGCGAAAGCTTCGTCGCGAAAGAACAGTTGGCAACCTGCGCGCGGGCGTGAACGCCAGCATCGGTGCGGCCCGAGCCGTGGACGCGGACGTGATGCCCCGCGATCTTCGCCAGCGCCGTTTCGAGAACTTCCTGCACGGTCATGGCGTTCGGCTGAAGTTGCCAGCCGCCGTAGGCGGTGCCGTCGTAAGCAACTGTGAGCTTGAGATGCCGCATCTTCATCCCTCATCCCTCATCCTTGCCTCCTGTGCATCGAGGTAACTTTGCAGCATAATTTGAGCAGCCAGTTTGTCGATCTTCTCCTTGCGGTCTTTGCGCCTGACATTTCCCTCCAGCAGCGCGCGCTCGGCCTGGACGCTGGTGAGCCGCTCGTCCCAGCATTTGACCGGCAGCGTGGTAGCCTGCTGCAACGACGTGATGAATCGCAGTGTCCGCTCCGTTTGCGGGCTGGGCGATCCATTCATGCGCAACGGCACACCGACGACGATCGTGCTGACACCGTGTTCTGCGGCGATCCGCAGAAGTTCGCGAACGACCGTATGATCCGAGCCGCCTGCGAGATAATCGAGCGATTGCGCAATCGTGCCTGTTTCGTCGCTGATGGCCAAGCCGACGCGCTTGAGTCCGAAGTCGATGCCGAGAATTCTCATGCTTGGCTGTCCGTCTCCTTAATCTACGGTGGCACAGGCGTCCCTGCTCCGACTGGAGTCGCGAGTCCTGCTCGGACCTGTGCTGATGGATTTGGACAGGCACAGAGGCCTGTCCCACCGGATCGCGGCAGGAGTGTTGCTTCCACGGAATCTCACAACAATTCCTTGTACTTCTTCTGCTCCGCCAGTTTCTTCACCAAGTCTCGCACCTTCTGCGCTTCGTTCTTGTGACAAACCAGCGTCGCATCAGGCGTGTGGACGATCACCAAGTCATTCGCGCCCACGGCTGCAACCAGATGTTTATCAGTGCTCACGACCACGCAATTGCTCGCGTTCAGACCGACAAATTCGCCGCGCGCGACGTTGCCGTTGGCATCCTTCGCGAAGTGGCGCCCGACCGCAGGCCAGTCGCCGACGTCGTCCCAATCGAAATCGCCGTTGGCAACGACCACGTTGTCCGCCCTTTCCATGATGGCGTAGTCGATTGAGATTCTTTTCATCCGTCGGTACTCCCGCGCCAGCACGCGGCCAAACGATTTCGTCGCAACGGTTCTCCGAATGCGCTCACAGCTTGCCCACGTTTCCGGCTGGTGTTCGCGAAACGCCTCGGCAATGGCCCGCAGCGACCAGACAAACATGCCCGCGTTCCAGCGATATCCGCCGCTCGCCAAAAACTCTTTCGCCGTCTTGAGGTCCGGCTTCTCTACGAAGCGACGCGCCTTCCAAAACTGAGTGGGCGTCCCGGCGGCCAGTTCCTCACCCAACTCGATGTAACCGAAACCCGTGTGCGGGAAAGTCGGCTGGATGCCGATGGTCACAAGCACGTTCTCTCTGCCCGCCAACTCGAGCGCATCGCTCACGACCTGACGGTAGCGACGGACGTCACGGATATATGAATCGGCAGGCAGTACCGCCATCACGGCATCGGGATCGCGCTTGCCGATGATCGCCGCGGCGAGACCGATGCACGGCGCGGTGTTGCGGCCAATCGGTTCGGCGACGACGTTCTTGACCCGGGGCAGTTGTTTGCGAACCAGCGGAGCTTGCTCGCGATTGGTCACCACCATCATCCGTGAATAATCGACAATCGTCTCCAGTCGAGCCACAGTCTGCTGGATCATCGTGCGGTCGCCCACAATCGGCAGCAGTTGCTTCGGCTTCTTGCGGCGACTCATCGGCCAGAATCGCTCGCCGTATCCGCCCGCCATGATGACTGCCCAGTTCATATCATCCGTCTCTTCCGTTGTAACCGCGCTTATATGAAGCGCGGAATTGTGATCCACGTTCCCGATGGCGCTTCGCAGAAGCGCCTCTACACCTTCTTCACCGCCTTCACCATCGGCGCGACGAAGCGCGCGACCCTGCTCGCAAGATTTCTGTCCGCGCCCGACTTCGCAATCTGATTCACAATCGCGCTGCCGACGACGACAGCATCCGCTGTCTCAGCCACAGCGCGCGCCTGCTGCGGCGTCGAGATGCCGAACCCGACCGCCACGGGCAGCTTCGAATGTTTGCGGATCGTCGCGACCATGGGCTTGATCGTTGCCGACACGGTTTTCTGCATGCCCGTTACACCTTCGCGCGAGACGTAGTAAATGAATCCGCTGGCGTGCCGCGCTATTTCACGGACGCGTTTCTCTGGTGTAGTAGGCGCGACGAGATAAATCGGATGCACGCCAGAGCGCTGCATTGCTTCCTCGTACGCGACCGCTTCCTCAGGCGGCAAATCAAGAGCCAGCACGCCGTCCACGCCTGCCGCCGCCGCGTCACGCGCAAACTGCTTCACACCGTGGCGATGAATAAGATTGAAGTAAATGTAGAGTACAATCGGCGCCTGGCAGTTCTGTTTGCGCAACGCCGCGACAGTCTTCAAGACGCCGTCGAGCGTCGTCCCACTGCGTAGCGCGCGCTCCGCGGCAAGTTGGTTGACGACGCCATCCGCCAGCGGATCACTGAACGGCACGCCCAACTCCAGCACATCCACGCCGATCCCACTCAAGCGGGACGCCAGCGCCGCCGTCGCCCTCAAGTTGGGGTCGCCCGCACAGATGTAAGCGACAAAGCCTTTCTGCCGCGCCGCTCGCAGTGCCTGAAATTTGGAGTCGATACGATTCATTAACTTAGTGACTTGTGATTTGTGATTCGTGGCTTGCCTTCCCAGTACCGATCACCAGCCACCAATCACCGATCACAGTTTCGCAAGTAGATAAACCGCAGCCCTTCGAGGGTCAACATCGGATTGATGTGCCGGATTTCGGGAATCTCCTTCGCCATCAGATGCGCGTACCCGCCCGTGGCCACGACAACGGCGCGCCGCAGCCCCGGTTCACGGCGCAACGCTCCCAGAATTTCCTTCACCAGCCCGCGATAGCCGACCACCGCGCCGACACGCATCGCCGCGGCCGTGCTCCTGCCGATGACCCCGCCACGGCGGGGCTCCACAATTCTGATTCGCGGCAGAAGCGCGGTGCGTTGATAAAGGTAATCCGTCACCGCAGCCAGCCCCGGCGCGATGACACCACCGATGTATTCCCGGCGCGCGTTGACGATGTCGAACGTCAACGCCGTCCCGAAGTCCACGACGATGGCGGGCGCACCGTACAACTCTGCGACGCCCACTGCATCGGCGAGCCGGTCCGCGCCGATCTGTTTCTTGTTCGGGTAATTCACGCCGATCCCGAGATTGATGGAAGCAGTGACAATGAGCGGCCGCACGGGCAGCAGGCGGCGCAACTTCTTTGTCGCAGCCGGCACAACGGAAGCCAGCACGACAGCGGAATACGACCGCATCGCGGCAGGAATGCCACTCCCACGAAGGATTGCCGCCGTCGGAACTTTCACTGTCCGGACAATCCGTTTCTCATTTGCCAACGCAAAACTCGTGTTCGTGTTGTTCGCGTTGATCAGTAAAACGACGCGTTGCTTTCTCATGCCCGTTCCACCGTTAAGTCGCCGCCCAAAATCCTTTCAATTTGTCCGTTGTCCTTCCGCAACAGCAGCGCGCCATCGCCGTCGAGCGCCTGCGCGTGGCCCTCGATGCGCCGTTTCCCCATCGTTACGACAATCTGCTTGCCCAGCGTCGTACACAATTGCGCCCACTCAGCGATGATCGAATCGAAATCCGTCTGTGCCGTCAAGTACGCGTCGTCCAGCACTTGGAGGATGTCCGCCGCCAGCGCCGGACGATTGAACGCCCGGCCCGCTTCCAGTTCCACCGAGGTCGCAATAGCCGCTACCTCCGACGGGAAATCCTCACGCCGGCAATTCACGTCAATCCCGATTCCCAGAATCGCAGACAATATCTCGTCGCCTTCAGCGCTCAGCTCCGTCAAAATGCCCGCGACCTTTCGACCGTTGACGGTCACATCATTCGGCCACTTGATGCGCGCGTCCAATTCGCACGCTTTCCGAATCGCGCGCGCCACCGCGACGCTCGCCGCCACCGTAATGCGCGGCGCGCTGGAAAGAGGCAGGTTGGGACGCAGCAACACCGAGAACCACAATCCCTTTCCACGCGGCGACGCCCATGCGCGTCCGCGCCGTCCACGCCCTTTCGTCTGCGATTCCGCGAACACCACCAGCCCTTCGCCGCGCCGCGACTCCGCCATGCGCGCCACCACGTCGTTCGTGGACGATGTCTGCTCGAACACCAAGATCTCCGAGCCGATCACGCGCGGTTTCGACCTTGCATGGAAGGATTCGAGGCGCGCCTTGATGTCGTCAGCGATCAAGCGGTCGGGCATTGCAACCAGCCGGTAACCCAAGTGCGGATGCACTTCGATTCTGTAGCCGAGGCCTTGCAGTTCCGCGATCTCCGCCGCAACGCCCGTGGTCGGTCGCTTCCGAGCGCGTTCCAGTTCGGCCAGCGATACAAACTGCCCCGCCGCCCGATAAAACGTCTCCAAAATTGCCGTGCCTGCTGTCATCATGCGGCTACTCTAGCTGTCTGACGCAGAAAACGTAAGCAGATTTGCGCGATTCGTCCCGAGCAGTTGCGAGGCGTGTGATCTATCGCCATCCAATTGTCAGTATTGGCACATGGGACATTCTTCGCGGTACTCGCATTCTACACACTTGAACTTTACGGGTGGACGAGGTAACTCGCCTTTGGCTGTGCGAACGAATTTGTCCAACGTTTCCCTGACTCGGCTCGAATCAACTGGCAAGTCGAAAGTCTCAATACGGTCAGCATCTCGAACGTAAATTTGAACCCGTTTTTTGTTCTTTCTGAAGAAATGGCCATAAAGATCCGCCTGCGTCAGGGCAACAGGCTTGGTGAACCCAACGAAGTACTGCTTATTCGTGGCCTTGAACTCGTAAACCTTGTCTTGTGTGATGCCGTCAGGGCAACCAACCAGCACCAACTCTGAATATGGGAAATGCCACCGAAATGTCGGATGGTCCTCAGCGAGTTCCGCCTCCGCCTCGAAGCCTGCTTCAAACTGATCCAACGCGTCGGATCGCGATAGCCCCCTCACTTTTACCTTAGTGTGTGAAATGCACTTCTTAACTCGTTCTGGCTTGCTCAATAACTTGGCGACTTCCCCAAAGTGCAAGGAGTCTGCAACCTCCAGAAGCTCATCCTGTTTCTTAGGAATCGCCCGGATGCGCCCCAGCAAGAGCGAATAGGCGATGCGGTCGCCCAAGTAGGCAGCGAAGAATTCCAACTCGTTTGCCTTGCTCTTTAGAACTGCGTACATCCCGCACCACCAAAACTGGCTGGCGTTGTGCATGCCGACAAAAACCAAGTCCGATTTTCGCTTTTTCCTTCTCTTCTTCTCTTTCGCAAGGAGCGAGCTTAACCAGTCGGCATCCCAAAAGAATTCAGGTAGCAACACGTCTGGATCGGGCATCACCATAAATTTCTGGTCTCCTCTGACACGAACCCTTCGACGCCTTCGTGGGAAGCTCATTCACTGGCCGATTCGCCGAGTATCTCCATTGAAAAATCCGCCGCCTTCGCTGAATGCGTCAGTGCGCCCACGCTAATGTAGTCCACACCGGTGGCAGCGATCTCGGCGATATTGGCGAGGCGGACGCCACCGCTGGCTTCGGTTTTCGCGCGACCACCGACCAGTTTCACAGCTTCGCGCAGTTCGTCGGGCGTCATGTTGTCGAGAAGGATATGGTCGGTACCGGCGGCGAGCGCTTCTTCGACCTGCTCCAATGTGTCGGCTTCGATGATGATCGGCACTTGCGGATGATTCTTGCGCGCGGCAGCAACGGCATCGCCGAGTGCGTTCGGACCGAGCCGCGCGAGGGTCATGCGATGATTGTCTTTGATCATAACGGCATCGAACAGACCCATGCGATGGTTTTGTCCGCCTCCGACCGCAACGGCATACTTTTCCAGCGCGCGGAGCGTCGGCGTCGTCTTGCGCGTGTCGAGAATCTGCGGCTTGTTCCCACGGCGGTCACAGACCGCCGCTACAGCTTCGACGAACTGACGCGTGAGCGTCGCGATGCCGCTGAGCCGTTGGAGGAAATTCAGCGCTGTGCGTTCGCCGGTGAGAATCGCGCGGGCCGGGCCGCTGAGCAGACAGACGCGTTCACCCTGCCCGACGACGTCGCCTTCCTTAGCCAGCGTTTTCACCGACACCTTGGCGTCAAGTTCGCGAAACACCGCTTCAGCGAGCGGCAAGCCGGCGACGATGCACGGTTCCTTGGCAACAATCACCGCGTCGGCGCGCGCGTCGGCAGGGATGGCTGATTTGCTCGTGATGTCGCCTGCGCCAACGTCCTCGGCAAGCGCAGCGCGGACAACGTTGTGAATGAGTTCTTGGTTCAGCATCGCGGATATATAGCCACAGATGAACACAGATGGACACGGATTTCTTATCTGTGCTTATCCGTGTGTATCCGTGGCTTTACAACTTTCGTTCGGAGTTTGCGGTCGTATTTCACCTGGCGTTTCACCGGTTCAGCCGCGACACGATCCGATCCTCCGTCTTTCTTCAACTCGGCGATCTGGTCGCGGAGGATGGCGGCTTTCTCGAATTGCAGGTTCTCGGCGGCTTCGATCATCTCCGCTTCGAGTTCGCGCAGCACCTCGGCGGTGCGGTAGCCGCCGCGGCTTTCGCGCACCACCGAAGCTTCGACCTCGCGCGCCTGCGTCAACTCGCCTAGACTGAGCTGGAGTTCGCGCTTCACCGTCTTCGGCGTGATGCCGTGCTGCTTGTTGTACTCAAGTTGTTTCTTGCGACGGTAGTCGGTCGTCTCGATGAATTTCTTGATCGAGTCGGTCATCACGTCGGCGTATAGAATGACCTCGGCGTTGATGTGACGGGCGGCGCGACCAGCCGTCTGAATCAGGCTGGTGGCGGAGCGCAGAAAACCTTCCTTGTCGGCGTCGAGGATTGCGACGAGCGAGACTTCGGGAAGGTCGAGGCCTTCGCGAAGCAGGTTGATGCCGACCAGCACATCAAAATCGGCAGCGCGCAAGCCGCGCAGAACCTCAACGCGTTCGATGGCGTCGATCTCGCTGTGAAGATATTTGACGCGGATGCCAACCTCCCGAAGATAATCCGCCAGATCTTCCGATGTGCGTTTCGTAAGCGTCGTCACGAGCACGCGTTCGTGGCGCTCGGCGCGGGCGCGGCATTGTTCAATGAGATCGTCGATTTGGCCCTTGAGCGGTTTGACAGTAACGGGCGGATCGACCAATCCCGTGGGCCGGATGATTTGTTCGGCAACGACCGCGCTGTGTTGGAATTCGTATGGGCCGGGCGTGGCGGAAGCGAAGATGGATTGGCCGATCAACCTCTCAAACTCCGGGAAGTTGAGCGGACGATTGTCGAGCGCCGAAGGCAAACGGAAACCGTGCTCGACGAGCGTCGTCTTGCGCGAGCGGTCGCCGGCGTGCATCCCGCCGATCTGCGGAACGGTGACGTGCGATTCGTCCACGATCAGCAGGTAGTCCTTTGGGAAGAAATCCAGCAGGCAGAACGGGCGTTCGCCCGCCGCGCGCCCGCTGATATGGCGCGAGTAGTTCTCGATGCCCGCGCAGAACCCCATTTCCATGAGCATCTCCAGATCGTACATCGTGCGCGAGTGGATGCGCTGCGCTTCGAGAAGTTTGCCCTGCGACTCGAACCAGGCGACACGATCCTTGAGTTCGGCTTTGATTGACTCAACGGCGCCCGCGATCTTGTGGTACGGCGTTACCCAATGCTTCGCGGGATAAATGGAGACCGTGTTCATCTCCTCCCGCTTCTTGCCCGTCAACGGATCGAATCGGGTAATCCGCTCGATCCGGTCGCCCGCGAACTCAATGCGCACGGCTTCCTCGGTGTAGCCGGGGCAAATCTCGACCGTATCGCCGCGCGCGCGGAAATTGCCGCGTGTGAACTCGATGTCGTTGCGGTTGTACTGCATGTCCACCAGCTTCCGCAGCAGATCGTCGCGCGACAGTTCGCTGCCGACGCTGACCAGCGCCATCATCTCGAAGTAATCTTCGGGCGAACCCAATCCGTAAATACACGACACGCTGGCGACCACGATCACGTCCCGGCGCGAGAGCAACGAACTCGTCGTCGAGAGCCGCAGCTTCTCGATTTGTTCGTTGATGCTGGCGTCCTTCTCGATGTAGGTGTCGGTCTGCGGGATGTAGGCTTCGGGCTGATAGTAGTCGTAATAGCTGACGAAATACTCGACAGCGTTGCGCGGAAAGAACTGTTTGAATTCGCTGAACAATTGCGCCGCCAGCGTCTTGTTGTGCGAAATCACAAGCGTCGGCCGATCCAACTGCTGGATGACATTGGCCATCGTGAACGTCTTGCCGCTGCCCGTGACGCCAAGCAACGTCTGGTAGCGATTCCCGGCGCGCAGCGATTCCGTCAGCGTCTTGATCGCCCGTGGTTGGTCGCCTCGCGGCTTGTACTTGCTGACGAGTTGAAAGGGCATTGCCGAGCATTGTAGTCCCGACTTCCGATCGGGGCAATTCGCAAGCTCGACCGGTGATGACACGGGCCGCGAGCAGCCCCGACAGAGTCGGGGTGAACCTCGCGGCTACAATTCCGAATCCGAGAAGGGTTGCCGGTTGCGATTGAAAATCGCTCCTACG
Organism: Verrucomicrobiia bacterium; assembly: GCA_049510215.1. Lineage (GTDB taxonomy): Bacteria > Verrucomicrobiota > Verrucomicrobiia > Palsa-1439 > Palsa-1439 > JBEKZD01. The sequence continues at coordinate 52,112 of JBEKZD010000001.1, forward strand.
ACAGAAAAGGCCGGTCGCGACAGGAATGTCGCTCCTACAGCGTCTCGGCCAGCCAATCCATCGTCTCGTCGATGACGCGGCGTTCCCAGATGTGCCGGGTGAAGGTGTGGTCGGCGCGGTCGATGATGACTTTCTTCAGAAGCCGTTTCGGCGAAAGGGGGCACTGCTGTCGAAAATCAGATTATTTTGGACAGCAGTGGCCGGTCCATGACCCCGGTCCCGGTCAGACCGATCACACTTCTTCGTGAAGTCTTGCTCTCTGGCGGCACGGCGGATACACTGCTTTACGTTAGATGGAGAATGACGTTGAAGCAGATAGCATTGGCGCTGGCGTGGGTCGTGATGGTTGTCGCCATCATCTGGCGGGTTCGTTCGGCCGTTCGCGGCTCGTCGGGTAGAGATAAGACGATGTACATCTCCTTCTACATCGTTTTTCTCGTTCTTCCCTTGGCAGTCATTTTGTTGCGCCTAGGGTTTACGCCCGTGGGACTCTATGTAGGCATCCCGTCCTTTTTCGTTTTGCTGTTTCTCTGCCAGCAAGCGTTTAGATTCTGGATGAGGTTGTGGAGACGGGATTCGCACTGACTACGACGAAAAAGTGGTCAGGCCCTGTACACTTGATGTTTAAAGCGAGGCAACTGATTACAGCGTCTCGGCCAGCCAATCCAACGTTTCGTCGATGACGCGCGTTTCCCAGATGTGTTTGGTGAAGGTGTGGTCGGCACGCTCGATGATGACTTTCTTGACGAGCCGCTTCGACGCGCGTAACGCGCGCTCGTACATGTCGGCATGCTGGACCGGCACGGTCTCGTCACCCGACCCATGAACGATGAGCACGGGGCACCTGGACTTGACGATCTCGCGCAACGGTTTCATTTCGGCGAACTGGCGAATGAACTGCACGCCGACCAGGTTGCCTTCGTAATCGGCGATCCCCGTTTGCGCCAGCGACGCAACGGATTCAGGCGTGGAAAGCTCGTCGAGGATGCCCGCGCCCTCGGCGACCGGCGCCCAGAGCACGAGCGTTTTGATGCGGCTTTTCTCACGCGCGACAGCGTGGGCCGCGATTGCACCACCCATGCTCATGCCGATCAACGCCAGACGACGCGAGTTGACCCGCTTCTGGCGAGCCAGAAACTTCAATGCTTCCAACAAATCCGCGATCTCGGAGCGAATCGTCAACTCTTCAAACTCTCCTGCGCTGTCGCCTGAGCCGCGGAAATCAAAGCGCAAGCTGGCGATACCGTGTTCGGCCAGTTGACGTGACAACTTCACGAACATGCGGTGGTTTTCCGTCTTGGTGCCGGTGAAACCGTGCAGCAACAGCGCGCCCGGAAATCGGCCGCGGCCGTTGGGAATGTGCAGCATGCCAACGATCTGCTGGCCTTTGGAGTCGAAGACAACGGGCGTTTCCATCTGCCGGATACTAGAGTTGAGCAAATTGATTGTCAATGCACCCGCTGCCCGCTAAACTGCGCCGCTTCCGATGCCCATCATCGCGGATTATCACATACACACGCCGCTCTGCCAGCACGCCGCAGGACCGGTGGAGGCGTATGTCGAGCGGGGGATCGAACTCGGCCTGCGCGAGATCGGCTTCTCCGATCACAACCCGCTTCCCCACGGGCTTGCCGCGCAGGTGCGGATGAAGGAAAGCGAGTTGGAGTACTACGTAAAGCGCGTTACGGAACTTCGTTTCGATTATCGCGGCCAGATCGACGTGCTGCTTGGACTCGAAATGGATTTTGTTGAAGGGCTGGAAAGCTATCTCGAAAGACAGATTGCCGCGTACCCGTGGGATTACATCATCGGGTCTGTCCATTATCTCGATCGTGAGTGCCGCATCGGTGCCTGGGAAAGAATTGCTCCCCGCGACATCGACGCGCACTACGCGCGCTACTTCGAGCTGGTGCGGGAACTTGCCCGCAGTGGGCTTTGCGACATCATCGGGCACCTCGACGTGGCAAAACGCATCGGGTACCCACCGACGGAGCGCTCCGTGGCCGACGCCACGCAGACGCTGCAGGAAATCGCGCGCGCCGACCTTTGCATCGAAATCAACAGCTCGGGCTATCGCCACGCTGAGCTTGCGACGCCGGAGCCGTACCCGAGTCTGCTGATCGTGGAGCAGGCTTTGGCGCTGGACATTCCGGTGATGGTCAACTCAGACGCGCACGCGCCCGATCAGATCGGAATGAAGTTTCAGGAGATTGCCGGATTTCTTTCGCGCCGGGGTTGCCGCACGCTGGTCAGATTCGACCGCCGTAAGCGCTCGTCCTACGACCTCTGAACGACTCAGGCGCTCGCATCGGCGGTTTGCGTCTCGCGATCACTGTGCCAGGAAGCAATAACGTACAGCGCGACGCCGACACAAATGGAACTGTCGGCGACATTGAACGCGGGCCAGTGGTGCGGACCAATGTAGAAATCCAGAAAATCAATCACGTGACCCACCCGCACCCGGTCGATGAGGTTGCCAACGATGCCACCCGCAATCAATCCGAGCGCGATGGCGCAGCCGGTGCGGTGAAGCTGGAAGGAATGCCTGAAGAAGTAAAGCGCCATAACTGTCAGCACTGAGACCGCCGCCAGCACGACGTTGCGATCCTGAAGAATCCCCCACGCGGCGCCGGTGTTGCCCCAATTGACGAGGTTGAAGAAGCCGTTGATGATGACGTGGGATTCTGCGACGCCGATGAAGCGAACGACGAGCAGTTTGGTCAGTTGGTCAAGAATGACGATGATCGCGGCAATGAGGACAACACGCCTCACGCGTCACTCCGCGCTCTCTTCGCCTTCGCCGCCTTCGTCTTCGCTCGTCTCGCTGAACACACCGGTGGGCTCCGTGGGCCGGCGATGTTCCTTCTCCACCCCCGATTGGCATTGGACGCACAGGCGAGCAAAGGGCACGGCTTGCAACCGCTCCTTGCGGATGGGCTTTTCGCAGTTCGCGCACAGGCCATACGTGCCTTGTTCGAGGCGCTTCAGCGCTTCCTCGATTTCGTAAAGCGCTTCCTGCTCGTTTGAGACGAGGCTGAGGGCGAATTCACGGTCGAAATTATCCGTGCCCGCATCGGCCATGTGGAGGCTGTAACCGCTCAGTTCGCCCGAGGCTTCGCGGTTCGACCGTTTCAAGTTGTCGCTGGCGAGGAAGTTCACTCCGTCAATTAGATGATCGCGCAACTCCAGAAGCAGTTTCCTGTATTTGCCGGCTTCTTCCTTGGAGAGTCTCAGTTTCTTCGGCTCGCGCGGCTCAGCGGCTACCGGCCTGACCGAAGGCGCACGTTTCGCGGCTTTGTGTTTGGAAATGGCCGCGGCTTTCCCTTTTCCCCGTACGGTGACTGTCTTCTTTGTCTGCTTCTTCGCTTTCTTCATAAGCTTGGCAGCAACCTTACGGCGTTGCCTCCATGACCTGCTGGATCACTTCGACGCATCGCCCGCATAACTCTGGATGCTTCTGGTCCGCCCCGACATCCTCGCTCCAGCGCCAGCAGCGAACGCACTTCTTTCCCGCGGCCGGGGTGACTTTCACCCGCAATTGGCCGTCTGTCAACTTCCCGACACGCGCCTGCGACACGATCAATACCGTTTCCAGAAGCGGCCCGAAATCCTGCAGCAACTGGCGCGTCGCCTCCGTGTCAGGCTCGATTTCCACCTGCGCCTCCAGCGATTTGCCAATCGCCTTGTTTTGTCGCGCCTTCTCCAATTCCAGTGACGCCGCGCGGCGCACCTCCAGCAGCTTTTCCCAGCGCGCTTCCAACTGTTTGTCGCGCTGCTTTTCGTCCGCCACCGGAAACGCCGCCAGAAGAACTGACTCCGCTTCGCGCGCCGGCAGAAAGCTCCACACTTCTTCCGCTGTGAACGGCATCACCGGGGCAATCAATTTCGCCAAACTCGCCACCGTCTGATGAATCGCTGTCTGCGCCGAGCGCCGCTCCGGCGAATTGGGCGAAAGCGTATACAACAGGTCTTTCATCACGTCAACGTAAAAGGAGGAAATCTCCACCGCACAGAACGCGTTCACCAGATGATACACACGGTGAAGCTCAAAATTCTCGTACGCCTCGCCCAACTCCGCCACCAACCCTTGCAGACGAGACAGCAGCCAGCGATCGATCGGCGCGAGGTTGTCATGGGCAACCGCATGCTGAGCGGGATCGAAGTCGTACAGGTTCGCCAGCAGAATCCGCAGCGTGTTGCGGATCTTGAAATAGGTTTCGCCGATGCGCGCGAAAATTTCCTCCGACAGCGGGATGTCGCCCTGGTAATCCTCGGATGTCACCCACAACCGCAGCACGTCGGCCCCGAATCGTTTCACGTAGTCTTCGGAATTGGCAGGTTTGCCGGCGGACTTGGAAATCTTCTGCTTCTTACCGGTCTCTTCGACCTGCACGACGAGGAACCCATGGGTGACAACCGTTCGGAACGGAGGATCGTGCGGTTCCAAAGCCATCGCGATGAGCAGCGACAATTGGAACCAACCGCGATGCTGGTCGCTGCCTTCGAGATAAACGTCGGCGGGATAGGCGAGTTCCGGCCGCGTCTTAAGCACGGCGCGATGGCTCGAGCCCGATTCGAACCAGACATCGAGAATGTCTTCTTCCTTCTTCAATTCGGAGCCGCCGCACTTGGGGCATTTGCCCGTGCCGATCAATTCGGCCGCGCTGCGGGTGAACCAGCAGTCGATTCCATGCTCGCGCACCAGTTTGAGCACGTGCTCCTCGGCTTCGGGAAACCCATGGCGGCATTTGGCGCACGAAATCACGGGAATGGGCACGCCCCACACGCGCTGCCGCGAGATGCACCAGTCCGGGCGTTCACTCAACATGCCGCCGATTCTTGTCATGCCCCATCGCGGAACCCATTGGATCGGCGGCTGGGTGGCGCCCTGCACGGCGCTTAACGCCCGCGAACGCAACCTATCATGATCCACGTTGATGAACCACTGTTCGGTCGCCCGAAAGATGATCGGATTCTTGCAGCGCCAGCAGTGGGGATAGCTGTGCTGGATCTCTTCCTGACCCGCCAGCATGCCGATTTTCTTCAGATACTCGATGACGATCGGGTTGGCTGCCCACACATTTTTGCCGACCAACCATCCGGGTACTTTTCCGTCATCGACGAAACGGCCCGCGTCATCCAGTGGCGAGTAGCAGCGCGGCTCCAGCTTGTATTTGTCGCCCGTCTTGGCGTCCTCGATGCCGTGGCCCGGAGCGGTATGCACGCAACCGGTCCCGTCCTCGGTCGTCACGTAATCGGCGAGCACCAGTGGCGAATCGCGGTCGATAAACGGATGGCGCGCGATGAGTTTTTCGGCGACCAATTCGGCGCCTTTGGCTTTGCGCGTGATCGCGCCGAATTGTGCGCCGGTCTTTTCGGCGACCGGGCCGAGCCGTTTCTCGGCGAGAATCCACGTCTCATCGCCGACTGTGGCAAAAACGTAGTCCACATCCGGATGCACTGCGATAGCCAGATTCGCCGGCAACGTCCAAGGTGTCGTCGTCCAGACCAGCACGAATTGATTGGGCCTGTCCTTGAGTGGGAACTTGACCCAGATCGAGGGCGACTTGTGGTCGGCGTATTCGGCTTCGGCGGTCGCGGCGGCGAGCGCGGTGCGGCACGAGATGCACCAATAAACAGGTTTCAGGCCCTGGTAAATGTAGCCGGACCGCCGCATCTCGTAAAAGTTCCGAACGACGACATGCTCGTATTCCGGCGACATCGTGAGATACGGGTGCTCCCAGTCGCCCAGCACACCGAGACGCTTGAACTGCTCGCGCTGGACACGGACATATTTCTCCGCATACGCGCGACAGCGGGCGCGTGTCTCGGCGGCGGAAACCTTCTCACCTTTCTTTTCGATTTCCTTCTGGACCTTCAGCTCAACTGGCAGACCGTGGCAGTCCCATCCCGGCACGTAGGGGGCACGAAACCCGCGCATGGTCTTGTATTTTATGATGACGTCCTTGAGAATTTTGTTCAGCGCCGTGCCGATGTGCACATCACCGTTGGCAAAGGGCGGCCCGTCGTGGAGCACAAACAGCGGCGCATCGCGACGCGCTGCCTGAATCTTTTCGTAGAGCCTGGCTTCTTCCCAGCGCTTTAGAAACTGTGGCTCTCGCTGCGGCAAGTTCGCCTTCATCGGGAACTCGGTTTTCGGAAGATTCAGCGTGTCTTTGTAATTGATTTGACTCATTTCCCCCGCCAAAAGCGGGCAAAAATATCACCCTCCGCTTGCAGTGTCAACAACCAGAGGATCCAGGGGTGCGATTAAAAGTGGTGGTCAGTTGTTGAGGTGGGGCAGGGGCTGCCAGTAGCGTTCCCAGTCGCCGTTGGCCTGCAGCACCCGCAACGCGATCATCTGGCGGGCGTTTGACTCTTTCCACCACGCGCCCGGTCCGTTTGAGCCTGCCCTGCACGACGTGGCGGTGGCCGCTCTCGATCAGCCCGGAGCCAATCGGCAGACCCGCCGCCAGCGCCGCGGGCGGGATGCGGTGCCGTTGCCGGCTCCAAGTGCGCGGCCAGGGCGGCGAGCACGGCGACCAGTTCCCACCTATCCCAGACGTATTGCATGGCGTTGGTCTGGCCGCCGAGCACTTCACGCTTGGCCCGTGTTTGATTCCCGGGTTCCGCTACAGGCATCTCGCCGGGAACCGAGTCTCATTGGGGCCGACTCTCCACTCCGGCGCGTTATCCCGCACATCAACGACTCTCCGCTCAACATCTTCACTTCTTCGGCGGGTTGGGCGGACAGTTACCCACGATCAGACGATCAGAAAACAAGTCCTGCTGACAAGAGAGAGCATCGAACGCGTGACGTCAATACCCAGCGGTTTGCCAAAACGGTTGGTTCGGCTTTTACTTGACCAAACTTCTTGCAACGACTTATCTTCCGTTGAACGAGAGAAAGGAATTCCAACATGCAAAAAGCATCCCGCCAACTCATCGCTGTGATCGCATTCAGTATCTTCGGCATCTTGAACATTTCGACTTACGGTGCGGACGGTCCGTATCACTTTTTGAAGGAAATCCCGGTGGGCGGCGATGAAGGATGGGATTATCTGTCCGTTGACGAGGCCGGTCGTCGGCTGTACGTCAGCCACGCCACCAAGGTGGTCGTGATTGATCTCGACAAGGAGGCAGTCTGCGGCGAGATCACGAATACGCCGGGCGTCCACGGGCTTGCGGTCGCGCCTGATCTTCAGCGTGGGTTTACCAGCAACGGACGTGAGAACAAGGCGAGCATCGTTGACCTGAAGACGCTGGAAACGCTTTCGAAGGTGGAGACGGGACAGAATCCCGACGGGATGCTCTACGAGCCGGGGCGGCAGGAAGTTTATATGTTCAACGGGCGCGGCCAATCGGCGACGGTGATCGATGCGAAGGCGGGCAAGGTTGTCGCCACCGTCCCGCTGGGAGGCCGACCGGAGTTTGCCGCCGCCGATCCGAAGGCGGGGCGCGTCTATGACAACCTCGAAGATAAGAGCGAAGTCGTTGCGATTGATACCAAAACGCATGAGGTGGTGAACCATTGGCCGATCGCGCCCGGCGAAGGCGCTTCGGGCATGGCGATTGACGTGGCGCATCATCGGCTGTTTCTGGGTTGCAGCAACAAGTTGATGGTGATGATGGATAGCGAGACCGGCAAAGTCGTCGCCTCGGTGCCCATCGGGCAGGGCGTGGATGCCAATGCGTTCGATCCGGGCACGCAGTTTGCCTTCAGCTCGTGCGGCGACGGGACGGTCACCATCGCGCACGAGGATGCGCCCGACAAATTCGCGGTGGTGCAGACGCTGGTGACCGAACGCGGCTCGCGCACGATGACGCTGGATCCGAAGACGCACAGGATTTACCTGGCCGCAGCCAAATACGAAGCGCCGACAGAAGGAGCGCCCGCTGGCGGCCGTGGACGCGGGAGGATGGTTCCCGGCAGCTTCAAAATCCTGGTGTACGGAATGCAGTAGAAGCTGCGCCGCCAGCGTTTCTTCTTCGACGTTGCATCGCGATCTCCGGACACTCCAAGACGACTGGGATTGCCGCTGGCTTTGAGTTGGGTTAAGATTCCAGCCGTGAACTCAAGAACCATCGTCGCCGCTTTGTTCTTCGTAACGGCCAGCGTCGCGTGCGCTCAGGAGAAAGCCGCGCCGTCGATCGTCGAATTCTACAACGCAACTGCTGGGCAGTACCAAGTTCTGGCGCAAAGCGGCGCGGATGTGGCCTGGCAGGTGAACCGATTCATGAACGAGATGTTGCGGCAGTACTCGCGGTATTTCTCAAACTGGTCGCTGAAAGCCGGCGCGCGCGTGATCGTGTTCAGCAACGCCGAAGATTTTCGCGCCTACGCGGCCGGTCCAACGGCACTCACCCACGGCGGCGTGGCGGGTTACTGTCATCTCAAGACCGACGAGGACGGCAATACGTTTTACGAATTGGTCACCTACGAGCACGACAATCTCTGGCAGGTGCTGGCGCACGAAGGATTCCACCAGTTTCTCGGCTACGAACTTGGCATGGAAGTGCCCGTGTGGCTCAACGAAGGCATGGCGCAATATTTTGAGACGAGCTACGTCGGCAATGGTCGTTTGCATACGGGATTGATCAGCAAACAGAAACTACGGGCCGCGCAGTATCTTTGTCGCACTGGGCAATCTCTCCCGGTGTCTGAGCTGCTGCAGATGGATCGGGCAACGTTCTACGGCAACGCGCAGGTCACGTACCCCATGAGTTGGGCGCTTGTTTATTATTTAATGATGCGCGATGGATCGAGTTACAGTAACAGCCGGTTTCGTCGCTATCTTCAGGACCTGAAATTCAACCGCGACGACATCGCCAGCTTTCAACGGCGCTTCGGCCGCGACAGCTACCAGTGGGAAAGCGATTTCCAGCGCTACATCCTGCGCCTTCAGTTGCCATCCCCATGACAAAACCACGAACGAGCCGAACAACAATTTTGTAGAATTTTACGCCGAGTTCAACTAGCCTGATCGGAGTGTTGGAGCGGGGAACCTGACATTGCCATTTGGCATGAACTGGTACGATTGCATAGTGTTGGCGGTGTTGGTTTACGGGATTTGGAGCGGCGTCATTACAGGGTTTTCCGGGGAGATCATTCGCGTGTTGGGACTGTTGCTGATGGTGGCGCTGGCGTTGTACTTTTACATTCCCGCGGGCAAGTGGCTGCAGGGAGTTACCGGATTGGTCGAAGAACCGGCGAATCTGATTGCGTTTGTCGCAATCGCGGTGGCGGTTTACTTGATCTCGTTGCTTGTCCGCCTGTTGGTACACCGGCGGATGAAGAAAATGCAGTTCACTGCCGCAGTAGAAGATGCCGGTGGCGGCGTGGCGGTCTGCTGCGCATTGTGGTGATCATGGCATGGCTGAGCGTGATTCTGACGCTGACGCGAAACCAGTTTTGGCATGATGAGATTGCGCGCAACTCTCGATTCGGCGCGTTTGTGGTGCGGCAATTCCCGAGAAGATGTGGTTCCTGAAGGATTTTAAACGACGCGAAGAGCCTAACATCGAGGACGGCAGCGCCGGAGAATAGGGTGTGAGAAAGTTTGTGGTAAACTGTGCCTGGTCTGATTGCTGATCATATTCTGGAGCAGATCCGACAGAACAATGACATTGTCGAGGTGATCGGATCGTATTTTCCACTCAAACGGGCGGGCGCGAACTTTCGCGCTCTCTGCCCTTTCCACAAGGAGAAGACGCCGAGCTTCAATGTCAACCCACAGAAGCAAATCTGGCACTGCTTCGGTTGCGGCGCGGGCGGCGACGTGTTCACGTTCGTGATGAAGTTTGAGAATCTCGATTTCATTTCCGCTGTGCGCCGCCTGGCTGAGCGCACCGGTGTCCGCCTGGAATTCGAGGAAACGGCAAGCGAGCCGAACCGCGATCAGAAGGAGCTACTGTTCAGACTTCACGAGCAAGTCGCTGAGTTCTTCCACCAAACATTGCTGAAGGAGAAATCGGCGGAACCTGCGCGCGCTTACCTGAAGAAGCGCGGCATTACGGCGGACGTGGTCAAGCGCTGGCGACTCGGTTACTCGCCTGATGCATGGGACGCGCTCATTCAGTGGGCTGCGTCGAGGAAGTTTTCTGCCGAACTTCTGGAGACGGCCGGGCTGGCGCTGCGGCGGGAACGTGGGGATGGATTTTATGATCGCTTCCGCGGCAGGCTGATGTTTCCCATCTGTGACGAACAAGGTCGCGTGGTCGCGTTCAGCGGACGGATCCTGACCGACGCGAAGGATCAACCGAAATACGTCAATTCGCCCGAGACGCCGATTTTCCAGAAGGGCAAGATTTTGTTTGCGCTGGACAAAGCCAAGCGCGCGATTCTGGACGAGAAATTTGCCATCGTTTGCGAAGGCCAAGTGGACACGATTTCCTGCCACGAGGCGGGCATGACGAATGTCGTCGCGCCGCAAGGGACGGCGTTGACGGAGCAGCACGCTCGCATCCTCAAGCGCTATGCCGAGGAAGTCGTGTTGATGTTCGATGCCGATACTGCCGGTCAAAACGCTGTGGTTCGCAGCGCCGAGCCGTTATGGGAAGCCGGCCTCGTTATCCGGGTAGCCGTCTTGCCCCAGGGTCATGATCCTGACAGCTTCGTAAAGGAGATGGGTGCGGAGAAACTTAAAAATCTGATTACCAAAGCGCCGAGTTTTTTTGTCTACTTGTTGGAGCACCTGTCGAAGCAATACGACCCGAACACCGACGGCGGGAAAGTGCAGATCGCGCAGCAAATGGCGGCGTGGCTGGCAAGAATCCCGAATCCGGTTCTCTTTGCGCGTTATGCGCAGGAGGCATCAAAGCGGCTCCAGCTTACCGGCACATCCATCGAGCAAGAGATCTTGAAGCTGAGGCGACGTCTTCCGCACCTGCAGGCTCGAACGGAGGCCTCCGAGACACGGTCACCTTCGTATCCTGCGGAGGAACTGCTGCTTCAGTTGATGCTGACGGATGAACGGATCGTCGATGTTGTCGCTGAGCGATTGGATCGTGCGTGGCTGACGCAGAGCGCTCCAGGCAAGTTGATCGGATACATCGTGGATTTGCAGATTGGCAGACGCTGGGATGGTTCGGACACGCTGCTTAACCAAGTGTCCGACGAGGAAGAGAAACGACTTTTGGCAGAACTGATGTTGACGGCGCAACCCAAAACGGCTGGAGTTCAAGCCACCACCGATTGCCTGGCGGCCTTGGAACGACGGGCGTTGGAGCAACAGCTTCGTGAATTGCGCAAGCAGCTATCCCAACCCGACCTGACGAAATCGGCGACGGTAGCACTTCAGCAACAGGTACTTGACTTGCGACGCAAACTAGACCATATTGCGCCGCTCTCGATGGACAAAACCAAACTGGTTTCACACTCGTAGCGCTCGCTCTATGTCTAAGACCAATCATCAGAAAAAGACTCAAGCCAAAGTTCGGCCTGAACTCGACCGAGAGGAGAAAAACCTCAAGATCAAGGAATTGATCAAGCTCGCCAACGAGCAAGGGTATCTCACGTACGGAGACGTTAACGACATCCTGCCCGAGAACATTTTGTCCGCCGAAGAGTTGGATGCCATCCTCATCATGTTGCGCGGAATGGACATTGAGATCATCGATGCTTCTGAAGTTGACCGGTTTAAGCGCGAAGCGGAAGAGGAAAAGGAAACCCAGAAAGTCGATTCACGCCTCGACATCCTCGATGACCCTGTCCGCATGTACCTGAAACAGATGGGGCAAGTCCCCCTGCTGACACGCGAGCAGGAAGTCGAGATCTCGAAACGAATTGAGACCGCTGAGAATCACGTCAAACAAATCATCAACAACTTCGGCTTCACGGCCAAAGAGCACCTTGCCCTTGCCAAACGCCTGCTCCACGGCAGGGAACGCTTCGACCGCGTCATCGTTGACAAGAAAATCGATAGCCGCGAACAATACATGAGCGCTCTGCCCAAGCTCTGTAATCTTGTGACAAAGGCAGACGCAGCGACGGATGCGAAGTATGAGAAGCGCATGCGTTCGGGCCTCAGTAAACGCGAATACGAAAAGCTCTACCGGGAGTTCAAGAAGTCTGACACCGCCCTCCAGAAGTTGTTCGACAAGTTCTATTTCAAACAGAAAGTTCTCGAGGAATTCGTTGAACGTGCCAACGAGGTTCGTGAAAAATTTGATGAAGTGCTGCTTGAGATCGAGAGGCTTGGACGCCTGCGCAAATCGGCCAGTGTTGACAACGAGATTCGCAATCAAGAGCGCAAGCTCAAGCGCCTCGAACTGACTGCGCGCATGACCACGCAGGAATTCATCAAGGCCCACGACGAACTGAAGTCCTGGATGAAAAAGGCTGTGCAGGCCAAAGCGGAAATGGTCGAAGCCAACCTGCGTCTTGTCATCTCGATCGCCAAGAAATACACCAACCGCGGTCTGTCCTTCCTTGATCTGATTCAGGAGGGCAACATGGGTTTGATGAAAGCCGTGGAGAAATTTGAGTATCGGCGCGGATACAAGTTCTCGACCTATGCGACCTGGTGGATTCGCCAGGCCATTACCCGCTCGATCGCCGATCAGGCGCGTACGATCCGCATCCCGGTCCACATGATCGAAACGATCAACAAATTGATGCGTGCCCAGAAGCAGCTCGTCCAGGAGTTCGGTCGCGAGCCGACCCCCGAAGAAGTCGCCGAGGAAATGCAGATGCCCGTTGATCGCGTGCGCGCTGTGCTGAAAATGGCGCAGCAGCCTATTTCGCTGCAATCACCCATCGGCGACAGTGACGACACGAACTTTGGGGATCTGATCGAAGACAAATCTGCGGATAATCCCTCCGAGATGGCCTCGTACTCGCTCCTCAAGGAGAAACTGAGCGACGTTTTGGATACACTCACTGAACGCGAGCGCAAGGTGCTGCAATTACGCTTCGGACTCGGCGACGGTTACTGCCGCACTCTCGAAGAGGTCGGTCGCCAGTTCCGCGTTACCCGCGAGCGGATTCGCCAGATCGAAGCCAAGGCGCTGCGCAAGATGCGTCACCCCACGCGCCAGCGCCAGATCGAAGGCTTTCTGCAACCCCAACAGGTCTAGCGTTCCGGCTTTTTTTCGGCTTTCCAACTGTCCCGCCACTGCCTATGTTGTGTGCCATGGGCCCGTAGCTCAGTTGGTTAGAGCAGGGGACTCATAATCCCTTGGTCCCAGGTTCGAATCCTGGCGGGCCCACTTGTTCTCGCTGTCGCCGATTCTCTTCGGAGCGCGACAACAACCCGGCGCTACTGCAAGAGCACGGCCCGGTAAAACTGTTTCGATTGAGTCGCGCCGCCGGGGTCCGTGACGGTGACGGCACCCCCGGTGCCTGCAACGTTGTTGGTCAAGGTTGTCCAGACACCGGTCACGAGGTCGCTGGTCTGCTCCACTCGGTAGAGACGGTTCGAGCCTGTCGCAAGGGTGATTTGTATATCCGTGCCGGCGAGTTGAATGCCGGTGATGCGCAAGTCGGGGCCGGGTTGGAAGTTGATAACGCTGCTGATCCAACCGGTGTGCGCTGAAATGCGGGTACTGTAGAACGAACTGGGGATGTCATAAACCCGATTAGTGATGAATGTCCAATCCGTGCCGCTGCCAATCCAGAGACCGCCCATGTCCGTTAGTGCCGCGTCAAATTGGGTGTCCGTTGTTCCATCGGTACTGAAGTAACCGTCAACAGCGTAATGAATCCCCGCCAGTTTCCACGTCGAGCCGTCTTGGATGAACATCGCCCCGCTGGAATCGCCAACGGACAGATGGCATTCATTCGAGCCGCCGTTGCGATCGAATGTGCACTGGAGGAACTGACCTAGATTCGGGTCGTCGTAAATCGATGTCACGTCGTTCTCCCCCCATCGCTGCACACCGTCACCGCTACCCCATTTCCAACCGTTGGTCGTGCCGCCCACAATCACCGCGTCGCCGCGTTGCGTGCCACGACCGAACACGACGCAATGGTTTCCGACCTCGTTCGCGTTTGTGTATAGCGGTGCGTACATCGGAAACGTTTCCGCCACCTGCCAGACACGCAGGTCACAATTCGGACAATCGGAGAATGCCACCGTGTGGTAGGTGAATCCATTCAACACGAACACGTCGCCCATCGAGCCGCCGACGTGCTTTGCCGCGATGAAAAAAGCTGGCGCGATCGGCGTGGCGAGAAATCCGTTCCATTGCCCTTCGTACTGCCAGCCGCTGTTGGTCAGTGAGCCCGTCGGTGCATTGGTGTTGTAGGAAGGATCAGCGGTGGACTTGAACAGAACGGCGTGGCTGCGAACCGCAAGCAGCAACAACGCCATAAACCAAAAGACAACCTGGTACCTGCCACGCGAAAACTTCATGCAATGGGTGTACTCTACGTGCAAACTGACTTCGGGGCAAGTGCCAGCCCTGCCAATCGAGTGCGGAAGCCAGCCGTGTAATTTGGCGGCCGCGCTTGTCACCCGCATTCATTCTGCTACACTCGCGCCCGATGAAGCTGAAAACTCTCGGCGTGATTCCCGCGCGTTACGCCTCGCAACGGTTTCCCGGCAAGCCGCTGGCGATGATCGCGGGCAAATCGCTCGTACAACGCGTCTACGAGCAGGCCGCGAAAGCGAAGCGGCTCGATCGCGTGGTTGTTGCCACCGAAGACACGCGCATCCTGGAAGCCGTCGAGGCGTTCGGTGGCGACGCTATGCTGACCTCGGTCGATTGCGCGACGGGAACCGACCGGATCGCGGAAGTGGCGCGGCAGCACGATTACGAGTTGGTGCTGAACATCCAGGGCGACGAGCCGTTGATGCGGCCCGAGATGATCGATCAGCTCATCGAGGGCATGCAAGCTAATCCCGATTGCGTGATGGGAACGCTGGCGCGCAAGATTGAGTCGGCGCGCGTGCTGGAAAATGCCAACGTCGTAAAGGTCGTTGTCGCCCGCAACGGAAATGCGTTATACTTTTCGCGGAGCACGATCCCGTACGTTCGGGACGCGAAGAGCGGCGAGACGTTGGAATGGCTGCGCCTGGCCGCGTTCTGCAAACACTTGGGGATTTACGCGTTTCGGAAGGAATTTTTGCTGATGTTCGTGCAGTTGCCGCCAAGCGAGTTGGAGAAAACGGAGAAGCTCGAGCAGTTGCGGGCATTGGAAAATGGTTTTGCAGTCAAAGTTTGGATCACGCCGTTCGATTCAATCGGCGTGGATCGACCGGAAGACATCGAAACGGTGGAAGAAATCTTGAGAAAATCCTCATGAAATACGTTTTTGTCACAGGCGGCGTAATCAGTTCACTCGGCAAAGGCCTGACGGCCGCGTCGCTGGGCACACTGCTTGAGAATCGCGGGCTGAAGGTCACTCTGGCGAAGTTCGATCCCTATCTGAACGTTGATCCGGGCACGATGAATCCGTTTCAGCACGGCGAGGTGTACGTGACCGACGACGGCGCGGAGACGGACCTCGACCTCGGCCATTACGAGCGGTTCACGCACGCCAAGCTCACACGGCTGAACAACTTGACGAGCGGCCAAGTGTACGCCCGCATCATCGAGAAGGAACGTCGCGGCGATTATCTCGGCAAGACGGTGCAGGTCATTCCCCACGTCACCGACGAGATCAAGGCGCGGATCAGCGAAGTGGGCAAAAAGAGTGGTGCCGACGTGGTCATCATCGAGATCGGCGGCACGATCGGCGACATTGAAGGGCTGCCGTTTCTCGAAGCGATCCGTCAGTTCGCATTGGAGGCTGGTGGGCAGAACTCGCTGTTCATCCACGTCACGCTCGTCCCGTACATCCGTGTGGCGGGCGAAATCAAGACGAAGCCCACCCAGCAGAGCGTCGCCAAGCTTCGCGAGATCGGCATTCAGCCGCAGATTCTGATTTGCCGCAGCGAGAAGACGCTGGTCAAGGAAGTGCGGCAGAAGATTTCGCTGTTCTGCAACGTGCCGCTGGAATGCGTGATTGAAGAACTCGACGTGGCCCATTCCATTTACGAAGTGCCGCTCGACCTCCGCGCCGAGAAGGTGGACGAACTGGTGTGTCGCTACCTCGGCTTGAATGCGCCCGCGGGCAGCATGAGAAAATGGGAAAAAATGCTCCAACGGTTGATCCATCCCAGGCACCACACGCGCATTGCCGTCGTCGGCAAGTACATTGGCTTGCAAGACGCCTACAAGAGCCTCTACGAAGCCCTCAAACACGCCGGCGGCGCCAACGACACCGCCGTCGAAATCGTCAGGGTGGACGCCGAGGACATCGAACGCGACGGCGCCGCCAAACACCTCCGCGGCATGCAGGGTGTGCTCGTCCCCGGCGGCTTCGGCAACCGCGGCATCGAAGGTAAAATCGCCGCCGCGCGGTACGCTCGCGAGAAGAAGATTCCCTACTTCGGCATCTGCCTCGGTATGCAGATCGCCGTCATTGAGTTCGCCCGTCACGTCTGCAAGCTCAAGGGCGCGAACTCCACCGAGTTCGCCCCGAAAACGCCCCACCCCGTCATCTGTCTGTTGGAGGAACAACGCGCCGTCACCGACATGGGCGGCACGATGCGCCTCGGCGCGATGCCCTGCAAGCTCGCCCCCGGCACCCATGCTCGACGACTCTACCGGTCACCGTTGATCAGCGAACGCCACCGGCACCGCTACGAGTTCAACAACGCCTACCGCGACCGGATGACACAGCGGGGGTTGAAGGTCGCCGGACTATATACCGAAAAAGACCTGGTCGAACTGATCGAGATCCCGTCGCACCCGTACTTCGTCGCCTGCCAGTTCCACCCCGAGTTCAAATCGCGCCCCCACAACGCCCACCCGCTCTTCCGCGGTTTCATCGAAGCCGCGCTGAAACGGCAAGGATGAACAAGCGACAGACATGAGCAAAGCATTCATACGACCTGCCGTTGATCCGCGCGATCAAGAACGCCACGGCTTGCCGAGGTCGTCGCGTCGGGCGGCGCCGGCAAGCTTGAACACTTCTGCGAGGCCTACCAAGCCGGCGCCACGGTTCTGCTGGCCGCCTCCATGTTTCACTTCAACGTTATCCGTATTCCAAAACTGAAACGTTACCTCCAAGACAAAGGAGTACCGGTCCAGTTGTCCGCCAAGAAGGCGAACAACTGACCTTCTCGTCCCTGTTCTCAGAAATAATGTCATTCCGATCCTGCTGCCTTGGCGGGAGAGGAGTTTCATGGTTCCAGACGCCGTCCTGAGCCTGCCGAAAGAGATGCTTCGCTACGCTCAGCATGACAATCGGGGGCGGAAGACTAATTGCCACGAGTCTTGTCAGCTAACGACGTTCTGCTACACTGTCGTCGTTGGTAGGGACGAACCGCCGGGCCGTCCGAAGTTCGACAGAAGCGGCGCGCCCTACCGGAAGACAAGATGAAGACTATTCAAGTCGGCAAACTTACTCTTGGCGGAGAGGATGCTCCCTTGTTCGTCATCGCTGGGCCGTGTGTGATTGAAGGGGAAGACATGGTGATGCACACGGCCGAGGCGCTGGCACAAATCTGTGCCGACCTCAAGGCACCGCTGATTTTCAAATGCAGTTACGACAAGGCGAACCGCAGCGCGGAGGACAGTTTCCGCGGGGTCGGCCTGAAACGCGGCTTGGAGATCCTCGCCAAAGTGAAACGCAAATTCGGCTTGCCGATTCTGACCGATGTGCATGAAGTGGCCCAGTGCCGACCAGCCGCGGCGGTGGCCGACGTGCTGCAAATCCCCGCGTTTCTGTCACGCCAGACGGATCTCATCCAAGCCGCTGCGCGCACAAACCGCTGCGTGAACGTGAAGAAGGGGCAATTCCTTGCGCCCGCCGACATGCGCAATGCGATCGAGAAAATCACAGCGGTCGGCGGCAAGAGCATCATGCTCACCGAACGCGGTTCGTCGTTCGGCTACAACAATCTCGTCGCGGACATGCGCTCGCTGGCGATCATGCGTGAATTTGGTTGGCCGGTGGTGTTCGACGCGACGCATAGTGTGCAAATTCCCGGTGGCGGCGGGAAATTCACCAGCGGCGACCGACGCATGGCGCCGGTACTGGCGCGTGCTGCTGTTGCGGCGGGCTGCGACGGGATCTTCTTCGAAACACACCCCAACCCCGACCAAGCGCTCAGCGACGCCGCCAATCAATTGCCGTTGTCGCAAGTGAAAGCATTGCTGAAAATGTTGCTTGCAATCCACCGTCTGATTCACCAGTATTGCTAAAGGAGGCCACAATGAATGCTATCAAACCCATCCTTCGACCGTCATGGAACGCGAACGAATACTCCGAAGGAGGCGGCGAGACGGGGAAACAGACTAGAAAGATTATCTTCTCGGTCGTGGCCATTATTGTGGCTTCCATCATACTGGTCATATACTTGATTTTTAGCAGTGGCCCGTCAAGCGCCAGCGTCGCACCCTTCGCCGCGCTCGGAGAGGTCACCGCCCAGGAAACCGCAAAGCTGCTGGATAACAAGGGCTCCATCGTCGTTGTCACGCGCGACACGAGTCAATACCCTGTCCCCGGGTTGGAGGTGCAATTGAAGGCGTTCCAGCGGACAGCCAAACAACGCGGCCTCACCCTGGCTGCGACTGAAGCAGCACAGGGGGATACGGACTTTACTGATACCGGACTGCTGCGTTCCGACTTCTATTTGAACCTCCTGTCAAAGTATTCAGACGCTGCGGCGATCGTGTCGTTTGTTGGTCCGCCCGCCCTGAGCACTCAGCAGATCAAGGCCCTGCCCCAGAAGATTCCCAAGCTCATCGTAGTCTCCTTGGCAGATGTTCCACTACTAAATAGGTTTCTCCGAGACGGTGTGGTTCAAGTGGCTATCGTCGGTCGACACGGAGCCACCGCGCAGTCTGGAAAAAAGCCGGCATCTACTCGCGAGACGTTCGACCAATATTTTCAGGTCGTTACTGCTGACAAAGCCGGCTCCTAGCCTTTCTGAGTTGCGGGCCGCCGATTTCGGGGGCTGAGTGAGACACAGGCGGCCGGGCTTGCCAGCGGCGATGGTTCTGGTAAAGTGCTGCGGAATGAGATCCGCAAAACCGCCGTCCGGCCGTCACTGGCGCACCCGACTGAAATCGATTCACTGTCTGCTTATGGATGTGGATGGTGTGCTTACGGACGGCAAGTTGCATTTCACCAGCGACGGCAAGGAATTCAAATCCTTCGACGTGCAGGACGGGCACGGCATCACGCTAGCGCGGCGGGCTGGACTGGTGATCGGATTCATTTCGGGCCGACCGTCAAAAGCGACGGCACGGCGCGCGGCGGAGTTGGGCGTGGAAATTGTGAAACAGGCCGCGATCGACAAGACGGAAATGGTCGAACAGGTCAAAAGAGAGCACCGGCTGCGCAATGAGCAGATTTGTTTCATAGGCGATGAATTGGTGGACTTGCCTGTGATGCGGCGAGTCGGCATTGCAGTCGCCGTGCTTAACGCGACGGACGAGGTCAAACAAGCGGCGCATTACGTCACGCGACAATCAGGCGGCGATGGCGCGGTGCGCGAAGTGATCGAGATGATTTTGAAGGCGCAAGGCACGTGGAAAAAGGTGATCGCGAAATACACGGTGCTTGCCGTGGTCACGTTCGTGACGACAACCTCGGTGATATTTGCCAATGGCAATAGCAATTCGCCAAACGACGCGGCGACGGGCTACATCGAAAAGTTCCAAGTACCAGAGCGCGACGAGAACGGCAACTTGAAATGGAAACTCGGTGGCGATCGCGCCCTGATTCGACCGGACGGACTGATGGACATTTTCAACGTGCGCGCCGAGTTTTATACCAGCAACAAAGTCGATATGGTTTTCACTTCCCCCAGTTGCGTGCTGGACCGCGCCAACGACCGGGCGGCCACTGACGCGCCCGTGCGCATCGAGCGCGAGAACATGATCGTCACAGGGATCGGCGGGGATTGGGATGGCAAGACCACTACGCTGGTTGTGCGTCACAATGTGCAGGTCGTCCTCACTGGCACTAATACGGTTTTCCGAACACAGGAAAAGTCACAATGAACCCAATGATTGCTTCACTAGCGGTGGCGACTGCGGTTGCGGCCACGGCGCTGGCGACCGACGATAGCAACAAGGTCGCCGCAACAGCGACCGCATCGAACACCGTCGGAGCCACCAATGAGCCCACGGTTGTCACCAGCCAACGGCTGCAGGTCGATTACGCCCACAACGTCGGGACATTTGAGGGCGATGTGCTGGCTGTCGATCCGCGCATCACCGTTCGCGCCGACAAAATGACGGTGTTCTTTGCCAGCACCAACGTTACGGCGAGCGCGAGCACGAACTCGACTCCCTCGGTGGAGAGAATCATTGCCGAGGGGGCCGTGGTGATCACAACGCCCGAGAACAAGCGGTCCAACAGTGATCGCGCCGACTACACCGCCGTCGATGGGAAAGTTGTTCTCACGGGCAATCCCCAAGTGCAAAGCCCGGACGGTGTCGCCACCGGCAAACGCATCACGTTCTGGCGCGACCAGGACAAGATGGACGTCGAGTCCGACCAGACCGACACCAATCGCACACGGCTCATCATATATCCGGAAGAGCAACGGAAAAAGTCTCAGGAGCAAAGCGGACAGACTCCGTGAGCGAACCGACCAACAACATCCTCCTGCACACCGATGGACTCGTCAAAGTCTATGGCGGCCGCCGCGTTGTAGACGGCGTGAACATCAACGTCAAACGCGGTGAGGTCGTCGGCTTGCTCGGGCCGAATGGCGCGGGGAAGACGACGACCTTTTACATGACCGTCGGTTTGGTGAGGCCGAATGCGGGCAAGGTGTTTTTCGACGGGCAGGACGTGACGCACATGTCGATGCACAAGCGGGCGCGGCGGGGAATCGGTTATCTGGCACAAGAGCCGAGCGTGTTTCGGAAGTTGACGGTCGAGGAGAACATCCTCGCCATCCTTGAAACGCTGCCGCTGACCGAGCAGGAACGTAAATTTCGTCTGGATTATTTGTTGGAGGAGTTGGATATTGAACCGTTGCGGAAGAACAAAGCGTACACGCTGAGCGGCGGAGAACGCCGACGGCTGGAGATCACGAGGGCCTTGGTGACAGCGCCTAAGCTGATGCTGTTGGATGAGCCGTTTAGCGGGGTTGACCCGATTGCGGTGTACGACGTGCAGCAAATCATCGCCGAGTTGAGGCGCAAGGGGTTGGGCATCCTCGTGACCGATCACAACGTCCGAGAGACGCTTTCCGTCGTCGATCGCGCGTATTTGATTTGCGAAGGCAAGGTCGAGCGAGAGGGCACGAGCGAGTTTTTAATCAACGATCCCAAAAGCCGCGAATTGTACCTCGGTCCGCGGTTCAGCATGTAGGTTGGGCAGACGATTGCCAGCAGTCAAAGGAGAGAAGTCATGGATATCACAGTCACAGGAAGACACGTGGAGGTGACCCCTGCCATTCGGGATTATGCCGCCAGGAAACTGGAGCACGTCGGGATCGATTTCCCGCGAATCTTGAGCGCGCATTTCATTTTGGAGGTGGAAAAGTTTCGTCACATTGCGGAGTTGGTGCTGCAATGCGGCAATCACATCACCATCGAAGCCCGTGAGATCAGCGAAGACTTGTACGTGTCCATCGACCGCGTCGTGGACAAGGTCGCGCGGCGGATGCGCAAGTACAAAACAAAACTTCAAAACCACCGGCCGCGCGACTTCGATACGATCCACGTCGATGAGCAAGTGTTGACCCATGACCTGCACGAGGACGAAGGCAAACATCGCATCATTCGCACCGAACGATTTGCGATCAAACCGATGTTCGTCGACGAGGCGGTGCTCCAAATGGAGCTTTCGGAGAACCATCAGTTCTTGGTTTTCCTCAACGCGGAGACGGAGAAGGTGAACGTGCTCTATCGACGCAAAAGCGGTGACTTCGGTTTGATCCAGCCAACCCTGGCCTGAGTATGCAGAGCGCCTCTCTTCCCACCGTCATCGTCGAGCGCTTCTATTTGAACCAGGCGGAGAAGTTGCAGCTTAGGCTCATCGCCGGCGGTGCGGGTCTGTCGCGCAGAATCCAGGAAGGCTCGGTCAACCGACCCGGCTTGGCGCTCGCGGGGTTCTTCAAATATTTCGCCTACAAGCGCGTTCAGGTCATCGGCGGCGCCGAATGGCAGTATTTGAAATCGCTCAGTAACACCGAAGCGGCCACGCGGATCGAGCAGATGCTGAAGCGGAAGATTCCCTGCCTCGTTTTCGCCCGCAATTTCAATCCGCCCCAGATTATTCTGGAGAAGTGCGATGAATATCAAGTGCCGCTGTTCAAGACCAAGATGCTGACGATGAGGTTCATTAACGCCGCCACGATCGCTCTGGAGATGGAATTCGCCCCGCAAATCAGCGAGCACGGTTCGATGGTGGACATTTTGGGCATTGGTGTGCTGATTCGTGGGGAGAGTGGCATCGGCAAGAGCGAAAGCGTGCTCGCGCTGCTGGAACGCGGCTACAGCCTCGTGAGCGACGACGTCACGCGTATTCGTCTGGTGGAAGGGCGCGAACTGGTGGGCACGTCGTCGGAAACCACGCGCTACCACATGGAGATTCGCGGGCTGGGCATCATCAACATACCCGCCGTCTTCGGTGTTGCCAGCGTGCGGCCCGAGAAGAATGTGAACCTCGTCGTCACTCTGATGGATTGGAACTCGATGGAAGACATCGACCGGATCGGTCTAGAACAACAGACGTATACGATCCTCGGCATTTCACTGCCGCATATCATCATTCCCGTGCGACCCGGGCGTGACATCGCGCGGTTGATCGAGGTGGCGGCGCTGGACCAGAAATTGAAGAGCCTGGGCCACAACGCGGCTCGGGAGTTTAACGAGCGATTGATCGAGAGGATGCGGACACCGCAGACATAAACAGCATGTCATCTTCACGAAAACAAGGCGACACGGCGAATTCAAATCGGGTCAGCAAGGAATGCACCGTGACCAACAAACTGGGCATCCACGCGCGTCCCGCCGCCTTATTCGTCAGGGTCGCCAGCAGATTTGAAAGCGATATCACCGTCGAAAAAGATGGCGAAACCGTCAACGGCAAGAGCATCATGGGGCTGATGATGCTCGCCGCGGGTTACGGCTCGAAACTCAGGATCACAGCGGAAGGCCGGGATGCCGAGCAAGCCATCTGCGAAACCGAGCAACTGTTTCTGCAAAAGTTTAACGAGGACTAGTTGTCCGCGTATGGCAAAGAAAATGTCGACTGAGCGCGTCTTTCATGGCATCGGAGTCTCGCCGGGCGTTGCCCGAGGCAAGATTCTTGTCTATAGCATGGCTGAGGAGGTCGTGCCCGAATACGACATCACGACCGAGCAAATCCCGCAGGAAATCGCCCGCTTTGAGCAGGCGCTGATCGGCACACGTGAACAGTTGCACGAACTGCAGCAACGCATCGCGACAGGCATAGGCTCCAGCACGACGTCCAGCATCCTCGACGTGCACGTGTCCATCACCGAAGACCCCGCGCTCATCGAGCCCGTGATGACACGCCTCGAACAGGAAAAGAAGAACGTCGAATCCATTTTTAACAGCGTTGCCTACAAGTACGTCAAAACGCTGGCCGAGCTTCCTGACGAATTCCTCCGCGAACGTGCCGCGGATGTCCAGGACGTCACGCGCCGCATCCTGCGCAACCTGCTGGGGCGCGAACATCGCGCGCTGGCCGACGTGCCGCCTAACACTATCGTCGTAGCCTACGATTTGTCGCCATCGGACACTTCCTCGCTCAGCCGCCAGAACGTGGTCGCGTTTGCGACCGACGTTGGCAGCCACACGTCGCACACGGCGATCATGGCGCGCTCGATGAACATTCCCGCCATCGTCGGCTTGCGCGACGTAAGCCAGCACGTGCACGATGGCCAGCCGGCGATTCTCGATGGCTACGAAGGCGCGCTCGTCATCGAACCCAGCGAGCAAACACTCTTCGTTTACGGGCAATTGGACGCCAAACGGCACTCCGTGGAGGAACGGCAGGCGACCCTGCGCAATCTGCCCGCTGAGACACTGGATGGTCATCGCATCACGCTTTCCGCCAACATCGAGCTGCCTGAAGACCTGCCGGCGCTGCCGCAGGTCGGCGCGGAAGGCATCGGGCTGTTTCGCACCGAGTTTCTCTATCTCGGCAGAAAGGATTTTCCGACCGAACAGGAACAGTACGAGAAATACGTTCAGGTCGCCCGTGCCATGAAACCGTATTCGGTAATCATCCGCACCGTTGATCTGGGCGGCGACAAGTTTCACAGCGAAGAGGCCACACCCGCGGAGATCAATCCGTTCCTAGGCTTCCGCGCCATTCGGTTTTGCCTGGCCAACGTGGACGTGTTTGCCACCCAACTCCGCGCCATTTTGCGCGCCAGCGCCGAAGGCAACGTCAAGATGATGTATCCCATGATCAGTAGCGTCAACGAAGTCATCCAAGCCAACGAAATCCTCGAGCAGGTCAAGTTCGATCTCCGCGGAGAAGGCTTCGCCTTCGATCAGAACATCAAGGTCGGCGCGATGATTGAAATCCCGTCGGCAGCACTGACGGCGGAGATGATCGCGCAGGAAGTGGATTTCTTCAGCATCGGCAGCAATGATCTCATTCAGTACACGATGGCGGTCGACCGTGTGAACGAAAAGGTGGCCAACCTCTACGAGCCGACTCACCCAGCCATCCTCCGTCTCATCCGGGGGTGTGTCGAAGCGGCTCACAACAACGACATCTGGGTCGGCGTCTGCGGCGAGATTGCCGGCGAACCGCTCTACGTGCCACTGCTGGTCGGCATGGGCGTGGACGAACTCAGTGTCGCCGCCGCAAGCATACCCCGCGTCAAAGAGGTGATCCGCCGCCTCAACTTCTCCGAGACCCAGGAACTGGCCGCCGCCACGCTGCACGCTACGCGCAGCCGCGAGGTTCTGGCGATGCTCAATGCCCTCGTCCAGCGCATTGACCCCGACGTGGTGAGCTAATAGGACCAACGGGAACAATGCGTATGATCAACCGATGTTGGACGCTTCGCTTCGGTTTTCATGAGCTTTTCTATCCCAGATCTCAAGGCTTCCTCCGCACTTACATACGGACTCGGAAGATGCACTACGGAATCGAGTTGCTGGTTGGCTGCAAGGCCCGAGGCGGGGCCGATACATCGGTATCCGATGTATCGCGCTTGACCCGGTGAGTGGAGTGTCAGATCCGGGTAAATGCCGGGTCATTGCGGCTGTTTATGAAGGGGCGTCGTGAGTCGGAAGCCCGCGCCCAACGGCACTATTGTTAGGTCATTTGGCAGGTGTTTCCAGATTGCGCGCAGGCTTGCCGTCCACGGCGCGCCCGCATATCGTGAGCGGCATGGAGTGCGCTTTTTTAGTGGGGCCGACGGCGGTTGGCAAATCGGCGGTGGCGATGGAGCTAGCCAAGCGGTTCGATGCGGAGATTGTGTCGGCGGACTCGATGCAGGTGTATCGCGGCATGGATATCGGCACGGCGAAGGCGAAGATCGAGGAGCGCGTGCCCGCCGAAGGCCCGGCGAAGGCGGGAAGGACGATTCCACATCATCTGATCGACGTGTGCGATGTCAACGAGCCGTTCGATGTGAAGCAGTTCGTTGATCTCGCGGCGAAAACCATTGCGGACATCCGCGCGCGCGGGAAAACCCCGCTCGTCGTCGGCGGGACAGGCCTGTATCTGCGCGCGTTGCGGCGCGGATTGTTTGACGGTCCGCCGCGCAACGAGGAGTTGCGGGCGAAATTGGAGATGATGTCCGCCGAGACATTGTTTGCCGAACTGCAGCGGGTCGATCCGCAGACGGCGCAGAAGATTGATCGGCGCAATCCGCGGCGGTTGGTGCGGGCGTTGGAGGTGTGTTATTTGACGGGCCGGCCGATTAGCGAACTGCAGACGCAGTGGGGGAGGGGCGAAGAGCGTCGAGCGAAGAGCGTGGAGCGAAGGGAGGCGTTCTTTTGCCTGAATCGCGAGCGGCAGGACTTGTACGAGCGCATCGAGCGGCGGATTGATGAGCAGATCGCAGCGGGGTGGGTGGCCGAAGTGAAGCGGCTGCTGGCGCGCGGCCTGGAGAAGAACGCGACCGCGATGCAGGCTGCCGGGTATCGAGAGTTGGTTGCGCATGTGCGCGGCGAGTTGACGCTGACGGAGGCTGTGCGGTTGATCAAGACGCGGACGCGGCAGTTGGCGCGGCGACAATTAACTTGGTTTCGGCGCGAGCCTGACTTAAATTGGATCGAGATTGAACAGGATGAGCGGCCCGAGACAACTGCCCAACGGATTTTCAAAAGCCTGTAGCGGCGGTTCCTGCCCCGAGAACTTTCGGGGTGAACGACCGCCGATTTTCCAAACAAATTTCGCGACGGTCCTGGACCGCCGCTGCAATCAAGGAGCGCACGCGACACGTTGAAGATGTATGACACGCAGGAGCCGCCGCAAGAGCGGGCCCTGCTGGTGGGACTGGAAAGACCGGGCCACGGCAAGTGGGCTGTCCGGGATTCGCTGGAGGAACTGCGCGAACTGGCGCAATCGGCCGGCGCTGAAGTCGTCGATCTCACCTCCCAAAAGCGCGATGCGCCGTCGGCGCCCACGTTCATCGGCAGCGGCAAAGCCGAGGAATTGGCCCAACAATGCCGCGAGACGCAGGCCGACACCGTCATCTTCGACGATGATCTTTCACCGGCCCAGGCACGCAATCTTTCGGAGATTCTCGGCCAGAACGTCAAGGTGCTCGACCGCACGGAGTTGATCCTCGACATTTTCGCCCAGCGCGCCCGCACCCGCGAAGGGAAAATCCAGGTTGAACTGGCGCAACTCCAGTACATGCTGCCGCGTTTGGCGGGGTTGTGGACGCACCTGTCGCGTCAGCGTGGCGGCATCGGCTCGCGCGGGCCTGGCGAACAACAACTCGAGGTTGACCGCCGCCGCGTCATGGAAAAGATCAGCCGCCTGCGCCGCGATCTCGACGCGGTGCGCAAGAACCGCCGCATCGAGCGCGACGGCCGGCAACGGTTGCACTGGCCGCTGGTGTCTATCATCGGTTACACCAACTCCGGCAAGAGCACGCTGATGAACGCGTTGACGGGCGCCAACGTTCTGGTGGAGGACAAACTCTTTGCCACGCTCGATCCGACGACGCGCAAGCTGCGGCTGCCGAACAACCAGAACATTTTGCTGTCCGACACGGTTGGTTTTCTCCGCAAGTTGCCGCATCAACTCGTCGAGTCGTTCAAGGCAACGCTGGAAGAAGTGGCTGAGGCCGATCTGTTGCTGCACGTCGTGGACGTGAGCACCCCGCACGCGCGCGAGCAGATCAAGGCGGTCGAAGTCGTCCTGCACGAAATCGACGCGTGGGGGAAGCCGACGGTCGTGGCCTTGAACAAGATCGACAAGCTTGATGGTAGGACAGGCGTCCCGCCTGTCTCGGACGCGGAGGATGACGGGGTAGGGCGCGCTGGCCCAGCGCGCCTCGACGGTGACGCTGCAGACGGACGGCTCGGCGAGCCGTCCCTACCAGAATCGGTTGTGATCGAGAATTTCACGCGCGAACTCGACAACGCCGTCCCGATCTCGGCCAAGAATGGCGAGAACCTCGATGCCTTGTTGCACGAAATTGCGAACCGACTCCGTGGCCGCCGCGTGAACGTCACGCTCTCCATTCCCGCTGACAAAGCCAAGACGATTGCGCTGGTTTATCGCAGCGGTTACGTCACCGGACGGACGCTGGACAACGGCAAAGTCGTCCTGCAAGCCCAGATTCCCAAAGTATTGGCGGGAGAACTGATGCCGTATGTGGTGGAGGAAGAATGAACCACGAAGGCACAAAGACACCAAGAACGTCCCGGCGCTTTCTGCCTTGGTGTCTTGGTGTCTTGGTGGTGATCTTGCCGTCCTTTGCCGACAATCCCGCTCCCCCGCGCGACTGGCAATTCATCGTTATCCATCACAGCGCGACGCGGAACGGGAATGCAGACATTCTCGATGGCGCCCATCGCGCGCGTGGGATGATCAACGGCTTGGCCTACCACTTCGTCATCGACAACGGAACGGACGGCAAGGCCGACGGTCTGATTGAAACCGGGCCGCGCTGGATCAAACAAATGCACGGCGGCCACTGCCGACAGGCTTACATCAACGAGCACGGGATCGGGATTTGCCTGATCGGAGATTTTTCCCGCGACGAGCCGACGGAAAAGCAACTGGACTCGCTCGTGTTGCTTGTTCGCGGGCTGCAGGAGCAATTTCATATTGCGGACGATCACGTCCTCGGCCACGGGGAGGTCATCGGTGAATTCAGCGAATGCCCGGGGCACGAGTTTCCCTGGGACAAATTTCGGAAACGGCTGAAACAAGCAGGTGGCACGAGCGTCCCTGCCCGTGGGGACTGATGCACAGGCGCGGAGGCCTGTGCCGCCAATGAAATGACCACTTACCTCATTCGGGAAATGCCCGAGGGAGACCGCCCGCGCGAACGCCTTCAAGCGCGCGGCGCGGCGGCGCTTGGCGACGCCGAACTCATCGCGATCCTGCTTCGGACGGGAGTGAAAGGTCAGTCGGCTGTTCAGTTGGCGCAGCAGCTTCTGAAGGAATTCAGAGCATTGGATGAGCTTGCCCGCGTCCCGCTCGAGACGCTGGCGAAGGTGAAAGGCGTCGGCGCAACCAAGGCGATTCAGCTCAAAGCGGCGTTCGAATTGGCGCGCCGTTTGGCCGCAAGACCGCGCGAAAAGCAGCCGGTCATCAGTTCGCCGGAGGACGCAGCCAGTCTGTTGCGCGAGGAAGTACGGTTGCTCGACCGAGAACTCTTCCAGGTTCTGCTTCTCAACACGAAGAACGGTTTGATCAAGAAATGTGAGATCTCCCGTGGCTCACTCAACGCGAGCATTGTCGAGCCGCGAGAAGTGTTCAAAGACGCGATCGCGGCGTCGGCGGCGAGCGTGATTCTCGCGCATAATCATCCCAGCGGCGATCCGACGCCGAGCAGCGAAGACATCTCCATCACCAAACGCCTCGTGAAAGCGGGCGAGCTTCTCAACATCGCCGTCCTCGACCACATCATCCTCGGTCAGCGCACCCAAGACCGCGAGCAGGACTTCGTGAGCATGAAAGAACTGGGGTTGATGTAGTCTTGTCTTCCCGCGACGTGCCTCCTCGGCAATTGTTTGACCTGCGGCTGATGCAAGGAGATAATGACGAACCATGAACGGGCCCAATCGAAACGTGGTGGATTTCACATCGGAAGAGCCGTGGCGCGTGTTCCGCATCATGGCTGAGTTTGTGGACAGCTTTGAGGAGATGAGCAAGATCGGTCCTGCCGTCACCGTGTTTGGCAGTGCCCGCGTAACGTACACTGACCCTTGGTACGAAAAGGCGGAGCAGTTGGGTCGGTTGTTGGTGAAGAATGGTTACGCGGCGATCACGGGCGGAGGGCCGGGCATTATGGAGGCGGCGAACAAGGGCGCGTTTGAAGCCGGTGGCATCTCGGTCGGCCTGAACATCGAGTTGCCGCACGAGCAGAGGCCAAATCCGTATATGAACCGGCTGCTGAATTTCCGTTACTTTTTTATCCGCAAGGTGTGCTTCGTGAAGTACGCATCGGGATTCGTCATGTTTCCTGGCGGATACGGGACGCTCGATGAGTTTTTTGAGTCGATCACGTTGATTCAGACAGAACGGATCGCGCGGTTCCCCGTGGTGTTGATGGGTCGCACGCATTGGGCCGGGCTCATCGAGTGGATGGACGAGCGGCTGCAGAAGACTAAACTGATCGGACCGGGCGATTTGGAATTGTTCCATACGGTGGATGAACCGCAAGAGGCGGTGGATTTCATCGTCGAGCGGGACCGAGCGCGACAAGCTGCGCTGAAGCGAGCCTGAGTAATCGTGTATAGAATCACCCAACTTTCGGGCGGGTTGCGAGTGGCGACTGCGGAGATGCCGCAGATGGAGAGTGTTGCCATCGGCGTGTGGGTCGGGATCGGCGGTCGCTACGAACCGAAACGCGTCAGCGGCATTTCGCATTTCATCGAACATTTGCTGTTCAAAGGCACGGACCGTCGGAACGCCAAACAGATTAGTGAGACGGTTGAAGGGATTGGCGGTTACCTGAACGCGTTCACGGGTGAAGAAAACACCTGCTACTACGCCAAAGCCAGCCACAAACACTTGGACACGTTGCTGGATGTGTTGAGTGACATGTATTTGCATCCTCGATTTGCCGTGTCCGAAATCGACAAGGAACGGCAGGTCATCAAGGAAGAACTGCTCATGTATCGTGACCAACCCGATCATTACGTCCACGAGCTGCTCACGGAGATTGTCTGGCCCGAACATCCACTCGGCCGCTCGCTCACGGGCACGCCCGAATCGCTCGACGCCATCCACCGTGCCACGCTGCTCGACTTCAAACGCAGAAAGTACGTCGCCGCGAATACCATCGTCGCGGTTGCCGGACACTGTCGTCATGACGATATTGTGGCGCGCGTCCAACGCACTCTGTCTTTGTCTCGCAACGGCGCTGCGCCCAGCTTTGTGCCCGCCCGCGATGGCCAACGCGCTCCACGGTTGCGGTTCCTCAGTAAGGGCGTCGAACAGACTCATTTGGCGCTGGCGATTCGCGGCTACTCACGCAAGGACCCAAAGCGGTTTGCGATGAAACTGTTGAGCGTGATTGTCGGTGAAAACATGAGTTCGCGCCTGTTTCAAGCCGTCCGCGAACGGCACGGCTTGGCGTACTCGATTCAATCGTCCACCAGCTTCTTCGCCGACACGGGAGTGCTCATCATTTCCGCGGGCTTGGACACGAAGCGCCTGCCCAAGGCGTTGGATCTGGTGTTGCAGGAACTGAGGAAGCTATTGCGCCGGCCGCCGTCCGCTGTCGAGTTGCAGCGGGCGAAAGACTACAGCATCGGCCAGATGCGGCTTGGGCTGGAAAGCACGAGCAATCAAATGATGTGGGTCGGTGAACATCTGCTATCCTACGGGTTAATCCACACGCCCGAGGAAATCGAGCGCAAGATCGAAGCGGTCACGGCGGAGGAGGTTCAATCCATCGCCACGGATTTGTTCCGCGACAACCGCCTCAGCGCCGCCGTAATTACGCCGAGCAAAGATGATAAGGCAGTTGCGGATCTACTGAGCTTTTCCTGACGTTGTAGCGGCGCTTCTGCGAAGCGCCGATTCCAGTCCCGAGTTGCGGTCTGCGCTTCATAGAAGCGCAGCTACATCAATCGCTTTATCAGTGCCCACATCATTGCCGGCAGCGCCCACGCCCACGGTGCGCGGAACTGACGAAGTTCGTCCAGCGTCTTGGTTGTCAATAAACTGAAAGTAGGGCACACTGTTGCGTACCATCCTTGTGCGGCATCGGAACGGCACGCAACAGCGTGCCCTACGACCATCAATATGCCCGCGCCATGACGACGCGCTGGCTTGACGGTTTACCAGTAAGAATGCAAAGGCCTTCGCCCTTCGCCTCGTCGGGCGTCTGGTCGGGGAAGGGAATACAGCGGATCGTGGTCTCGAATCGCTTGGCCAACTCATCTTCCTGATCGTGGTCACCGGCCCAGTGGGCCCAGGCGAAGCCGCCGCCGTCCTTGGCGAAGAACTGCTCGAATTCCTCCAGCGTGTTGATGACGCGGGAGTGCTTGGTGCGAAGGACGCGGGCGCGTTCAAGCAACTCGCGCTGCATCGTTTCGAGCGTCGGTTTGATGGACGCGAGTGCCTCGGCGCGGGGGAGAAAAGTCTTGCGGCGTTTGCGGAGGTCCTGTTCGGTTTCGCCTTCCCTCTCCAGCATAAATCGGCGCACGATGCAGAGACTGCCTTTCTCCAGGTCTTTCGGGCCAATCTCGATGCGGATCGGGACGCCTTTGGCCTCCCATTCATAGTATTTTGCGCCGGGCATGATGCCTTCGCGATCGTCGAGTTTGACGGCGAGTCCCTGCGCCTTAAGTTCGGCGGCGATCTTGGCGGCTTCTTCGAGGACGCGCGTTTTCTCGGCGTCGTTTTTGAAGATCGGAATGACAACGACGTGGAGGGGGGCGAGTTTCGGCGGCAGCACGAGGCCGTTGTCGTCGGAGTGTGTCATGATGAGCGCGCCGACCAAACGCGTGGAAACACCCCAACTGGTGGCGAAGACGTACTCGCGTTTGCCGTCCTTGTTGAGGAAGGTGACGTCGGCGCTTCTGGCGAAATTCTGGCCGAGGTAATGGCTGGTGCCCATCTGAAGAGCTTTGCCGTCCTGCATCATGGCTTCGATGCAGAGGGAGTCGAGCGCGCCGGCGAAACGTTCGCCGGGCGTTTTGCGGCCTTTGACGACGGGGACGGCGGCGACGCTCTCGGCAAAATCGGCGTACACGTCGAGCATACGGCAGGTTTCCTCCAGTGCCTCCCGCTCGGTGGCGTGGGCGGTGTGGCCTTCCTGCCAGAGAAACTCGGTGGTGCGGAGGAACAAGCGGGTGCGGAGTTCCCAGCGCACGACGTTGGCCCATTGGTTGATGAGAATAGGCAGGTCGCGGTAGCTCTGGATCCAGTTCTTGTATTGCGCCCAGATGATGGTTTCGCTGGTGGGGCGGACGACGAGCGGTTCTTCCAGTTTGGATTCGGGATCAACGACCACCTCACCATCGACCGATTTGAGGCGATGGTGGGTGACGATGGCGCATTCCTTGGCGAATCCGGCGGCGTGTTGCTCCTCGCGGGCGAGGAACGAGAGCGGGATGAACAGCGGGAAATAGGCGTTGACGTGCCCTGTGGCCTTGAACCGGTCGTCCAGCTCGCGCTGCATCTTTTCCCAGATGGCGTAGCCGTGGGGTTTGATGACCATGCAGCCGCGCACGGGAGAATGCTCGGCAAGGTCGCCACGTTTGATCACGTCGAGATACCACTGCGCGTAATCCTGCGCGCGCGGTGTCACGCTGGCTGTGTCGGCTGCCGCCGGTTTTCCTGGATTCGGTTGACTCATGCGGAAAACGATGAACCAGCGGTGAAGGCCGGGCAAGCCAATTTTTGCGTGAAAGTGGCCAAAAAAGTTTTGACCTTCCTGTATAAAGTTGTATAAGTACGTGGTGCTCCGAATCCTTCGGGGCAAACAAGGAGGAAGTGGGATGAATGTGGTTCTTGCAGCCGGGGGCATATTCTATATTTTTGGACAAGCTGACATGCCCGGCAAAGTGATCGTTGTCTTGTTGTGTCTTGGCTCGGCTTTTACCTGGTCGGTCATGCTCACGAAGTGGCAGCAGCTCCGGCGTGCCCGGCGGAGCAGCGAAGCGTTTCTGGGACAGTTCCGCCGCGAGAGTGATCCCCTCCATCTTTTCATCAACAATTTCGAAGTGGCCGACTGCCCGTTTTACAGCATCTATCGCATGGGTGCGGAAGAGGTCTCGACCCAGTTCGGCAACCCCGACAAGCAGGGCTTGTCGGGGCGAAAGGGAAGCGGCGGCTACAAGAGTTTCGCCGGCAGCAGCGGCGGGACCTCCACACTTGTGGCGGTCGACACCGAGGCAGCGGTGGACGAGCGGGCGGTCATCAATCTCGACACGCTTCGCGGCGCACTGGGTCGGGCCATCGACGCCGAGGTGATGAAACTCGAATCGCAAGTCAGCGTTCTTTCCACGGCCGTCACGGGCGGACCGTTCCTCGGATTGCTCGGCAGCTCTTGGGGTGTGATGAGCGTGTTCGCAGCGATGGGTGAATACGGAACGGTACGACTCGGCGCGGTCGCGCCCGGTATTTCAGCGGCGTTGCTGGCGACGGTTGTCGGCTTGCTCGTCGCGGTGCCGTCGTTGTTCGCCTACAACTGGCTCGCGCAGCGGATTCGGCACGCGACGATGGAGATGGAAAGTTTCGCCGAGGAATTCGTGAACGCTGTCGAACACAACTACGTGACGAATTGACATGAGCCGCGCATCACATCGAGGCAGACGGTACGGGCACTTGCCCGAGTTGGGCGAGATCAACGTCATGCCGCTCGTGGACTTGTTCATGCAGTTGTTCATCGCCGTCATCATTTTCTTCCCGGTGGTCGAGTACGGTATGAACATCAATCTGCCCAAGGCTACGACCGACACGATCAAGCGCGAACAGACGCGGACTCTATCCGTGGACAAGAACGGCCGCGTCTACCTGAATGACGTGGCCAAAACGCCGCAGCAGTTGCGTGGCGACCTGGCGGCGTTGGCGAAGATCAATCCGCCCGTCACGATCCTCGTGAAGGCAGATGAGGGGAACAATTACGGCAAGGTTATGGAAGTGCTCAAGGAGCTGCACGCGGCCAAGATCACGCGCATCGCGCTGATGACACAGGAGGAGAATCCGCCCAAGCTGGCCTCGGCACGTCGATGAGCACGGTCGAGAAGACATTTCGGAAAAACTTCGTTGTCGCATCGATTCTCCACGTTGCGCTGATCGGAGGGATTATCTGTTGGGAGGAATTTCTCCCGCACGGCCCGAACAACACGGCGGCATTTGTCGAACTCTACACCCCCGCCGACATTCTGGGTGACCTGCCCAAAGGCCCCGGTCACGGCCGCGGAGCATATGCGCCGCCCAAGGAACCGGCGGGTGCTGATGCGGTTGCCGGGCCCAACGAGGCGATGATGCCTGCGGACGAAACGCCCGCACCACAGCCAAGAGCGGTCTCGTTGCCGAAGTCCGATCCGAACGAGATCGCGCTCCCGAAAAAGGCCGCAACGAAGAAGCCGACACCCCAAGCGAAGGTGCCACCGTCAAACGGCAAAGCGGCGACCACATCGACGAAGAAGTCGGCGGACAACAAAACAGTGAATAAGGCAACTTCGGTGGCTGCCAAAGGTACGGGCACGGGCAGCGCCGAGGAAATTCGCAACCGGTTCGCAAAGGCGTTGGCCGCGGCGGAAGGCGGCACGCCGTACGGGGATGGCCAGGCCGCGGGTGGAGGCAGCGGCAAGAGCAATCGCATCGGTTCGCCCAACGGTTCGCCCGATGGCGTGGTTGGCGGAGTCGGGCAAGGCTCACCGTTCTGGCAGTATTACCAGCACGTGCACGACAGGATGTACGAAGCGTGGGAGCAACCGGGCCAGGTGCTGGACAAGAAACTTGTTGCCACGGTTCTGGTCCGGGTCGCGCGGGACGGCACGATTACTGATGTGACGTTGAAGAGTTCATCGGGCAACAAATTGATGGACGAATCGGCGCTGGCGACTGCGCGCAGGGTGCAGCGTCTGGAGCCGCCGCCGGACGCGTTGGTCAAAGATTCCACCGCAAACATCATGGTTGATTTTCAAGTGGAGGGTTAGGGAATGCATGCAGTTCGGAATAGTGTGTTGGTGATCGCGCTCGTTTTATGTAGCGCGGCATATGCTCAGTCGCAAGTCGTCGTAGGAGTTCATGCTCAAAAGAGACCTTTTGCCGTTACTGGTTTTACGGGCGATCCGACCGTGGCGGGGCAATTGACCGAGGTATTGAAGAACGACGTGTGGTTGTCTGGTTGCCTGGCGCTGGCACAGTCGTCAGAGGCAGAGTTCGTCCAACAGGGAAATGTGCGCTCGGATACAGGCGGTCTGACGATTGAATGTTCCGTCACCCAGACGGCGACAAAGAAGACGATCCTGTCGCGATCATATCCGGGCAGCGCGCAGGATTTGCGGCGTGTCGTCCACGTGATCAGCGATGACATCGTCAAGGCGATTACCGGCCAGCGCGGGATCGCGCAGACCAAGATCGCGTTTGTATGGTCGCGCGGCAAGGTGAAGGAATTGGCCGTCATGGACTACGATGGCTACAACGCGCGGCAACTGACTTACGACAAAAGCATCAGCGTGCACCCACGCTGGTCGCCGAATGGCCGCAAGATCATCTATACAAGCTTCCTGCAGACGTTCCCTGACATACTGGAAGCCGATATTTACACGCACCAGCGGCGGCGCGTGGCCAGCTTCCCGGGGTTGAACTCCGGCGCGGAATTTTCCCCTGATGGCCTGAGCATCGCGCTGACGTTGAGCAAGGACGGCAACCCCGAACTTTACACGATGAATGCCAATGGCGGCGGCCTCCAACGGCTGACGCATACTCCGGGAGCGGAATCGTCTCCGACATGGTCTCCCGACGGCCAGAGCATTGCCTACGTCAGCGACGACCGCGGCAGTCCGCAGATTTATCTGATCAGCAAGGACGGCGGCGAACCGACTCGCCTGACGGTGTCGCCCGCTTACAATACCGAACCGAACTGGTCGCATCCGCCGCCAGACTCAGAGATCAAGCCGATGCTGGCCCTGACCTCGCGGGTCGGCGGAAGGTTCCAGATTGGCATCTACGACACCGCCACCCGCGAGGTCGTACCGAAGGTCGCGGATGATGCCGACAACGAAGACCCGTCTTGGGCGCCGGACGGACGACATCTGGTGTTCGCGAAGACACGACAGTGGCGGTCGCGCTTGTATATGCTTGACGTGCTGACGGGCGAGCAAGTAGAGTTGCCAGCCATTGAAGGGGGCGCGTCCGAGCCAGCGTGGGGACCTTGACTTGAGACGCGAAACAGCAACGAACAGTTTTCATAGCAAGGAGACCATTTCCGATGCGCAGTAGATTCTTATCGCATGCCGTCGTGGTGACGTTGATCGCAACGCTCGGCTTAACCGGTTGCAAGAACTTTCATTGGCCCTGGCAGAAGAAGACGCCCGCGCCAGCGGCGCAGCAACCGCCGCCTCTGGGGGAAGGCGCGGGCATACCCAGCGGGGAGCGACCGATCATAACCGGCGAATTGACCCACGGCCAGTTTCCGCCCGTTTATTTTGATTTCGACAGCGTCAAGATTCGTCCCAGCGAAGTGGCCAAGCTCGAAGCAGTGGCCGCTGCGTTGAAGGGTAACAGCAATAAACTGGTCATCGAAGGCTATTGCGACGAACGCGGCACGGCCGAGTACAACCGCGCGTTGGGTGAACGTCGGGCTGAGGCCGCGCGCGAGAAACTGGTGGCGTTGGGCGTTGCCGCCAGTCGTATCACGACGATCAGTTACGGCAGGGACAGACCCGCCGACCTCGGTCATGACGAAACGGCATGGGCGAAGAACCGCCGTTGTGAGTTTTCGATTGTCAAAGAATAGCGGCGCAGGATACGTTGACAAAGTAGTGGCGCGGGTATATGCTGCACTGCTCAGGAGTAACCGATATGGCAATACAACTCGCAGTGTTGAGTGAGTGGCACATCATTCTTGCCCTGATCATTGTCTTTCTGTTGTTCGGGGGCAAGAAACTGCCCGAATTGGCACGCGGCATCGGGGAAGCGATGAAAGAATTCAAGAAAGCTTCTCGCGACATTCAGGATGACACGCCGCCTGCCCCAAACAAGCCTGCCACGACGAGCGCCCCTCAAAAGACCGACGAAGGCCATAGCAAATCCGCGTAGCACCGGCCACGCGCGTGCGTAACTGGTTTGCGAAGAGAAAGTCTGCCGACGATCCCGCCCAGGCTGAGATTGTTGTTACGGAAGAGGATGAGGGTTTAGTTAAGCCGTTTTTCGAGCACCTCGAGGATCTGCGCAAGACGTTGATGCGGATTCTCGGATGCTTGTTTATCACCTTCAACGTCTGCCTCGTCTTCGCCAATCGCATTCTTTTCTTTCTGGAGCGTCCGCTCTACCACATTTTGCACACGCCCGGGAGCTTTCTGCAGAGCCTGAACGTAACCGACTCGTTCGTGCTGGCCATGAAGCTTGCCTTCTACGGCGGCTTGCTGCTCGGAGCACCGCCCATTTTCTACTACCTCGCACAGTTCATTCTCCCCGCGCTTAAACGACACGAAAAGCGATTGGTCCTTCCCGTCTTTGTGTTAGGCACGTTGCTGTTCGTGGCGGGCGCGGCTTGCTGCTATTTTCTGATGGTGCCGCAGACCTTGCGCGTGTTCATCAAATACAGCGAATGGCTGCAGATTGAGCCGAAATGGACGGTCACCAGTTACGTCAGCTTCGTCACGCA
This sequence comes from Verrucomicrobiia bacterium, assembly GCA_049510215.1. Lineage (GTDB taxonomy): Bacteria > Verrucomicrobiota > Verrucomicrobiia > Palsa-1439 > Palsa-1439 > JBEKZD01. The sequence continues at coordinate 90,046 of JBEKZD010000001.1, forward strand.
ATTCATGTTGTCGGTCGGACTGACTTTCGAAGCGCCGCTCGTGCTTTTGATCCTCGTGCGGCTCGGCATCCTCAGTCAGCGCGCATTGCGCGGCGGCAGAAAGATGATGATCGCCGCCGCCGTGGTGATCGCCGCCATTCTCGCGCCGCCCGACCCACTCTCGATGATGCTCATGGCACTCCCGCTGGTCGTCGTCTTCGAGATCACCATCTGGCTGGCTTGGTTTGTCGAACGCCGCCAAGACAAGCGTCGGTGACGCTGGCGTTGGGCAATGGGTTGTTCGGCGGCGCATCTGGTACTACCACCAGACTGGATCGTGCGGGTTGTGGGAGCGGCGTCTCCGCCGCGACCGAATGAACCTAGTGACGTTATCCGATCAAGAAGTCGGATGGCCTTTTTCTTTTCCGAGGCTTGTCTTTCCGCTACACCACCTGCGGGAAGGGTTTTTCCGGGTTGATGCCGAGGTCGGTAATCGCTTTGGCAACGATCTCTTTGCCGATCTGACCTTTCTCGACCAGAGCGTGGAGGGTGGCGACGGTGACACATTCGGCATCCACCTCGAAGAACCGGCGCAGAGCTTCGCGCGTGTCGCTGCGGCCAAAGCCATCGGTGCCTAACGTCGTCAAGCCACCCGGCACCCACGGCGCGATCTGGTCGGGCACTGCCTTGAGGTTGTCGGACACGGCGACAAACGGGCCTGATTCCTTTTCGAGCACCGTCTCGATGTAGGATTTCTTCGGCGGCTCGGTCGGGTGCAGCATGTTCCAGCGTTGGCAATTGAGCGCGTCGGTCCGGAGCTGTTTGTAGTTGGTCGCGCTCCAGACATCGGCGGAGATGTCGTAGCGTTCGGCTAGAATCTCCTGAGCGCGCAAAGCTTCGCGCAGGATCGGGCCGCTGCCAAAGATCTGCGCCTTGTGTCGTTTGCCTTCGGGGCCAAGCTCGAACTTGTAGAGTCCTTTGAGGATTCCCTGTTCGACGCCCGCGGGCATCGGCGGCATCGGATAATTCTCGTTGTGCAACGCGATGTAATAAAACACCTCTTCTCCCTGCTCGTACATCCGCCGCATGCCGTCCTGAATGATGATGGCGATTTCGTAGTTGAACGCCGGCTCGTAGGTGAGCAGCGTCGGAATCACGCTGGTCAACAGCAGGCTGTGGCCGTCTTCGTGTTGCAGGCCCTCGCCGTTGAGCGTCGTCCGCCCCGCCGTCGCGCCCAGGAGGAATCCTTTGGCGCGAATGTCGCCTGCCAGCCACCAGAGATCGCCGATGCGCTGGTAACCGAACATCGAGTAATAAATGTAGAAAGGAATCATGGTTGAGCCGTGCGTGGCATAGGCCGTGGCGGCTGCCAGCCACGAACACATCGCACCGGATTCGGTGATGCCTTCTTCGAGGATCTGGCCGTCCTTCATCTCGTGGTAATACAACAGCGAACTCCGATCGACCGGCTCGTAGACCTGACCCTTCTGCGAATAAATCCCATAGTCACGGAACAATGCGTCCATGCCAAACGTCCGCGCTTCGTCGGGAATGATCGGCACGACGCGGCGGCCGACCTCCTTGTCGCGCAGCAGTTGACCCAGCAGCCGCACGAAACCCATCGTGGTGGAGAGTTCCAATGGGCCGGAGCCTTTCAAGAGGTCCGCAAAATAATCGAGCTTCGGCACCGCGATCGGCTTGGCTTTCACCTCGCGCTTCGGGAGAAAACCGCCGAGCGTTTTGCGCCGTTCCAGCAGATACTTGATCTCGGGGCTGTCGGACGGCGGCTTGTAGAACGGCGTCTCCGCGACTTCCTCGTCGCTGATCGGAATCCCGAACCGGTCGCGGAACTCGCGGAGTTCTTTTTCATTCAGCAGCTTCTGCTGATGCGTGATGTTGCGGCCTTCGCCTCCTTCGCCCAGCCCGTAGCCTTTGATGGTCTTGGCGAGAATGACGGTGGGCGAGCCTTTGTGTTCGGCAGCGGACTTGTAAGCGGTATAGACCTTCTGCGGGTCGTGACCGCCGCGACGGAAGCGATGGATCTGTTCGTCGGTGAGATGGTTCACCATCTCCACCAGCTCAGGATATTTGCCGAAGAAATGTTTGCGGGTGTAACTGCCGGGGGCGACCGAGTATTTCTGGTAATCTCCGTCCACGGCCTCTTCCATCCGTTTGACGAGCAGACCGTCCGCGTCCGCCGCCAGCAACGGATCCCAATCCGAACCCCATATCACTTTGATGACGTTCCAACCCGCACCACGGAAGTCGGCTTCGAGCTCTTGGATGATTTTGCCGTTGCCGCGCACCGGGCCGTCGAGGCGCTGCAGATTGCAATTCACCACCCAGATGAGGTTGTCGAGTTCCTCGCGCGAGGCGAGCGTCAACGCGCCGAGGGTTTCCGGCTCGTCCACTTCGCCGTCGCCGACAAAGCACCAGACCTTCGATTCCTCGCCCGTTAGAAAACCGCGCGCGCGCAGGTAACGATTGAACCGCGCCTGATAGATCGACATGATCGGGCCCAGCCCCATCGAGACAGTCGGGAACTGCCAGAAGTCGGGCATCAAATACGGATGCGGGTAGGAAGAAAGCCCGCCGCCTGCGGCGAGTTCCTGGCGGAAATGATGGAGATATTGTTCGTCGAGACGCCCCTCCAGAAATGCCCGTGCGTACATCCCCGGCGAAGCGTGTCCCTGAAAATACACGATGTCGCCCGTGTGATCGCCGTCGCCACCGTGGAAGAAATGATTGAACCCCACCTCGTAGAGAGTCGCGGCGGAAGCAAAGGTAGAGATGTGGCCGCCGATGCCGTGATGAACGCGGTTGGCATTGACCACCATGGCCATCGCATTCCAACGCACCAGGCTTTTAATGCGCCGCTCGATTTCGCGGTCGCCCGGATACGGCGGCTCGTCCTCGGCGGGAATCGTGTTGACGTACGGCGTGTTCAAGGTGTCCGTCGGCGTCGCCACGCCCCTGCGTTTCCGCCTCAGTTGTTCTTTCGAGTTCAAGTTCACCGTGGTTTTCGTTGCCTTGTTCAGATAATACATTCCCGCCCAAAAAACAATTGGCCATTAGTTCGTCAAAGTTGATTTGTCGGGTGTATTCTGTAGCCGCACCCTTTATGGGTGCGTGGTTGCGCAGGCTGAAGCCTGCGGCTACATACATACCAATCGACCGAACATTGACACAGTACCAGTCTGCTATTAGTCATCATATTAGCCAAGAGTCATGAAATACCTGGACCTAACGCTGCCTACCCCGCAGGAGAATCTCGCTTGCGACGAGGCGTTGCTTGATTTCTGCGAGGAAGGCTACGACCAGGAAATCCTGCGGTTCTGGGAACACCGCGACCCGTTCGTGGTGCTCGGATACTCCAACAAAACCCGGACGGAAGTGAACTTCGATGCAGCACGGCGGGCGAACGTCCCCTTGTTGCGGCGCTGCACCGGCGGCGGCGCCGTCGTGCAGGGGCCGGGCTGCCTGAATTTCTCGCTGATCCTGAGAATTGCCGAAGACGGCCCGCTGGCGGGCGTCACCGAAACCAACGCCTACATCATGCAACGTCACCGCGACGCGCTCGCCCCGCTTCTAAGGGATGAAGGCGGAGGGCGGAGGGCGGAGAGCGGGGATCAGTCGTCAGTTCTCAGTTTTTCCCCTTCATCCCTCATCCCTCATCCCTCATCCTTCCTCTCTGCCGTGACTGTCCGCGGCCACAGCGATCTCACGCTCGGCAACCTGAAATTCTCCGGCAACGCGCAACGCCGCAAACGCCACTTTCTTCTGTTTCACGGCACGTTTCTTCTCGGCGCGGACATCGAACTGATCGAGCGCGTCCTGCCGATGCCGTCGCGTCAGCCCGCGTACCGCCACAATCGCACGCACCGCGACTTCCTGACGAACCTCGACAGCATCTCCGCTCACCAGATCAAAGAAGCTCTGAAGGCCACGTGGCAGGCGGACAAACCGCTCAAAAAGATTCCCGCCGGCAAGATCGCCGAACTTGCCGCCTCGCGGTACGCGTCCGACGAGTGGACGTTCAAATTCTGACAGAGTGCGTCCGGACTGTGATGCCTTTTTGTCAGGTGAAGGGTAAACAAGAGAGGATAGAACATAAGAACGAGTCCGAGGCGCAGCTCGGTCACTTACTAGAGGTGGTTTTAGAAACCTCTGGTGGCCACAGGCGCCCCTGCCTGTGCAGGCGAATTTGGACAGGCACGGAGGCCTGTCCCACCAACTATGAGATGACTTCTATACAATCAGGCTGGATCGTGACTTCTATTCTTGCAACGTAGGCCATTCTGTAACTATAGATTGTGCATAAGCGACGGCTGACAGGAATCACGGAGGCAAAAATGCCAGACTTCAAACTGCTTTACGACGCCATCCTGAAGGGATACGCCAAGACCGCAAAAGAAACAACCGAGCAAGCTTTGGCGGACGGGGTGGAACCTATCGTACTCGTGCAGGAATGGATGGTCCCCGCCATGACTGAGGCGGGACGACGCTTCGAGTGCAACGATTACTTCGTGCCTGAACTACTGTTGTCGGCGCGCGCGATGAAGGCGTCGCTGGAACTGCTCCGCCCACGTCTTGTTGCCAGCGGCGCAAAGTCGGCGGGCCGCGTCGCTATCGGGACCGTGCAGGGCGATCTGCACGACATTGGGAAGAATCTCGTCGCGGCGATGCTCGAAGGCGGCGGCTTCGAGGTCATCGACCTGGGCGTGAATGTGACGCCGGACCGCTTCTTGGCTACGGTCAAGGAGAAGAACGCGCAGATCGTGGCCATGTCGGCCCTGCTCACCACAACCATGCCGGCCATGAAGACGACGATTGACGCGCTCAAGCAGGGCGGCGTGCGTGATCGGGTGAAGGTGTTGGTTGGTGGCGCGCCGATTACCCAGAAGTATGCCGATGAAATCGGAGCCGACGGCTATGGTGAATCCGCCGTCAGCGCCGTGACGCTGGCGAAACAAGCTATGGCAGCGGATTGAGCGGGCACCCCTTCCGCCAAAACCCATGCGGGACTTGCGGCAAAACTGCGTCAACCGGGCCGTATTCGCAGCGCCACATCGGCTGGCGATGCCGATTGCGGTCTATCCCGGTTTGGCGCTCACGGGTGCCAAGGTACAGGATATCGTCACCAACGCCACGGCGCAATGCGACGCGCAGATCGCCTTACACGAGCGATATCGGACGCCGTTTGTCCTCTCAGCCATGGATTTGAGCGTCGAGGCCGAGGCTTTCGGCTGCACGATCCATAAGTCGGAAAACGAGGTGCCGTCCGTATTGGGCCGGCTTGTCACCAACTTGGAACAAGCGCAGCAACTGGCGGTGCCCAAGCCTGGCGACAAACGCACCTCGGTGTACCTCGAGACCGTCCGCCGCCTTCGAAAGCTGGTTGACCATCCCTTGGTCATCGGCGGTTGCATCGGGCCGTTCTCGCTGGCGGCGCGGCTGGCCGGCATGAGCGAGGCGATGGAACTCACCATCACAGAACCCGACCTGATGCACACACTGGTGGCGAAGAGCGCTTCGTTTCTCACCCTCTATCTCAGTGCTTTCAAAGAAGCTGGCGCCGATGGTGCCATCATGGCGGAACCGGCGGCGGGGTTGCTCTCACCGCGCAGCATGGGCGCGTTTTCGTCCGCTTACATCCGGGAGATTGAATCGGCCGTGTGCGACGGCCATTTCGCGCTCATCCTCCACAACTGCGCGGCGAAGCCGCTGCATCTGCCGTCGATGCTGGAGACGGGCTTGGGTACGTTCCACTTCGGTGCCTTGATGGACCTGCCCGCAGTGCTTGGCCAGGTGGCGCCCGAAATTGTCCTCTGCGGAAACCTGGATCCTACCAGCGTTTTCTGCCAGCTCCCGCCTCTTGAAATAGCCGCACGGACCGCGAACCTGCTGGCCGCCACCGCTGCTTATCGCAATTACGTCATTTCGTCCGGCTGCGATGTGCCGCCGAATGCTCCGCTGACCGGCCTTGACGCGTTTTTCAACACCGTGGATAATACTATTCAGAACTCATAGACGCATGCTGTGCCACTCATGACTTCACGGGAACGACTCGCCGCCACGCTGAATCACCAACCTGCCGACCGCTTGTGCGTGGATTTCGGCGCCGGGTTCCAGACCGGCATGGGCGCTGGCGCTGTTCATCGCCTTCGCCAGGCCCTGCTCGGTCAGCCGGATTTCCGCGTCAAGGTCATCGAGTCCTACCAGATGCTCGGCGAGATCGACGAGGAATTGCGCCAAGCGCTCGGACTCGACGTCGTCGGCGTACACGGGCCGGGCACCATGTTCGGGTTCAAGAACGAAGGCTGGAAACCGTTCACGATGTTCGATGGCACGCCTGTGTTGGTGCCGGAGAAGTTCAACGTGACCCCGGCCGACGACGGCGGCTGGCTGATTTATCCCGAAGGCGACACCAGCGTGCCGCCCAGCGCCTGGATGCCAAAGGGCAGCTACTTTTTCGACGCAGTAAACCGGCAACAACCCCTCGACGAATCGAAGCTCGATCCTACCGACAACTGCGAGGAGATGGGCGTCGTCGGCGAGAAAGAAGTCCAGCATTTCGCGAAGATGGCGCGCGCTGCGTACGAGAACACCAGCTACGGCATTTACATGACGCTACCCGGCACGGCGTTTGGCGACGTCGCGCTGGTGCCGGCCCCGTGGATGAAAAACCCGAAAGGCATCCGCGGCGTGGAAGAATGGTACATGGCCACTGTCACGCACCCCGACTACGTTAGAAAGGTGTTCGAGTGCCAGTGCGAATCCGCGCTGAAGAGCATCGAGTTGCTCGCCAAAGCTGTCGGCGACCGCGCGCAGGTGGTGTTCGTCTCCGGCACGGATTTCGGCACGCAGACCAGCCAGTTCTGTTCGGTCCAGACCTACCGCGAGATGTACAAACCGTTCCACAAGGCGGTAAACGACCACATCCACAAGCTGACGAAGTGGAAAACGTTCATCCACAGTTGCGGCGCGGTGCATCCATTCATCCCGGATTTCATCGAAGCCGGCTTCGACGTGCTGAATCCGGTGCAATGCTCCGCGAAGGGAATGGACCCGCGCACCCTGAAACGCGAGTTCGGCAATAACCTTATCTTCTGGGGTGGCGGTGTGGACACGCAGAAGACGCTGCCGTTCGGAACGCCGGAAGAGGTTTATCGCGAAGTGCGCGAACGCATCGACATCTTCGGCGAAGGCGGCGGTTACGTTTTCAACGGCACCCACAACATCCAGGGCAACGTGCCGACGGAAAACATCCTCGCCATGTTCCGCGCCGTGAGGGACGCCATCAAGGTGGTGGCCTGACGCCTGTAGCCGAAACCGACCTTAACTCGGAAACTGCATCTCCTCGGCGTAAACATCCTGAAACTCGAGGTCTTCATTGAGCGCGACGTGTTCAATGCGCGGGGCGATTGATTCCCAGGCATCGGTGTCCTCGAACAACGCCAGTTTCGCTCCCAGCAGTGCGGTGTTACCGGATGCCACGATTCGTTCCAGCGGGAAGCGCAACAGCCCGATGCGGCGGGCACTGGCGCGACTGATGTAATTGCCGAAAGCGCCCGCCAGATGAACCCGTTGGATGTCTTCCAAGGAAACGCCGAGTCGACGGGTCAGGATGCGGAGACCGGCGGCGATTGCGGCCTTGGCAAGCTGGAGCTCGCGCACGTCACTCTGGCTGAGCGACACGGTTTCCGTCAGCCGCATCGCGTCGCCGACTGTCATCCGTCCATTCGGGCTGATCCAGCCCAGATCGAGTCCGGCGGCGACGGCGTCCACGAGGCCACTGCCGCAAATCCCGCGAGGGGTGTCGCCACCGATCACACGACAGACCAGAGCGCCTTGATTGATCTGCACGTCGCAGATGGCGCCGCGCGCTGCGCGCATGCCCATGGAAATGCGCGCACCTTCGAAAGCCGGTCCGGCTGCAGTGGAAGCGCACAACAACCGGTCGTGGTTCCCCACGACAATTTCGCCGTTGGTTCCGAGGTCGATCAACGCCACCAACTCGCAGCTTCCGTGCAGTTCCGTGGCCACGATACCGGCGAGAACGTCCGAGCCAACAAATCCGCCGAGGCACGGCAGAAACTCCACGGCGGCCTCCGATGGAAGACTCCATCCCAACTCGCTTGGCGAGAACCGGAAACGGCCCGGTTGCTTCGGCTCGAACGGATGATGCGCAAGAGATTCGACGTTCACACCGCAAAAACAGTGGTGCATGACCGTGTTGCCGACCAGCATCACTCGGGTCAACGGAAGCGCGCTCCGCGCTTGCGCGAGCAACTCGCTGATCATGTCGCCGATCTGGACTCGAACCATTTTCTCCAGTTCAGCCTGGCCTCCGTGTCCGCCGGTAGGCGGATCTGCCTTCCGGCACGACAACGCGTATTCGATGCGGCTCATAACGTCCGCGCCGTGGCGGGCCTGTGAGTTCAACGCGGAGCGGACTGCAAGCACATGACCGGATTGCAGGTCCAGAAGTTGGGCAACAATGGTCGTAGTGCCCAGATCCACTGCAACGCCGAGACCTTCGCGTGGAGTGAAAGCGAACGCAGACCGGTCTTCCAAAATTGGCATTTCCCATTGGGCGAGTTCCAACTGCAGGTCTCCGTCCACCTGATGGCGACACGCCATCCGCCAGCCGTCGGCGATCTCGGCAGGCGTCAGCAAACGTGCCTCATCGTCAGTCACCGGCAAAGAGCCGCCAATGACTTTGACTCGACAGCCATTACAGCGGCCGCTGCCGCCGCATGGGAACTCGACGCCTTGCGCGAATAGCACATCCTGAAGGGACGTGCCGTGGGTCACCTCAAGTCGGAGGCCGGCCGGAGACAACTTGATGGTGTGGACCGGTTGATTCATGGCCTTTCCGCCGCGATGAGTTGCGAATCGTAACGGAGGCCGAGGCGTTCACCCGGTTTCAGAGTAAGAAACTCCTGCTCATTCCACTCGCCATCGAGCAACCGCCGGAGCCAGCCGAGGTCGCTCGGCAACCGATCGAAAGTCCAGCCCTGTTGTCGAGCGATTTGAGCGGCCATGCGTTCGTGGTTTTCCGCCTGCGGGACCGGAGTGGAAATATACGCGAGGCGACGGTAGTGGCGTGTAAAGCTCGCGAATTGCTCGAGCAAGTAGAGAGCGTTCTCTTCGCCGTAGCGTGCCACGAGATCCTCTTTGGTCGCTTTGAGTCCGGCGGCGACAGGCAGGTTTTGCTGGCGCAATACGCGGTCGGCCGGTAAGTGCTCCAGCCAGCCCGGGCTTTGGAAATAAGTGCCCGGGCACGACTCGAGTTGGGCAAGGTAACGCTGAGTGCTGCCGAGAAGCATCCCGATGCAGTCATGCGCCCGCGGGATGACCACCGGCAGTGTCCGGGATTGCAGGCTTTCAATACCGCGATTGCACAGCCCATAAGCCAGCCCGATCGCGTCGAAGCGGTCGCCCGGCACGACGTCGATCGCCCCCTGCAACGCGACGCGGAGTTGCTCGGCGGTGCCTTCATGCAGCCCCATCTCCAAATACTGGATTCGCGCCTTGGTCTTTGCATTGGCAGCGAGAACCTCGAGTTCCTGCTCGAAAACCTTGCAGGCGATGACATGGAGGCGCAGGCGGCTCATCGGGAGGTTGTCTTGTCCAATGCCTGACGGATCGCTCGAATGAACTCCGGCGAAGTCCCACAGCAACCCCCGATGAAGTTCGCCCCGGCCTCAAGCAGAGCCGGGACGAAGCCGGCGAACTCCGCCGGCGTCGTCCTGTAGAATGGCTTTCCTTCTCTGAGTTCTGGAAGTCCGGCGTTGGCTTTGATCCAGATGGGGCGTCCGGCTGCGGCTGACTTGAGCCGCGCGCAAATCTTCACGAATCCTGCGATGCCCTGGCCGCAGTTTGCGCCGATGACATCCACGCCGGCCTCCAAGAGTTCCGCCGCGGCTTCTTCGGGAGAGGTGCCCATCATCGTGCGGTCTTTCTCCTTTCCGGAATCGAACACCATGCACGCCACGACCGGCAGGCCGGTTTCCTTCGTGGCGGCAACGGCCAGCTTCGCCTCTGCGAGGTCGGACATGGTCTCCACAACGAGGCCATCTGCTCCGCCGCGCGCCAGCGCCGCAGCCTGTTCCCGGAACGCTTCGCCGATTTCCTCCGGATTCGCTTCGCCCGCCATGAGCATTATTCCAGTCGGCCCCATCGAGGCGAACACGGACGCGCGGTTGCCGGCAGCCTCTCGTGACAAACGAGCGCCGGCCTCGTTGATTGCCACCACACGGTCCGCGAATCCGGTTTCCGCCAAGCGCAGCCGGTTCGCCCCAAACGTGTTCGTCAGGATGACGCGCGAGCCGGCCTCAACGTAAGCGCGGGCCACTTCGGCGACATTCTCCGGACGGGTCAGGTTCCAGACATCGGGAAACTCACCGGCGGCCAGACCGCGTGCCTGTAATTGAGTGCCCCAAGCGCCATCCGTGACAACCGGGCCTTGGGCGAGCAACTGTTGAATGATGGGATGAGTGTTCATATGGATCTACGCGGTAAGTTCCGCCGCCGTGGCAATGAATGTCTGGATGTTTTCAGTTGGCGCACCGGGAGGCAAGCCGCCTCCACAGGAAAGAATCAGCCTCGACCGGTCCTGTAAACCATTCACCAACTCAGTCACAGCTCTCCTGACATCGTCCGGAGTTCCTTGGGCCAGGATATCGCGCGGAGGAATGTTGCCCAGCAGGGTTATCTTGTTCCCGGTCCAGGCCTTCATCTCGTTGATCGTATGCTGAACGCCGAAGTTCAGCAGATTGATGCCGATTCCGGGCAGGTAGGGTGCGCAGACTTTGCACGGGGCGTCATTGTGGAAGAACTTCACGGCGACGTTGGTGTCGTACGCTTTCTTCAGGTAAGGCAAACCGAATGTCTCGAAGTCGTTCTTGCCGATGAAACCGACAATGTCATCCAGGAGCAGGATGCCGTCGATTGAAGGGAAGCACTCGCGCTGGTAGGCGATCCATTCGACCAGATAATCGGTGATGATCGTGAGCAACCGGTGCATCCGCTCGGAATCCGTATTCAGCGCCATCAGGAATTCGGTGGCACCCATCAGGAACGAGGCGATGTTGAGCGGTCCGCGGGCGACGGCAAAACGGATTTTGTGTCCGGCCTTCTCGATCTCGGGCTGGAGATGCTTGAGCCGTTTGATGACGAACGGCAGAAGCCCGTCCGTTTGCGGGTTCGGCTTCTCGATAAAATCCACGTCGTCTGCCGAGCGCAGCAGCTTCCTGGCGAAAGGGAATTCATTCTCGGCGAAGATGCTGACGGCCCCAAACGCAGATGGCTCCGTGCACATGCCGTATTCGGACCAGAAGCCCGGCAGAAAAGTGGTCTGCGGAAAGGTGCGAATCGCCTTCCAATGGGCGTCCATCCAAATCCGTTCACTTGTGAAGTAATCGAGAATCGTATGCCCGGCCCAGTTCGGCAACCAAGGGCTGTCGATGATGAAACCGGTCGGGAGCGGACTAAGTTGCTCGCCATGAATCACCGCAAGCAGGGTTTGCCACTGCGGTTCGGTCATTGTGATCCTTCGTCCGCAACGACCGGGCCTTGGGCGAGTAACCGCTGAGTGATCGCGTGCGTATTCATGTGGCAAGATCAGAGCATGCGTGAGCACTATGCATCGAAACGACACAGTGTGACAAAGGAAAAAAGCGTGCCGACCAATAGCGCAAAGCGCATCGGGGAATTCAGCGGCGGATCGATGGCGCGGCGGCTCGCTACGACCACGGGAACAAACAAGGCGGCACGCAACCGTTGCGCGCGCTGGCGATTCATGTTAAGTCCTGTGCAGGCAACCATGCAGAAAAAGCGCGTCCTATTTCTGTGCACGGGCAATTCCTGCCGCAGCCACATGGCGGAAGGTCTCCTGCGTTCTCTCGCGGGCGATCGGTTCGAGGTCTTCAGCGCGGGCGCGAAACCGACGGGTCACGTCCATCCATTCGCCATCGGGGCTATGCGTGAAGCCGGTATCGACATCTCCAAACACGAATCCAAATCCGTGGACACATTTTCGGGGCAGAAGTTCGATTATGTGATCACGGTTTGCGACAACGCGCGCGAAGCGTGCCCGAATTTCCCCGGCGCAACCCATCAACTCCACTGGAGTTTCGATGACCCCGCACAGGCGCAGGGCAACGACGAACAGAAGATGCGCGTCTTCCGCCGCGTCCGCGACGAAATCCGCCATCGCATCCGCCGGTTCATCGAAGCCAACAGCCAGTAGGGAAAACTGCGCATCTGTTTGCTTCCTTGGCATACTCGCTTTAGCGAATATGATAGGCGGACATGATTTGGGACTTGGCCAGGGCGGTTTATTGGTGTCGTCGCTGGGGCGTCGACGCCGCGCTCACCGACGTTCCGCAGGAAGCCATCCACCACCTCGTCCACGAGAAGTACGCCACCACCGAGTGGAATCGGAACTTCTGACCAGACGGTTTTATCGGGTAGACAAGGCGCGCAGCCGCGAACTCGGCGGCACGGGTCTCGGCGTCTCCATCGTCAAACACATCATCCAGGCCCACAGCGGCCGCGTCTGGGTCGAAAGCCAGCCCGGCAAAGGCAGCGCGTTCTATTTCACCCTGTCACGGGCGCAGACCCGCGGAACACCCGCCGTCAGGCCATTTGCAGAATCAAGAGATGAGTCGGCAGTAGTATCCTGACGCTCTTGACACATGCGAGGTCTCAAGCTAGTCTTCGCGCGTTCGTTGCGAAGGAGATGTGCTTTTAACGACACGACGCTTGCAATTCTAAAACGCCTCATTGACAGCGGGCCGGTCGGCAACCGCTGGTTCAAGGTCAATCTTCACGTCCACGGCCAAGGGAACGACCCTACGCAGATCGTTCGACAGGCGCGCGCAGCGGAACTCGACCTCATCGCTGTAACCGATCATCAGTCATTTGACTGCTGCGACCCTGTTACTCAAGCTGCGCAAACGACCGGTCGCCCACTCACCGTGCTGCCCGGGATCGAGATTACAGCGCATGAAGGCGTACACGTCTTGGCCGTATTCCCGGCAGGCTATTCTGGCGAGCAACGAACGCGCTTGCTCGGTTGGTTGGAGATTATCGGGGGCGGCGATACAAGAGTCGCCTGCAAAAAAAACCTCGCAGACATTTTTGACAAAGTTGAGAAAGAGGGTGGTGTTATCGTTGTTCCTCATCCTTACACTGACGACATCGGATTGCTTGCTACCGCTCGCAAAATCAGCACGAAGACAGACTGGCTCGAAACTGGTTATGTGCGCTTGATTCAAGTTGCGGAAGACAAAGTCACGTATGTTGCGCGAGATCAGGATGGCAACTGGATCAATCGTTACGTGCTCAACACGGCTTCTCCCGAACAGATTCGATCGAGCACTTATTGTCTTGCGCCGTTCAACCGCAGTGATGCACACAAATCTGAGGAGATCGCCGACGGCTGTTCATGGTTTCGTATAAGCGAGCCAACTGTCGAAGGTTTGAAGCAAGTTGCTTGCGAACCACGGACTCGCATTTCCCGCACACCGCCAAGTAGCCAAGAGGTCAGCGCGATATTGGGTATGCGCATTTTTGGTGGCCACTGCGACGGAGAGGCGTTCCGGTTCAACCATGCGTTGAACTGTATCGTGGGCCAGAACTACGCGGGGAAGTCAGCGGTGTTCGATTTCATTCGCATTGCTCTGGGTCTCGAGGACGATGTACCGCAGGATCTGCGCGACCGTTTGCTGCTTCGGTTGTATGCCATTCTCGGATCTGGGGGAAAGATCGAATTGTACCTGCGGCATGAAAGAGCGTATTACGTCGTAGGTCGTGCCTTCAATCCGCAAGTTGCCGGGGAGGGGACGAATCTTAAGGTGCTCGATTTGCCGGATGCGCTTGCGTGTTACCGTTACGATGTGGATCAGGACGCGCTGGTGCCGGTGGACCAGTTCACTTTTCCCATCGAGGTCTATGAGCAAGGGCGGATTCACCGTCTTCGTGACGATGTGGGACGACAACTCGAGATGCTCGACGAATTTGCGCACGTCGGCGAACTGAAAAAGGAGCGCGAAGGCATTCTTACCAAGCTTTCAGAAAACGCCCAAACGCTCGCGCCGCTCTCCGCAGAACGGGACCAACTGAATGCCGACGTTGCGAATTTGGCTGCGTACAAGCTGGAGTTGGCAGAAAAGGAAAAATTGCTGCCCGGAGAAGTGGAGCAACACTGGGCCAAGACAGAATCCGTAGTTAACGAAGTTAAAGAGATAATCAGTACATTACAGACTAACATCGGCCAGTTGAGAAACTCAGTGATTGCCAAAGCGGAGGCTTTCCCAACCGACTTTGACACCATTTTTGCTCACAGCGTTCCTGAGTGCCGCACCGAAGAGGTTGTGGAGGTAGAGTTGGTGGCAAAATTGGTTGGCCACGTGAGAGTTGCTTTGAGCGAAATTGAGCGCGGGCGTTCCACCGTTGTACAAGCCGTTCAGAATTTGGAAGCGGATACCAAGAGCTTGCTCGATGCGTGGCAGGAACAGCGAAAGAGTCATGTTGAAGCTGTGCGCACGCAACTACGTCAGGCGGGAGTGGAATCGCCGCAAGAAGTTATCAACCGCGTTGCGGAACTGCGTCGGAACGTCAAGTCGATCGAAACTGTTAAGCAGCCCCGGCTCGTCAAGGTGAATGAGCTAATTGACCTCCACGGGAAGGCACGCGAGTGCCTGATTGGCCGGCTTGAGGATCTAGGCCGCGAAATCACCAAGAAGCGGCAGGACAAGGCCAAGGAACTGACCAGTGCGCTTGGCGGTCAGATCAAAATCTCGGTGACACCGCATGCCGACACTAGCGAATACCTGCGTGTACTTAACGAGCTTTGCGAGGAAATCTCCACTGCCCAAAGTAGAATTCAGAAACGCGATGAGCAACTTAAGCGGGTCGCGACGACGGTCTCGCCTCTGCAACTTGCTCGCGCGCTCGCACGAAAGGGTGTTGTCCGCCTTGAAGATGGTAGCGAGACTACTTTACGTGATCTTTGTGGGGTCACCGAAAACACGCAAACCGTTCTCTGCCGGATCGCAGATAATATCGTTCATTTGAACACATTGGAGTCGGTTACTGTGCCTGATGTGCCGGAAATACTTGTCCAGCGTCGCGGCGAGACTGCGTACGCAGACTTGCGCACAGGTTTGTCCCAGGGCGAACAGAGCGCGGCAATCCTCACGTTGGCGCTCCAGACCCGTGCGATGCCGCTAATTCTTGATCAGCCAGAAGATGAGCTCGGGTACAACTATGTCGTTCACCTCGTCGTTCCGAAGATTCTTCAAGCGAAGTTTTCTCGCCAGCTTCTAGTCGTCACGCACAACGCAAATATTCCAGTGCTCGGCGACGCAGATTACGTCATCAAAATGGAGAATCGTCCTCGGCCTGAAGGCGGTCGCACGTGCGTTGTCGCGACCGAGGGGTGCTTCGAATCCAACGCAGTTACCCGGGCTCTGATCGAACTGGAAGGCGGCGAGCGCGCATTCCAGTTCAGGCAGCACCGTTACGAGATACCTATTACCAAGTAAAACGAAAGAGAAAGCATAGTAGTTACTGGATAGATTTCACGGCTTGGCGTGAGACGACGAATCCACAATAGCCGTCACGACCTCCCTTCCTATTCCCATCCGCTGCATCGCTGGTGCTTGACATATTCGCTTTAGCGAATATGATGCGTCCTTGCAATGGACAAACCGAATCAACTGTTCAAGGCGTTCTCGGACGAGACGCGGCTGCGGATTTTGAATCTGCTGGCGCAACGCGACCATTGCGTGTGCGAGTTCCAGAGTATCCTGCGCGTGCCGCAGCCGACGATCTCCCGGCATCTGGCGTACCTGCGCCGCAGTGGATTGGTCGAGGTCGAACGCCACGGCAAGATGGTAATGTATTCGCTGGCCGAACCGCGCGATGCGGTGCACGCGGCGTTGTTGCGGTGCATACGTGGCTGTTTTCGGGAGTTCGACTTCCTGAGGCGCGATATGGAACGAGGCAAGAAGGCCAAACGGGTTATCTGCAAATGATCTGCCGCACAAGCTGTCATTCTGAGCGAAGCGAAGAATCTCGCAACGATTCGATTGAGAGGCCCTTCGCTTCGCTCAGGGTGACAATCCCGGAGTGAGCGTGCACCAATGACCATACACATCAGCCGAAAACTGTCCTTCCTCGATCGTTACCTGACGCTGTGGATTTTTCTCGCGATGGGGGTGGGAGTTGGTGCGGGGTACTTCATGCCCGGCGTGGAGACGTTCGTCAACCGCTTCCAAGTTGGGACCACAAACGTCCCCATCGCCATCGGACTGATTCTGATGATGTACCCGCCGCTGGCAAAGGTGAAGTATGAGGAATTGGGCGACGTGTTCCGCAACTGGAAAGTGCTCGGTCTGTCGCTGCTGCAGAACTGGGTGATCGGGCCGGTGTTGATGTTCGCGCTGGCGATCCTGTTTCTGCGCAATTACCCCGAGTACATGGTCGGGCTGATCCTGATCGGGCTGGCGCGTTGCATCGCGATGGTGATTGTCTGGAACGAACTGGCCAAGGGCGACACGGAATACTGCGCCGGGTTGGTGGCGTTCAACAGCGTGTTCCAAGTGTTGTTCTACAGCCTGTTCGCCTGGGTGTTCGTCACCAAATTGCCGCCGCTGTTCGGTCTGCAAGGCAGTGTGGTCGAGGTGGGCATGAGCCAGATCGCCAAAAGCGTGTTTGTGTACCTCGGCCTCCCCTTCATTGCGGGCGTCATCACCCGTTTCACATTACTGAAGGCGAAGGGCCGCGAGTGGTACGAACGAACGTTCATCCCGCGCATCAGCCCGATCACGCTCATCGCGCTGCTGTTTACCATCCTCGTGATGTTCAGCCTGAAGGGCGACCGCATTGTGCGCATTCCGCTCGACGTGCTGCGCATCGCCGTGCCGTTGCTGATCTATTTTGTCGTGATGTTTCTCGTCAGTTTCTGGCTCGGCCGGAAAGTCGGCGCGGACTATTCAAAAACCGCCACGCTCTCGTTCACTGCCGCCAGCAACAATTTTGAACTCGCCATCGCTGTGGCGGTCGCCGTGTTCGGCATCAATTCCGGCGTCGCCTTCGCTGCGGTCATCGGACCACTTGTTGAAGTGCCCGTATTGATCGGGTTGGTGAACGTGGCGCTGTATTTCCAGCGCCGTTACTTCAGTGAAGGTAGGGATGGCTCGCCCCCGCCCCGAACGCTTTCGGGGGAGACCCGTCCGCAGTCGGTTTCCTGTGCGACAACGGCAACGGCGCACTCGGCGAGCGCGCGCTACCCTACAAACAAAACATCCTAGGAGATCGCATCATGAGCATCTGTAAAACCACCGAAGACGCCGAAACAGTTCGCGCCAAAGTGCGCGAGGGGTATGGCCAGATTGCCACGAAGGGAGGCTCGTGCTGCGGGCCGTCGTCATGTGGTTCAGGCGAGCAACTTGCCGAGAAGATCGGCTACAGCGCAGAAGAGCTTTCTGTCCTGCCGGAAGGCGCGAACATGGGTTTGTCCTGCGGCAACCCGACGGCCCTCGCGTCGCTCAAACCCGGCGAGGTCGTGCTCGATCTCGGCAGTGGCGGCGGATTCGACGTATTCATCGCAGGCCGTAAAGCCGGCGCCAACGGTCGCGCCATCGGTGTGGACATGACGCCGGAGATGCTCGCCAAAGCCCGGCGCAACGTCGCCGTTTACCGCCGGCAAACCGGTCTGGACAACGTCGAGTTCCGGCTCGGCGAAATCGAGCATCTGCCCGTTGCTGATGCGAGTGTCGATGTTGTAATCTCCAACTGCGTGATCAATCTCTCGCCTGACAAACCGCAGGTCTGGCGGGAGATCGCGCGCGTGCTCAAGCCCGGCGGTCGTGTGGCAGTGTCCGACCTGGCACTGCTGCAGCCGCTGCCGTCCGCAATCACCGAAATGGTCGAGGCGCTGGTCGGCTGCATCGCCGGCGCGGTGCTCGTCGAGGAAACCCAGCGGATGGCGCATGCGGCAGGTTTGGTGGACCTCGTCCTGAAGTCGAAGTCCGACTACGTGAAGGCGATGGTTGACTGGAACGATCCGCTTTACCGTCAGATTGTGGCGCACCTCCCCGCCGGCGCGACGCCCGCAGATTATGTCACCAGCCTGGAAATGCAGGCGCGCAAGCCCGACCGCTGACGGCGTGGGAGACACGTCTCTCAGCGCCCGGAAACAGATGGGATCTCACTGACAGTCGGGCCAGCGCCCATGATCAGCGAATCGCCGGACCGATCAACAGGCCAATCGCGTAGGTGATGATCGCTTCGCCGAGGCCGACCAACGTCATTTCCGTGCCGCTTTTCAGCCACGACCGGCCCGTGACGATCACCTTCGCTGCGCCGACGGCAAAGTGCGCCGCCGTGCTGATGACGAACGAGCAGATCAGCGCCGCCGTGCCCGACATAAAGAAGAACGGGATCACCGGAATGAATGCGCCCGACGCTGTGCTCAACGTCGCGCTCACCGCCGAGCGCCACGGATTGGGGAACGTCCGCTCGGACAGACCGAGTTCCTCGTGCACCAGGGTTTTCAGCAAGTGCTCCGGTTGCTCCGCCAGCTTATCCGCCATCTTGCGCGATTCTTCGGGCGAAAACCCTTTCAACTGGTAGAACAACGCCATCTCTTCGCGTTCCTCGGCGGGATTCGTCTCGATCTCGTGACGTTCGCGCTCGATCTCCGCCTGGTACACTTCGCACTCGGATTTCGCCGCCAAGTACGCGCCGCTGCCCATCGAAAGCGCCGAAGCGATCGCCGTGGCAATCCCGCTCAGCAGCACCCACTCGGCGTTGACGTTGGTCGCGCCCGCGACGCCGCTGACGACGCCGAACGCCGCGCCCAGTCCGTCGTTCACGCCGTAGATCGCCTGCCCGATCCAACTGCCGCCCCGCACGTGCCAGCGTTCCGCGCCGAGAATCTTGTCCAGCTTCCGTTGCGCGGTCGTCGCCCCGCCCACCATCTCGTTGAGCACCATGCTATGTGATTTCTCGTCGCACTGGGCGGCGAGCAACTGCTGCCGGACCTCTTCGTTCGGCGCGACCTGGAGCAGTTGTCCGTACATCCCGTCGGCGCTCTGCTCGGCCGCCTCCAGTTTAACCACGGCGGTGTCGGTACCGGCTTGCACCAGTGTCCAACGGCGGAGTCGTTCCGCAGCCGACTCGGTGTACTCACCCGGTTCCGCGCCCAACTCGCGCAACCGCGCCGCCCAATTGGCCGCGTGCCTGTCCTCCGCCTCGGCCAGTCGCAACAAGATGGCGCGTCGGTCGGGATTGGTTTCGCGCTCGGCCAGCGCCCGGTAATTGCGGGCGCTGCTCATCTCGTCGCACCACGCTTGCTTCAATCCGCTGATCAGCTTCTCACGCTCGGTCATCGCACGTATTGATATCAGGATATTCTCGGCAGGTCGATATCAGTCCCACGGTGGCTACGTTCGAAGTTTCGTCTCGATCAGTTCCCGCGCAGCACTTGTGACACGGACGATCTTGTTCCGGCTGGTGGCGCCGGAGATGATCTCGATCTGGCGGCGTTTGACGCCGAGCCAGTCGGCCAGCACCTCGATGAGGGCGTCGTTGGCGCGCCCGTCTTCGGGAGGGGCGGTGACGCGGACCTTCAACGCGTCGCCGGCGACGCCGACGACGGCATTGCGTTTGGCGCGCGGCGTGACCCGGACGGCGAACGTCGCGGCGTCGTTGGCAAACTTGACGTTCAAACTGCAATCCGTCTCATAAACAGGACGGGAACGGCGGGCTGAGACCAGCCCGCCCTACCGCGGTTTGGCAGGGCGCAGTGGCCCACCGCGCCGCCCAAGTCGGTGGGATTCATGAGATTGCTTCCACCTTATTGTGGCAAGCCATTCAGGACAGTGCGGAGTTCAGCGGCGTTCGTGGCCGGATCGACCTTGGGATTCACGTACGCGATCTTGCCTTCCTTGTCGATCACGAAGGTCACGCGGCTGGCAACGGGGCTGCTGTCGTTGGCCACGCCGTACGCCTTGGCGACCGCCTTGTCGGTGTCGGCGAGGAGCACGAACGGCAGTTTGTATTTCGCGATGAATTGTTTGTGGGAATCGACGGAGTCGAAGCTGACGCCAAAAACGATCGCGTCCAGTCCCTTGAATTCATCGAATGAGTCGCGGATGCCGCAGGCTTCCTTGGTGCAGCCGGGCGTGTCGTCCTTCGGGTAGAAGTATAGGACGATGTTGCCTTTGCCGATGTAATCTTTCAGATGCACGGTCTTGCCGTCGCTGGCCGCGACGGTGAAATCGGGCGCCTTGTCGCCGACCTTGGGCATGGCGGCGCTGAACGCTGCGGACTGTGTGAGCATGATGACCCCCAGAAGAAGACTGGATGACTTGATGAATGTTTTCATAGCGATCACTCGTTGTGCGGGATTTTGATGGTTGAGCCACCGATGAACTCGCGGATGACGGCATCGCCGGGGATGACGCCGGAGCCGGTGGCCTGTTGTTGGGTCAGTCCCTCGACGGATTCGAGGAGTTTCCTGACGCGGTCGTACCGGATCTGAGCATCGAGAAAGCCGCGGTACTGTTGCATCTCCTCGGGCTGCGGGAAGCAGCCGCCCTGGGGACCGAGGAGGAACGGTTTGAGCGCCGGCAGATCGAACGGCAGACCGGCGTTGACGACATGATCGGCCAAGCCCATCAGCGGGATGATGCTGAAGAGTTCACCCGTGCGCACGTAATGCCAGTGCAACAGGGTGGAGAGCGGGCTGTGGTTGCGATGCCGCAGGTCGCGCAGCATGCGCCGAAGCAGGCGGATGTCGGCAAATTTCGTCAGGCGATTGCCGCTGCCGTCGCCTTCGTACAGCACGTTGAGCGTCTCGATGTACAGCCGAAATTGAGTGGACGGATCGATGCCTTCGGTGATGGGCGGATAAAAACCGTGCAGGCAATCGAGCAGGAGGATTTGATCTTTCTCCAATCGCACGGGCTTCGACGCGATGCGGCGGCCTTCCTTGAAGTCGTACGCGGGCTTCTCGATCGTCTTGCCGTCGAGCAACTCCTTGAGATGCTGGTTGAGCAACTGGATGTCGAGCGCTTCCGGCGTCTCGAAGTTGCGGTCGTTGATCCAGTCCGATGGATGCTCGACCAGCGCCCAGAAATAATCGTCCAGATTCAGCATCAAGAACCGCAAGCCCTGCTTTTCCAGCCGCTGTGTCAGCTTGACGGTGGTGGTGGTCTTGCCGGACGAACTCGGGCCGCTGACCCACAGCATGCGGAGGTCGTCGCCGGCATTGAGCCGCACCATGATTTTCCGCGCCGCCTCATCGAGTGAGGACTCGTAGAGGGCCAGCGAATCGTCCACCAGCGCCTTGATCCTGTCGCTGCGCACCGCCCCATTGAGGCCCGCCACCGTGTCGCAACCATGGCGGCGATTCCACTCCAGCGTTTTCTCCATGCGCTTCTTGGGAAAACCGTTGCCGACGAACTGCACCTCGGTGATCGCGTCTTCGCGCAGCCAGTGCCGTCCCCAGCGGTAACACTCGTAAGCGTCGGCAGCGCTTTGAAATCCGTAGCTGCGCAGGACGTGCAGCACTTCGTCCTGGATGGTCTCGATCGTCGGCGGGAAGTTGGCGATCAAATGGTGCGGCTCGGAATTCAGGCAGATAACCACCGCGTCGGCCAGAAACTCGGCGATCTTGTCGTCCGCGCCGTACGTCTCGAAGATTTTGTGGTTCACCCCTTCCAGGAAATCCTGGCGGAACCCGCCGATCGATTCCGCGGCGCGCAGGATGGCATTGCGGATGTGGGCCGCGTCGAAGTTGACGAGCGCGCGGTTGCGTTTCTGGATTTTGATGATTCGATTCTGGACCGCCATCCGACTGCTCCCTCGCTTGCCCCGCAGCATAGCACACCCGATATCGTTTACAATAACCGGTTGAGAACAGCAAGCGGTCAGCTACCAGCTTTCAGCCCGCGAGTTCTGGCTTTTGGTTCTTGTTCCCGTTAACACGGCTATCGCGGCCATTCACTGATTCGGTTCCACCAGCGGAACAGCCATTTTCGATAAGCAGCAGGTTGAGGCATGCTCTCAACTACCTCACCAGATCCGAGCGACTTATCAGGCCAGAGATGCAGACGGTTTTGAAGTCCCACTTCTTTCGAGATCAGTTGCACGCTCTTCAGCGAACCCAACGCGTACTTCCGCCACGACTCCCTTGTGGCAAATACATCGGTGTTTAAGCGAACACCCCTTGATCGAGCTTCTTCAGCGATTCTGGCGACATTCTCCGCACGGATGTTGATCGGCTCGTGGAAGATTGTGATAGGGTTCAAATCAGCAACTGCCTTCAACGTTTCCCTCAAATCCGCTTCATCGCATTCGGGATAGGTCGGAGCCATGGCCACA
The DNA here is from genome assembly GCA_049510215.1 of Verrucomicrobiia bacterium. GTDB lineage: Bacteria > Verrucomicrobiota > Verrucomicrobiia > Palsa-1439 > Palsa-1439 > JBEKZD01. The sequence goes on from JBEKZD010000001.1 coordinate 112,432, forward strand.
TAAACATAGAGACCCGCCTCTTTGGCCGCGCGCAACGTCGCCAGACGGGTGGATGGAGGCGGTGCCTTCGGTTCGTACAGCTTTGCCAAGTTGTTCCGCAGCGTCGGCAGACTCATGCCAAACACCAGCCGCTCGCCGAAACTTTGGAACAAATCGAAATCCTTCTGAGCCACAGGACTGCGAGTCAATATCCGGACGTTCAACGTCGACCTGTCACGAATCAACTCCAGTGATCGTCGCACCAAATGGCGAGCCGCCGTTGCAAGTTCACGCTGCCGCGCGACATCAGGATGAATGAAGTTCTGATACGGATCGGTCGTGCTGCAATAAATCACGGCGCGATTACCACCCCGCTTGAGTTGTCTCTTGGGCGTGCTTTCCGCCGCGCGAAGCGACGCCAAGAATTGTTCGTCGTTCCACGGGCGTAGCAAGACATAATTCCCCCATTCTTCGTCAGGATCCTTCACGCCGTACTCTGCAAGCTTGGGACCTTGCTTGATTGTTGCTGCACTGGGGACATAACAGAAACGGCAGGCATGAGAACATCCGACTGCGATGTTGAACGCCCAGTTGGAAAGACTCTTGTATATGAAGTTGTTGGGCTGAATGACTGCGGGCGAAAACCAAAAGCCGATTGGTTCCTTAGCTGATCGCTTTGCAGCGTTACTCTTCCTATGCGAAAAGGACGGCGAACTCTGAGCAAGTTCGACTAGGAATGTTTCATTTGATGAAGGTGGGGTCATATCTGCTTCTTGCTTCTCAGTGGAAATGTAATCCTCACGGTATCAGCGAACGTTACTACACCTTTGCGTTTCTGTCTCCTCTCGGCTGGCGGATCGACTGTAATCTTGCCCTCCGCCTCCAATTTGGAGAGAACCTGTTTGTAATTCGCTGCGACATATGGCCTCCCGATATGATGTTCATAGAAAACCTGGAGCATTGTCATCGTACAACCGGCAAATTCATCCAAGAGCATATCGGCGAGATCATCCAAGGGTCTAGATAGCGCGAAAAGCAGCGGCTGGTCAGCCGTCGCTGGGCTGTATTCAAACGACGCAACACCCTGCTCAGTGCCCGAACTTTCCTTCGCCATTATGTCTTTCATGATCGTATAGCCGACGACGCTCTTGGTCACGAATATCAAATGATGACTGGTGCGCGTGCCGCGGTCGTTCTTGAAACAAAACGGCAGAACGAACTCTCCACCCGCCTCCTTGAGCGCTTGGCTAATTGCTTCGACAACCGTTAGTTCACGTACGGCAGGAGGCGTCGGTTCTAACTGGCAGCGCAACTGATTTGCCCGAGCTTCACCGAAGAGAGCATTCATGTGCTCTTGTACCGCAGGATTATTCAACCCCATGTTTATTCGCAGGTAGTTAAAGAAAAGAATGCAGTCACAACCCCAGTCCTTAAGAACCGAACCGATTAACCTCAACGACAAGCCCTTGTAGCCCCACGGATCTACGAACAGCAACGTTGGAACAAGGTGAGTCTGCTCGAAGAACTTTACTATTCTCTCACCTACCTCTTCGTTCTCAGTTCTCGGGCTATACTTCAGCGTGCGGATTCCGGGCAGTGCCGCGATGTTCTCCTTAAGAGCGCGCACATTGTCAGGATCACGATCATTGAATACAGTCACCAACATTTGCCGCATATCTGGTTCTTGAATGGCGCGTTCGAGAACCAGCAAAGGCGTAGATTTTGTGCCATCCTTGTACACGCCAGGCCCTGCAAAAAGATCGATATAAGCGATCTTGTTCGCGTGTTTCTTTGTCTGCGGGATAACGACCTTAGCCCAAGCCCAAAAATACTTGGCAACAATCTGGCTTTTGACTTGAGACTGGTCGCTCGATTGATCGAAAAACGAATCCTCCGTCACCCTTTGCCTCCTCTGAAGTCCGAAGGTACCAGTTTGGCCGTTGCACCGCAAGCGTTGTATCAGCGCGTATTCCTTGTAGCTGGTTCTGTCGTCTTTGGGATTAGCTCTTGAATCTTGACAACCCGACCGCCAACCGCTGCCCGCTAGCTCTTCTTCTCGCCAAACAGATACATTTGCGGTGGTAGCCCTTTGACTTCTGACTCCTGACTTCTGACTCCTGACTTCGCTTTGTGCTTCGCCAGCTTCGGTTTGCCTTCCGCCGACAACTCCGCTTCCTCCAAGTTCGCCAGCACTTCCTTGGCGCGGGCGATGACTTCCTGCGGCAGGCCGGCAAGACGGGCGACCTGGATGCCGTAGCTCTTGTCGGTGCCGCCGGGCAGGATTTTGTGGAGGAAAATCACCTGATCGTGCCATTCGCGCACGGCGACGTTGAAATTCTTCACGCGCGGGAGCGTCGCCGCCAACTCCGTCAGCTCATGGTAGTGAGTCGCGAAGAGTGTCTTGGCGCCGATCTTGTGCAAAAACTCCGCCACCGCCCACGCGATGCTCAGACCGTCAAACGTGCTGGTGCCGCGGCCGATTTCGTCCAGCACGACGAGACTCTTCGGCGTGGCGTTGTTCAGGATGTTGGCCGTCTCGTTCATCTCCACCATGAATGTGCTCTGCCCGCGCGCCAGATCATCGGTCGCGCCGACGCGTGTGAAGATGCGATCAACCGATCCGATTGTGGCCCGCGCCGCCGGAATGAACGAGCCGATCTGTGCCATCAACACCAGCAACGCCACCTGCCGAATGTAGGTGCTCTTGCCCGCCATGTTCGGACCGGTGATGATCAGGATCAGGTTCTCCTTGTCATCCAGCAGCGCATCGTTCGGCACGAACCGCTCTTCGACCAGCGTCTGCTCCAGCACGGGATGCCGGCCGTCGATGATCTCGAGCACCTCGCCGTCGTTCACTGTCGGCCGACAGTAGTTCTGATGTCGCGCGAGTTCCGCCAGCCCCGCCAAGACGTCCAGCGCGGCAATCGCTGTGGCCGACCGCTGAATCTCCAAGGAATTCTCCTCCACTTTGGCTCGAACCTGTTGAAACAGTTCGTACTCCAGCGCGTTGGCACGCTCTTCCGCGCCGAGGATCTTGCCTTCCATTTCCTTCAACTCAGGCGTGACGAATCGTTCGCCGCCCGCGATGGTCTGCTTGCGGATGTAATCGCTCGGCACTTTATGCAAATGCGTCTTCGTCACTTCGATGTAGTAGCCGAAAACCGAGTTGAAGCGAACTTTCAGCGACGGAATTCCCGTGCGCTCGATCTCGCGCTGCTGCAACGCGGCGATCCACTCCTTGCCTTCGCGCGAGCCGCGGCGCAATTCATCCAACTCGACGTTGTAACCTTGCTTGATCAGCCCGCCTTCCTTCAGCGCAAGCGGGGGTGCGTCTTCAATGGCGCGGGCGATAAGGTCGAGCAAGTCGGGAAGCTCGGTGATTTGGGAAGTTAGGTCCGCCAGAAGATTTGTGGGAGCGGCGTTCTCGCCGCGATCCCCCAAGCCCGGTCGCGGCCGGGAGGCCGCTCCCACAACGGCATCGAGCATCTTCTTCAACTTCGGCAGCGCCGCCAATGATTCCTTCAAGGCCGCGAGGTCGCGCGCGTTGCCGCTGCCGACACTGAGGCGGCCGAGCGTGCGTTGCATGTCGCGCACTTCGCGAAGCCGTTCCCGAAAATCAGCCAACCCGTGCGGCTCATCGCAAAACTTCGCGACAACGCTCTGACGCGCCGCGATTTGGCCGACGTTTTTCAACGGATGCGTCAGCCACTCGCGCAACAGGCGGGCGCCCATCGGCGTGAGCGTGCGGTCGAGGCAACCGACCAGCGTGTGCCGGCGCTCCGAGCGCGGCGATTCCAGCAATTCGAGGTTGCGCTGCGTGACCGCGTCCAAAACCATGAAGTCCGTGACGCTGTACACGCTGAGCCGATGGATATGCGAGGTGTTGCGCCGCAGCGACTGTTGCAGGTAATGCAGCGCCGCGCCGGCGGCTCCGATGCCCACCGTCAAATCCGCTGCGCCGAACCCATCGAGCGATTGGGTCTTGAAATGATCGCGCAGCGTGAAGAAGGCGGTCTCGCGTTCAAACGTCCAGCCATCGTGGGGCGTGAGAGAAGCGTGGAGCGTGGAGCGTGAAGCGTCGAACAGCGCTTTGGCTTCGTCAAGCCACTCGGCAGCAACGATGATCTCGGCGGGGCGGACGCGCGACAATTCGTTGTGGAGTTGTTCGACTGTCGAGAGTTCGGTCACTTTGAAATCGCCGGTGGTCAGGTCGACCAGCGCGAGGCCGAAGCTCACGTAGCCGCAAAACTCTTTAGCGGCTTCAGAGGCAGAGCCGCGAACCTGCCCAGAAGGATTCGGGGTGGGCTTCGCGGCTACAACATCTGGACAGATTGCCGCGAGAAAATTGTTTCGCTCGGCATGCAGGATGTGCGCATCGAAGTGCGTGCCGGGGGTGAGGATTTGGGTGACATCGCGGTTGACGAGCTTACCCGGCCTGGCTTCCTCGAGTTGGTCGCAGAGCGCCACCTTGCGCCCGGCGCGAAGGAGCCTTCCGATATAAGTTTCGGCAGCGTGATGCGGGATGCCGCACATCGGGACGTCGTTGCGGTGCGTGAGAGCGAGGTTCAACAGTTGCGAGCCGATCTTCGCGTCGTCGAAAAACATCTCGTAGAAGTCGCCGAGCCGAAACAGCAGCAGCGCATCGGGTGGGATCTGGTGCTTCACGCGCCGATACTGCTGCATCATCGGCGTCAGTCCGTCGGATTTCTGCTGGGACCTAGCGCTCGCCATCGCGGCAGGATTATAGCGATGGGTAGGGAACGGTCACGCCCTAAAACACGCTGGCCGAGCTTCCGCACGCTGGGAAACTCGGCCCGCGTCTGTAACTCTCATCGCTCTGTCAGGCGCGCGTCGATCCTTCAACGCTTGCAAGCCCAGTACGACTTCAGTTTTCTCCGTGCGACGGCCGCAGAACGTTCCGCGGCTTCGTCACGGCGGGGCTTCCTCCTCCAGTCATCGGGCAATCCCCCTCAGCCCGATGCGTTCTTGTTTGGCAGTTCGCTTGCCGGCCCCGAAGGCTTTCGGGGCCAGCGCGGAAACAACCCGAAATAACGGGTGTGTGCGGCGCAATGTTCAAGGTTATCCGCGGCGGGAAACGAAATGGGCCGCATGAAAACAACATTGTCCCGCCGCGGCCCGAGCCTAGCGCTGGAGTAATTCTTTGAGGGCGGCGCGGAGTTGCTCGATGTCAAGCGGCTTTTCGAGGAGGTTGTTGCCAGTGCGGAAGACGAAGTTGGCGAAGCCAGTTTGTCGTGCCGCTTGGCTCGTGATGAAGAGGAATCGATCCGCCAAATAGGGAAATTGTTTGGTCGCTTGATTGTAGAGCGTCTCGCCATCCATCCGGGGCATCATCAGGTCGCAAATGATCGCCTCGTAGTCGGCCTCTCCCAGTTTCTCAATCGCTTCCATCCCATTGGAAGCAAGATCAACGGTGCAATTATCGAGTATCAACACCTCGGAGAGCAGATCGGCGAGTTCGTAGTCGTCTTCGACGACCAGAACGTGGTGGACAACCTGAGTCTGGCGGGATGGTTCGGCCATGGCAACTATTGGATCAGCTCTCGCTCAATTCTCTCCAGCAGCGCGTGCAGGATCAACGTGTGCGCTTCCTGGATGCGCGCCGTGTCGGAGCTGTTCACGATCAGTTCCAGATCGGCTTTGCTCTTCGCCTGGCCGCCATCCTTGCCGAGCAACGCCACGGTGGTGACGCCCATCTTCTTAGCCACGGCCAGCGCCCGCATAACGTTGGTGGAATTACCGCTCGTCGTGAAGCACACCAGCAAATCGTTCTTGCCGCCCAAACCTTCGACTTGCCGCGCGAACACTTCGTCGAACCCGAAATCGTTTGCGATGCAGGTCAACAGCGTCGGATCGGCATTCAGGCACACTGCGGGAAGCGAACGACGGTTGCTCTTGTAGCGGCCCACCAATTCCTCGGCCAGGTGCAGCGCGTCGGCGGCGCTGCCTCCATTGCCGCAAGTGAGAATTTTCCCGCCCGACTTGAGCGTCTCGATTGCGGCTTGTGCAATCCTCTCAAACGCCGGCTCCTGCGCCGGAAGCGACTGCAGTGTCTGCACTGCGTCCGCAACCAGTCGTGACAAAAGCGGTTCCATAATTAATATCTGGAGGCGGCGGTCGGACTTGAACCGACAACCTGCTGATTACAAATTGCGCCGACTCTGTTTCTGGCTGAGTCTGCCTGAGTCTCTGTGTAGTCGTCAAGGTCATATCCCTCAACGGATTCACGCTCAGCGGCGCGAATCCGGGCCGCTTGCTGTCGGATTTGCCGCCGCTGACTCCTTCGTCACGCAATACAGCAACCAACTCCCAGCCTTGCCGCTCGGCTTCCGCGCGAATCAGCGCCTCTTGCCGGTGTAGGCTCTCGCCGTCTTTGGCTTGCTCTTCGGTGCTCACTCTCACGCACCAATCATGCGGGCCTCGATGGCCCCACCCACTCCGCAGAGGTTCCCGACGCCAGCATCTCCGAGTGTGATCTTTTCCGGCAGCTCGCACCAAGTTGGCGCTTGACGCTATCCGTCGGCCTGATTTAATGGCGTCCGTGGTCGAATCCGGTAACCAATTTTCTCTTGCCCGCCAAACTTTAAGAAAGCAGGTCCCCATGAATCTCACAATGCGCTGGTGGACGCCGCTGCTGCTGATTGCCCTGTGGATCGGATCGCCGGCCCGGGCCGCCGACACGCCGCCCAAGGAATGGATTGACCCTGACACCGGCCACCGCGTGGTGCGGTTGTCCGACGAGCCCAACAGCCTGAGCCTCTACTTTCACCAGAACGCCTATTCTCCCGACGGCCGCAAACTGACCTTCTCATCGCGGACCGGCGTCTATCAGGTCGACCTGCAAACGCGGCAGATTGACCAGATCATTGGCGAACAGACCGGCCAATACACCCAGGGCAATGCGGCTGTGAGCGTGAATCTTATCTGCGTCGGCCGCAAAACCGGGCAAATCTATTATTCCATGCGCGCTGATCGGACCGTCTGGTGGATCGATCCCCGGACCAAGGAGACGCACAAGATCGGCCAGTTGCCGAACTACGACGGAGCGGGACGAGCCATCGCCGGCGTGGGCACGGTCAACGCCGATGAGACGCGCCTGGCCGGCACGATCACGTATCTCGACGGTCGTGGCGGCGCGGCCACCAATCCGGTGACCGCCGCGCCCGGGCAGCGCATCAACCTGGCCGAGCGCTGGGCCCAGCATTTGCCCATGCAACTGATCACCATGGATATCCAGACCGGTGAAATCAAACGGTTCAACTCCGACACCAATTGGCTCAATCACGTCCAGTATTCGCCGACCGATCCGCATCTGATCATGTTCTGCCACGAAGGACCGTGGCAAAACAACGACCGCGTCTGGACGATTCGCGACGACGGGACCGGCCTGTTTCAGGTGCATCATCGCACGATGATCAACGAAATCTGGGGACACGAATTCTGGAGCGCCGACGGCAACACCATCTGGTTTGATCTGGCCACCCCGCGGGGCATGGGCGCGATCGGCTGGCTGGCCGGGTACAAACTCCAGACCGGCGAACAGATTCAGTATCACCGCCAGCCGGTGGAATCGTCCATTCACTACAACGTCTCGCGGGACGGCTCGCTGTTTTGCGGAGACGGCGGACGCAACGGCGCGTGGATTTACTTGTTCCACCCACACATGGCCAGAAACATGGCCGCCGGCGTGTACGATGCCAAGGGCCTGATTCAGCCTGGCTATTGGGAATCCGAACGTCTGGTCAACATGTCGGAGCACGATTACACGCTGGAACCGAACGTCAGTTTCACCCCCGATATGAAGTGGGTTGTCTTCCGTTCCAACATGTTCGGCCCGTCCTACGTTTTCGCCGTGGAAGTGGCCAAGGCCCAATAAACCGCCCGTTAGTTCGCTGCTACTGCCGGTTCCTCTCTGGCTTTCAAGGTGGCTTCTGCGATCGGGGTGTGACTAGCCTTGCCAGAAAAACAAAAGGGCGTCACGCTTGCTTCTTGCGTAAACGCCCTGTCGTTGTGCAGGCAAGACTGGAGCCGGCGATCGGACTTGAACCGATAACCTTCTGATTACAAATCAGATGCTCTGCCAATTGAGCTACGCCGGCTTTATCCTTGTAAAACAAGGCTATTTTGCATCATCCGCGAGGTGTCAATTTTGTTGTTGCAATGCTTTGTTGCATGGTTTAGGGTGTTTTCACCATGAAAGACACCACTAGACCCCGCAAGCAGCAAACACTCGAACACGTTGGCGACTGTCTTTATCGTAGTAGCCTCACGGACGTTTACTACGGGATATTTGAACGAGACGGGCGACAAGTCAAGCGCAGTCTAAAGACCGCCGACCGCGAACTTGCCAGGCGCCGCGCCGAGGAACTCCGCCGCAAGGTTGAACGCCTCACCGCCGACGATTCCAAGACCCTACCCTTTGCCGAGTACAAGCGCGACGAAAAGACCGGCACGATCACCGCCGAGCTTGTCGGCGGGCTGGCGAAGCGTTGGTTTGACGCTGCCGCCGTTTCGATCAAACCCAAGACCGTCAGCATGTACCAAAACAGCATCAAGATGCTGGCGCGGTTTTTTGGTAGTCTCACCGTCCGCAGCATCACGCTCCGCCAGATCGAACAATGGTCAGCGCAGCGCAGCGCGGAATGCTCCGCCCGCACGTTCAACGCCGACTTGGAAGTGTTACGCCGCGTCCTAGACTACGCTTGCAAGCACGGTATGATGCTGGACAACCCGGCCAAAGAGATCACCCGCCGCAAACTGAGCCGGGAGAAAATCATCATCCCGACCAAAGACCAATTCCGCCAACTGCTTGAAACCATGCGGAAAAACAACGGCAAAGACTCCGCCGACCTTGTCGAGTTTCTCGCGTATAGCGGTTGCCGGCTGGCCGAAGTTGTCGGCGACCCCGACAGTGGCAAACCGCCGCTGCTTTGGGGCGACGTGAACGTCGAGCTAAAGACCTTCACCGTGCAAGGCAAGGGGCGTGGCGACGAAGGCAAGACCCGCACCGTGCCGATGTTCCCGCCGTTGGAACGCCTGCTGTTGACGCTTAAAGACAAGTTGCCGGCAGAACCGAAGGCCACCGACCGCATCTTCGAGATCGAATCCGCCATGACCAGCATCGCCAACGCCTGCCGCAAGCTGGGACTGCCAAAATACAACCACCACGTCATGCGCCATTTCTTCTGCTCGAATTGCATCGAGGCCGGCGTTGACTTCAAAGTGATTGCCGGCTGGCTGGGGCATGTTGACGGCGGGATACTGGTTGCCAAAACCTACGGCCACTTACGCGACGTTCACAGCCGCGAAATGGCCAAGCGCATCACGTTCGACGCTGCCGCTGAAGAACCCGACAACGTTGTGCCGATGGTGGCCGGCAAATAAGCGGACAAGACCAACCAGCAGCGCGAAGTTAACAACCGTCATTCAGCGCACGTTTCTTTCAGAAACCGTTCGATCTCAGCGCGCGGGAACAGCGGCCTGCGCAACGCACGGCAAGGCCGCAGTAATGCGAGGGCGATTCTGGACGAAGGGACTACTACCGGGAGAAGATGACATCAGGTGGGTCAACTGGAAATGGCTCTGCAAGCACAAGCGGCAAGATTTGATCACCGGATATGAAATTCCGGTGATTGAAGTTGATGGGTTGCTTGGCGACATTGTCCACGTGTTCGTGCGGATCAATTCGACTGGCAAAGCACTCACTCCGCAAGAGAAACGTCACGCCAAGTATTACAACTCGCAGTTTCTCCGAGAAGCGTCCCGCTGGGCTCGATGGTATGAGTGGGACTTTGTAGATAGCGCACCCCCTTTTCGGCAGTCAATCGCCTTTCCGACCCCAGAATGCGCATATGGATTGATTTCCTCAAAATTGAAATTAGGACACCGCCCCCGTGTGCGCTGTCAAAGCTTTTTCCGCCCCACGAGGCGAAATTATCCTCGCCTTTCGGGCATCGTTTGCTACAGTGCGCGCTATTGAAGGCGCGATGATGTCCGACGATGCACTCAATCTGAACTTGGACCCTGGCCAATTGAAGCGGCTCAAGGTGTTTTCCGATCTTACCGAGGATCAACTTTCCGTTTTTGTCAGCATGGTCGAGCCGGTCCAGGTAAAGCCGAATCGCCTCATTGTCCGCATGAACGACCCGGGCGATTGTATGTACCTTCTACTGAATGGCGAAGTGCGCGTCAGTGAGACAATTGATGGCCGCGAAACGATCTTGGCGGCGCTAGAAACAGGAGATTTTTTTGGGGAGATGTGCCTTTTTGAAGAGGCCCAACGCTCGGCTGATGTGGTGGCCGGCCGCGATTGCACGCTGCTGAAGATCACCAAACAGGCCTTCGACAACATGATGGAAACGCACCCCCTCATCGGAGCGTTGTTTGTGCGGGCCATGCTTCGGATCGTCGCATGGCGTGTGCGAAGCATGGACAAAAAATACGTCGATTCGATGCTTCTCTCGCGCTTCTGGGGCAGAGCATCGGCGCCCAGTAGGCGCTTCCCCGGCTGAGCGACAACATGGAGCGGGAGCCCCAAGCGGTTACTGGCCTGGCTTCCGCGCCCGTGGTGTCCTGGAAATCACGAGCGAACCGCCATGTGTCGGCGTGTCGCGGGGGACTGTGGCCGCGCCTTTTCGCGTAGCTCCCGCTGCTCAACCACACGATGAATAGACAACAATACTTTTCATGGCGTCGGGCGTGGCGGCGCGGGCCGGCCAAAGTGTACCTGCTTTGCTTGTTTTGGGCTGCGTTGCTGGCCGTAGCGCAAGATCGCCAACTTCGCCCGCTGGTTGGCGAGGAATTAGCCTCCGTGAATCTTCGTTTTCTGTTGCGCGGCCCCATGCTGCCGTCACCCGAAATCGTGATTCTGGCGATTGACGAGCGGTCTTATGTGGCCGACACATTTCGTGACGACGAGGAAATCTTGCGGCGTTGTCCCGACCTCGGCTTGCTGGATCGATTCCCGTTCAAGCGGCGGGTCTATGCCTCGGCCATGCAGCGCCTGCATGAGGCGGGCGCCAAAGTGATCGCCTTGGACCTGTTGTTCCTGCAACCCACTTCCAAGGACGAGGACCAATGGTTGCAGTCCGCGATCGAACGTTATCGCGACCAAGTGGTGATTGGGTGCAACTTTTCTGATGAGGGCAGAAAATTGGGCGAGCCACCGGAGACGGTGGTGCCGACAAACGTGCCCATGAGGAGCGTGGCTGGCTACGTTAATTACTGGCCCGATTCGGATCGGTTTGTGCGGCGCGCACGGTTTGCCACCTATGAATCGGCGGAGGCCCGCGTTGACCGGTATCCGGGTGAAGAGCCGTGGCTCTCGTTTGATGCATTGGCGGTCCGGAAATTCAAACCCGTGACGCCAATCCCAGATGCGCGGCAGGATATCTACATCAATTTCGCCGGGCCACCGGGCGCGTTTCCGAGCTACGAATTCTACAAGATCTTTTATGACAGGACCTGGCAGCAAGAATTGAAAAATGGCGACGTGTTCCGCGATAGAATCGTCCTCATCGGTCCCGTCGGCAATTTTCAGCACGATACCAGACCCACGCCTTTTGGCTCCCCGCAAGAAATGCCAGGCGTGGAAATCCATGCGGCGACCATCGCAACGTTGCTGCACGGCGACACCTACCATGATGCGCCGCGATGGGTGGGCCTGTTGACCATCTTCGTCCTCGGTCTGGTGGCTGCCCTGCTGCTGAACTTGCACGCGCATCCGCTCCTGAAGATGGCGCTGCTGCTTGGCGGTTGTCTGGCGTATTTCGGAGTGGCGGTGAGCGCGTTCACCCGTCACAACCTCGTGTTGCTGGCGGCCGCGCCGTTATGGACGATGGCGGGCGGCGGTGTCGGCGGAATCGCCGTGCAACTGGTGGTTGAGCAATGGGAGAAACTGCGGGTCCGCCAAACGCTGGAGCGATACGTCTCCAAACCCGTGGCGGATGAGATCCTGCGGCATGGCGAGATGTACGAAGCCAGTCTGGGCGGTGAGCGCCGGGCGATCACGGTTCTCTTCGCCGACATTCGCGGGTTCACGACGCTCTCTGAGCAAGCCGATCCAGCGGAGATTGTCCATCAACTGAATGAATATTTCACGGCGATGACGGAGATCGTCATGAAACACGAGGGCACGTTGAGCAAGTTCATTGGCGACGAAATCATGGCGATCTTCGGTGCTCCGCTCACGGCGGGCGCTGCGGAAGATGCCTGGCGGGCCGTGCAGACGGCTTATGAAATGCGGACGCGCCTCGGGGAGATGCAGCAGGTCTGGATCAGCCAACATCGTCCGCCGCTACGAATCGGCGTCGGCATAAATCACGGCGAGGTTCTGGTCGGGAACATTGGCTCGCCTCACCGGATGGAATACACCGTGATTGGCGACGCCGTGAACGTCGCCTCACGCATCGAAAAACTCAATAAGGAATTCAGCACGGACATTCTGTTGACCGAGTCGGTGTACGAACTGGTCAAAGATCGGGTCGAAGTGCAACGGATCGGCGCCATTGCCGTGCGAGGGCGGCAAAAAGAGCTGACCGTGTACTCGCTGAAGTCACTCTGATTAACCGCCGCTGCAGGCAGCGTCAAAAGCTGGCGGAAAGATTGAGGCCGCCGCCCGCATTGACCACGTGGTAGTCAAACTCGGACTTGTTCGAGTCGTTCTCGCCGTAGCTGACATAGACGCGAACGCTGATGTACCGATTGAAGGGGTAACTCAAGGCCAAGCTGACCAGATGATCGAGGTCGGTGCGGCTGGTTTGGAGGTAATTGCGCACTCGAAACCTGTAGAGAAATTGCGCGGCGAGCCGGTCAATGAGTTGCAGATTGATTCCACCGTACAGGGCATCGTCCAGTTCCGTGAGATCTGACGGGTGGGCCGGCAACCAGTCCAATTGGTACCCGTAGTAAAACAACAGACGTTGCCCCAACGGCTGGCTCCGCCAGAGACCAAACTGTGTGTCGAAGTCCTTGTAGAATTCGACATCCTTCTGACGGGTAAACAAGCGGCTGGCCTCGAAACCACCGTAAACAGTAAACCAATTTCCAACAGGATAACCAAGACTCAGGCCGCCGCTTTGAGCATCGAAGTCCAGAATGCTCTGCTGGTCGTACCGAACGAACTGCTGGCGCGCATAAAGCGCTGACGTGAGTCCATCCACCAAGTGGGGCGTGAAGGACGCGCCAAATGTTTGGAAGAACACCTCGTCAGAGGACGCGTTGTTCATTCCGTGATTCGGGGTCAATCCGACGTTGGAATCGTAGAGGTATTGGGTGTCGCTGTACACCGAGAACAGCGGCTGTTGCGGCCGGCGCTGTAAGATCACCTGCGGTCCCAAATCGCTGGTCTCAGCCGTTTCACCCACTTCGCGTGGAGCGAGCGTTCCGAGGTTGTTGGTTTGGACGACCAACGGCGGAACTTGATCCGGATGGCCCGTTCGCCAGTCCTGCGCCGTCAACCGCGTCGCCGCGAGCAAGAACAAATGGACTCCTGCGATCACGCCGACGGCTCGAACCATGCGCCCGTTTGTGTTCATCATATTGAGCCTCGTATCCTTGGATTCACGCTGCAATCGGCGTTCCGCCTGACGCCGGCCTTAGGGACGCCACAAATATCCGCCGCCGCCTGCGATCGGCACGGAGCCTGGCAACGGTCGAGTGGAATAAAAGAAACCGTTTCCGACCGGGATCAGACTGCCCTGAGCGAACGACGGCGTGTTCATTGGCGAATCGGAAATCCCTTGCGCTCCCGTCATTGGATTCGGCGAGTAAACGCCCGCGGCGGGGTTCGGGGATACAAGCGTCCCGCCCGCCTTCGCACTGTTCTGCACTGCCACTTGCGCGTCGATCAAGGCAAGGCTTGGCAACGGCTTCGAGAAACCTTTGACCATCGGCGAACGCTTCACCAAAAGATCGAGATCGATGTCCTCGATCGGTGCCAGGCACGGCTCGTCGGCGAACTGGGCAATCATCTGGCCGGGGGCGATCCGGCGATTGCTGATCGGACACGCCGCCCGCTGGTGCGTCAGCGTCACGTTGCCCGTGCCTTCCAGGAAAACCATCTTGCACAACAAGCGTGGCGTGGTCTGACCGGGAGCCGGGGGTCGTTCGGTTTCTTCGACGATCACGGTGGTGCCTTCGATCGCGGCTGTGATTGCGGTGGTCACAATTCGACCGCCTCCCGAACCTTTCGGCACGTAAATCAGCGTTGTCCCCTTGCCCGGGTGAAATTCGCGCGTGCCTGTGCTGAACGTGAAGACGCTTTTCGAGCCGAGCCGGGTAATCGTTTTGTCGGAGAATTCGATCTCCGCGAGAGAGCGCTCGCCCGTGCGCAGCACATCCGCGCCCTGCACGACATCGTTCACCTTCGCGGAACGTTCCCCGCCTCCGGCCGGCTTGTACAGCACTTCGTTTTTTGTCTCCGTCACCGTGGCGCTGGTCAACGGAGCCGCCTGGCCGACCGCGGCGCATGCCCCGGTGAGCAAGCCGGCGAGTAAAACGCCTGCCACATCCGTCAGATTGTTCGATTTCATCGCGAGCCCTCCGCGTCTGGGTTGATCCGAAGCATTAGTGTCCTTTGGCCCGATGCACCGTTTCCATAAAACTGCCGATCCCAATCGTCGGCGGCACGAAGTTGGTTGGTTGGACGGAGATCATGTTGTTTCCTTCATTGCTCTCAAGCACCTTGTTGCTGGCATCCACCACCGCAATCAGAAACTGATTCGTGCTGCTGACTCCCCTCGGGAGCTTCACGCCGAATACGGACGGCGGATTCGTCTGCCCCGGGTCGAGGCGGGGGATGTGGAATGTTTTGACAAGGCCCGCCGCCGGACCGTTCGTGCTGCTGGAGCTCGTCGAGCGGTAAACCCGGAGCAAAGAGTTTGACGCCGGTTCGGTTCCCTGGTTGATCACTTGGAACGCGCCGAAGATGTAGTTGTTCCGATTCAGGCGAAAGGCCGTCGTGGCCGTCCAGAACCCGCTGAGATCCGGGCCTGCCGGAGGAATCACTGTGACACTGAACGCACAGGAGTTGCTGTTACCCGATCTGTCGACCGCGGTGCTCGTGACGGTGTTCGTGCCGAACGGGAAATGTGATCCCGATGCAGGCGAGCTGACAACCGAAACGTTGGTTGAACAGTTGTCTGTTGCGGTCGGTGTCGTGAATGTGACCACAGTCGATGCGGTTCCGATCGTCCCTGTCACCGTGATTGACGCCGGGCAGATGATTGTCGGCGGCTCATTGTCAATCACGATAACATTCTGCGTGCACGTGCTGGAGTTTCCGCACGCGTCCGTGGCGGTCCAGACCACCAAGTTCGTGCCCTGGGCGAATGTGCCGGGCGCGCCGTTGGTCACTGTGACAGCACCGCCGCAGTCGTCCGAGACGGCCGGGCTGCCCAGCGCCACGCCGCTGGCAAAGCACTGGCCCACATCCGTGTTCGTCGTCACATCCGCTGGACAAGTGATCGTTGGCGGAGCCGTGTCATTGACCGTGATGGTCTGCTGGCACGTGCTGCTGTTGTGCGCGGAATCGGTGGCCCTGTACGTGCGGATCACCGTGAACCGGTTCGCGCAGGTCTGGTTCGTAATCACGTCGCTGACAAAGCTCACCGTAGCCGTACCGCAATTGCCGCCAGCGGTCACCGAAGATGGATTCGGCGCTGGCACCGCCGACGCACATGCTACCGTTACCGGTGCCGGGCAGGTGATCGAAGGTGACTGATTGTTAATCACGATGACCAACTGCTGGCAACTGTTCGTGTTGCCGTGCACGTCCGTAACCGCCCACGTCACCGTGTTGGTGCCGACCGGAAAGCTGGCCGGGGCGTTGCTGGTGACGCTGGCCACGCCGCAGTTGTCGGAGACGGTGGGAGCGCCGAGGTTGACGTTGGACGCCGAGCATCGGCCCGAATCAGCGTTGACAGTCTTGGTCGGAGGACAGGTGATCGTGGGCGGCGTTTGATCCACGACGGTGATGGTTGCCGAGCATGTATTGGACGCGCCGGAGCTATCGACCACAATCAATGTTACGCTACTAACTCCCACCGGATACGGTCCTGACGGCGAGAAGCTGAGCGTGATCGAACCGCCATCGGGATCATAGGAGCCGTTGTCCACTTGGCTGGCCGTCACGGAAGCCTGGCAATTGGCATCAGCCGTGACCGTGACGTCCCGGCAGATCGCCACTGGCGGCTGATTGGCCGACGTGACTCGAAGGCATGGGGAAAACTCGGACGTGTTCCAGAAGGGATCGGTGGCGGTGGCCGTGATCACGTCGTTCGTTGTCAACCCGCTGACCGGAAACGTAACGCCAAACTCTACGGAGCAATTCGTGGATGGCTGCGTCGTGACATTGGTCGAGCCGATGAATGTCTCGCCTTCTCCGTAGCCGCTGGGATTGCACGCGCTGTTGGCAAAAAACTCCAGCCGATACAGTGTGCTGCCGACGCTGTTGATCGAGCCGGATATGGTGAGGGAACTGCTTGATGCAGCCGCCAGCAGCAAGACCGGAAAGTTCTGAAGCTGATTGGGGCCAACGTCGGGATCGCATGCATCATTGGTGGTCACGCCATCGTCGCCAAGGTCGATACCTAACGCCGCGTTAGAGAAGATTGAATTGCCAAGGACCGCGTTGCCCATAGCGCTGGCTCCGACAACCACGACGCCGTTGGAGCCGCTCCCGGCGATGATGTTGTACTCCCCAACTGCAACTCCTCCCACGAGATTGCTGAACGCCTCGCCCTCGCCCTCGCCCAGCTCGCCGTCGATGAAAACCCCGGATAAGCTGTTGCTCAGGATGAGAGTGCCCGTCACGTCCGTTCCGATGCGATTTCCCTGCACCACATTGAAGTCCGCAGAGGCACCCACGCCATCAATGTAAATTCCAATCCCATTTCCGGAGATGACGTTGTTGCTGATGACGTTGTGATCTGCGCTCACAAGCACGCCGACAGCTTCACCGCCACCGTCTCCAATCTGACTTGACCTCACTGGCGCAAACCGCAGCTCGTCGCCGCCTCCATTGCCAATGACATTGGCGCCTGTGGCATCCGTGCCAATGAAGTTGCCCAACACGGTGTTGCTGTTTCCGTAAACCCCAACCCCGTCACCATAGTTACCCGAGACGACATTGCCCGCTCCGGCATTCGCGCCGCCGACGGCATTGGAAGATCCCCCGAGATACACCCCGGTGACGCCATTGCCCAGCGCATTGGTGCCGGTCACATCGGTGCCGATGAAGTTGCCCAACACGGTGTTGCTGTCCCCGTAAATGTCAATCCCGTCTGCGGTGTTACCCGAGACGACGTTGCGCGCTCCGGAAGCTGCGCCGCCGACGGCGTTGGAACACCCATCCACTTCCACGCCGGCGACTTCATAGAAGCCGTTGCCCAGCGCATAAGTGCCGGTGGGATCGGTGCCAATGAAATTGCCTTCGATGACATTATTAGAACCAGAATCCTCGACGAGAATCCCGCCACCGTGAAACTCGCTGATCACCAGCCCTCGGACCGTGGAAGCTGTCCCGGTAATCGTCAGCCCCTGCCCGTAGTAGCAGCCTTCCCCGCAGTAAGGAGAAAGCTGGATGAGCAACACCGCGTTGTCACCGTTCGTCAATGTGTTCGGGCTGGCGCCCGGCTGCGTGTACCCATCAATGACGATTGAGGAGGCAAGGCTCGGCAACGCGCTGTACAAAGAGATCGTCTTTACAGTGACACTGTTGGTCGGCGGGATCGCAAACTGGATCGTCACGGGAGGCGTACTGGTGTTTGCGGCGTTGATCGCGTCGCGCAACGAGCCTGCTCCGCTGTCGTTTGCATTGGTCACGGTGATGATCGTCGCAGCCAACAGACCCGCTGGCTCGGGCACCAGGCACAAAAAAGCAAGCACGGTTCCCAGTGTCATACAGCAATAAACTCGCGCACAGCTTCTCACAGTATCGTCCTTCCGTCAGGCCCAGTTTCCCACGAACACGCTTTGCCGCCCACTCTCAATCATCTGCTCGCCAACAGACAGCGGCTCACCGGTGCGACGACTCAGCAATCGATCATCCGCAGGATTCGACCCCGGAGTTCGACACGACCATCTGATCGATTGAACGAGGCGAAGCGACAAACGACTTCACACGGCTCGCTCGCCCAGTTTGTCCATTGGCTCTCGTAGAGAAGCAATCGCAACCAGCGAGCCGCCGCAATATCAGACGCACCCGCGACTGTCAAAACATTTCGCGTGTTTCTTACGTGACCGGACCACTTTTTTCGGGCCAGTGTTTGTGTTAGGAGTGATTACAAATCTCCAACTGCACCTCATCGCCCCCATCGCGTTCGTAGCGCCGGCGCATGGCAGCACCCGGTTTGGCTACGGGGACACGGAACTGGGGGCGAAGTATCGCTTCATCGAGGAAACGCCGCGCTGCCCGCAGATCGGTATGTTCCCCCATGTCGAGGTGCCGAGCGGTGACCGCGAGCGCAGGCTGGGCAGTGGGCATGTCCAGGCATTTCTTCCGTTATGGCTCCAGAAAAGCGCTGGTCCGTGGACGACTTACGGCGGTGGTGGGTATTGGATTAATCCCGGCGCGGAAAACTGCAATTGGTGGTTCGTTGGCTGGCTGTTGCAGCGCCAGATGACCGCCAAACTGGCGCTGGGTGCGGAGGTCTTTCACGAGACTGCCCAAGAAAAGGGGGGCGAGTCCGATACGCAGTTCAATCTCGGTGGCATTTTCGATTTCAGCGAGACGTATCATCTGTTGGCTTCCGCGGGACACACCATCCAAGGACCGAGCGCGTACCAAGGCTATATCGCTTTCCAGCTCACGTTCGGTCCGGGCAAGTGAACCTCGCTCGTGCCGCAGAAAATTGGCATAAACGACATTCGAGAATCTTCCGCCAAACGGCTGCCGGAGATGGCGCTGATCTTTCTGCGGCTTGGCACGACGGCCTTTGGCGGACCCGCCGCCCATATACCGATGATGGAACAGGAATATGTCCGGAGGCAGCCAGCAATATGTTTTCAGGTGCGAGCTTCGGGCAATACGAAATGAGGTTAAGCCGGTGCAACCGGACCTCGATGCCTGAAGTGCGTGAACGTGTTTGTGCTGTCATTTCTTCAGTTACCGAGCTAAAATGTGGCGTTCAATGGACCTATCGATCATGACTGCCAGCGTGGTGGCGGCACCTGTCGCCGCATTGCTTGTTTACCTGATCATGCTGGCGGCGGGGCGCTGGTTGAAACAGTCCGCAGGGGTGCGCTTGGGATTGATGTACCAGCTCTTCGGCGCAGCCGTGGGCATCTATGTAGCGGCGGTTCTGTTCGTGCCAGGGTTTCATTTTCTGCGTGAACTGGCCGCAGGGGTGGTGTTGACCGGCGCGTTCTTCCTCATCGCGCTGGTGCGACGACTGGTGTGGGAGTCGTACTTTCAGGATCGACGGCAGATCTTAATCCCGAATCTCATCCGGGACGTTGTGGCACTGACAATCTTCCTCGTCGTTGTCATGCTCGTGCTCAGCGTCGGCTACGACGTGCGGATTCCCGGACTGCTGGCGGGCTCCGGGATCGCGGCGATTGTGATCGGTTTGGCTCTGCAGGATTTGCTGGGCAACATCTTCGCGGGCTTGGTGATCCAAACAGGCCGACCGTTCAAGGTGGGGGATTGGTTGCTGGTCGACGGCCGCCACGTCGAGGTCGTGGAGATCCACTGGCGATCCACCCGTCTGCGGACCAGTGACGACGTCTATCTGGACGTGCCCCACAACCAGCTCGCGCGCCAGACCATCGTGAATTTCCATTACCTCAGGCCACGGCACGCCCTGCGAGTACGCGTACAACTGGAGTACGAGGCGCAACCCAACAGCGTGAAAGAGGTTCTGGTGGGAGCGGCGGCGCAGGCAAAGGGCGTGTTGCGCGATCCGCCACCCGAGGCCTTCCTGAACGAGTTCGGTGACAGCGGCATTGAGTATGAAGTTCGTTTCTGGGTGGATCATCACGCAGGCCACAGCCAGACCCTCGATGCCGTCCGCACCAACATTTGGTACGCGCTCAGCCGTGCCGGCCTCAAGATTCCGTTTCCGATCCGCACCGTGCACCTGCAACCGGCGGACGGCGCGGGCGACCATCGCAATGCCGAAGCGGTGCGCGCGGCGTTGCGCAAACAGGAACTGTTGCGGGGGCTGGACGACCGGCACATCGACGTGTTGATCGAAAACTCGACCGTGCAACAGTTCTGCCGCGGCGAACGGCTGGTCGAGCAGGGAGCCGAAGGGGACTCGATGTTGCTTCTGGTTCGCGGACAGGCCAACGTGGAGGTGACCCGCGACGGGAAGACCGTGTCTGTTGGTACGTTGAACGCGGGCGAATGCTGCGGCGAGATGTCACTGTTGACCGGCGAGAAGCGGTCGGCGAGAGTGGTGGCGGCTGCGGACTGCGAAGTGATCGAGATCAGGCACGACGTGTTCAAAAAGCTCATCCACGCGGAGTCTGAGTTAAAGAATTACCTGGGCGATTTGATGGCCAAACGTCGGATGCAGACGGAAGGAACTCTACTGGCGAACAAGACCGAGAGTGAGAGGGACACGATACGGCAGAAGTACGCCGCCGGGTTTCGGGCCAGACTCAGCGAGTGGTTCAAGTTGTAGCCGTGCCGCCTCGTAGCGAGAGAATTTGGAGGCAGCCCACAGGGTTCAGGCCTCAACACGAAACAATTGGTTTCTCAATTTGTCCACGGTTGCGGGCACGCTCGGCCAGCCACTTCACGGTCCGCTCCATCACGGGCGCGCACATCAGGGCGCTGATGTGGCCTTGACGCGTCCGCCAGATCGTCGGCTTGTTCCACGCGAGCCACAGTTCTTCGATTGTTTCCATCGGCGCGAACAAATCATGCTCGGAGGCGACGAGCAGAATGTTATCAGGCGACAGCTTCGGGCGCTGCGAAACAAGGTTCAGCCGATCCAACCGAACCTCGACACCCTCCAATCGCTCCCGAATCGAGTGGCAAAAGTCCAGTTCGTCGATGACGCGGTCGATTCGTGACACAGGTGTCGTCAGCACCGCGCTGCCGAGGCGCGGTTCGGTGCAGGCCAACAATCCGCTCAGCCATGCGCCGAGCGAGAAACCCCACAGCCCGACGAATGGCGAGCCTTGTTCTTTCAACCACGCAACCAAAGCCCGTGTGTCCGCTAGCGCCTGTCGCACTGCACCCACCACGTGCGACAGATCGTCGGACATAAAACTCGTGATAGCGCCACGACCGCGTGGTTTGCGATGGCAGTGATAGCCGCTTCGTCTTACCCAGACACCTCGCGTTGCACCAACACGTGCCATAGGACACCGTGATGCTACACGTCGGTTGTCTACAATTGAAGACATTCAGGCGACTACTCCCACGATCACCAGAGCCGCCACGATGCCATTTCCCGCGTCACGGTTGACGCTGGGAGGCACGATCAGGCTGCCGACCTGTTCCTTTCCAATACAGCGCAGCGGAGTCTTGAGCCGGACGTGTTGCAATGTTTTGTTGCAATGTCGTAGCAGAACACGAGCGGCGACAAGCAAACGCCAGTGAAGAAACCGACCACGAGCAAACCTCTGTCAGCATTGGCTTGTGTGGGTGTCAGTGGCGAGAAGTGGCGACAAGTCAAAATGAGTGAAATACGCATGTCCTTGATTACAAATCAGATGCTCTGCCAATTGAGCTACGCCGGCAATCCCTGCGAAGGCCGAATATGCCACGCGCTCCGCGATTAGTCCAGTGCCGCAAAAGCAGCGCCCAGGCTCGAGATCAAATCGCTGGCCAGCAGCGACTGTTCGCCGTGGCGTTCGCGAGCGATGTCACCGGCCAATCCGTGCAGGAACACGCCCGCTCGCGCGGCGTCCAGCGGCGACAGGCCTTGCGCCAGGAACGCGCCGATCATTCCCGTCAACGCGTCGCCCATGCCGCCCTTGGCCATGCCGGGGTTGCCGGTGGAATTGATCCAGAGCTTTCCCGATTTGTCCGTGACCACCGTGCCTGCGCCCTTGAGCACCGTGACGACGCCGTGCTTCCGGGCAAAGTGTTTGGCGATTTCCCACCGATGGGTTTGGACTTCCCTGGCAGTTTTTCCGATCAACCGCCCCATCTCGCCGGGATGCGGTGTCAACACCATCGGCGTTTGCAGTTTCTTCAGTGCAACCACATCGTGTGCGATCACATTCAACGCATCCGCGTCGATCACCACCGGCAGCGAACTGCTCGTGACCAGTCTCCGAACCATCTTCTGCACTTCGGGCTGTTGTCCTAGGCCGGGGCCGACCGCAATCGCATCGAACCCCGATAAGAACCTCGGGCCAAGTTGCTCGAACTCCACCGGACGCGGCATGACTTCGGGCGGGCAACTGGCTGCGACGACAGGATAAATTGTTCGAGGCACGGCAAGCGTCACCAGTCCCGCTCCCGACCGGGCAGCGGCGTGAGCGCAGAGGACAGGCGCGCCCGTGTATCCTTCGGAGCCGGCAACGATCAGCAGATGCCCGAAGTCGCCTTTGTGTGCCGTTGGTCGTCGGCACGGCAACAACGGTTTCACGTCAGCGGCGGTGAGTAACTCGATTTCTGTCTGAATCTCCTCGACGAATTGGCGGGGGAATCCGATATCGGCGACTTCGATTCTACCGACATGATCCGCTGCGGCGGCTTGCAGCAGGCCGATCTTCGGTAGTCCCATCGTCACCGTCACGTCGGCGCGCACGCACACGCCGTGCCGCGCCCCCGTGTCGCTGTCGATGCCGGAGGGAATGTCAATCGCCACGACGGGAAGTTGCAGTTGATTCATGAATCGAATCGCCGACGCATACGGCTCGCGCACCTTGCCTTTCAGACCCGTCCCCAGCAAACCGTCCACGACGACCGCGGGTCCGGCTTCGGTCGCGATCTCGTACATTTGCTCCACGCTCGGCATTTCGAAGATGTGAACGCCGGTAACCAGTCGCTGGAAATGCAGCAACGGATCGCCCTGCAATTCGTCCAGTCGGCAGAATAAGATGAGCAGCGGATGGCAGCCTGCGACCGCCAGATGCCGCGCGGCGACGATGGCGTCGCCGCCGTTGTTGCCTTTGCCGGCCAGCAGCAGGACCGAACGCGCGTCGCGCTTCTTCAGGAAACCGGCCGCAGCCTTGGCGGCGGCGCGGCCCGCGCGTTCCATGAGTTCTTCGCCGGGCGTGCCGGCGGCGATGGTGCGCCGATCGAGTTGGCGGCTTTGCTCGGTGGTAACAGCCTTCATCGCGACCAGTATAGTGAAACCCTACGGCAAAAGCAACGCCCCCCGGTTAGTGGGTTAGCGGCGCATCTTGGTAGTACCACCAGACTGGATCATGCGGGTTGTGGGAGCGGCGTCCCCGCCGCGACCGGACAGGCTTGCACTGGCGAAATCGCGGCGGGACGCCGCTCCCACGGTGGTGGTGTCAAGATGCGCCCGTGGGTTAGCTTGCCAAAGTTGAGGCTTGTGTTCAGTTTATCGAAGCCAGCGGCCGCGAGGCGCTCATCGCGTGCTGCCGAAGCCCTCTCTGGCGCGCTGGACGGACACACCGGCACGCGCGTGCTGCCTTAGCGCGAACGAAGCGCCAGCGCGCGCTCGTAATCCGCGGGCGTGTCAATGTCGAAGTCCAAACCCGGATCGTCAACGTCGCAACCGGCCGGCTTTTCCGGCAGGCTTCGCAGAAATTCCCGGAGGGTGGAGCAGCCGGCATCTCGCAAGCGCAGGAATGGTTCTTTCGGCAAGATGACCGGATGACGCAGGCGACCGGCGCGACGGGGTTGGCAGACGCTCGCCGGCTGTTGCGCACTGAACGCCAGCAGTGCCTGCAAAGTTTCCGGCCGCAAGTGTGGTTGGTCACCCAACGTAATCGCCCAGTGCGTCAACTCCGGCACCCAGCCCGGCCACCGCGAGGCGCAGCAAATCGAGCTGAACATTCCCAGTTCGGGCTGCGGATTGAGAATCCGGTTGCCGGCCGGGAACTCCAGGCGGTCCAGTTCGGCTCGCATCCCGTCGTCCGCCGCGGCGCAGACCACTGCGATTTGGCCGGCACCCAGTGCTTGCCACGTGCGGATTTGGTGTCCCAAGACCGTTGTCTCGCCCCACGGCAGGAGGAGCTTGGGCCGGCCCATCCGGTTGGAACTGCCGGCAGCCAGGATCACAACACCCACGCGTTGCGCCCGGTGGTTCATCTTCTTCAGAATAACGGATGCCGGTCGGATTTGCGATTGTCATTTTCCGCGTCGTGCGGTAACAAACCGGCGATGGCGCTTCTTATTCAGAACGGTGTCCTCGATGCGCAGGTTCTTTACCTGGATATTTCACAGTGCGGCTCTGCGCAACCGAAGTAGCGCGGGCGTCCCGCCCGTTTTGTTATTGGTGCGTCTGGTCCGTCCCATCGAGCCAACGGCACGGGCGAGACGCCCGCGCTACAAATCTTCGCGGGAATACAAGATCCCGACGGATAGTGGCACACCTGCCAGAAGGTAGTCGTGAAGTATCCACCTCGGGAACGCGCTTTTCTCCGCGCTGATGGCGGTTTACTATGCGGCTGATGCAGACTGGTTCAATTGATGTCTGGCGCTTCGTTTGCGACCGGCTCAGGCGCCGGAAGGGCGTTGCTCTTCTCGTGGTGGTGGAGAGCAAAGGCTCGGCGCCGGGCAAGACCGGCTTCAAGATGGCGGTCGGCGCCGATGGCAAGCTTGCCGGAACAATCGGCGGCGGCAAGATCGAATACGACACCGTGGAAGAAGCGCGCCGAATGCTGCGCGGGAAGTCTCCGCGCGCAGTCGTCCGGGTCAAAGTTCATCATTTGGAGCATCCGCAGACCTCCGGCATGATCTGCGGCGGGCGGCAGACCGTGCTGATCTATCCGTGTCGGACCGGCGACCTGCCGGCGGTCGAATCGTTGCTCAATCAAAAGCCGGGCACGCTGCGGATTTCACGGGCCGGTATTTCCCTCTCAGCCCGGCAACTCCGCGGGCGATGGATTTACACCGAGAAGATTCGCCCACCGGACACGCTGTACATTGTGGGCGGCGGACACGTCGGTCTTGCCCTGTCCCGTGTCATGTCGGCGCTGGATTTTCGAATCGTGGTCTTCGACAAGCGGCCGGATGTGGAGACGCTGGCTCAGAACGTGTTTGCGCATGAAAAGCGCGTGATGCCGTTCGCCGAAGTTGGCCCGGCAATACCGGCGGGGACTCGCAGTTACGCGGTGATCATGACGCCCTCACACGCCGCGGACGAGTTGGTGCTGCGTCAACTCGTGCACAAGCGACTCCGGTATCTGGGTCTGATGGCCAGCCGCCGGAAGACGCGGTTGATACTGGGCAAGCTGCGCGCGGAAGGTTGTCCTGACAAGCTTTTGCGAAACGTGCACAGCCCGGTCGGCTTGCCGATTGCCAGTCACACCCCGGCCGAAATCGCCATCAGCATCGCGGCCGAGATCATCCAGCAGCGAAACTCGTGACGCCATCCGATCCGATTCGGTGATTTCCTCGAAGCCCGTCGTGAACTAATTGCCAAGGCCGCAACCAAACTGGAGGGACGCGCTCCGTCGCGTCCGTCTCACCAACACGGCCACGATCCGCTTCCTGATGCGGCCTTTCCAGATAACAAAACTTATTATCTCGTGATGCACAATAAGCGGGATTTCGCGTCTCAATCATTCCGATCGCTTTCCAAAACTGAGCCCCAGCAAAAGGAGGGATGAATGACCACACCAAGTTTGTATCGGTGATGGGTAGATTCTCCGGTAGTTTCAATTCTTGGGCAACCAGATTCGCTTCTTGAATCAGGAGCCGCAAAGCCTCTTTTCGATAGGCTTGGGTTGCAGGCTTTGAAAGCACCAACCTCTCATTGCGGTTAGGTTTAACCAAGCCATTGGTCTGAGAAGCTAGACTGTCCGGCGTGCCGACATCCCCGGCAAAGGCGTTGAACAAAGCTGTTGCAAGACAGAGGCTGGTTGCAGAAATAGCGAGTAAGTACTTCCACGAACCCTGCACGATGCGACTACTTGAGAATACCTTCAATGTATTCGGCATTTCCTGTTTTATCCTCGATTTCAATTGCGAAGAAGTGGTATGTGCGCGGGTCTCCCATGGTGTAGGGCGTCTTTAACGCAAACGATATGATCCACCGACCTCTTTCAACATTGAAACCAACCCAGTGCAGTCGGTAGTCTTCTAATCGCTCATGATGTTCTATAGCGGCTTGCTTAGCTATACTGATCGCTTGAGCGCGAGACAGATGAGTGTTGCGTGGTATGGAACTTTTTTGGCAACCACACAGTATGAAAATCACTGCGAGTAATGAGAATATCTTCATAGAATAACCCTCCTTGCGGTCAATAGCCGGGCGCATAGCCATCCATTGTGATCCCACGGTAGCCATATACTCTTGGTCTGGCAGAATGGCGCGAATACTACCACGCGCCGCGTTTGAGTCCAGCCCAGCCGCTCGGCATTCTCCGCCGCCGTCCGCTCCGCAGCGTTGACTCTCTCAGTTCAAAACAGGACACTGCTTTTCTGCCGGCGGGCTTGCATTAGGTTCGGGACACCGACATACTAACCTGCCTATTGCACCAGCGCAAACGCGCTGGCTCAATAAGCACCTCATGTCCAATGGAGTGGGAACTCCATTGGTCAGAGGCCGACAACGTAGAGCGCGTTGTCGGGGTACGCCCCGACAATTGGGTTCAGACCCCAATTGTCGGCCCTGTCGGCGCTTGTTGCACGAGGGCTCGTGCAACATGCGGGCTAACAACGCTGTTTCCGATTGGCCGGCCATGGGCCGAACCGGCAAGGGAAACCGAAAACGCGGAAGAGCATCGTGACGCCTGACACCATGATTCACGACCAGTTCGGCAGACCGATCCAGTACCTGCGCGTGGCGGTGACCGACGCGTGCAACCTGCGCTGCCGTTACTGCCTGCCCGAAGACATGCGGTTCTATCCGCCCGCGCACCTGATGCGCGACGATGAACTCCTGCGGCTCGTCCGGGTGTTCGCCTCGCTCGGATTCAATAAAGTCCGCCTGACCGGCGGCGAACCGACCCTGCGCGACGGCCTCGTGGACCTGCTCCGCGCCATCATCGCCGTGCCCGGAATCCGCGACGTCGGCCTCACCACCAACGGCGTCCGCCTTGCCGCACTCGCCGGGCCGCTCAAGGCGGCCGGCCTGCGCCGCGTCAACATCTCGCTCGATTCCACCGACCCCGAAGCCTTTCACCTCATCACCTGCCGCGACCGGTTCCACGAAGTCTGGCGCGGCATCGAAGCCGCCGCAGCGGCCGGTTTGGGAATCAAGCTCAACACGGTCGTCGTCCGCGGCTTCAACGACGGCCGCGATGTCGTCGCACTCGCCCGGCTCACGCTCACGCGCCCGTGGCAGGTCCGGTTTATCGAACTGATGCCGTTCGGCGCGCTCCACGAATTCCAGCGCGACCGGCTCGTCACCGAAGCCGAGATGCTCGCCTCCATCACCGCCGCCCTAGGCCCGGCCGCACCGCTCTACGGCGGCGCGCTCGACGGTGAAGCCCGTGTCTTCAAGCTGCCCGGCGCGCGCGGCGAACTCGGTTTCATCAGCTCCGTCACTCGCCCATTCTGCGCCCAGTGCGGCCGCGTCCGGCTCATGGCCAACGGCATCCTGCGGCTCTGCCTGCTGCGCGCTGACGAAGTGGACCTGCTCAGCCCGCTCCGCGAGGGTGCCAGCGACGACGCACTGCGCGCGCTCATTACCGAGAGCCTCCGCCGTAAGCCGTCGGGGCACGAAGTCCAGGAAGGCCGTTATGCCACCAACCGCACCGTCTCCCAGATCGGTGGCTGACGAAATCACCGTCGCCGAAGCCGACCGTCGCCTCGCCGCCGTCGCGCCGCGATTCCCGGAAACCACGGTCGCGTTGCCCAATGCACACGGCCGCGTTTTGCGCGAGGATCTCATCGCCGACCGCCCCTTTCCGCCGTTCGACCGCGTTACGATGGACGGCATCGCGCTCTCGTTCGCCGCGTGGCAGTCCGGCCGCCGCGAATTCAAGATCACCGGCACCCAGGCCGCCGGCCGACCGGCGCTGACCCTGCCGGCCGCCGACACCTGCCTCGAAGTCATGACCGGCGCAGTCCTGCCGGTCGGCACGGACTGCGTGGTGCCGATCGAGGACATTGAAGTGCGCGATGGCGGCGCCACCGTTACCGGCAACGTCGCGCCACGCCAGTGCATCCATTTTGCCGGTTCCGACCGGAAACCCGGCGACGTGCTCGTGCGTGCCGGCACGCGACTCACCGCCGCCGAGATCGCTGTCGCGGCGACCGTCGGCAAGACGACACTGCGCGTGAGCCGGTTGCCAACGGTCGCCGTCATCAGCACCGGCGATGAACTCGTGAACGTGGACGCCGCGCCTGCGCCGCACCAGATTCGGTGCTCCAATCCGCATGCCATCCGTGCCGCGCTGGCCGGTATTGCCGAGGTGACGCTGATGCATCTGCCCGACGAACCGGGCGCATTGCGCGCCGGCCTGCAGGCGGCGCTGGAAACAGCGGACGTGGTACTCGTGACCGGTGGCGTGTCGCGAGGCCGGTCTGATTTCGTGCCGGAGACGCTCGAAACGCTCGGCGTACAGAAGCTTTTTCACCGCGTGCGCCAGCGCCCCGGTCGCCCCATGTGGGCCGGCAGGACGGCCCGCGGGCAACTCGTGTTCGGCTTGCCGGGGAATCCGGTATCAACGCTGGTGACGCTGCATCGTTACGTGCTGCCGTTGCTCGCACCAGTACCGGCGCTGACGGCTTGCCTTGATGAAAAGGTGTCCGCGGTCAACGTGCAGTTCGTACCGGTGCGGGTGCGGTGCGAGGACGGACGGCTGCGGGCGAAGCCGGTGGACTTGAACACCTCGGGCGATCTCGCGGCGTTGGCCGCGGCGGACGGGTTTGTCCAGGTCGAGGAAGGCGGCGGAACAGTCTGCCGGTTGTGGCTTTGGTCTGCCAGAGTGATCGCATGAAGAAACTTTCACACGTCAGCGCGAAGAACCGGCCGCGCATGGTGGACGTCGGCGCGAAAACGGCGACCCGGCGCGAAGCGGTGGCGGAGAGCGTGGTGAGGTTGCCCGCCGCGGTGGCAAAACTGTTGCGCGGCGGCGAGATTCACGGGCCGAAAGGGCCGGTCATCCAGACGGCGATCGTGGCCGGCACGATGGCGGTGAAGAACACCGTGTCGCTGATTCCATTTTGTCATCCGCTGCCAATCGAAGGTTGCGATTTCGACATCAAACTTGCCGGGCGGAAGGTTGTGATTCGTTGCCGGGTGAGCGCGGTGCACAAGACCGGCGTTGAGATGGAAGCACTCGTCGGCGCGTCGGCGGCGGCGTTGACGGTGTACGACATGTGCAAGGCGGTGTCGCCAGAGATCGTGATCGAACGGACGCGGTTGCTCCGCAAGACGGGAGGAAAGCGTGATTACGCCGCCCGGTGAACTGTTCGGCCTGGTGCTGGCCGGTGGCCGGAGCGCACGAATGGGGCGCGACAAGGCGTTGTTGACCTACGGCGATGGGCGACCGCAGGCGGTCGTCGCTTATGAACTGCTGCAGGAGTTTTGCGGGCGCGTGTATTTGTCCGTGCGCACCCGTCGAGAGACGCTGAGCCAATGGCCGCAGCTTGTTGACCGGTATGACGAGATCGGGCCGATGGCCGGTATCCTGACGGCGCTGGACGAGCATCGCGAAGCGGCGTGGCTCGTTGTCGCGTGTGATTTGCCGTTTCTGAATCGCGAGACACTCCGTCAATTGCTCGCGGCGCGTGATCCGCAAAGAATCGCGACGGCGTTTCGCAGCGCTCATGATGGTTTGCCGGAGCCGTTGTGCGCGATTTACGAGCCGGCAGCACGGGCGCGGTTGCTGGAGTTTGTTACACATGGCCTCCATTGTCCGCGCAAGGCGCTGATCAATTCGCCGGTGCACCTGGTTGAACTTGCCGATCACCGGGCGCTTGACAATGTGAACGATCCGCTGGAGTACGAGCGGGCGGCAACGACGCCAAAACCATGACCCTGCGCATCCGGTACTTTGCCATGCTTCGCGAACAAGCGGGCGTGAGCGAGGAAAACATCCGCACGTCGGCGGCGACACCGGCGGCTTTGTGGGAGGAGCTGCGGCAGCGGCACGGGTTTGGCGCGCCGTTGTCGGCGTTGAGCGTGGCGGTGAACGAGGAGTTCGTGTCGCCAGAGCGCGCGTTGCGGGACGGCGACACGGTGGTGTTCATCCCGCCGGTGGCTGGAGGTTGACACCGTGTTCAGTCTCTCCGACAAGCCGATCACTCCCGAGACGCCGCGCAATCCGGCGGCAGGCGCGTTCGTGACGTTCGAAGGCCGGGTGCGCAATGAGAACGAAGGCCGGCCGGTGCAGTCGTTGGTGTACGAGGCGTACGCCGACATGGCGATACGCGAGGGCAACCGGGTTTTGGAGGAAGCGCGGCAGAAGTTTGGCGTTCTCGACATCCGCTGCGTCCATCGGGTCGGGCATCTGCAGGTGGGCGACCTCGCGGTGTGGATCGGCGTGACGGCGGCCCACCGCGACGCGGCATTTCAAGCGTGCCGGTATGTCATTGATGGGGTGAAGCGGCGCGTGCCGATTTGGAAGAAGGAATTTTACGGCCCGAGCGACGGGCGGTGGATCGGCTCATGAGTATCTGGTTCATCGCGTTGTTGTTTTTCGCGGCGGCGGCGATTTACTCGATGGCCGGTTTTGGCGGCGGCTCGGCCTACATCGCGGTGTTGACGTTGGCCGGCTTCGCGCATGACCGCATTCCAGTCATCGCGCTGGTGTGCAACATCGTGGTGACCGTGGGTGGCACGTACCACTTCGCGCGGGCCGGTCACTTCGACTGGCGGCAGTTCTGGCCGTACGCGCTGGGCTCGGTGCCGCTGGCGTTCGTGGGCGGACGAATGCCGCTGACGCGCGAAAGTTTCATGCTGCTGGTGGGAGTATCGCTGCTCGTGGCCGGTGTGTTGCTGATCTGGCCGGTCGGGAACAAACGAGCGGAAGAAGTGGCGCGACCGCCGCATCGTGCCGGGAGCATCGTGGTCGGGGCCGGGCTGGGGTTGCTGTCCGGCATGGTGGGGATTGGCGGCGGAATTTTTCTCGCGCCGGTGCTGTTGCTGCTGGGTTGGGCCGCGCCGAAACAGGTGGCGGCATTCTCGGCGGTCTTCATATTGTTAAACTCGCTGTCCGGGCTTGCAGGTCAGCTTCTGAAGAACTCCGCCGCTTTTCACGACTGGCAATGGCTGGCGCTGGCGGGCGCGGTGTTCGTCGGCGGTCAACTCGGCAGCCGGTTGGGGGCGCACCGGGTGTCGCAGGCGCGGGTGCGGCAGATGACCGGCGTGGTTGTTTTGGCTGCGGCGCTGCGGATATTGTCCGTCCTCCTTTTCGATTAGCCACGGTCATGTTCTGTCCGAGTCGACATAAGTCAACAGGTCCCACCTCCCAATTGCGGCTGAAAAAATCTTGCGGTCAGCAGTTGGGTCTGCATATAAACCTTCCTGGTCACCCCGTTTGGGGCCAAACCTTAGCCCGTGCAATTGTCTTGTCCGTGCTCAGCTCATGATCGACGCTTGTGAATCGAGGGAGGGAACAACGCTTCAGGCGCATGGCATTACCGACCTGACTGGCCAGTGGACTGTGTTTCCCTTGAGGACCCGAATGAAACCTGTAGCCGCAGGCTGTAGCCTGTGCTGGCTGCACAATTCACGCACCCTAAGGCGGCACAAGGCCGCAACCAAACTGGAGGGACGCGCTCCGTCGCGTCCGTTTCACCAACGCGGCCACGACGGAGCGTGGCCCTCCAAATACCTCTTCGGAAATCTGTAGCATGTTTTGCCGGAACAATCTAAACGGT
The DNA here is from genome assembly GCA_049510215.1 of Verrucomicrobiia bacterium. Lineage (GTDB taxonomy): Bacteria > Verrucomicrobiota > Verrucomicrobiia > Palsa-1439 > Palsa-1439 > JBEKZD01. The sequence continues at coordinate 144,305 of JBEKZD010000001.1, forward strand.
GCGGCTACAAGCAGAAGTCGAATTGCGTCAGGCGCGCTTCGGAAAACCTTTCATCTGTAAGAACCAAGGAGCTTGTTATGGAAGAAACTGTGCAGTTTACTCTCAACGGCAAACCCACCAAACTGACCGTGGACAGCGACCGGAAGTTGTTGTGGGTTTTGCGCACCGATCTGGGATTGATGGGAACCAAGTACGGGTGCGGTGAAAGCTTCTGCGGCGCTTGCACGGTTCTTGTCAACAACGAGGCCGTTCGATCGTGCCAAACCATTGTCAAATCCGTCCAAGGCAAAGAGGTCGTCACCATCGAGGGATTGGCGAAGGATGGCGCTCTGCATCCGTTGCAGAAGGCGTTCATGGAAAACGACGCGCTCCAGTGCGGGTATTGCACGTCCGGCATGATCATGAACGCCTACGCGTTCCTGCGGAAAAACCCTCGACCTTCCCCTTCACAAATCGTTGAGGGAATGGAGGACAACTTGTGCCGTTGCGGAGCCCACAACCGGATCGTCCGAGCCATTCAAGCGGCGGCGAAAGAAATGCAAGGAGGGAAGTAACATGAACCACAATCGCTACATTGAAACCGATTTCACCGATCACCAGATCGACACGGGACTGAACCGGCGCGATTTCATCAAGGCCACCGGCAGTGGCATCATCCTCTTTTTCACCATCGGTGATCTGTCGGTCCTGGCCCAGGAAGGTCGAGCTGGCCGCCGCGGGGGAGGGCGAGGTTTACCCACTGATTTCAACGCGTTTCTCAGGATCGGCGAAGACGGCCGCGTCGCGTGTTACACCGGCAAGATTGAAATGGGGCAGGGGATCGTCACCGGGTTGGCCCAAGAGATCGCGGATGAACTCGATGTGCCGCTCGATGCGGTCGACATGGTCATGGGCGACACGGATCTCTGCCCGTTCGATGGGGGAACGTTCGGCTCTCTTTCGACCCGATCTTTTGGACCGGCCATGCGGGCGGCGGGTGCCGAAGCCCGACAGGTGTTGTTGGAATTGGGTTCAGAGAACCTCAAAACGCCTGTTGAAAAACTGGTGACGGAAAACGGTGTTGTGTTCGACAAGGAGAACAAACAAAACCGCGTTACCTATGCGCAGCTTGCCAAAGGCAAAAAGATCGAACGGCATGCCACGGGGAAGGTGGCCGTCAAGAAACCAGCAGAATTCAAGATCATAGGCCAATCGCTCACGCGCCGGGATGGACTGGAGAAGGTCACGGGCAAGGCGAAATATGCCGGAGACATTCAGTTCCCCGACATGGTGTATGCCAAGATACTGCGTCCTCCCGCGCACGACGCCAAACTGGTTGATGTCGATGTCTCCGAAGCCGAGAAGGTGAAAGGCGTCCAGGTGATCAAGGAAGGCGATTTTGTTGCCGTCCTGCACAAGCATCCGGACGTCGCCGAAATGGCGCTGTCGAAAATCAAAGCGAAATTCGACAAGCCGCAATCCGACCTCGATGACAAGAATATCTTCGACTATCTGCTGAAAAACGCTGCCGAAGGTCGGACCGTGGCGCATGGCGGCGACCTTCAACAAGGCCAAAGCGAAGCGAAGGCAGTTGTCGAACAGACCTATCTGGATGGCTACAAGGCGCACGCCCCGATCGAACCGCACACGGCGGTCGTGAAGATCGAAGGCGACAAAGCCACCGTCTGGGCGTCCACCCAGGCACCGTTCAGCGTCCAACAGGAAGTTGCGAGGGAACTCGGCTTCCCACCGGCGAACGTGCGGGTCATGCCAATCTTCGTCGGAGGCGGCTTCGGCGGGAAAACCAGAAACCTCCAAGCGGTGGAAGCTGCGCGTCTGGCGAAACTGAGCGGGAAACCGGTCCAGGTCGCTTGGACGCGGAACGAGGAATTCTTTTACGATTCATTCCGACCGGCTGCGGTGATCAAAATCAAATCGGGCATCACGGACAAGGGCCGCATCAGCTTCTGGGATTATCACGTGTATTATGCCGGCGAACGCGGTGCGGCGCAGTTCTATGACGTTCCGAACCACAGCACGATCTCCCACGGCGGAGGTTTTGGAGGCGGTCCGAGTGCTCATCCGTTTGCCACGGGAGCCTGGCGCGCGCCGGGCAACAACACCAACACGTTTGCCAGAGAATCCCAGATCGACATCATGGCTGCGAAGGCGGGCGTGGATCCGTTGGAATTCCGGATGCAGAACCTGACTGACCAAAAAATACAACGCGTCTTGAAAACGGCTGCCGACAAATTCGGATGGCAACCAGCCAAGGCGCCGAGCGGCAAGGGCTGCGGCATCGCCTGTGGAATCGACGCGGGAACGTACGTGGCAACCATGGCTGAGGTCGAAGTCGATAAAGCGACGGGCAACGTCAAGGTCAAACGGGTGGTTTGCGCGCAGGACATGGGGTTGGCGATCAATCCGGAAGCCGCCACGATCCAGATGGAAGGCTGCGTCACAATGGGCCTTGGGTATGCCTTGCGAGAGCACATCCGTTTCAAAGGCAAAGAGCTTTTCGACCTGAATTTCGATACGTACGAGATTCCCCGGTTCTCATGGGTGCCGAAAATCGAGACGATCATTATCGACAACAAAGATTCAGCCCCACAAGGCGGCGGCGAACCCGCCATCATCACGATGGGTGGCGCACTTGCCAACGCCATCTATGATGCCATCGGCGTCCGACTCTTCCAGTTGCCCTTGTCTCCAGAGCGAATCAAGGCGGCGGCAAAGAAAGCGTAAAGGCTCTCAAGGTTGGTTGGCCGCACGGTTTCGCCATGCGGGAAACAAGCCGTTGGTCGTCGAGGGACGCCTCTTGGTATTGCCCCATAGTAGCGCGGGCGTCCCGCCCGTGTCATGCGGCATCCCCTAACAGTCAAGCCGGCGGGCTGATCCGCCTACCGGCGGACAACGGGCGCGACCGGATCGCGGGCTTGACTCTGATTTGCTTGCCAGCGCGTTGAATCCGGCATAATAGTCTGTGCGATTTCCGCGCGCCCATAGCTCAATTGGATAGAGCGTTGGTCTACGGAACCAAAGGTTGCAGGTTCAACTCCTGCTGGGCGCGCCATTTGTTTGTCTACTCGCTTGCGGCAGCGGTGTGGCATAGGCGGTCAAGCGGTTGGAACTGGCGGCGGAAACGGTTCACGGATCTAACGCAAGTGGTGTTTGTCATGAATGCAGGTCTGACCCTTCATCCATACTCGGACACGAAGTGGAGATCAGACCGTTGCGCGTGAAACTGCGGAATCACGGGTAGTCGCATCAATCACGGTCCAACATCCGCGAAGAACTCGCCGTCTCGTGAATGCTAACCTAGGCGCGGGAGGGTATTCCCGCGTCTCGGACGCCGTTCCCGGTTTTCTCATCTGCCGATTCACTCAGGGCCCATTTCAGGCGGCGGTCCTTCACCCGGTGGCGGCCCTTGCTCCATTGGCCCGTCTTCCGGTGGGGAACCTTCCCCTGGCGGTGGCCCTTCGTCCAGCGGCGGTTCTGGCGGCGCTTCGTCCGCAGTGATGGATTGGTCACTATTGGGATCCAATCTGGTCGACTTCACGGTCGGTCCGGTGAATCCAGAACGATTTCCGGGCGGCGGCCCTTGCCCCGGTGGTGGTCCTTGCGGTGCAGTGTCTGGAGTGATGAATCGGTCATCGTTGCGATCCAGTTTGGTGGACTCCTTGGCCGGTTGGGTGAATCCGACATTGGAGACTTCCCCGTCGCGGTCATTGTCGAATTGCTCGATGGCTGCCTTTGGTGGTTGATTCGTTTGAGCCGCCGCCTCTGGCGACCGCATTGTTGGAGACGGCGTAATTGCGATGGCAGCGTCATCGCGATGATGCTGCCACCGGGAATGTGCGAGCCACATGGTTAGAGCCGTCGCAATTGCGATTACCGCGCAACATGCGACCAACGTGTTGCTCTTCATTGTGATCTCCTTTCGTTTGTTGGTTGTAGTTCCGTGTTTTGGAGGGAACAAACCTCTCCAAATGCTCTGCTTGTAGTGAGCACGAGCATCATTACGGAACATGAGGTGGCAGCATTACAGAAACTTCATGAAACGGTGCGGCGGGCGCGACGGGTAATGCCTTCAGTCAGGTGGACAGCGCTTGGACGGAGGCGTCCGCCAGTGGGAGGGTCAACGTAAAGGAGATCAGGTCGTCGTGCACGGGGTTGAGCACCACGTCACCGTGATGCGCCCGGGCAATCTCTCGCGCGAGGCTCAAGCCCAACCCCGCGCCGCCAACCCGTCGGCTCCGGGATTTGTCCACGCGGTAGAACCGGTCGAACACCCGCTCCCGGTCCTCTTCAGGAATCGGCGTGCCTGTGTTGCTCAAGGTGAAACGTGCGATCCCGCTGGTGGTCTCCAGTTCAAATCGCACCCGGCCACGCTCGCAGTTGTACTTCACGGCGTTACTCGTCATATTGCGGATCGCTTGAGCCAGTAGATCGGCGTCGGCCATCACGCGAATGCGGGCAGGAATGTGCTGCTGTACCTCCAACTCCGGCGCGATGGCTTTCACGTCCTCAATCGCATCTTCCAGCAAGGTGGTCAGGTCCACGCTTTCCAGATGCAGGGCCAACTGCCCGGCATCGGCGCGCGCCAGAAGCAACAGTTTCTGGACGATCGCCTTGAGCCGCTGCACTTCTTCCAGCAGATCGCCGTAGCGCTGCTGCTCGTCGGAATCCACCGCGGCCGTCTGGATGGCCTGCTCCAACTCGCCCTGCAACACGGTCAGCGGCGTCTGCAACTCGTGCGCGGCGTCAGCGCTGAATCGCACCGCTTGTTGGAAGCTCTTTTCCAATCGATCCAGCATCCCGTTGATCACCTCCACCAAACGCGCCAGATCGGCATCGGCGGTGGTGATCGGAATCCGCTTATCGAGACCTCGGGCGGTGATCCCCTGGGCCGTGCGGGTGATGAGCGCGACCGGCCGCAACGCATGCGTTGCCAGCAGCCAGCCGCCCGCCGCCAACACGAGCAATCCCAACGGCACAGTGACCAGAAACGCATTGCGAACACGATCGAAGTCGCGGTGATATGCTGCGAGGCTGACGCCGATCATCATGGTCACCGTCTCGTTGCCCAGAATCCCGACGCGCCATTCACCGTCAGAGGTCTTCACGGTTTGGAAAACCGGTTTCTTCATCCGCGCCAACGGCGGCGGTGGAGGCATTCTTGGCTCGTCGCGCTCTGGCGGTTCGGGCGGCGGTTCAGGGGGCATTTCTGGCTCGTCGCGCCATGCCGGTCCGGGCGGTGAAGATCCATCGAACTCCAGAACCGGCAAAGATATCTCAACCATCTCGCGCGGGAACTGCGGCGAACTGTAGAGAACCCTGCCTTGCGCATCCAACACACGGGCCACCAGTTGGCTTGACCGTTCATCGCCATAGAGAGTCTGCATCGACTGGCCGACATCCCGCCAGAACTCGCGCGGCATCTGATGACGGAGTGTCGTGTTGCCCAGCGCCCAGATCTCGCGATCAACCCGGTCCATCTGTACCCTCGAGATGATTCCGAGGAAATACAGCCCGAAGCCGACCAACAGCGCGCCGGAGATCAGGAGCGATAGCAGCGTGATTTTGAGACGAAACTTCATCCCGTCTTACTCCGGCCAGCGAAACCGGTACCCGACGCTACGCACCGTTTCGATCCGCGATGGCGCTGAGGGCGAATCAACCTTCGCGCGCAGACGGCGGATGCAGACGTCCACGACGTTCGTCTGTGGGTCAAAGTCGTACCCCCAGACGTGTTCGAGGATCTGCGTGCGCGTGAACACACGCCCGGGCGCGCGCATCAACAACTCCAGCAGGTTGAACTCCCGATTCGTCAATTCGATTCGCTGTTCCTCCCGCCTCACCAGACGGGTGATCAGGTTCACCGTCAACTCACCGGCTGTCAGTTGGGTCAGTTGCTCTCCCGACGCGCGGCGAACAACAGCTTGAATGCGCGCGATCAGTTCTTCCACGTAGAACGGCTTCCCCAAATAATCGTCCGCGCCCAAATTCAGTCCGTCCACACGCTCGTTCATGGCCGAGCGCGCTGTCAGCAGAATGACCGGGACGGTGTTCTTCTTTTCCCGTAACGCGCGCAGAATGCTCAGGCCATCGCGGCCCGGCAGCATGATGTCGAGCACGATTACATCGTACGTTTGCCGCATCGCGCGGTTGTACCCTTCATTGCCGTCCCCGCATACTTCGACAACGAAGCCCTGTTCCTTCAACCCTTTCTGGACGAAAGACGCGATCTTTCGGTCATCCTCAACCACGAGCACTTTCACGCCAAACAGCATACAGCGGCAGGGGGCGGGCGCCAAGCGCAGCAGTATTACAGTTTTGTCATGCGCCCGCCCGATGTCTTGTCATGCCCACAAGGTCTTATTGAGCAGAACAAACAAACCGAGGTTTTGAACTGAGAACCCGAAAGGAGCAGCAAGATGATGAAGACCTCATGCACAGCACTGATGACAGCGCTCGCACTGGGTGCATCCGCATGGATGGCAAACGCCCAGGGAACAAATAGCTCGCCTCCTCAGGGTGAACGCCCCCCACTACCTCCTTCGCCGCTCTTCGCGGCGCTGGATGTGAACCATGACGGCGTGATCGACTCCAACGAAATCGCCAACGCGCCAGCGGCGTTGAAGACGCTCGACAAGAACGGCGACGGCCAACTGACGCCCGACGAGCTGCGTCCGCAGTTCGGGCCTGGCGGTCCCGGTGGCGAAGGTGCCCCGCCTCCGCCCCCAGAAGGGCAAGACGGGACCGACGTAAAGCATCGCCCACCTCCGCCGCCTCCCGATCCCATCATGAGTGCGCTGGACGTGAACCATGACGGCGTGATCGATGCCAGTGAGATCGCTAATGCGTCGGCGGCGTTGAAGACGCTCGACAAGAACGGTGACGGCCAGTTGACCTTGGATGAGATATATCCGCAGCTTCCCGGCGGTCAGGGAGACGGTTGTCGGCCGCCACCTGAACACACTCTCACAAACACGGTGTGAACCGAAAGGGTTTCAAAGTGAAGCCTCCCAGACTTTATCAGGGGCCTTTTCGGTATCCCGCGCTGGCACTGGCTGAAGCCGCCGCCAGCGCGCTAAGATGCCCGCACCGCTGCAACTTACCGAACGACCCCGGCAATTCGTCTGGGCCGTTTCCCTTGGCATTTGCGAAAGCGCACACGCTGGGGTATTAGTCTCTCGATTCATGAAGCTTTTGGAGTCAGAACGTCGTCGAGGCCAATGGTGGTTGCCGCTATTGCTGTTGGCGGGGGTGGTTTTCGGCACGCCGGTCCGGGCGGCGGGCGTACAAGTCCTGCGCGGTCACGTACCGGCAGCGGTGGCGCGTTTGCAGCCAACGGGCAGCCTGCCTGGCACGACGAATTTGGATCTGGCGATCGGGCTTCCGCTGCGCAACAAGGAAGGACTCAACAACCTGCTCCAGCAGATCTATGACCCGGCTAGTCCCAATTACCGTCGCTATCTGACGCCGGAGCAGTTCGCGGAAATGTTTGGTCCGACAGAACATGATTACCAGGCTCTCATCGATTTCGTGAAGGCCAACGGCTTGACGGTGACCGGCCGGCATCCCGGTCGCGTCCTGCTGGATGTGAATGGGTCGGTGGCGGATATCGAGAAGGTTTTCCATTTGACGATGCGCGTCTACCAGCACCCGACGGAAGCCCGCACGTTCTATGCGCCAGATGTCGAGCCGTCGCTAGACCTGGCTGTTCCGGTGTTGGACATCAGCGGCCTGAATAACTATACCGTGCCGCATCCGAAGCAACTAATCCGAAAACCCAGCAGCAAGGCGAAGAACGCGACGCCGAACGTCGGCTCGGGGCCAAGCGGTGCCTACATGGGTTACGATTTTCGGGCCGCGTATCTCCCGGGCGTAACCGATCTCACCGGTGCAGGGCAAGTGGTCGGACTACTTGAGTTTGATGGCTACTACGCCAACGACATTGCGACGTATGAGCAACAGACCGGATTGCCGAGCGTCAAACTGGCGAATGTGTTGCTGGATGGGTTCAGAGGGACCCCGACCACCGGCCCGAACAGCGGGAACAGCGAGGTGGCGCTGGACATCGAGATGACGATTTCCATGGCACCGGGACTATCCAAAGTGATCGTCTATGAAGCCGGTCCAAATGGCATCGCGAACGACGTCCTGAGCCGAATGGCCTCGGACAATCAGGCCAAGCAACTCAGTTGTTCCTGGGTATTTGGCGTTGATGGACCCGACGCGACTGCCGATCAATTCTTTCAGCAAATGGCGGCCCAGGGACAGTCATTCTTCAACGCTTCGGGGGATACCGATGCCTTGTCCGGGTCGACAGCTCCAGATTTTCCGTCGGATGACCCGTATATCACGCAAGTCGGTGGGACCACGTTGACGACCACCGGTCCGGGCGGCAGTTGGGTGTCGGAAACCGTCTGGAACTGGGGTTATAGCCGCCACCAAGGCTCTAGTGGCAGTAGCGGCGGGATCAGCACCATCTACTCCATTCCGAGCTGGCAACAGGGCATCAGCATGTCCGCCAATCAGGGATCGACGACCATGCGGAACGTTCCGGATGTCGCCATGGTTAGTGATAACATTGCCATCGTAGCCGACAATGGCCAGCAGGAAACAATCGGCGGCACCAGTCTTGCCACGCCGCTGTGGGCGAGCTTCACCGCGTTGGTCAACCAGCAAGCCGCGGCTTACGGCCAGCCAACTGTCGGGCTGGTTAACCCGGCCATCTACGCGATCGGCACGGGGACAACCTATGCGGCGTGCTTCCACGATATCACAACCGGCAATAACACCACCAGCAGCAGCCCCACCAAGTTCTACGCGGTTGCCGGCTACGACCTCTGCACCGGCTGGGGCACCCCGACCGGGAGAAACCTGATCTATGCCTTGGCCGGCGCCATCGTGCCGTCCGCCCGCTTCAGCGGCAGCCCGACAACCGGGCCGGCTCCGTTGACCGTCACGTTCAGCGACAGTTCGACCGGCACCATTACGAACCGGTTCTGGAACTTCGGCGACGGGGCGACAACCAACACGACGTTGACCAGCTTGCAGTACACGTATCATGCCGCGGGCACGAACACGGTGACCCTGATTGTCAGCGGTCCGCTGGGCGCCAGCACCAACACGCAGCCCAATTACGTCGTCGTGACCGCGCCGGATACCACGCCGCCAACACTCGCCATACTGGAGCCCGCTGACTACCAGACCTTCACCAACGCCGGTGTGACCGTGACGGGCACGGCCAGCGACGCCAGCGGGATCGCGAGAGTGACCGTCAATGGGGTTGGCGCGACGCTCAGTGGCGCCAATTGGTCGGAGGCCATCAGCCTGTCTCTGGGAACGAACATCATCACGGTGATCGCCACGGACAACAGCGCGAACCAGAATACCGCCACGCAAATGGTGCACGCGATCTTTTCCACAGTGATGATCACCTCCATTCCCGCGGTCACCAATGCGTTGCTACAGGTCGGCAATGTGGCGGCGGTCGTCGCCGGAGAGACCAATGTCTTTGCGGTGAGCGCCGTTGATCCCGAGGGGGGCGCGCTGAGCTATCAATGGAACTTCGGCGATGGCTCTTCCAGCGGGTCGTTATCGACGAATCTCGCCACGCACGCCTACAACACCAATTGCGGGCCGTACGCCGCCAGCGTGACCGTTACCGGCGAGCAGGCGACAACGAGCAGCAACTTGAACGTGGCCGTCGCCTGCCAGTTGACCATCACCAGGCTGCAGTTGAATCTGAACTTCGCCAAGACCGATGCCGACAGTTGCACTGTCAAGGGCACGACGCTCGGTTTGCCTGCGAGCTACAACTTCGCCGGCAAGCTGGCCACGTTGGACATCGGCGGTACGAATGTGTCCTTTACCCTCGGCAGCAAAGGGAGTGGACTCAACGGCGTGAGCACGTTCAGCAAGCCGACCTACAACAAGAAGACCGGCCTGTGGACACTCAGTGCAACGTTGAAGGGTTCGTTCCAAACCACGTGGGCGCAGTACAGTATGATCAGTTCCAACATCTCGAAGCCAGGGGTACTGGTGACCAATTTCCCGGTGATCTTGTTGCTAGACACCGAAGCCTTCGTGGGAACCACGAACCTGCATTATACGGCGAAGCAGGGCAAGTCCGGCAGCGCCAAGTAACGGGCAACATTCAGCCGCCATAGCCAGCGGTCAAAGGGCGTATCCGGACTGATAAAGGGTTTCTGGCTACGGCCCCCGGGGACGGGGTTTCCCGCCTGTTCCTATCTTGCTGGGCGCGCCATCAGAACCGCGCGTGACAGGCGATTTGTCCGTAGGGCGCGGTGTAGCTGCGAATGGCAGCCGATTCGTGAAAGAAATCGAATTCCCTGTACGGCACGCACCCGGCCTCCGCTTCAACGGTCAAACTGGGCAGCGCCTTCCAAGACAAGCCCGCGCCGAAACGGACTTCAGAATAATCCACCGGCGCGCCGTCCAGCTTCGGCCGGCCATGATCGCTGCCAAAATGCTCCGCGACCCTGAACGTTCCCGCTTCGATGGCTGCCCCACCGTAAACCTGCAAACAGTCAGTCACGTCGTATTCCAACCGAGGATGCGGAGCGATCAGGTCCAACGTCCACGCATCCGCAAACTTCCAGCGCACGCCGATGCCGGGCAGAACCGGGTATTGGCTGCGCAGATCGACTCGCAATCCGAAAGTCCATTGCAGATCGGCGTCTACAAGATATACGCCGCCCAACACAACCGGGGCGTCGACGTTCCGCCAGTTCACATCGCTGAATTCGCTGTAAACGCCCGGCTGCACTTCCAGCCGCATGAGCCATTGATCGGTCAGTTCGTAATCGGCTCCGATGACCGCACTGACTTGTTGCAGCGCGTCGGGCACCGGCGCGTTGCCGGACACTCCGAACGAAAACCGTTGCCACTCAAAACCGAACCGCAGCAGGAGGTCTTTCGTCACCTGGGGTGAGAGAACGTATTTGATGTCCCCGTACTGCTCGCTCACTGATCCGACGTCTTTCCCAAAGGCGTGCGTGGTGACGCCGCCCACATAGCTGTACTCGGCATCGAGTTCCTGAGAGACGTTCATGCTGCCGGCGGCACAGGCCGTGCCGCGGGGCAGTGACAGCAATCCGCACAACACCAACACGCGGAACCCAGGATAAACCGGTTTCATAAATGTTCGGTGGCACAGGCGCTTGCCCCGCCTCGGCGGTTGTCCCTGCTCCGAGGCCGACAGAATCGCGCCCCCGCGATCCGATCGGGGCTGGAGTCGCGAGTCCTGCTCGGACCTGTGCAGGGGCAGTTGGACAGGCACGGAGGCCTGTCCCACCATTCATGAGATGGGTTCCGAGTCACCGTTTTGCCTTAACGTCCTCTTGGAAGGAGCGGATTTCTTTCTTGATCTCTTGCAGCATAATCGCGCCGTACGCGATCCGTTCGGTTCCCTTCGTGAACGACAACGTCGGCGCGGCAAAGAAATCGCCCCGCCACACCAATGCCCCCGTCCTCTGCCCGACCTGAATCGGCCAGACTTCGTAGAGGGTCACCGACGTGTAGTAGTTGCCGCAGACATAATATTCCTCGTCCATCACCTGAAAATGGTCGTTCACTGGGACGAGATAGATGGCTCCGAGACTCAGCGTGGCATGATGGTCCGCCTCGAAGAAACTCCAGTAGTGCGCGGGCGGTGGCGGTGCGATGTCACGGCTAGGCAGCAAGCCGCCGGCTTTCAGGACGGGGAGAAACTCGCGGGCGATTTCCAGTTGTTCCAGCAACATCGAATGAAGCTGCGCGGCCACCGACACGGTTTGTCCCGCGACCTCGTACGACGCGCTCCCGCCGAGTCCGTTGCGCTGGAACGCCGAAGCCCGCGCAAATAAAAGCTGCATCCAACAATGCGCGGCCTTATCTGATTCCGAACTCATTTTCAGGCAGCGCGCCAAAGCCTGCGCTTCGTCACGGCTGAGGTTGAGTTCCGACTTGTTCTCCGTGGTGGCCGATGTCTTGTCCAGCAGCCACCGCACGGGACGTTCGCTGGACTTGAAACTCAAGGACTTGAAGTCGGCGCTGTCACAGGGGTTGTGTAATAGATGATACGCATAGACCTTCAACTCCCCGTGCGGCGAAGGATCCCAGACCTGCAATCGTTTGGCGACGTCTTCCGCGGAACCGGCGACCGCGAAACAGGTTTGCGCCGAGATTCCGTTGGGGAAATTCATCAGCGACCCGCGCTCCGCCAAAATCTCGCCGTCCAAGAGCCGATTCAGATCGGCTTGCTTGAACTCGCTGAACTCTTTCAAGCTGGCCGGCGGATCGGCTGCCCGTGCCACCTCCGTCGCAACCGCGCCCCACGCCAGAAAGACAATCACCAGCGCCTCGACACGTCTCACGATTGTCGCCACCCCTTTCCAATCACTGATGAAATCAATGCAGGTTCTCGGTCCAAATTTCAGGGACGATAGACGAAACCGCCAACAAACACAAGCCGATGACGACCAACTGCGCGTTCACACCGCTCGTCAGCACTTGCTGCACTGAATTTATCAACGACAGAAACCGTCGCCTCAGTCTCGCTCAACGAGATAGAGCTTGCAACCATCGCTCCCGGGAATATAGTTGGCACTCAAGAACTCTCACTAGGAGTGATACACCATGCCGAAGCCCAGACGTCTTCAAATCATTAAACGAATCCAGCAAGAACGCGGTACACACCTCATTGCATATGTCACCAGTACCCGCCGCGGCATGGAAGTCCAGATGGCAATGGACTCGCTGAGGAAAATCTACGACCACCTCAAACTCATTCGCGCTCCCAAGAGAAAAGCAAACATCGACCTGTTTCTGCATAGCGATGGGGGCGACGGAACAGTCCCATGGCGCCTCGTGACCCTCATAAGGGAGTACGCCGCCAAATTCTCGGTGCTTGTGCCGCATCGCGCTTTCAGTGCAGCTACACTCACTGCCCTGGGTGCCGACCGCATTCTGATGCACCCAATGGGCATGCTCGGACCGACTGACCCGACCGTCGCAAACCAGTTTAATCCACGCGACCCCACGAATCCCACCCAACCCATCGGGATCAGCGTTGAAGACGTCACTGCTTATATCGCGCTCATCAAAGAGGACGCCGGTATTCAACACGAGGATCAGTTGGTGCAGGCCGTCGCCAAGCTCGCTGAACACGTTCACCCCTTGGCCCTCGGGAACGTGAAGCGCTCTTTGTCCCAGTCCAGAATGATGGCCAAAAAATTGCTCTCCCTCCATATGGACTCACGACAGAATGAGCACGAAATCAACGAAATCGTGGACAACTTGACCTCAAAACTTTTTTTTCACGGGCACCCGATCAACCGTCGCGAGGCCAAGGATCAGGTTGGGCTTCGCACCATTGAAGACCCATCCCTCAGGGTCGAGCAGCTTATGTGGAACCTTTATCTGGATTACGAACGCGAAATACGCATGGAGGATCCGTTCCAACCCGCTCAGGAGTTTGTCGCTCAATTTCCGAACCAGAAGCCCGGTGACTTCGCGGTCACACCTGTCGCCACTGCCAAGCTCGCATTCATCGAAAGCGAGAAGCGAACCGACGTGGCCACAATCGAATATGAGCTCGCTGGCCACAAAGGTCCGGATGGAATCACCAAGGTGAGTACGATCCACCGGCATCAGGGGTGGACCCTGGAATAGCCACTTGACATAGATTCCGTTCTAGTCGACACTGTTAATTGAATCAGGGGTAAGCCAATGTTTAAGGCGCAACAGGGCAGCAATCTCAAGACTTTGACGATCATCGTTCCAAACACCGATGAACGCCCCAGGCAACTTCCTCTTCTGCCTCAGCGATTCAGCACCACATCGGGGCCAACCAAGTTTTCCATCGTGCCCCCCGACCTAACGTCGGTCACCGAGCCGCAGTTTTCGCCAGAAGCTGCCATAATCCCATAACTGGGATTCGTTTTGCGCGCTAGCGGCTTCGTACCTTTTTTCTCGCCACCGTCCGCTTGCCATACTGATCGCCCTGTGCTCCAACTCACAACGACGCAACCCAACCTGCGATGGTACGGGCGCATAGTGCCGCTCCACCAGCACCTTGAGCGCCGTAGGCCTCGACTGCCCACACCCTCAGCAGGAATTCCCAATGTCGCACGTGAGCTACGCGTCGAAGATTTCAGCGAGATCAGAGGGAACTTGCCGGTCTGTAACGGCCCTTGCTACAGTGCCTTCGGTTTCGCCTGACAAGCGCGCCACTGATCTCATGAATATCGCCGCGTTGATTGACCACACCCTGCTCAAGGCTGAAGCCACCGCCGCCGACATCGGCCGGCTATGCGCCGAGGCCCGTGAATTTGGGTTTTACTCGGTCTGCGTGAATCCGTTTCACGTCCGCCACGCCGCCGCGCTACTTCGCGGGTCGCCCGTGAAAGTCGCTGCCGTCGCCGGGTTCCCGTTGGGAGCCGGTCTCACCGAGACGAAGGTGTACGAAACTCGGTTTGCCCTGCGCGACGGCGCGACAGAAATCGACATGGTGATCAACATCGGCGCGCTCAAGGCCGGTGACGAAGCAGTCGTGCTCGCCGATCTCCGGAGCGTGGTGCAAGCCTGTCGGGAATCGGATGCGCTCTGCAAGGTCATCTTCGAGACGTGCCTGCTCACGCACGACGAGAAAGTCCGTGCCTGCGAACTCTGCGTGAAGGCGGGCGTTGACTTCGTCAAAACCTCCACGGGCTTCAGCACCGGCGGCGCGACGGTCGAAGACGTGGCGTTGATGAGCCGGCTCGTCAAACCGCACGGGATCGGCGTCAAAGCCTCAGGCGGAATCCGCACGCTGGCCGATCTCCAGAAGATGGTTGCCGCCGGCGCCACCCGCATCGGCACCAGTCACGGCGTAAAAATCATGCAGGAAGCCCAAAGCGGCTAGCACAATTCGGTCTCAACGTGCCTGCGCCTAGTGGGAGAGGCATTCTTGCCTCGACCGGTTTGCCCCGATCTGTTTCTTTGGCTCGCGACAAGAATGTCGCTCCTACGAAACCGGACGGTCACAGCCACTTCGCGATCTTCTCGCGGTTCTTGGTGTAGAGGAACGCGAGTACGAGCAAGATGACGCCGAGGCCGATGAACGACAGGATGCGATAGACAACCTCCAATCGCGCGAGATCGTAGAGCAGCGCGCGCCCGAGACTCAATCCGAGCACGATCAACCCGGCGACACGGTACGAACGTTCCTTCGCCGCAAATCCGAGCGCCAACAACGCGAACCCGCACACGGACCAGCTCGCGGTGAGAAACTCGCGCGCCACCAGCCGCCGCAGCGTCACGACCGCAAGCGCCGTGATCGCCACCACGATCATGGCTGGAATCAGCCGCTGCAATTCCTTCGACAGTCGAAACGCGTCACCCCTCGTCTTCGCCACGCGTTGCGCGATGCAAAGCAATACCACGGCTACCAGCGCGTTGGCCCACCAACTGCCCGGCGATGCCTTGCTGCCGGCGAGATAATCGATGGTCCCCGTCGCCAACGGGATCAGCGAGAGCACGGCGTAAGTTCCTTCGCCGACCGTCCACGCCGCGAGAATCAACAAAAGCGTTTCAACAACCAGAACGCTCAGCAGCCATCGTTCAGGCGCATGATCCACCGTGGCCACGACCGCCGCGACGGTGGCGACAAACGCGTACGGCACGAACACGATGGCCGAAGGCGCCGCAGCTTCCGGCGAACGTTCAAGCGCGGCCGCTCCGACAGTCCGCCGCCGCAGAAACACTCCGAACCCGAGTGTTACGGCGACCAAGGCCAGCGCTTGAGCCAGCGGCCACGGCTCGTCATTGAATTTGGCCGAGTAGAAAGCAGCATTGGCCCACACCAACGGCAAGTGGGCCGACCATCCGATCTCGCGCGTTCTCAGCGCCCCGCCGATCAACGCGATCAAGACGGCTCCCGCAATCCACGCCCACGGTCTCGCATCCGCGTCGAAATACTGCCAAGCTGCGCCCATCGCCAGCACCGTGGACACCAGCGCGAAGTAGAGGCTGCTCGGATTGAAAGGCAGCAGCTTGTCCGCGGTTGCGGGTCGTTTCTCGAGGCGCGCGCAGACAAAACCCATCGCCGACGCAAAGGCAACGCCGTAGATCATCCGCTCGCTCCAGTCCGGAAGTTTTCCCCAGGCATACAACGCTGCCACGGCAAAGGCCGCGCGCGCAATCCATGCAACCCATCCCGACACCATGTGTCGGGACAGAACGAGCACGAGTGCGCTTTCGACCGCCAGCGCGCCAATCAGCGTGGCGCCCTTGAAATAGCTGATCACGCCGAGCGTCGCCACAGCCAGCCCTTGCAGGAACAATACATCCATCGTGAGCCGCTCGGGCTGGAACCGCTGATACGCAATTGCCGACGCGATCAGCAGCGCGCCGCCGAAGCAAAATTGAAACTGCCACTGCGATTCGGGATACGCGTGACGCATCAGCAACGTGAACAACAGAAAGAAAAACAGATTGTTCAACGTCAGCAACCCGCTGCGTTCGGCCGAGGCAAGCGAATCGCGCGCGAGAATCAGCCCGCCGACCGCAAACAGCAGCCAGTACAGCGACAGAAACGCGGCGCGCAGCCGGAAAGCTTCCGGAGCAAGGTAGCCCGAACCCCAAAGCAAATGATCGAGTTCGCCCCACCGATTCAGTTGCCAGACCCAGATCATGTACGTCAGATACGTCGCCAACACCGCGCCATAGGAAATGTGAACCCAGCGGTTCCTCGCGAGAAAGAACAGCGCCGCCAGCGCCAGCACCGCGTTGGAGGCGAGAGTGAACCCGGTCACGCCGCTGACGACGGACGTGTAGTAACCGAAGAACAAAGCCATTCCTCCCAGCGTGGCCGATTGCCGTTCCTGCGCCACGCCGACAATCGCAATCACCACCAGCGCCAACAACGTCAGCGCCAAGGCCGGACTGTGGATGACTCGAAACGCTTCGACGAAGTGGGCGGCGTAAGTGACGAAATACGTCAGCGCCAACGAACCAGCTTGTAGAATCCGCGCGAATTGCGGCATCCGTTTTTCGAGCCACAATCCCAAGCCGCCCAAGACCACGCACACCAGGTAACCGACCGCCACCTTTTGCGGCACCGTTAATCGCGGCGTGATGTACGCCGCGAAAAACACCATACCGGTCAGCAGTGCCGCGATGCCGATGCGCGGCAGCCAATACGTGCCGAGTCTCACCTCGAAAGATTCTTGGGGTGTAGCGGGCGGAAGCACCGGTGGCGGCGAGACGACAGGCGGCTCTTTGATTTCCGGCGGTGGCTGGGCCGGTGGCTCTTCCGCGGCTGTTGTAGTGGCTGCCGTCTCGGCGGCGGGAATTGGCAACGGTGGCGGGACTGCGACCTCTTGCGGTGATGCCGTTGCTGGCCGCGCTGCGATTTCGTCAAGCCTGAAACCGATCTCATCCAGCCTTTGTTGAAGCTGGCGGATCTCCTCCCGCAGTCGCTGCAACTCTTTCAATTGCTCATCGCTCATGACAGTTGCTGGACTCCTTTACCCCGAAAGCCTTCGGGGTTGATCGTAAAGCCGCCGCCACTCTACCAACAGTTCATCCCACTGCCAAGCGGTGAGAATTACGGAACGCGCGCGGCGTCATCAGTCGTTGCTGGCTGCGGCCACACCGCATCGCGACCATCCCAAATCGGATACAAAAGGCGCGGCTCAACCGGGGTCGGGTCGCCACCGTTGTCCACGCCGTCGTCACCGACGGAATACAGGACCCAACTGCCGTCCGTGTTGAGTCGGTAACGCAACTCCGACCCGTCCATATAATCGTGCGGAATCTTCGCGCAGAACTCTGGGACAAGCGTAGCCAGATTCGCTGGCATTTTTCCGCGCCGTAATTGATATCGCGCCAGCGCAATTGCCGCCACAGTCATTTCCCGGCGCGTTTCGTATTCCAAGAGCCGCCGCACATCGTATCGAAATTCGGTTGGCACAAACCTTCCCGTCTCAAAATCAAATACCGACAAATGATACCGCCAGCGGTCGTAAAAGCTACAGCGGCTCGGCTCGTCTCGCTCGGAAAAGCTCCAGAGGCTCCACTCGTCTCGCTCGGGTTGGTCAAAGCGTTTACGAGACGCTGTCCACACTGGCGTCTTGACCGCCGACCGCACGTTCTCCATGGCATGCTGCCAAAGCCATACGCCGCGCTGCTGATCTTGTTGCTTCCACGCCAGGCAATACGTGACGGTCTCCACCAGGTCGCAGGTGCCTTCCCATGGCGATACACCGATAAAGTCCCAAATACCGGACCAATCGATGGACTGACGCATGGGTTTGCGTACTTCTTGCTCCCACACATCCAGGCACATCGCCCGCTCACCTTCCGCAGCGGCTGCAAATTCATTGATTGCGGAAGCTTTCTCCCACGCCGTCTGCAATTTGGCGAGTTGCTCGTCTGTCCATCCCGGTGCCTGCAACGCTTCCCAAGTCATGTCCAACCCCCTTTCGCCAGTCCAGATCCTAAGCGTTTGCAGCACGATTATGCGGCCATCTTCCAGAAACCGCATCAAGTCGGCGATGGCCAGAATATTCCCCAACGCTGCGTCGAGGTCTTTCTGGTGCAAGTCATACAGCGCTGTGGCTGACAGCCATGCGCGAATGGATAATGCAGCCACGCACTGCGGCAGGCGCACCTCAAAGCCCTGACTGTAATCGATTGGCACAGCAATAACCGGTTGCTGCAGCGCTGCGCGCGCCCGACGAAGCGGCTCACGAGCCAAGGCGACTTGTTCCGCGAATTGCTCCCAACTGCACATTTGCACCGGTGGCGGCTCTTCATCCCCCCACCTGGATCTTCCGCTCAATCCCCGGCTGAATCCCACACTCACGTTCAAGAGTTTCGACCCCGAATCCGGTTGCAGTCGGCGGACGATACAGCAGCCGGGTTCGCTGAAGCGAAGGCGAAAGGCCGAGGCGTCAGACGTGCGGTCAGGCTCAAACTGCCAACGCATGCTTAGTTCGTGCAGTGCACCACCGCACCCCAACAGATCAACGGCTGCGTCACTCGGTTTCGTCGGCTTCGGCAGGTTGAGTTCCGCCAGCGTGAGTTTCTCGCCTTTGGCGCGGAGTTCGGCTTTATAGCGGGACAGGAGGATGCGACCGCGCAGGTTTTCTTCGAGGATGAACAGGACGAAAACGGCCAGCAGCGCGGCGAACAGGATCGCGAGTTTGCGGGCAAGCCTTTTTATGAATCCGTGTTTCATTTGCGTGGACACGTGGCTACGCACCCAGTCATGCAGCCATAATCAGCATACCAACAATTCACTCTGTTGCCAAGAGGCGAAAAGATCGTTGTTGGACAGCGGGCGAGACGCCCGCGCTACCAGGGTGACTTTCAGCGATAAACTTCGCGGCGATGGCGCACACTGTTGACGTGCACGACGCGAATCGCATCGGCGATTTCGTCAATCACACGGTAGTCGCCCATGCGGAGGCGATACATGACATCCCCCAACAGCAACGGGCGGGACGCCCGCGCTACTGTGTCAGGATTTGTCACGTGGTGGTAGCGGCAAGAACATCTTTCTTGGGCGAATTAGCGATTCTGATTTGCGTTGCACGGTGGACGCCTTGTGATAGTCTGCTGACGCGATGAAGCGCTGGGGAACAATTTTTACCCCGATATTGTCGGGGCTGGCTGCCACGCTTTTTCTATGGACGACGGCGGCGCGCGGCGAAAAGGTGTGCTTGATCAAGGTTGATGGCGCGATCGGGCCCGCCACGGCGAGCTACATTTCGCGAGCCATTGACGAAGCGGCTGCTGATGGCGCGCAGTGCCTGATCATACAACTCGACACGCCGGGCGGATTGCTGGATTCCACCAAGATCATCGTCCAGAAGTTTCTTGCGTCGCCCGTGCCCACCGTTGTCTATGTCGCGCCGGCGGGGGCGTGGGCGGGAAGCGCGGGCTGTTTCATCACCGTTGCGGCCGACGTCGCGGCGATGGCGCCGACCACCAGCATCGGCGCGGCCCATCCGGTTTCCATCGGCGGCGGTGGCGGCGAAGAAAAAATGAACGACACGATGAAGCAGAAGTTGGAGAACTTTGCCACGAGTTGGATCGAGACCATTGCCACGAAACGGAAACGGAACATCGAGTGGGCAAAATCATCGGTCCGCGAAAGCTCGGCCATCACGGCGGAGAAGGCGCTGGAATTGAACGTCATCGATCTCGTTGCGAAGGACCAAGCCGATCTGCTGAAGCAATTGAACGGGCGCGAGGTGAATGGAAAAACGTTGAAGACCGCCGCGGCGGAGGTGGTGGAGATTCCGATGTCGCTTCGCGAGCGGGTGTTTCAGGCGATCTGGCGGCCCGAGGTGATGTACGTGCTGATGATCATTGTGATTTATGGCGTGATTGGCGAGTTGAGCAATCCGGGCGCGGTGTTGCCGGGCGTGGTCGGGGCGATTGCGCTGGTGTTGATGCTGTACATGGCCGCCATCCTGCCGATCAACGCGGCGGGCCTGGCCATGATTGGGGTGGCGATCGCGCTGTTTATCATCGACGCGTTCGCGCCGACGCACGGCATACTCACGGGCGGAGGAATCGTGGCGTTCTTTATCGGCTCGCTGATGTTGTTTGACAAGGAGGGACCGTTGTTCCAATTATCATTGACTGTGATCATTCCCGCGACATTGTTGACGGCGGCGTTCTTCGTGTTCATTGTTGGCGCGGGATTGCGCGCGCAGTTCTGGCCGGTGAAAGCCGGCAAAGAAACCCTGCAAGGCAAAACGGTCAAGGCGCTGACGCGCATCGACGCGGAGGGCGGCAAGGTGTTCGTCGAAGGCGAGTATTGGAGTGCGGTCAGCGACGTGGCCATTGACCAGAATCAGGAAGTCGAAATCGTCGGCGTGCACGGACTGACGCTGCAGGTGAAACCGAAAAACTCGTAACGGGAGTGGAAGCCATGGAATTAGTCACGCATTTGCTGAACCTCGCGCCGTGGGTCGTTGTCCTCATCATTTTGGCATCGATTGTATTGCCGCAGATGATCCGCATTCTGCGCGAGTACGAACGCGGCGTCATTTTCCGTCTTGGCCGGCTACAGGGCGCGAAGGGGCCCGGATTGATCTTCCTGATTCCGATCGTGGATCGCATGGTGAGGATGGACCTGCGCGTGGTGACGATTGACGTGCCGAAGCAGGAGGTTATGACCCGCGACAACGTGCCGGTGACCGTGGATGCCGTGGTGTATTTCCGCGTGGTGGACCCGGCGGCGGCGGTGGTCAAGGTGGAGAACTTTCTCAAGGCCAGTTCGTTGATTTCGCAGACGACGCTGCGCAGCGTGCTCGGCCAGTCGCAGCTTGACGAGTTGCTGGCCCAGCGCGACAAGATCAACCTGCAGCTTCAGGAGATCATTGACCGTCAGACCGAGCCGTGGGGTATCAAGGTCACGGCGGTGGAGGTCAAGGACGTGGTGCTGCCCGACAGCATGAAGCGCGCGATGGCCAAACAGGCCGAGGCCGAGCGCGAACGCCGCGCCAAGATCGTCAACGCCGAGGGCGAGTATCAGGCTGCCGAGAAAATGGTGCAGGCCGCCGGAATGATGTCCGCGCAACCGATCGCGCTGCAGTTGCGGTTTCTCCAGACGATGCGGGAGATTTCCAGCGAGCACAACACCACGACGTTTCTGCCGGTGCCGATTGACCTGTTCTCGGCGTTCATCAGGAAGATGGACGTGCCGACCAAAGGCTCCTGACAAAACCGCCCCTCCCGTAGCCGCACCCTTCACGGGTGCGCCTTCCTCACGCAGGCTGAAGCCTGCGGCTACAGGCAAAGGTCAAGTTATGTTGACTGCGTCATGGGCGCGTAGCTGGTGCATCAGCGGAACAGCGCGCGGCAGATGCGCCTGGCTGCTGCGCGACGTCCCTTCGGCCCATGCGGCATCACGCCGAGCAGGGGCACACCACACAGCTCAGGAACGGCGGTGACGTTGGTTCTCTCCGCCAGCCCGCGCCGACCAAGCGTGTCGTTCAGGACAATGCCCTTCACCTTCAATCCCATCGCCTGCGCCTGCCGCACGGTGAGCAAACTGTGGTTGATCGTTCCAAGTCCCAACCGACTGACAATCAGCAACGGCAATCGCAACTCCTTCGCCATGTCTGCCACGAAATAGCTTCGCTTGATCGGCACGAGCAACCCACCGGCGCCCTCGACCAGAACGAGTGAGTAGTGAGTGGTGAGTTGTGAGTAGGCGCGGCGAATCTTTGCCAGATCGATTCGTTTTCCTTCCAGCTTTGCCGCCACACTCGGCGCGAGTGGATATTGTAGATAAACCGGGTTCAGCAGATCGAGCGGAACCTGGCCATCCATCAATTTGTGGTAAATGCGCGCGTCGGCGCGGCCGCCCTCGCCGCAAGAGATCGGCTTGAACGCCGCCGCTTTCACGCCCTGCCGACGCAATTCAGCAAGGATGGTCGCCGTGACGTACGTCTTGCCGACGCCGGTGTCGGTTCCGGTGATAAAGATTCCGGTAACCATCGCCTCACTCCACGATGACAATTGCGGGTCTCATTCGCGGGCCTCGCCATTCTTCGGGTTCTGCCGCGAAGACGCTTCGCGGCTACAAACAGAAACCGCGCCCACCACCGCCAGAATCGCCAGCACGGGCGTGATCGGCGCGCGAAACCGGCTGTTGCTCTCGGGTCCGCCGGCCAGCAAAACCAAATATAGCGCGACCGCGCACATCATAGTCGCTTCCCGACCGAGCTTGATTACACCAACGAGGCTCAGCAAAGCCGCGACGATCAACCCAAACGTGTACAGCGGCGGCCACCATCGGGACGGGCTGCTTGGCTCTCGCAACATGTTGTCGATGCTGCGCGCGCCCGGGCCGAACAAGATTTTTCCCCATCCGAGCGCCGTTTGTTTCACGGCCAGCCCCGGAGCCGATGACAAGACGCGCGTTGCCGTCCGCCGGTAAGTTTGCAGCGCCGCGTCGAACGCCGCGCGGCTCTCGAAAAATTGAAGATCGCCGGACTTCGACAAAAGCCGTTGCTGTACGGTTTCCAGCGGTTGATGCGTTCTTCCCGCTTCGACCCCCGCCGCGCGATATGCCAGCAGATTGTACGTCGAAATCGTCGAGACGAAACAGTGTCCCGTCAATACGGTGTTGCGCGCGGCCCAGATACCTGGTAGTACGAGGTATCCTGCAAGGAACACGGCAAAGCAGCCGGTGCGAGTGCGCCAACTCAATCTGGTGCCGAGCAAGACAACCAGTGCCACCACCCACAGCCAGACGGCAATTGGTCGCGTCAGCGCGGCAAGCGACCACAGGAATCCGCCGAGCACCCAGCCCGACCATGGTTTGTCTCGCCATGCGAGCGCGCACGCTCCCCCGATCAGCAGCAGCGTGAACAAGGTTTCTGTCCGCAAATCCACGCAGCGCACGATCGAGTTCGGATCAATCGCCACGAGCAAGCTCGCCACCGTCGCGCCCCGCAAAGGCAGCCAGCGGGAAGCAAGCATCACCGTCAACAAGCAGGTTATCGCCCCCAACACGCATTGGACTGCCAGAAACAGCCCGAGTCTGTCTCCACCGACGCGCATCAGTGCCGCCAGAAAGAGGGGGTACACCGGCGTTCGACTGACGTTGGGCAATTCGTTGCCATTCGGCGAGAGGGCGACAAATCCTTTCCCTGCCGCCAAATGTTGCGCCAACGAGCGGTACGAATCCAAGTCGGCATCAGGCCTCAGCCTCGGCAACCAAAAGGTGAGGGTGAGCAGCCGAATGGCGAGGGCAACGGCAAAAACTGCAAGGCAAATCTTGGTTGTTGTGGAAACGGTTTTGCTTCGCAGGTCTCGCCTGCGGCTCGGCTTCAACCGCGATCCCACGCCGGGCCGGTCACGGATACAATCCGCTCCCACGGATTCGCTTCCCATAGAACCCGGCCCCAGAGGCGCTGAGGGTTTGGCACTCATAACAGCGAAATCGGATCCACATCGATGGTCATGTTCACATCGTCTGGAAGTTTCGTGGAGGATGCCACTCTGCCAACTGCCTCCGTCAACCGCATGATTTGCTCGCTGCGCAGGATGATTTGAAAGCGGTACTGGTTTTGGATTCTCGCCAGCGGCGCCGGTGTCGGGCCACCCATTAACACATCGGGCGTAACTTGTTTCTTCAAATCTCGCGCCAGCACCTCGGCGACAAACTTCGCCTTGTCCTCGCTGCGTCCGCGGACCGTGATGCACAGCATTCGCGTGATTGGCGGATAGCGCAATTGCTCCCGAAATTCAATCTCCTGCTCGTAGAAGCCGAGGTAATCATGCTGGCGCGCATACTGGACGGCGCCATGATACGGCGTGAAACTCTGCACGATGACTTCGCCTTCGACATCGCCGCGGCCCGCGCGGCCCGCCACCTGCACCAGCAATTGAAACGTCCGTTCGCCCGCCCGAAAGTCGGGCATGTGCAACGCCATGTCGGCGTAAATGATGCCGACCAGGGTCACGTTGGGAAAGTGCAATCCCTTCGCAATCATCTGCGTGCCGACGAGGATGTCGATCTTGCCGATGCGAAACGCGCCGAGGATTTCCCGATACAACGTCTTCCTCGTCATCATGTCGGAGTCCATCCGTTGCACGCGCGCCTTCGGGAACGCCTTTTGAATCGCCGCCTCGACCTTCTCCGTGCCCATCCCCGAATAGCGGATTGCAGGATCGCGGCAGGCGGGATTCGGACACATTTTCGGCACGGCCGCCACGTGACCGCACAGGTGACAGCTCAATTGCTCCGCCTTGCGATGATAGGTAAGCGTGATGCTGCAATTCGGGCAGTTCGCCACGTACCCGCACTTCGGGCAAAACAGGTGCGTCGCGTAGCCGCGCCGATTCAGAAACAGAATCACCTGCTCGTTCTTCTCCAATCGCGCCTGGATCGCGTCCCGCAACCGGCGCGACAGCACGTACAAGCCTTTCGCCCGAATCGCCTCCTGCCGCATGTCCACGATGCGCATCAACGGCATCTTCTTGTGATCGACCCGGTGCGACAACGTCGCCAGCGCGTATCGGCCGCGCCGGGCGTTGTAAAACGACTCCAGCGACGGCGTGGCCGAGCCGAGCACGACGGCAGCGCCCTCCAGCTTGCAGCGCATCACCGCCACGTCGCGCGCGTTGTACCGCGGCGCTTCGTCCTGTTTGTAGGTCGTCTCGTGTTCCTCGTCCACGACGATCAACCCCAACGCCTGCACGGGCGCAAACACCGCCGAGCGCGCGCCGATCACGATGTGCGAGTGGCCGTCCCGAATCTTGTGCCATTGATCGTGCCGCTCGCCTTCGCTGAGATGGCTGTGCAACACGGTGACCTCCTGCTGCGGAAACCGGGCGCGGAACCGTTCGACCGTCTGCGGCGTCAGCGAAATCTCCGGCACGAGCACGATCGAGTCCCTGCCCTGATGCAACGCATGTTCGATGGCCTGCAAATAGACTTCCGTCTTGCCGCTGCCCGTCACGCCATGGATGAGAATGGGTTTGGGAGAAGGGGTATTCTTGCCTCGATCACTTCCGGTCGCGACCGGGAGGTCGCTCCTACGGGAAACACCGCTTGCCGCCCCATCAATCGCCACCTTGCACTGATCGAGAGCGGTCTGTTGCTCCGCCGTGAGCGGCAACGGTTCAGTCGGCAGAAACACTTCGCCGCCGAACGGGTCGCGTTCCTCCGTCCGGTCGCTGATCTCGACATAGCCCTTTGCCGCGAGGCGTTTGATCGTTGAAGCATCCGTTCCGGCTCGCTCGATGAGTTTGGAAACGAACATCCCGTCCGAGCCGTGCAACACCTGCAACACTTTGGCCTGCTTCTTTGCTTTCTTCAGCAGCTTGGCGAATTCTTCGTTCGAGATTTTCTTCGCCTTGACGAACTGCCGTTCTTTCCAACTGATCTTCGCTTTGCGGACGACTTCCGGCAGCGCGCATTTCACCGCCAGCTCGACCGGGCAGCAATAGTACTTGCCCATCCAGCGGGTCAGTTCGAGCATCTTATCGCCGAGCAACGGTTTCTTGCCGACCACGTCGCCGATCTCCTTGAGCGCGCCGTAGGCCGACGTGTCCGACAACCCGACCACGTAGCCTTGCGCTGTCCGCCGCCCGAACGGCACCGCCACGCGCGATCCGATGTGCACCACTTCCGCCAAGTGGGCGGGAATCCGGTAATCAAACTCGCGATCCAAGGCGAGATCGACGACGACTTTGGCAATGGCAGCGCTCACGGTGCCAGCATACTACAGGAAGCCGGCGGCTGTCAGCGGTCAGCTTTCAGCATCCGGCGGTTGAATCACATCAAGCAGACTGCGCACCCGTTGATAGCTTTCGCTTCCGTCTTTGCCTCCGAGAGGGGATTGTTCATCGTGAAGGCGGCAGAAAATTGAAAACACGGTGAACTGCGCCAACGCAAGCTTGTCCTCGACTGTCCGAGATAGACTGCACAGACGCAGCTCCCTGCACAATGTTGACGTTCATTTGAAATGACCAAACTAGAACCTGTCTCATAAACCCCTTGCACGGACGGCGCGAAACCCTGCGGGCATTCGCGCTATCCATATTTCTGTGGCGAGACGATCTTCCCGGGCCAATCTTCGTGAACTTCGTGTCCCGCCGCGGCAGGCAAGCCTTCGTGGTGAGACACCGACTGAGCAAATCCAGCCGCCATGACAAGCAATGGAAGCGCAGCGTCCTCTACGCGAAGCCGAAATGGCGAAGGACTTGAAAGACCAGAAACGCGGCCATGTAGGCGAGACCGGTCATGTAGGCAATCTGGAAGAGCGGCCATTTCCACGTCCCGGTTTCGCGGCGCGTGACGGCTTGCGTCGGCAGACATTGCGCGGCGAGCACATAAAAAATCAGCAGGCTGAAGCAGTTGGCGGTGTTGAAGACGGCGCTGCCGTCCGCGCGGCGCGCCTGACGCAGCGTGTCGTACAGCGATTCGGGATGTTCTTCGGCGGCGTTGGAACCGACGCCGTAAACGACGCCGAGCGTGGAGACGATCACCTCGCGCGCGGCAAATGACGTGATGACTCCGATGCCGATCTGCCAGTCGAAACCGAGCGGTTTCAAAACGGGTTCGAGCGTGTGGCCGAGGCGACCGGCGAGGGAACGATCGAGCTGATCGCGTGCGGCCACGGTCTCCGCTTCGTTTCTCTTCGCAGTGGCCTCTTTCGCTTTACCCTGCTGCGCGAGCGAGGTGGATTCGGCGTTGAGCGCGACGGCGGCAGACGGCGGCGCGACGCGCGGGAAACTGGCGAGGAACCAAAGAGCGACGGAAATGCAAAGGATGGTTGTGCCGGCCGTGCGGATGAAAACGGAGGCGCGGTCGAACATCTGCAACAGCGCGTTGCGCAGACCCGGCAGCCGGTACGGCGGCAGTTCCAGGACGAGCGGCTTGCTTTGGCCCGGAAGGATCGTGCGCTTGAAGACCCAGGCCATGACGAGCGCGGTCGTCACGCCGACAGCGTACGCGCCGGTGAACATCAGCGCCGCCTTGATTGGCGAGTGCGGAAACAGCAGCGCGATCAGCATCGTGTAAACCGGAATCCTTGCCGAGCAGCTCATCAGCGGCGCGACGAGAATGGTCACGATCCGGTCGCGGCGGTCTTCGATGACGCGCGTGGACATGATCGCCGGCAGCGCGCAGGCGTGCGCGGAGAGCAACGGGACAAAAGCTTTGCCCGGCAACCCGATCCGTCGCATCAGCCGATCCATGACGAACGCGGCACGCGCGAAGTAGCCCGTGTCTTCCATAAGCGATAGGAAGAAAAACATAATGCAGATTTGTGGCAGGAACACGAGGATGCCGCCGACGCCGTGGATGATGCCGTTCACAACCAAGCTGCTCCACAAACCTTCGGGCAGATGCCGCGCGGCAAAACCGGCGACGTGCGCGAAAAACCCATCAATCAGATCCATCGGAATCCTGGCACATTGGAAAATCAGGAAGAAGACTCCGAACATGACGGCGAAGAATGCAGCGACGCCGATGATCGGACGCGTCAGAATCTCGTCGATTTTTTCCGTGCGGCTGCCGCGCGTCTCGTGCGACCGCGTCACGCAACGCGAGGAAATCCCTTCGGTCCAGGCATACCGCGTCTGGAACTGGCAACCCGAGCAACCGGCGCATGCCGGCATTGGCGGAAGAAAATCGAGCGGCGAGGAGCAGGGCGCGGCAAGACGTTCGATCTCGCGCTGCAAGAGATCGATTCCCGTGCCGTGGCGCGCCGAGATCGGCACGACCGGACAGCCGAGTTCGAGCCGCAGCCTGGCGGGATCGATCTTGAGGCCATGCCGCTGCGCCAAGTCGATCATGTTCAGCGCCACGACAGTCGGGATTTGCAGTTCCAACACCTGGCTGACAAGGAAGAGATTCCGTTCGAGGTTCGTGGCATCGACGACGAGCACGACGGCATCGGCTTTTCCGTGTTCCGTCAACCGGCCGGACAATGCTTGCGCGGCGATCTGTTCCTCCGGCGACGTCGATTCGAGGCTGTACAGGCCGGGCAAATCGACCACGATGATTTGCCGATCGCTGAGGCGCACGCGGCCGACCTTGCGCTCGATGGTCGTGCCGGGAAAATTCGACGTTTTGGCGCGCAGGCCGGTCAGCGCGTTGAAGAGCGTCGTCTTGCCCGCGTTCGGATTTCCCGCCAGGGCGAGCGTGAAGTGATGCGAGCGCGATGCTGTTGCGCCGTGCTCGTCCAGACCTGCGATTGGAGGAACCGTGGCCATGGTCAGGTTTGCGCGGGGGTTGGAGTCGAACAACCGCCCGTGCATGGTTCCACGAGCACGCGATTGGCGAGACGCGCGGAAATCCCAAGGCGTGAACCATACACACGGACGATCAGCGGATCGCCGCGCTTGACCAGTTCCACCTGCCGCCCGATGCAGATGCCGAGCGCCTTGAGCCGCTCCATGCTGTCGTCTTCCGTTTCAATCCTTCGGACAACGGCACATACCTTCGGCTGAAGTTCGCCCAGACGAACGAAAGGTTCGGTTATCGGCAGAGCAGTTGTCATGGCATGGAAAGACTGATGTTACAACTTCGGGATGTGACCGCGCAAACGGATCCGCGCGCAATCGCTTTCGCTTCTTCCGCCATCACGATGCCCGTTGCAGTTCCTCGATGAGGCAATGCCCTTTGCAGACGTCGCACGTTTTGCTTTCAGGGCATTGGTCATGAAAATCCCGAAAACGCGCCAACAGTGCCTGCGCTGCCGGATCTCCCGAAATCAAAAAACGCATGAAATGCAGGAGCCGTTTGCTGGTCGGATGGCTGATCAGGTGTTCAATCTTGCAAGTGTCGATCTCCGCCTGCTCCGTCGGCACGCCGAGCACGTTGGTCAAGAACGCCATCAGCGTCGCCTTCTTGGCCATCACGCCCTGGGCCACCTTCTGGCCTTTCAGTGAAAGCTTGACCATCCGATGTTCATTGGTGACCACAAGCCCGCGTTTCTTGAGCGTACGCAGGTTGATCGACACGCTGCCGCGCGTGATGGCGAGTTGCCGCGCGATATCCGAGACACGCGCCCACCCTCCGTACTCCAACCCCAACTCGTGAATGGCGAGCAGGTGATGCGCGGCGCTGTGAGTCAGCTCATTGGCCTCGAACTCCTTCCAAATTTCCATGTACGTTTGATATACAGGGCAGGCGTTTGATATGTCAAACAGAATCCTACCTCGGAACTATCCCTTTGACAAAACAGTGTCAGCCGGTGGGGGTGTCCAGCCCGGCGAAAATCGCGCATTGACTTACCCACAGCGGCGTTCAATGGCGCAACTATGCGGGCAACATAGAATGAACTGTGCGTGGCACTACGAAATGCCTTGTCTTAACGTTGCGCCATCTATTATCATCACGACACTCAACGGGAGAGGCAAAATGAAGCGCACGCTCTTGATGTTGTTACTAGCCCTGGCATCAACGCCAATCTTCGCCACTGAAACCAACCTAATGATTGCCGTTGACGGAGTGACATACTCCAATGTCACTTTCGAAACGATCACGCCTTACGCTGTCAGTATCCGCCATGAGCATGGTATCGCTTCGGTTCCGTTGGAGAAGCTAAGCCCGGAATTGCAGAAACGATTCGGTTATGAGCCGAACAAGGCCGCGCAGTATCATACCGCAGAATTACAGGCGCAGCAGGCTGAGGCGGAACGCTTGCGTAGGATCAAGGAGCAACAAGATGCGGATGTGCGAGCGAGTCAACACGCGCAACAATTCACCCGAGATGGCGTGCCCCTATCTGGCAATGTCAAAAACGTAATTGCAGCAGGTGTGATTGTGTTCGCGCAGATGGGCACTCTCCAAATATTTCCAGATGGAAGCTCAAATTTACTTTTTAGTAAATCTCGGGTACAAGTTTTATTAACCGGCTATCCGAACACATCGAACCTTGCCAGTGGCGACAAGATTATGTGTGAAGCCACGCGAGACGGGACCTTTACCCTCAACAAGAAGACGGTTGTGCAACGGTGGGTGTGGATCAGGGATAAGCCAAATGGTTGGAGCCATGTAGCACCAGCTAACTGAGAGCAAATGGTCGGAAGGTAGGGGAACGGGGTCAGGCATTAGACAATTGGATTGACCATTGGGCAGGCAGAGCCACCTTCTTCAAGACGCGTACAAATTGATAAAGGTGAATGTGTCGTACGAGATCATGAAGGATACGGGACACGAGTTTCCGGACGAGTATATGGCGAGGGTCGGAAGATGGCTGCGCAACGAGTCCATCACCGGCGCTTCCACTCAAGGAACCGCCGCTCCGCCGCGTCCCTGACGTCGTTTGGAAGGAATCAACCTTGCCGGGAATGGCCTTCAGCGGATTTTACGAGAAGACGAGAAAACCGGCGGACGACGAATTAGCCGATGCGCTCGGTCCCACGAGCAGCCTTTGGCATGAACTGCGGCGTCTCATCGCCCTGCAATTCGCTCCTCTGACCGAGGAATGGGTGTTCAGCGGAAAACAATACGGCTGGTCCCTGCGTCTGAAGCAGAAGAAGCGAGCGATTTTGTACATGAAACCTCTGGAGGGCCATTTCCGCGTGAGTTTCGCTTTCGGGGAGAAAGCCGTTCAGGCCGCGCATCAGAGCGATCTGCCTGTGTCCGTCTTGAAGCTCATTGACGACGCGCCCAAGTACCCGGAAGGCCGGGGTGTTCGGATGGAGGTTAGCGGCGGAAAGGATGTTCGCATCGCCGTAAAGCTCGCGGGAATCAAAATGGCGAATTAGAGAGATCAATCGCAAGACATGCAGCCATTGATGGAGTGGTCCCGGACAAAAAACGAGACGACCGAACCATCCGGTCTGAGGCAGTCCGCAGTGGGAAAGTTGAGGGGCAACGGGCGGTCGTTTCAGGCTACTTCGGCAAGTCTGCCGGCCGGGCAGGCTGGACGTTTGCGGGCGTCGCGTTGGTCGTGGTGTTCATCTTCTGGAAGATGCCGCGTAACAGCCAATGTTTTTTCAGGCCCTGGACCAGATTGTCGGCGTTCACGACGAGGCTGGAGATCTGACCCAGCATGTGGTCGTTGACCTGGACTTGATGGTTGAGGTTGCTGGTGATGTCGGCCAGGTTCAGCAAGGTCTGGTTCAGGCTGGCAGCCAACAGGTCGAGGTTGGTGTTGGCGCTGGTGAGCGTGCCGCTGAGTTGCGTGTTGATGTTGGTCGGAATCAGCCATTCGCCGAGCGAGCCGTGCGGGTCGCGGAGGTTGGCGGTGATGACGTTGACGTTGCTGAGCACGGGTTGCACATCGGCGACCGTCTGGTTGAGATTGGCCATGAGCGCGCTGGTATTCGTGAGCGCCGTGTACACCTGATTGGTAAGGCTGAGAATGTTGGGTAATGCCGTTTCGACCTGACCGACCAGTTTCTCGGCGCGTTCGGTCAGGGCTGGTTGCTCGTCGGGAAGCAGGAACACGCCCTTGGGCGCTTTCGACAGCAGCACGTAGTGATCCTTGTCCAGGACCTCGTAGACGCGATCATTTTTTTCGTTTGCGGTGGGCCGGCCCGCCACGCCTGTCGTGATCTCGATCTGGCGTCGCCCCAGGAAATCGGCAGCGGCGATCCTGACTATCGAATCCGACCAGATGTAGCCGTAGTAAGGACGCTTGATTTCAAAGCCGACGAACACGTGGTAGTAGGAGCCCGGCGGCTGCGCCTCGATGACAGTGATTTGCCCGATGCTGAAGCCCATGAGCACGACAGAATCGCCGACCTTGAGTCCATCGGCAGAAGCGACGTAGGTGAAGTACGGACACTTCGCGACAAACCAGCCCTTGCGTTCGGCAGTGTGATAAAGGTAGTAGATAAAGCCGCTGACCAACACCAGCGTTGCCAGCGTGATGAACAGGCCGACGACTTTTTCCACGCGACGGAGGCGCGTGCGCAATTGCGGAGTCAAATCCTGTAGAGCCATGTCAGTCCACTCCCCGGTTGTCGCTCACACGAGTTCAAGCACGGCGGCGTCCTTATTGGCGAGCAGTTGTTCGCGTCCGCCCAACACGTGGAGTTGGTTGCCCTGGATCAGCGCGAAGTGGCTGGCGAGATCGAGCCAACCACGGAAATCGTCGCTGCTGGCCACGATGGTCAGCGGCGTTTGTGAGGGTGTTTTGTAATGCTCGCGCAGTTCCCGGAGCAGGTCCAGCCACCAGCATTCCTCGCGCGCCGATAGTCCGCGCAGCGGATTGTCGAGGAACAGCGCCTGCGTGGGCACGGCAAGCGCGCGCATCAGGCTGACGCGTTGCTGCGCCCGCAGACTCAGCCGGCTCGGCGTGGCGTGCGCGTACGCGCCCAACTCGGCCCGTTCCAACATCTCCTCCAGTTTGTTTCGCACCATTTGCTCTTCCAACTCCAGATGATAGTCCATCGGCAACGCCAGATTCGCCGCCACCGTCAGATGATGCAGCAAGCGCCCGCCGTTTTCGAACACAAACCCGATGCGCCGCCGCCATTCGACCTGCTCCTCCTCGGTGGCTTCCGCCAGATCCCGCCCGAAAATGCGAAGCGTACCGCCGCCGTGCCGATTCAATCCTGCGGCGGTTGCCAACAGCGAAGTTCTCCCGCTGGAAGGCCCGCCGCCCACCACCCAGAAGTCGCCCGGGGCGATGCACCAGTTGACGGCGCGCAGAAGCACCGCGAAACCATCCTCCTGCAGCACGTCCACGTCGCTCAGTTCGATGGAGACTTCCTTGCTCATACGAAAAGGTAACCGACCAAGAAGATCGCGTCGATCAACACGCACCCGATCAAGCTTTCCACGACCGCGCGCGCCGTCACGCGCGGGACATCTTCGATGCGCAGCGGCCGCGCCAAGCCGTGGTAGCAATTCACGACCGCGATCACAATCCCGAACGCAGCGGTCTTGAGCAACAACAAAACGAAGTCCTGCCAGCGCAACGCGTCGCCGAGTTGACCGAAATACGCCGACGGCGTGAGCGGCACATCCTGCAAGAAGGCGAACAGATATCCGCTGCCAATCGCGATGAGAATCAGATAGGTGGTCAGACAAAACACGGCCACCGCCAAAGCCAAAACACGAGGTACTACCAGATAATGAATGGGATCGATGCCCAATGATTCGAGCGCCTCGACTTCCCCAAGCGCTCGCGACGTCCCCAGTTCCACCACGTTCGATGTACCGGAACGCGCCAGCACCACGATGACTGTCAGCAGCGGGCCAAGTTCACGCACGACCACTGTCACCATGACCGTCCCGATGTATTCCTGCGCCCCGACCTTCGTCAGCAAGGCAACGGTTTGACCAATGATCACCAACCCGAGCGCGAGGCCGAGAAAACCCATCATCGGAAGCAAACGCACTCCCGCCTTCCAAATCTGGTTCATGATCAGCGGATGAATGACGCGTTTGGATCGGTTGAATTTTGTCAGCGTCACCCCCAGCGTGATCACCGCAAACGCCGCCAACTCCCGCAGCACTGTGATTGTGCCCAGAATGCGGTCGCCCGTGACTTCCAGATACCATCTCCACCATTGCATCAAGCGTGGT
Source organism: Verrucomicrobiia bacterium (assembly GCA_049510215.1). Lineage (GTDB taxonomy): Bacteria > Verrucomicrobiota > Verrucomicrobiia > Palsa-1439 > Palsa-1439 > JBEKZD01. The sequence continues at coordinate 178,308 of JBEKZD010000001.1, forward strand.
GTAGTCGAGTTCGTCGCCATGGCATTTCAGCAGCCAAGTTTGGTCTGTCAAAGCGCAGAAGACAAGAGTCAAAACAGGCGTTGCAGCTCGGCGCCGGTAGGGCGCGACTCCGTAAACGGCACGCGAGCAGGCCGCCGGGCGCGCCGTGCCTCATCGAGCGGCGGATGGCCCGGCGGTCCGTCCCTACCACGGTCACGCGGAAAGAAGCGCGCCGTGACGGAGGTTGCGCACACTGACGGTCAACTCAAATGCCCCCAGCAATTCCATTGCGACCAGAAACACCGCGCCGCCCGCAACAATGATGTCGGCCCGCTCGGGCGGAAGCCCCGGAACCTTCTTGCGCTCGGCAAGCGGCAGTGAGTTCAATCTTGCGACCAAGGCCCGCAGTTCTTCCTGTGAGATTGACACCCGGTCCACCGTCCCGCGTTCGATCCGCGCCAGCGTCGTAATCGTCCCGCCTGTGCCGATCATCCTTCGGTTCTGCACACTATAGACGGCGAGTGATTTGTGCAGGGTCTCGCGCAGGAACCCCACAAGGCCGGCGAAATCCTCGCCATACTGCTCCGTCAAACGCACCGCGCCGAGCGGCAGACTCTGAAAACGCTCGATGTTGCCGCGCTCCCCTTGAATGAACTCCGCGCTGCCACCGCCTACATCCAACACCAGAATCGGCTGGTTTGACCATTCGGGATCGCTCGACACGCCGTGAAAAATCAATTCCGCTTCGCGCTCGCCCGTGATGACTTGAACCTCCAGTCCGCACCGGTTGTGAACCGCCTGTAAGAACTCGTTGCCGTTCACCGCATCGCGGGCTGCGCTTGTGGTGAGGGCGACGATCTCCAGCGCACCAAGATCTTTCGCGTCTGCGACGAAATGTCCGATCGCCTCGACGGTGCGCGTGATGGCGGCGGCTGACAAACGTTTCGATTCGCCGACGCCTTCACCCAAACGCGTTGTTCGGTCCCTCGACACGATGGGCAGAATCTTCCCATCCTGCACATCGGCGACGAGAAGCTTGACGGTATTCGTGCCAATGTCGATGACGGCGCGGCGCATGGCGGCCAGTTTATCGTTCACGGTTCAAAGTTCCGAGTTCAAAGTTATTCACGGAAGTGCGCGAGCGCGGTGTTGCGCGGCGCGCTCTCTTCGTGATAGGAGGTATTGCCTGATGGATGATATGAACCCAGAGAAAAGGATGCGCGGGGCGTGGGGTTACATGGGCATCGGCTCGCAGATGGTGGCGGCGACGTTTGTCGGTGCCGGCATCGGCTGGTGGCTGGACAAACTCACGGGCTGGTCGCCGGTGTTTCTGACCGTGTTCTTTCTTCTCGGCTCGGCAGCGGGGTTCGTCTCCGTTTACCGCGCCTTACGTGATGACGGGGACAAGCCGCGATGAACCTTGATAGGCCGGCGATTATCGGCATTGTGCTTGGCGCGCTGATTGGCGGCGCGAACGCTGCGCTGCAAATCTACGAATTGCGCCGGAAGAACAGGACGGTGCAGCCGAAAGGCGTGACCGTTTTGGTCCCTGGCGCGGTGGGACGGCTGATGTTTTTGGTCGTAGCGTGGTGGTTGGCATTCAGATTTACTGAGGCTGACAAATACTGGTTGACGGGTGCTTTGGCCGTTACCTATACTATGCCGCTCTTGGTTCAGTTGAAGCAGTTAATTCTCCCGAAAAAGTGAATCGAGAAGCGAGTTCGTTATGGGCGAGTCTCATGTCATTGTTCATATGCCGATTCAGTGGTTCGGCATCAACCTGAGCGTCACAAATTTTGTCGTGATGTTGTGGGTGGCTGCCGTTTTGACGTTCCTGTTTCTGGCAGGCGCGGCGTGGTCCCTCCGCCTGACCGGTGACGGACGTTTCCCGAATCTTGTGGAGGCCCTGCTGGATTTCGTGCGCGAAAACATTTCGGACGCGTTCATGGGCGATCATGGGGCGAAATGGTTTCCGTTTGTCGCCTCCGTGTTTTTCTTCATCCTGTTCAGCAACCTTCTCGGCTTGGTGCCGGTTCCCGGTTACTTCCGCGCAGCGACGAGTAACCTGAACGTCACGGCGACGATGGCGGTCCTGGTGTTTCTAATCGTGCAGGTGATGGCCATCAAGCAGCACGGGCCGAAATATTACCTGGGGTTGCTCTTTCCAAAGAGCGCGCCTGCCTGGCTGCGTTTCACGTTGATGCCGTTTATCGAGTTGATCGGCATTTTTGCGCGGCCGTTTTCGCTGGCGATCCGCTTGTTCGCCAACATGACTGCCGGCCACCAGATTATTCTCGTGCTGTTGACGGGCGAATTGGTCGGCGTCACGTGGATGCTGAAACACGGCATCGTTTGGAAAATGATGTCACCCGCTCCACTGGTGGTCGTGATCGTCATGGATGCCTTTGAGATTTTCGTGGCCTTCATTCAGGCCTTTATTTTCGCCTTGTTGACCGCACTGTATCTGGGCGAAGCACTGGAAGAGTCACACTAGAGGAATTAAACACTCGGAGAAAACGGCATGGACACAAATACAGTAACGCAAGCAGCGCAAATCGTCAGCACCGCAGCGCTGGCCAAATTGGGCGCTGGCCTGGCTGTGGGCCTTGGCACTCTGGGATCGGGCGTCGGCATTGGGGTGATTTTCGGCAAGAGCATCGAGTCCGCCGCGCGTCAGCCCGAAGCGTTGCCCCTGGTGCAGCGCCTGATGTTCACGGGTTTCGCCCTCGTGGAAGCCCAAGCGTTGTACGCCCTGCTCATCACGTTCATCTTGCTCGCCGCGAAGTAACGATCCAATGAGGACGCTTCATCGCTTCATTCACGCGTTCATCGCCGCGTTGAGCTGGGTCGCAATCACCGGTGTCGCGGCTTGGGCGGAGGAAGCGGCTCCACCCCCCGGCGAAGGCAGCCAGATCCCGCCGACGGATTGGGGCCTGCAAATCTGGACGCTGGTCGCCTTCGTCGTGCTGCTCGCGCTGTTGGCCAAGTTCGCGTTCAAGCCCATCGCCCAAGCGCTCGACCGGCGCAGCGAGACGATCAAGAAATCCATCGAGGAAGCCGAGAAGCAACGGGCCGATGCGAAGAAGCTGATGGACGATTACCAGAAGCAACTCGCCGAAGCGCGCAGCGAAGCCAACAGAATCATCGAGGAAGCGCGCGGGCTTGGCGAAAACGTCCGCAAGGAAGTCGTCGAGAAAGCCAATGCCGAGGCGAGCGCGGTGCTCCAACGGTCGCAGGAGGAACTCCAGCGCCAAAAGGAGAAGGGAATCCAGGAACTCAAGGACACCGTCGCGAGCCTCTCCGTGCAGATTGCTTCCAAGGTCATCGAGAAAGAGGTCAACGAAGCGACGCACCGCCAGCTCGTCGAAAACCTCATCAAAGACTTCGCCAAAATCCAGAAGGTTTAGTCCGCGATGGCTCACGACCCGATCAACACCGGTTACGCGCGGGCGCTGCTCGAACTGGCCCAGGCCGAAGCCGTCACCGCGCGCGTCGAAGAGGAGATGTTCCGCCTGCGCGAATTGCTCAAGGGCAATCCCGCGTTGTTGGAATTCCTCAAAGACCCAAACATCAAACGCGAAGGCAAACGACAGGCGCTCACGGAACTGTTTCAGGGCCGCGTGCATCCGCTCGTGCTGAACGCACTGCTGACCATCAGCGACACCGACCGCACGAGCCGGTTGCCGCATATCATTGAGGAATTTGTCACCCTCGCTGCAGCCGCACGGCAAAGAGTCAGCGGCGAAGTCATCACGGCCATCAAGCTCGACGACGCCATGCTGGCCAAGCTGTCCGCCGAACTGTCGCGCCTCACGGGCAAGAACGTGCAGCTTTTTCAGAAGGTTGATCCATCGATTCTCGGCGGCGCGATCATAAAGGTCGGCGAGCAAGTTCTCGACGGCAGCCTGCGCCGCAAACTGGAACAAATTCACGAGCAAATTTCAAAATGAGTCATTCGTCTTCTCATGTCATTCTGAGCGAAGCGAAGTTTACCCGCCGCAGGCGGGCAAGTCTCCGTTGTTACGGTGAGAGACCATTCGCCCGCCCCGAAAGCTTTCGGGGCAAGCTCAGGGTGACAGCGTAGTGGGAAGTTTGGAATGGAAAGGCATATGCCAGAAACACTTTCATTCGATCCGAAACAAATCTCCGACGTGCTGCACCGGAGCGTCAGCCAGTACAAGTCCGAGGTCAGCGTCGAAGAAGTCGGCGAAGTGATCGACTGTGGCGACGGCATTGCCCGCATCAATGGTTTGCCCAACTGCATGGCCGAAGAAATGTTGGAATTTCCCCACGGCATCTACGGCATGGCGCTGAACCTCGAGCAGGAACAAGTCGGCGCGATGATTCTCGGCGACTTCACGCAGATTGCCGAGGGCGATCTCGTCAAACGCACCGGCCGCGTGCTGTCCGTGCCCGTCGGCGAGGAACTCCTAGGCCGCGTCGTCAACGCCATCGGCCAGCCCATCGACGGCAAAGGCCCGATCAACACCAAGGCCTGGCGTCCCATCGAAGGCCGCGCTCCCAGCGTCATCGAACGCCAGCCTGTGAAAGAGCCGCTGCAAACCGGCCTCAAAGCCATCGACTCGATGATTCCCATCGGCCGCGGCCAACGCGAATTGATCATCGGCGACCGCCAGACCGGCAAGACTGCTGTTTGCATCGACACGATTATCAACCAAAAAGGCGGCGACGTGATTTGCATTTACGTCGCGGTCGGTCAAAAGCAATCAACCGTCGTCAGCGTCGTTGAGACGCTCGAGAAATATGGCGCAATGGACTACACGATCGTCGTCAGCGCCACCGCCAGCGATCCAGCGCCGATGCAATTCGTCGCGCCGTACGCAGGCTGCGCGATGGGCGAACACTTCCGTGACCACGGCAAGCACGCGCTGGTTATTTACGATGACTTGTCCAAGCACGCGCAAGCGTATCGTCAGGTTTCACTCCTGCTGCGGCGTCCGCCCGGCCGCGAAGCGTTTCCAGGCGATATTTTCAACCTCCACTCACGCTTGCTGGAGCGCGCAGCGAAACTGAACGACAAAGCGCCCCAGCAGAACCCGGTTTATCCGAAGGGCGGCGGCTCGCTCACCGCGTTGCCGATCATCGAGACGCAGGAAGGCGATTACTCGGCCTATATCCCGACAAACGTCATCAGCATCACCGACGGCCAGATCTATCTTGAATCCGACTTGTTCTACGCGGGGATTCGTCCCGCTGTATCCGTCGGTTTGTCGGTCAGCCGCGTCGGCGGCAATGCGCAGACGAAAGCCATGAAGAAGATCGCGGGCCGTCTCCGCCTCGACCTCGCGCAGTACCGCGAACTCGCGGCATTCGCCCAGCTCTCCAGCGATCTGGACAAAGCGACCAGGTCGCAATTGGATCGCGGCCAACGCATGGTCGAACTGCTCAAGCAGCCGCAGTACCAGCCGATTCCCGCTGAAGAACAGACCATGCTCATTTGGGTCGGCACTAACGGCTACCTCGACGATCTGCCGGTGGATTCAATTCGGCGCTTCGAAATGGAGTTTTATGCCTTCATGCGCAACAAATATCCGCAGGTCGGCAAGGCCATCCGTGACAGGAAGGAATTGACCGACGAGATCGTGGCGCAACTGAAGAAGGCTGCCGAGGAATTCAAAGCCCTGTTCGCAACACGTTAAGCTCCCATGGCCAGTACCCGCGAAATCCGCCGCCGCATCCGCGGCGTGAAAAACATCAAGCAGGTGACCCGCGCGATGAACATGATCGCCGCGGCGCGCCTGCGACGCGCCCAGGCCAAGGCGGAATCCGCGCGGCCCTGCGCGGAACGGTTGGGCGAGATTCTGCAGGACGTGCAAGCGGGCGGCGCCGGCATGCGGCATCCGTTGCTGGTGAAGCGCGAGGTGAATAGGATCGGCTTGGTGCTGGTCACGTCGGATCGAGGTTTGGCGGGCGCTCTCAATGCGACGATGATTCGGGAAGCGAGCAACTTCATCGCGTCGCAGACCGCCGAGGTGTCACTTATCACCGTCGGGAAAAAGGGCCGCGACTACTTTCGAGCGCGTGGCGTGACGATCGATAAACATTTCCCGCAGCCATCGCGCGAGGTGCGGCTCGAGGAGTTGGGTGCGATCAGCAAACAGATCATGATCGATTACGGTGCAGGCAAGTACGACCAAATCTTTCTGGCGTACTCGCGGTTCATCAGCGTCATCAAGTCCGGGCCTACCGTCACGCAGTTGCTGCCGCTCGAAGCGCCGTCGGCGGAGATGAAACGCGAGCGCGCTTCCTACCAGTTTGAGCCGGAGGCGGAGATGCTGCTGAACACGTTGCTGCCGCAGTACGTCGAGGTCGCAGTTTACCGGGCGTTGGTGGAATCGCTGGCCAGCGAGCAAGCGGCGCGCATGCTCGCCATGAAATCGGCAACCGACAGCGCCTCCGACATGATCGACGCGCTGACGCGCGAGTACAACCGCGTCCGCCAGACCTCGATCACCATGCAGATTTTGGAGGTCGTGTCCGGCGCCGAAGCGCTGGAACACGGACATTGAAAAACGGGAAGACGTTAAAATCGTTAGAACCGATAAAACCGTTAGAAGGCCTTTGTGAGTCAGGAAGCATTTAAGACGTTCCAAGACTTGGATGTGTGGAAGGCGGCACGGGAGCTTCGGATGAGGATTTACGCGGCTACCAAGCAGTTGCCCGACCACGAGAAGTACAACGCCGTTTCCCAGATGCGGCGGGCGGCGTTATCGCTGACAAACAACATTGCTGAAGGTCATGGACGGTTTCACTATCAGGAAAACATTCAGTTTCTCCGGCAGGCAAGGGGTTCGCTCGAAGAATTGCTCGATGACGTGACATTGTGCGCAGATGAGCGGTATCTGTCGGAAACAGAGGTCAAGGCGGTCGAGAATGAGATCGGGCGTGTGCGGGCGTTGTTGAACGCCTACATCCGCTACTTGAAACAGCGCAAGGAGACCATGCCGGCTGTGTTGCGGGAAACGGCGGGCGCGTACATCACTGACGACCAAGACACCTTTTAACAGTTTTAACGACTTCAACGGTTTTAACGGAGGTCTCATGAGCACGAATACAAACCGCAAAGGCAAGGTCGCCCAGGTCATTGGGCCTGTGGTGGACATTGAGTTTTTCACTGAAGAACTGCCGCCGATCAATCAGGCCATCAAGATCGAGGATGCGGCGCGCCACATCGACTTGACATGTGAAGTCGCCGAGCATCTCGCGGACAAGATCGTGCGCACGGTCGCCATGTCGGCCACGCAGGGTTTGGTGCGCGGCATGGAAGCCATCGATACGGGCGCGCCGATCACCGTGCCCGTCGGCCCGGCGGCGCTGGGCCGCGTGTTCGATCTGCTCGGCAACCCGATCGACGGCAAGGGCCCTGTGGATCACACGCACATGCTGCCGATTCACCGGCAGCCGCCGCCATTTGAGGAACAAGTGCCCGCGACGAAACAGTTCGAAACAGGACTGAAGTCCATCGACCTGCTCGCGCCGTTCGCCAAAGGCGGCAAGATCGGATTCTTCGGCGGCGCCGGCGTTGGCAAGACCGTGCTCATCATGGAGTTGATCCGCAACATCGCCAAGGAGCACAGCGGTTACTCCGTGTTCGGCGGCGTCGGCGAGCGCACCCGCGAAGGCAACGACCTCTATCTGGAAATGACCGAGTCGGGCGTCATCGCCAACACGGTGATGGTGTTCGGCCAGATGAACGAGCCGCCCGGTGCGCGACTGCGCGTGGCACTGTCGGCGCTCGTCGAAGCCGAATACTTCCGCGATTTCGAAGGCAAGGATGTATTGCTGTTCATCGACAACATTTTCCGCTTCGTGCAGGCGGGCTCGGAAGTCTCGGCGCTGCTGGGCCGCATGCCGAGCGCCGTTGGTTACCAGCCGACGCTCGGAACTGAAATGGGCGAGCTGCAGGAGCGTATCACCTCGATCAGGCGCGGATCGATCACGTCGGTCCAAGCCGTGTACGTCCCGGCCGACGACATCACCGACCCTGCGCCGGCAACGACGTTTACGCACCTCGACGGTTCGATCGTGCTTTCGCGTCAGATCATGGAACTCGGCATCTATCCGGCCGTCGATCCGCTGGGCTCGACCTCGCGCATTCTCGATCCGCTCATCGTTGGCGAAGAACATTACCGCGTGGCCCGCGGCACGCAGCAGGTGCTGCAGCGGTACAAGGACCTGCAGGACATCATCGCGATCTTGGGGATGGAGGAACTCAGCGAGGAGGACAAACTGACCGTTGCGCGGGCGCGCAAGATTCAGCGGTTTCTCTCCCAGCCCAATTTCGTAGCCGAGCAGTTCACGGGAATTCCCGGGAAATACGTCCGCCTCCCCGATACCGTGCGCAGCTTCAAGGAAATCCTGGAGGGCAAACACGATGATCTGCCCGAGCAGGCGTTCTACATGGTCGGCCCGATCGAGGAAGCGCGCGCGAAGGCGGAGAAGATGAAAGGATGAAAAGCGTTAAAACCGGAAAAACCGTTAAAACGGTTAAAAGGAGCGTGACTGCACCTTTAGCTAACGATGGGAGCTTTTAACGGTTTTAACCTCTTTAACGATTTCAACGTGCCGTGAGTGACAAGACATTCACCTTCGAAATCCTGACTCTGCAGCAACTGTTCCTGCGCGAAGAGGCGTGGTTTGTTATCGCGCCGGGGCAGGAGGGCGTGTTTGAGATTCTGCCGAATCACGCCCAGTACGTGTTTGCGCTCAAACCGGGCCCGCTGCGGATTCGCACACCAGACGAGAAGGACAAGTGCGTCGCTGTTGGTGGCGGGTTTCTCGTCGTGCAGAAGGATCGCACGACGGTGCTGACGCGGAGCGCCGAGCGACCCGAGGAAATTGACGTAGACCGCGCGGAACAGGCGAAACAGCGCGCGGAAGAGCGGCTGGCCATGAGGAATCCAGCGATTGACGCGGCGCGGGCCCAAGCGGCATTGCAGCGCGCGCTGGCGCGGTTGAAGGTCGCGTCGTATATTAAAGTCGAGGAGCGATGAGCAAGATCACGCGCGCGTGGGTTGAGCCGAGCGTCGATGCGCGAATTGCGGCGCACGTGCACGCGTGGGAAAAAATCAAGGCGGTCAGCGGACTGCGACCACTGGAGAAATTCCCATTCATTACCATCTCGCGCGAATTCGGCTGCGAGGCATTGCCCCTCGCGCAGCAATTGGTTCATCTCCTGAATGAACGCTGCCGGCCCGAGCATCCCTGGGTGGCGTACGACCGACAGGTCATAGACATCGTCGCGCAGGAAATGCATCTGGGCCGCGCGATCGTCGAGTCTATTGACGGCCACCGGCGCAGCGAGATGAGTGAGTTGTTCGATTCCATCCTCAACCGCAAGGTGGATGAGTCTCTGGTGTTTCGGAAGATTTGCCAGGTGGTGCGATCCCTCGCCACACACGGACATGCCGTGCTGGTGGGCCGGGGAAGTTATCTCGTCACGCAGGACTTAAAAACCGGCCTCCACGTCCGCTTGGTGGCGCCGCGGGCGTGGCGCATCCACCGTGTCGCTGACGTCCAGCAACTCTCCGATCGGGACGCGGAGAAGGTGGTCGATCAGTTTCAAAAAGAACGGGAGAAATTCGTTCAGACGTTCTTCATTCAAGACCCCCGCACCGTCCACTACCACGACGTAATCATCAACAACTCGCGGTTCAACGTCGCGCAAATCGCGGAGATCGTCTTCACCGCTCTCGGCGCGCGCTTTGGCGAGACGCTGGCGAGCGGATAAGGGCGCGAGATTCTTCTCCCGCATCGGCGGGATCAGAATGACGAGCTGGCGCTCGTCACTTTTGCCAGAACGTTTCCTTCACGCCGCGCGCCTTGTTCGCACACCGAGCCAAGACGAACAACGCATCGCTCAGACGATTCAGGTAAGGCACGACAAATTCTCCGATCTTCTCGCCCCGGGCCAGCCGCACGCACAATCGTTCGGCTCGGCGACAGATCGTCCGGGCTTGGTGTAACGCGGCGGCGGTCGTGCAACCGCCCGGCAGAATGAACTCCTTGAGCGGCCCAAGCTCGGCATTCAACGTGTCCATGAGCTTCTCGAGTGCCGCCACATGGGATCGGCTGACGCGCGGCATACCTTTATGGAAATCTTCGGGCAATGTGGCGAGTTCGGCTCCCAGATCGAACAGTTCATTCTGAACGCGGGCCGATACCTTGTCGATTCTCCGGCTTGTCGGCGATTTCTCTTCTGCGTTGAATGCGCGCGCCAAGCCGATGGAGGAATTCAATTCGTCCACGGTGCCGCATGCCCAGATGCGCAACGCATCCTTGCTGACGCGTTTCCCGCCGACAAGTCCCGTCGTGCCGTCGTCGCCCGTGCGCCTGTAGATTTTTGTCAACCTTCGCATGATCACGTTAAAACCGGAAAATCGTTAAAACTGTTAAAAGAGCAGTCGGCCATCGCAGGGGTTTGTGCAACCTTTTAACGACTTTAACGGTTCTAACAGTTTTAACGCTCTTGACCCCTTCAGCATTTCTGAAACTTCGCCGGAATCAGGCACATGAACTTGAACGATTTCCCCGCCGCGTTCCTGAACTGGTGTTGTTCGTCCGCCGGAATGTAGAGAACGTCGCCGGGTTTGATCAGCACTTCTTTGCCGTCGCGCCAGACCGTTCCCTGGCCTTCCATCACGTAGATTTCATGTTCGTAAGGATGACGGTGCAGCGGCGTGTGTCCGCCGGGCGCGATCTCAAAAACGCGCATGGCGAAGTTCGGCGCTCCGTCCCGCGCTGTGATAGCGAGTTGGATCCGGCAATCCTTCGCGCCGTCCATTTCGACGGGGTCGGCCGGAATTTGCTGGATGTTAGTGATCTTCACGTAGCTCCTTTGCTTGTCATGCTGAGCTTGTCGAAGCATCTCTGTCGTTTGGGAGTAGCCTCTTCACTTCGCTTGTTACCAGCACTACCTCACAACTCCGAAAACTTCAAGCCGGAGACAACGTACGGGGTGCGATTATTTCTGGCGGTCAACCGTCTGGGCAGCAGCAGCCACAACCCTCACCCTGACCCTCTCCCTTCGCCAGCGAAGGGAGAGGGGATTTCCTCTCCCCGCTTGCGGGGAGAGGATCAAGGTGAGGGGCCGTTGATCGATCCGGTGACCGCCACTTTTAATCACACCCTCAAGCGCAATTGACGGTAGGGCGCGATCCCCTTACGATTGCGCCATGAAAAGCTACCGGAAAGAATTGTGGTTCAATATCCCCTCCCGACGCGCCTTCGTGAACATCACCCCGGAGGTGGAACGATGCTTGGACGAAAGCGGCGTCCAGAACGGACTTCTCTTGTGCAATGCGATGCACATTAGCGCGAGTGTGTTCATCAACGACAACGAGTCCGGCTTGCACCAAGACTTCGAGCGGTGGCTGGAGAAACTGGCGCCGGAGAAACCCCATTCCCAGTACGCTCACAACGTGGGTGAAGACAACGCCGACGCGCACCTCAAACGCACCGTTATGGGCCGCGAAGTGGTCGTGGCAGTGACCGATGGGAAACTCGACTTCGGCCCGTGGGAACAGATTTTCTACGGCGAATTCGACGGCAAGCGCCGCAAGCGCGTGCTCGTGAAGATCATCGGCGAATGACTGTTTGTGGTGAAATCTACAGCAGTCGCACGGCGTACTTGTAGGCGATTCCAGAAAACAGAAATTTGACCCCGCCGTCCTGTTCATTCACAAAAGCCCTGAGAACGGCTCGACTTGCAAGTTTGTTAAGGAACTATGCCAAAAAATCTTCTGCGGGCGCCCGCCCAACAAAAAAATGAGAAAGTCGGGCTAGCCGGATGACTGTTCTAGGGCCGTTTCAACCCCTCCAAGAAAGCGCAATGTTTCCGCCTTGTAACCGCATCACCCTCGTTTTGCGGCGGTTTGGGGGCATTTTGGACTTCGGAAACATTCAGAAGCGCTTGGTGGTGTTGGGGAAGCGGTAGGCCCGCAAAAAAGTAAAAAAAGTCTTGCATAAAATAGCCGCTTCTGTATGATTGGACACTGGAGACGTAAGTAAGCCCACGAGCGAGGTGGGCGGACGAAATGTTATACATACGAGGGGAGAATAGGCGATGAAAAACTTGGTTAAATTCACGCTTGGTATGGCGGCGGCAGTTCTTCTAATTGCGGCCAGTGTGAGGGCAGATGACATTTATCAGCCTCCGTGGCAGAGGGGCCAGCCCAATACAACCTTCCAGGATTGGACTTTCTCGACCAGTGCCAATCCCTCGGCGCCGGACGTGGCTCTCTTCAACCCCAATGGGACGCCACAGGCAACGATTACCGGCACCGGAAATACTTGGTACCAATTTTACGACAACCACAGTGGTGTCTGGGCCCTCGGCGGTCCCAGTTCTTCTATGGACCTGGGTATCCCCAACACTCCGTTTGATAACACGAAGACCAAGGAGGTGTGGACGCAGATTACATGGGAGCCGAATGGCACCAACGCGGCACCTGTCGTCATGGTGAACGGCATTGCATCGGCACCTTTCACTACCTACTCAGAGGGAAATGGTGGTTGGTTTCAATCTGTCTATGATACTCAGTTGACGTACAACCCGCAGTATGAGGATGTGATTATAACGGGTTCCTATAACCTAGGTGAGGTAGTGGTAGACACAATATGCATTCCCGAGCCTTCCAGCCTCGCGCTGTTGGCGATGGGTTCTATCAGCCTGCTGCTCTACGCTTCGCGAAAGCGAAGACTGGCGGCATAGGCCAACCTGGCAAACCGACTGACAAACAGATCGAGCCATCCGTGCGGATGGCTCTTTTTGTTGGGTCGCACGCCTGAGCCAACCCACCCCGCACCCATGTCCACCCGCATCGAACGTACTTCCCGATGAGGTGGTCGCATCTCTGCCTTCTGTAATTGCCCAGATATACTCGCGGTGGTTCTTGGTGTTGAACCAGAGGTATTCGGTGTGACATTTCACTCAAGCTCGCGCTTCGGCCACCAGCCAGTTGAGCCGCGCGTGAGCTGCGTGGCGAACCAACACGACGGTCACAACGAACACGGCCATGAACGTCCAGTCACCAACGATTGTGCCGCGCAGAAATGGCAATCCGGCCGCGTAGCACTCCGTCAAGCCGGCCAACGTTTTCGGGTACGGCTGGTTCGCCAGGTTCAATCCAAAAAGCCAGACGCCGAAGTTGCTGATGAGATAAGACAAGAACGGTGTGGCCGCCGCGTACTGGCGCGCCAGATCCACGAATCGCCTTGGGCTGATCCCGTGTCCAGCGTTCGGGCGCTTCACCAACGGGCAACCCCACAGCTTGCAGGATGGTTCCGGTCGCGCCGTCCGCCAACAACGTCCGGTCACTTGCCAACGCCTCGGAGAATGTCATGGCTGCCTGCATTCGTGCTCTCCCATTTCTTCATCCCGCCTTCGCGAGATGATCGCATTGTAGTCGTCCACCGGTTTACCGACAAGACGAATGCATGTCATATCGCGGCGATCCGCTCTCTTGCTGGCTAAAACAGTCCGACGGTCTCGCCATTGGCATCGATGTCCATTGCCTCGGCGGCAGGCACTTTGGGCAGGCCGGGCATAGTCATGATGTCGCCGGTGTACGCCACCACGAACCCCGGGCCGGCGCTGAGTTTGACGTCACGCACGGGCACGGTGAAACCTTGCGGACGGCCGCGCAGATGTGGATCGTGGGAAAGCGAGAACTGGGTCTTCGCCATGCAAATCGGCAAATGTCCGTAACCGGAGTTCTCGTAATCCCGAAGTTTACCCAACACTTTGGCATCCGCATGCGTGCCGTCTGCGCCGTAAATCTCACGCGCGATGACGCCGATCTTCTCCCATAACGGCATGTCATCGGGATACAGAAACCGGAAATTGTTCTTGCCGGTCTCAATGGTCTGCATGACGACGCGCGCCAGGTCTTCAGCCCCCGCGCCGCCACGGCTGAAATGGTCGGTCCGGGCCACCGGCACGTTCCGGTGGGCGCACTGTTCCTGCACGTAACGCCATTCCTCTTCGGTGTCAGCGGCAAACGTGTTGACAGCCACGACGATCGGCAGGCCGAACTTCTGAAGGTTCTCGACGTGCTTTGTGAGATTGGCCATGCCTTTCTCCAAAGCGGCGAAGTTTGGCTTGGACAATTCACCAGGTTTCATGGTCGAGCCGTGATACTTGAGCGCCCGGATGCTGGCGACGAGCACGACGGCGTCGGGACGAAGACCCGCCTTTCGGCATTTGATGTTCAGGAATTTCTCCGCGCCGAGGTCCGCGCCAAAACCCGCTTCCGTGATTGTGTATTCCGACGAGCGCATCGCCAGTTTGGTGGCGACGACGCTGTTGCAGCCGTGCGCGATATTCCCGAACGGGCCACCGTGGATCAGGGCCGGATTGTTCTCCAGCGTCTGCACGATGTTGGGCTTGAGCGAATCGTGCATCAGAACGGTCATGGGACCTTGCGCTTTGAGGTCGCCGACGGTGACCGGTTTGCCGTCGCGCGTGTAAGCCACAATGATTCGGCCGAGCCGCTCGCGGAGTTCGGGCAACGATTCGGAAAAGCAAAAGGTCGCCATTACCTCGGAAGCCGCTGTGATATCGAAACCGGATTCGCGGGGGGCCGGGTTACTCGTGCCGTTCAGACCGATCATGACCCGGCGAAGCGAACGATCGTTCATGTCCAGCACACGCTTCCAAATGATGTTGCCGACATCGATCCCGAGTTGGTTGCCGTGATAAAGATGGTTGTCCAGCATCGCTGCCAGAAGGTTGTGAGACGAAGTGGTGACGTGGAAGTCGCCGGTGAAGTGGAGGTTGATCTCCTCCATGGGTGCAACCTGCGCCCGACCGCCGCCGGTGCCGCCGCCTTTCACGCCGAAACACGGGCCGACCGACGGCTCGCGCAAACACACGGTGGCGCGTTTACCGATCCGGTTCAGCGCGTCGCACAGGCCGATGCTTGTGGTGGTCTTGCCTTCGCCGGCGGGAGTCGGCGTAATCGCTGTGACCAGCACCAGCTTGCCGAACGGCTTGTCTTTGAGTCGGTGGCAAAAATCCTGCGAGATTTTCGCTTTTAGTTTGCCGTATAGTTCGAGGCCGTCCCCGCCGATGCCCAGCTTCTGCGCGACTTTCTGAATGGGCAGCAGCTTGGCTTTGCGGGCGATCTCAATTGCCGGCAACGGACTGGGCGAGTTCTTTGGTGTTTCCTTCACGAATGGAACTCCTTTACGCGCACGATTGTGTCGAATCCCGCTACATCGACCAACTCAGTCTGCCGGGTTAGCCTGCTTATTGCACCAATGCGTCGAAGGGGTCAGCCCCTCTGCCTTCTGTAACGCCCAGATGTACTCGCGGTGGTTCTTGGTGTTGAACCACAGGTATTCGGTGTGACATTTCACTCAAGCTCGCGCTTCGGCCACCAGCCAGTTGAGCCGCGCGTGGGCTGCGTGGCGAACCAACACGACGGTCACAACGAACACGGCCATGAACGTCCAGTCACCAACGATCGTGCCGCGCAGAAATGGCAATCCGGCCGCGTAGCACTCCGTCAAGCCGGCCAGCGTTTTCAGGTACGGCTGGTTCGCCAGATTCAATCCAAAAAGCCAGACGCCGAAGTTGCTGACGAGATAAAACAAGAACGGTGTGGCCGCCGCACAACCGATTTTCGCAACCGGTCGCCGCGTCCGGCTCCACATTCCCATCAGGCCGATCAGCACAAACGCGCCGTAATCAATCAGCCGCGGCCAGTACAGCAGCGGGTAATGCATCTGCGCGTTCAACGCCAGGTCGGTCACGGCCAACACCGTCAGCGGTATCCACAGCGCGTAGCGCCTCCCAAAATACATGCCGCCAAGCAGGGCCATGGCAGCCAACGGCGCAATGTTCCACCATCCACACTCATGCGCCGCCAATCGGAAAATCCCTGCTCCCACCACCATCAAGATTGCTAAAACCATAAACTCTCTCCTTAGAGCCACTAACAAAACTGGTGTTGCATGGTAGCCGCACCCTTTATGGGTGCGTAAAACGCAGGCATAAAGCCTGCGACTACAGGTTTTGCAGGCGCTCTTAGTGAACACCGCCGATTCTGCGAGCGCCTCACCCGAAAATCAACCAGAAAAACCGCCGCGGTCACAGAACGGGCGCAACTCGACACTACCACTCATAGCCAGCCTCGGGCGTTTTGCAGGGCTGTAGGTAGGGCCTGCCCGCAGTGCTACCAGCGTTGCAGGCGGGGCAGACCGCTGGGCTGCCCGTCCCCGAAAAACGCGGCGCGCCCGGCCTGCCCGCCAATGCGCCGTTGCAGGCGGGCGGTCGCGCCCTACCTCGCACAACACCAGTACGTTCGGTGTTCGGTGGGTTACGGTGGTGGTGCTCAGATACGCCCGCCCGTCACTCTGCCGCCGGATTCCGTTTGCCGGCGCCGATAAACCAGCGTTATGATACGCAGCAATGGGCAGTCCCCAGGAAGATTGGTGGCCAAATGAGAATACATCATCGTAAACTGATCGCGTGTGCCGGTGTTGCGCTCCTGAGCATCGGGTTGTCGTTGCGAGCCGTCGGAGAGACGGAAACGAACAGCGCATTCCCGGAATTGAAGAAGCAACAGGAGCAGTTGACCCTCGAAAACAGCATTGCCGAACAGCAGTTGCGCAAGGAACTCGCCAGGCTCACCGCCGAGAAGCAGCGGCTCGAACTCCAAAACGGCCTGGCCCAGCAGAAACTTCAAGCCGAAGTCGCCGCGCTCCAGGCCGAGATCGACAAACTCACCAAACAGGCCGACCTGCTCACCAAGCGCGCCGCGCTCAAGGAAGCGGAGCGCAAGGCGCGGGTCGATGACGAATTGGCGGCTGACCGGGAAAAGCTGGAGAAGATGCGATTGGCCAACGACCTCGCCGCCGCGGAACTCGCCGACAAGAACCGGGAATTGGCCCAGCGCGAGCAGGAATTGAAGGTGCGCACGGTCGAGCTGCAGACGCAGCGTTCGGAGTTTGAATTGCAGTCGGCCAAGCTGAACAACGACCTCGATCTGCGCGTGAAGCGCGACATGTGGAAGAACCGTGTCAACCGCGACATTCAGTACAGCAAGGAACCGTTCAAGGACGGCGTGCTGACGATCAGCGACCGCCGGATTGCCCTGAACGGCCCCATCTGGATGGACACGGCGGATTACATCACGGAGCGCATCGATTACTTCAACAACCAGAGCCAGGAGTTCCCAATTTTCATTGTGATTGACCAGTCACCGGGCGGCTCGGTCATGGCCGGTTACAAGATCCTCAAAGCGATGGACGGCAGCGCCGCCCCGGTCTACGTCGTCGTGAAATCGTTCGCGGCCAGCATGGCCGCCGGCATCACCACGCTGTCGAAAAGATCGTTCGCCTACCCGAACGCAGTTATTCTACACCACCAAATCCTTACCGGCTCCTACGGAAATCTGACCGAGCAGAAGGAAAATCTCAAAGAACTCGAAGAATGGTGGAAACGCCTCGCTGCGCCAGTCGCCGCCAAAATGGGTGTCAGCCTGGATGACTTCATCAAACGCATGTATCAGAATCGCAGCACCGGCGATTGGCGGGAGTTCGGCGATGGCGCGCGCAAGCTGAAGTGGGTGGACGAAATCGCCGAAACGGTTCGGGAAGAATCGTACGACAAGAATCCCGACGCCCCATCCGCGCCGCCCGGCTCGCCTCCACCGGCCCACGGCGACAACCAACCCGCGCTGCAGGAACGCGTCGACTCCAACGGTCGCCGGTATGTCTTGCTCCCGCGCCTCGATCCGGTGGATTGCTACTACCTGTACAATCCCGACAACTACTACCGGCTCACTCCCTGACACGCGAACGCAGCCGGACTCGAAAGAGAGCCATCAGTCATCAGTGGTCATTTATCAATCTTCAGACTTCTGCGGGGCAAGCAGTGACACAAGCGCTGCGCCGCTCCCTATAGTATGTCATGCTGAGCCTGTCGAAGCATCTCAGTCGTGTCTGTCTTATGAGGAGTCGAGGCTTTACAGTGTGCGAAACACACCGCGTCGCTCGACTCTGCAAGGAGTAAAGCGTTGAGCCTTCGCACTCGCGATTCAGGCTTTTTTACCGATCGAGAACGCCTTGCCGATGAAGTTGCCGATCCCGTAATAACCTTGCGTGTCGGGCGTGAACGTCAGCGGCTTGACCTTCCGAATGTCAACCGAGCCTGCCGTCATCACGCCCTCCTCGGCCTTCACGTCCACCACCTCGCCCACGAACTGCGTATGCAGCCCCAGCTCGAAGGTGTGCGCCAGCCTGCATTCCACAATCAAAGAAAATTCCTTCACATACGGCGCATCCACCAGTTCGCTTTTCATGGGCGTCAGGCCGGTCGCTGCGAATTTGTCCTCGCTTCGTCCCGAGACCAATCCGAAGTAGTCGGCCTGCCTGACGTGGTCCTCCGACGGAATGCTGATCGTGAACGCCTTCCGCTGGAGGATGTTTCCGTGGGTGTAGGTCGCTTTGCGCAAGGACACGGCCACGCAGGGAGGTTGGGAGCAGCAAATGCCGCCCCATGAAGCGGTCATGACGTTGGGCTTGCCGTCCTTGTCGTAGGTCCCCACGACGAACACGGGCGTCGGATAAACGAGCGTGATGGCTCCGAGAGATCGTTTCATGGTGCCGCGAGGATAAAGCATCTTCGCAGCGATTCCAATCATCAATCTTGCGCCGAATGCGGTCATCCGTAAACCGGCTCCTTGCATCCTTCCGACTCAGTCCCAGATTGCAGCAAATGAAAGCGGCGCACTCCTTTGAATGCGCCGCCCTCAGTTTTCTACTCTTGAATCCTGAGCACGACGGGGTTGATGGTTTGTGGGCTCGACCACTGGAACATCGGTTCCTCTAACCCGCCCGCCGGAACTCAAAGACCAAGTAAACTAGAAATGAGACACCGCGATTTGGATACCCGTTCAAATCCTGATCCCCATTGTTCGCGCCCTTGGATTTGACTCCCCATTCCGCCACGGAACTGCGATCTGCGGCTGCTTGGCAGCGTGGCCGAGAAATCTGCGGAGGTCGGAGAGCCGGTAGCATTTGCGGCGTCCAATCCCAATGGGGAGCAACTCGCCCTCCCGAAGTGGATACTTCACGACTACCTTCTGGCAGGTGTGAAATATCCAGGCTAGGAAGCGGGAGAATCGTCCCATTCGGCCGGACTCCACTGCAGGATCTCGTTGATCTCATCGAAGACGTGGATCGTCTCGCTGCCGAAATAGCGATCGGTATCAAGCGCGTTCAACTCCTCGTGCATTTCGAGTTCGGTGCACTCTTGAACGTAATGATGCGCCGCGTTGAGCCGTCGGATGCGGGCGGCGCTGAGCGCGTCGAGGAAATCGTAGTACGGGCCCTGTCCTTCCTCTTCGATGAGGGGTAGCGCAAACATCTCCGTGGTCGCGCTGAAAATGCTTTCGTCGGTCGACGCAAGCCGCAAACAGCCCTCGGCGATTTCGGACTCGAACGTAAACAACCGAAATGCGTCGGCGAATTGCTGTTTGCGAAGACCGTACGGACGATACTCGTCAAGCGTCTCCAGCAAGTGGGAAATCTGTCGCGGATCAAGAACGCCGCGGCGCTCTCCGCCCGACTGAAATCCTTCGCTGGTCTGGTCGAGCCACCAGTTGAAGTCTTCGCCCAGCCGGACCACGATCCAGCGCGCCGCTGCAGGTTCTTCAGCTTTCATCGCAACTCACTCGACGGTTTTTCGAATCTGTTTTGAATTTTGCCGTGTTCGGCGTCAAAATCAATCGGAATGAGCGTATCGAGTTATCTGGGCAAAGAACCGCAACTGGGGAAAGACGTTTTCATCGCCGAAGGCGCGCACGTCATTGGCGAGGTGGCGATTGGCGACTGTTCGAGCATCTGGTTCAACACTGTTCTGCGCGGCGACATCAATCGCGTCGTGATCGGTCGTCACACCAATATCCAGGACCACAGCGTCTGTCATGTGGCGGAGGATTGTGCATGCGTGGTCGGGAGCTATGTCACAGTCGGACATCGCGCGATTCTCCATGGTTGCGCGGTTCGGGACGAAGTGTTGATCGGCATGGGAGCGATCTTGATGAACGGGGTTGTGGTCGGCGAGCAAAGCATCATCGGAGCGGCGGCCATGTTGACGGAGGGATTGGAAGTGCCGCCGGGCTCGTTGGTTTACGGTGCCCCGGCCAAAGTCATCAGCCATCTGGGCGAGAAGGAACGCCGACAAATCAAATCCTGGGCCGAGGAATATTGTCGCGTGGCGGCCAGCTATTTGGCCGACCAAAAGCAACGATGATCAGCGCGAGTGAGTCTGGACGTTTCCGGAAGCAGGAGACTGCAACGGCGCGGTGTCGCTGCTCGTCGCGCGCACTTGAATTTGGCCGCCCGCTTCAGTCCGCGAAGACCGGTCATGTCAGGGCCGGCTGAAAACGATGGACAAGAGGCCACCGTCCGAAGAAAGCGAATGCGATCGCACTGGTCAGAACATGCTCAACCGATAGTCGTCAACAACCGAGTCATGGGTGGCTTCGATGAGATCGACGACCTTCGACAAGACTTGATTGGCGAATCGTTTGTCATTGCTCACAACGACGATTGCCAAGGAGGCACTCTGCCACTGGTCGTTATCCGCGACCTCGGCAATCGACACGTTGAACTCTCTGCGAATGCGATCCTTGAGACTGCGCAAGACCATTCGCTTGGATTTCAGCGAGTCCGCGCCTGGAATACTTAAATCAACCTGTAGTATGCCGACCACCATGTCGGATCTGAATCCGCAACTTTTTGGTTCAGCAGCAAGACGTTCTACATTCCCATAATTTCGTACCCGCTGTCTACGTACAGAACTTGGCCGGTCGTGCCCGTTGACATATCGCTGGCTAGAAACAAACCTACAGCACCAAGTTCGCTCGGCTCGATGTTCCGCTTGAGCGGTGCATGCTTCTCGTAATGCTTGAGCATCTGCGCGAAGCCAGCGATACCTCTGGCTGCCAAAGTACTAACAGGGCCAGCGCTGATGGCGTTGACGCGGATATTTTTCGGTCCAAGGTCGTAGGCAAGATAGCGGACGCTCGCTTCAAGCGCAGCTTTGGCCACCCCCATCACGTTATAGTGAGGAACGACCTTTACCGAGCCGTAGTAAGTCATGGCGACAATTGATCCGCCGCCTGTCATCAGCGGCGCGGCTGCCCGTGCCAGGGCAACCAAGGAATAGGCACTGACGTCTTGTGCAATGCGGAAGGCTTCACGCGACGTGTTGATGAACTCGCCGTCCAGAGCTTCCTTGGGAGCGAACGCCACGGAGTGCAGCAAAACATGGAGCATCCCAAAATCTTTTGCCACCTGCCCAAATACACGCGCAATGTCTTCGTCCTTCGTTACGTCACAAGGATACAGAGGCGTGTTCTTTCCAAACGTTCCTGCCAAATCCTCAACGCTCTCCTTCAGTCGCTCACCTTCGTAGGTGAACGCCAGACGCGCGCCTGCCTCATGCCATGCCTGGGCAATCGCCCAGGCAATGGACCGCTGGTTGGCCACTCCGAAAACAATGCCATTCTTTCCCGCCAAACTTGCTGTGGAAGGTTGCATAGGAATGAAATTCTCCAAGAAACACCCAGGCCAGTCAAGCCTGCCCCTCCGGCTGTGCTCAGCCGCGCAAGACCACTCGCGCGGGCGCCCCGTCAGCGCCTCTCAACTTCACCGGAAGCGCCATCAACTCATAATCTCCCGCCGATACATCGGTCAGATTCAACCCCTCGACAATCGCGACATTGGCCCGCAATAGAGTGTGGTGCACTGGATGCTCATGGCTGCCGTACGGCTCGACGGAAAGGTAATCGACGCCAACGAATCTCACGCCGCGCGCCACGAGATAGTCCGCGCCGTCGGCAACGATGGCGATAAATCCCTTGTCGAACTCACGGTCGGCGTGCGCCCAGTGTCGAGAGTTCTTCGTCTTGAACAACGCCCGCGTTACCCCGCGCAAATCACACTTCTCCAACGCAGCCCGATCGATGTGTCCCGGGATGTTTGTCAGATCGAAGACGCGACACGGCCCAATCAAAACCTCCAGCGGGATTTGATCGATACCATGACCGTTCGGCTCGAAATGAAATGGCGCATCCATGTGAGTGCCCGTGTGCGCTCCCATCTCCAGCCGGGTCACGTTCGCCTCGTCACCGCGGGCGATGCTCCGCGCAGGCTGCAGCGAGACCCCGGGATCCTTCGGCCACGTCGGCATCCCCTCAAACACCGGCACTGTCACATCGTAGAGTTTCATGCGCGAACCAATGCTAACGCAAGTTCTCGGCCTCAGCAACCCTCAGATGCGTTGCGCCACTGCCGCGACCCGTCCGTCGATAATGTCCATCAGGGCGGCGAGCTTAAATTCACAGCCTGTTCGGCCGAGTCGTCCACAATCAAATCAGGAAAGGCCGCGTAGTAAAACTCGTGATAGCGCAGGGAACGCTTCGGGAATACACGCACGTGCGTTCCGACAGGGAATTGTTTCCGTGCCGCTGCGAGCCTTTCCTTGACTAGCGGGTCGAGCACCATGGCATGTTGCTCAGCCAGCGTTTTCCCTCCAAAGCGCCGCCGGAGTTCGCCTGCTTCGCGCGCGAAAACCCCGACCGAGACCACGGCCAGCCCAAACGTCGCCATCACAATCGCGGACTGCGCTGCACGCCACACCAACCGAATGCCACCGCGCCTCAGCTTGGGGGAAAACCTGGCGACTGTGACGACTGCCACGATCAGCCACACCCACGATAACGCCAGCGGAAACGGCGAGATCGTAATCCCGAACAATTCCTCATCGCTGCGGCGATGCAGGCCGACCCAAAACATGCCCACCACCAGCAAAATCACGCCCACCGCACCCCACCGCTGCCACCTCAAGCGACGCAACATCGCAAAGCTTCCACGCCACAGCAGAGAAACCAGCAACAAGGCTGGCACGAACAGATTCACCAAGACACGGTCCATTGACGTCTTGAGCAGCGCCTCCAAATCCACCGCCGAACAAAGGTACACCGCGAACACCGCCACCGTATCGATGACGATCGAAACCACGAGCCAGAGATTCTCGGCCATGTGCAGGCGCCGGGCGCAAAAGACGAGCGTCACAACAAACAGCGGCCAGAAGAATGCGTAATTCCCATCGATGAAGGCGAACTTGAAAAACTCCTTCGCCACCAAGCAGGCCCTGAGTCCAAAATGGGTCGCCGGAAAGCCAAAATCAGTCGGCAACTGTTTCCCCCACACGAGCAAGTGCCACGGGAGTGCCAAAACCACAGCAGCCACAACCGACAGGAGAACCGGCCGCAGCGGCAGTTTGCGCCGTCCAGTCACAAGGAGTAATGCCAGGAATCCCCCGCCAATCCCAATCAACGCATCCTGTTTCACCCAAAACGCGAGTCCGCCAAAGATCGCCGCCAGCCGCAGCCAGCCCCGACACTCGTGTCGGGGTTCGCGCAGCCAGGAGACAACTGCGCCGTAGAACACAACCAAGAACACCGCGAGCGGCAGGTCGGCGTACGTGATTTTAACCTGCTCCATCAACGCCGGTACCGCGCACCACCACAACAGCCACACACCGCGAGCGCCGACCCGAAGAACGCCCAGCCACCACCACAAAATGGCCGCGCCCGCCGCGAAGAACGCAGCAAAGATGACCCGCGAAGCGACATCGTCGAACCGATTGATCCAGAAGAAAACGAACGCCTGCGCGCACGGCAACAGCGGCGGGTAGTCGGGATGACTCGTCGTGTGCGGATCAAAGAGCGTCGGCGGCCAGGTCTTCGCGACGTACGCGACCTTCGCCCTGAGCGCCCACATCGACAACGCATCGTAGCCGTAGACCGGTCGTCCCCAAGACAACGCGAGCGCCAACAGCACAAGCAGCAGCATCAGAAGAGTCGGCAGGCTGAATTGCGGCCGCGACCATTTGCACGCCGTCATCGTGACCGCACCCGCAACACCGAAAACGATGATCGGAGCAAGCACCAGCCAGCGCGAAAACAACGCTCCAAGAAGAAAGGCGACGAAGCAAACCGCCGTCTCGAGGAAGCTGCCAACGCAAAAACCCAAAGCCAGACGGGCCGTCGGCGGAACCTGACAAATCGTTGGCCAGAGGATCCGCAGAAGGCCGACTCCAGCTAGCGCGAGCGTCAACGCAGCGGCTGCAGACAGGAACAGGTTCATCGTGCCCGAGTATATCGAAAACTTTACCGACGCAAGAAACAAACTTCGCGCCCGCTATGTCACGCTTCGTCGCAGTCGCGGAGAACTCCCAGCGACCGGTGTTTGTCACGACGCTTGGTCGGTGGTGCCGGCGCAGTTGTTCGTCTGTTCTGAAAAGGTGGATCAATCGCGGAGTCACCCGGGCTGCCGTATTCCCGACACCCGGCTGGCTGAAGCAAAGCCGCACCGGTTCATTTGCCTCCATCGCCTTGAGTCGGGTTGTAGTGAAGATAGTCGGTGAGGGCGCTTTCGTAATAGCCGCCGCCCGAGCCGCCGGTGCTGCGATGCTTGAGGATATAGGCGATGACCTTCTGGCGAACCTCCGCCGCTTCCGGGAACTCTCGATCCGTCCAGAAGCGCTCCGACTTGTCGAAAAATCCGATCCGGCCGAGAAACGATGCGGCGTAATACTCGCCTTCTTCAAGCGAGCCGTCGACCGGGTGTGGTTTGAACGAACCGTCCGGCTGAAGCGACTCGGTCAGACACCAATGGAGCATCTTCTCGATTTCAACCGTCATGGCCTTTTTCTGCGCGACGCTGGCGTGTGGCCAGCCGGCTTTGAAGAGCGCCACCACGTCCATGTTGTTGTGGTTCCAATACTGGTCTTTCCAGAGCCAGCCAACGGGGTAGTTTAAATCCTTCACCGCCAGCGTGGTGTCAATCACTCGCGGCATGTCGGAGACATCGCCGTGGAGATAGGTGACGATATGAAACGTTGTGCTCAGGTCGTCCACAAAAACCACGTGACCGTCACGAACGTATCGTTCGCCCCACCAACCCGTTGCCGGGTTGCGAAAGCGCAGGACAAGGTGCCTGAGCGTTGCTCTCAGCCTCGGATCCCACGGATACCCCTTGGGACGGTCTCTCAAGATCAGGCGCATCAGATTGGAGAGCGACAAATTGAACTCCAACAAATTGTCCACACCCGTGCGCGAGATGTCGGATACCGACACCGAGGTGAGATACTCCGTCAGTTTTTCGGGTGAGTTCACCCGGTCGAGAAACCGCGGCGGGATTTCCGTCACGCGTTTCTTGTTCGCTTCCTTTCCCAATTCCTCGCAGGATGCATCGAGCTTGCAGTACCATTCCGCGTAGCATCGCCCCCAACTGCCGTCTCGAGGCTCCTGCTTGTCGGTGTCGCCTTCAAGTTCCGGATGCGCGAGACTCGATTCCAAGTCCGCCAGCCGTTGATCGATCAACTTGAAATCGGCGGTCTGCGTGATCAGCGCCTTGAGTTCCCAGAGAATCTCCTTGGAACAGGACGTGTTCTGGCCCGCCGCTTCCCGCTCCCTGACTTTTTGAAGGAGCGTACGCGTTCTTGCGATTCGCTCGGCTTTCGATTCCCTGTAATGCGGATCAAATGCGACGTATTCCTGTTCCGTGCGAAGGTTATGTTCGAGATCGCTTTTGGGTGCCGCAGGAGCCGTGGATACCGGAGAGCGGTTGGTCACGGCTTGATTGGTTGCGGTTGCGGTGAACGCGTTGGTCTGCGCCCGTAACGGCGCTGCGACGACGGTGAAAAGCAAAGTGGCGCCTAAGAGTCTGTTTAGCGCGGTTTTCACGTTTAGTGGTCTTCTTTTGAACTGTTCATAGACGGGACGCTTTGAGCAGTCTTCTTGGATTCAAAAAATCTTTGCGCAAGCAAGGTTCACTTCGCGTAGGCGTCGTACACGCGGAGGAGTTCCGACACGCTCCAGGCTTGAGCAAAACAGCCGACGGGCCGATGCGGCGGATCACCATCAAAAACTTCCGACACGGTGCCCAACCCGGCGTCTTCGAGATGATTGATCAGACCTTGGATGAGGCGGCCGATCTCCTTGCGCTGCGATTTGCCGTTGCCGTGAATCCGCGCGTGCGCGTCGCAGTACGGACCGATCAGCCACGGCCAGACCGTGCCTTGATGGTAGGCGCAGTCGCGTTGCCAGGGATTGCCGGTGTACTTGCCGCAATACTTTTCATCTTTTGGAGACAGCGAGCGCAGTCCGTACGGTGTCAACAGATGCTGGGTCACAACATCGAACACGGATTTCTGCTGCGCCTTGTCGAGCGGAGTGTACGGCAGGCTCACCGCGAAAATCTGGTTGGGGCGAATGCTTGGGTCGCGGAAGTCGCCCTGAATCACGTCGTAAAGATAGCCGCGCTCGCCGTTCCAGAATGCCTTGACGAAGCTGCCCGCCACCTGATCGGCCAGCTTCCGCAAGATGACCGCCGAATGAATGTTGTGGCTGAGCTTTTCCTCCATCTCGGCCAGCATCAGCAACGCATTGAGCCAGAGCGCGTTGATCTCCACCGGCTTGCCATGGCGCGGCGTCGGCACGTAGCCATCCACTTTGACGTCCATCCAGGTCAACTGCGTGCCCGGCGTGCCGGCCGTGATGAGACCGTCGCCATCGGCATGAATGTCGTAGCGCGTGCCTTCCCTGTAATATTTGATCACTTCCCGGAGGGCGGGCAGCAACTGGAGCGCGCCCTCGTCGTCGTCGGCCTTCCAATATTTCCAAACGGCTACCACGAACCACAGCGACGCATCCACCGCGTTATACCTAGGCGTCTCGCCGACTTCGGGAAAAACGTTGGGAATCATCCCGCGATCGATGTATTGAGCGAACGTCATCAGAATCTTCCGCGCCACATCGAATCGTTCCGTGGTCAGCGCCAGGCCCGGTAACGCGATCATCGTGTCCCGCCCCCAATCCGCGAACCACGGGAGACCCGCCAGGACCGTGAGACGATCTTTGCCCCGTCGCGCAATGAATGCATCGGCGGCGATGAGCAGCGTCTGACGCACCGTGTCCGGCTCGCGCTCAAACTGTTTGCGACGCAACCGTTCCCGGGCGACGAGATCCTGAGCGTTCACGCTGTCCTTCTTTTCGGTCGAGACAACGACATAGACGCTCTCGCCGATCGGAATGCGGAACATCAACTCAAATGGGGTGAACAAATCCTCCTCAAAATCCAGACCGCGTTCTTGCTCGACCGGATAGGTGAAGCGATAGTACCAATCCGCTTTGAGATCGACGGCGTCGGGCCTGGCATAAAAATACAACCGCGGCAGTTTCTCGTAAGGCTGAACGGAAAACACTCCGTCGGCGCGCTCGACCGCCATCTCGATGGAGTCATCGCGCTCGGCCAGTGAATTGTAATCGCGAAACGCCAACAGCGGACGCAGCTTCAGCTCAAGCGGACCGCGCGCGCGGAGGTTGCGGTAGCCAACGACGACCGTGTTCTCCCCCTGAATCAGGCAGACGCTCTTCTCGATTTCAAAATCCTCATTGGCATGGCGAAACGTCGGCCACGGGCGCAGCCGAAACTCGGTTTGAATGTTGAATCCATGCGGATAGACGGTGCCGGGGTAAAGATTCGTGCCCAGATGAGATTCCTGTCCGTCCACGAGTACGCGCTCTTCAAGCTTGGAAAGCAACACGTGCCGTTCAACGGGCGGCCTGAGCGCCGCGACCAGCAGACCGTGCTGGCGTCGAGTATTTGCTCCGATGATGGTCGAACTGGCGAAGCCGCCCAAGCCATTGGTTTCCAGCCACTCTTTGGAAAGCGCATGCTTCAGGTTCTGGCATTCAGACCAATCTAAAATCGTTCGCACGTTGGACCTCGCCTCCGTTCGGTTTTATATACCTTCGGCGCGTGCCCGAAAAGAGAATTTCGCTTGCTGCCCTGCAGCCGTTGCAGAATCAGGGCACGAAGTCGTGGTGCGCAGTGCGCGTGATCCGCGCTGGAAGGAAATGCCCTGAGCCGGGCGGGGCTTCGGACGGACCACAGGCTGCAAACGGACCCGGGGTCGCTCTTGTAACATGCGACGAGTCCTTGAAAACGTTCTCCTCCCACTCATACGCCGCACCGACAAAAAATCTCGCGAGGGTTTTCTGGCGCGCCGGCGTTTTAATAGGTGAAAAGGCAATCAGTATGAATGACGAACAACTCAGAGCGCTGCTCAAGAAGTGGAACGATATCGAGCCGAAGGCCAATTTCGAGGCCAACGTCTGGCGGCGCATCCGTTTGGCCCGGACGGAAGAGCCCGCACGGATGACCGTGCTCGAACTGCTCCTCAAACGTTGGCTGTGGCGACCCGTGTTGGCCGTTGCTGCCGCCTTGGTGGTCAGCGTGATTGTCGGATCGTCGGCGGGCGTTTTGACCTTGCGCGGGCCGATGACGGCCGCAAGTGGCGAACTGCAATTCCTCGGCTCGGGCACATTGGCCGGGGGTTACCTCAAGGCGACTACGGAGAGCGCACAATGAAAAGAATCCTGATGCTGGCGGCCATCGTGGCGGTGTTTTCCACGGGACTGTCATTCGCAATGTCCCGCTGGTTGGTCAGCCGACGTCAACGCCAGGCCGTCGTGAACGTTCACGACACCGCCTGGCTGAAGCGCGAGCTTAACTTGACGGCGGTGCAGGCACGCGACGTGGAAAAGATCGAGCACGAATTTCAAACGAAGCTGAATACGTCGTGCGCGGAGCACTGCGCAGCTCGGTTCG
This sequence comes from Verrucomicrobiia bacterium, assembly GCA_049510215.1. Taxonomy (GTDB): domain Bacteria; phylum Verrucomicrobiota; class Verrucomicrobiia; order Palsa-1439; family Palsa-1439; genus JBEKZD01. The sequence continues at coordinate 207,006 of JBEKZD010000001.1, forward strand.
CTCTCGGCGATGAATTGATGAAGTCGAAGCCCGACGCGGAGAAGGCGCGCGCCGACGTGGAGCGAATGAATCAAGTGCAAGCCGAGTCCGAGCGGGCGACATTGGACCACATCCTGAAAGTGCGAACGCTGTTGACCGACGAACAGGCGCGACAGTACTCGGCAATGATTCACGACCAGGTGTGCAGCATGACGATGGGAACACCATGAATCGCGGAGTGAGGTGGATGAATTCCATGAGAATCGCAATGGTGGGGTTGTTATGTCTTGCCCCACTCGCCTGGTCCGAACCGCAAGAAATCGTCTCCAGTCTGACATTGGATCATGTCGTGACGGAAGTGCTGCAACACAATCCGCTAATCCGCGCGATGCAGGCCAGGTGGGACGCGGCCCGGGAGAAACCGTTGCAAGAGCGGACGTTGTCGAACCCGACGATCCAGTATTCGGGCATGGACATGGTCAATGGCGGAAGCTGGCCGAACACCGGGGAGAAACGGGTCTCGTTGGAACAGGAGTTCCCATGGTTCGGCAAGCTCGGCTTGCGCGGCACGGTCGCCGAAAAAGATGCCGAGATCGTGCACGACGATCACATGACGATGGAACTCGAAGTCGTCATGTCAGCCAAAGAAACCTATTTCGATCTTTATGCTGTCCAGCATTCGCTTTCCATCACGCGCGCCGAGGAAGACGCTCTCAAGCGGATGGAGACCGTCGCGGAAACCCGATACGCCAACGGCCAAGTCGGCCAACAGGACGTGCTCAAAGCGCAGACCGAAATCACCATGCTCAAACAACGCTTGCTGGAACTGCAACAGCGGGAAGCGACGCTCAAGGCGAAGCTCAATCTGCTGATGAATCGCCCCACCGACGCGCCGCTCGGCTTGGCCGTCACTGCGCCGGTCGCCGGGGTTGATGCCGACGCCAACGAGCTCATCGCGACGGCGGAGAGAATCCGTCCCGAAATCAAGAACGCCCGGGCCGAAATCGAACGCAGCCAGGCGCAGCGCGAGTTGATGGAGAAAGAATCGTTCCCCAACTACCGGCTTGGCATCGAGTATCGCAACGTCGGCGTGGATTGGTCTAACTTCAGCCGCAGCGACGACATGCTTATGGTCACCGTCGGATTCAGTCTCCCGATTTGGCGGACGAAATACCGCGCCGGCGTCCACGAGGCGGAGAAAACGCTCGAGTCCAGCCGGGCCGCTCTCGAAGCCACCGAACTGCAGACTTCCTACGACGTGCAGGATGCGCATTTCAAACTGCTGACCGCCAAGCGCACGCTAGAGTTGTACCGAACGGCCTTGATTCCGCAGGCCGAAGCGCGGCTCAGCGCCAGCGAGGCCGGTTATCGCACCGGCAAGACGGGTTTTCTGGATCTACTGGAGAGCGAGCGTTTTTTGCTCAACGCGCGCCTCATGGAGGCGATGGCCGAAGGTAATCTCGGAATGCAACTCGCCCGGTTGGAACGTGCAGTGGGGGTCGGGCTGGCAGCGCCAGCCACGGGAGAAAACAAATGAGGACGAGTCTTAATCGTGTATCTGTTGTAGGCCGACTCTGCGAGTCGGGGCGTCGATTGGCATCGGCGGCTCGCGCCGCTTCACAGAAGCGGCCTACAACGACCCTGTGCGCGCTCCTGGCGGCGCTGCTCGCCATCGGTGCAGCCGTGTTTCTGACCACCGGCTGCACCAAATCAGCAAACCCATCACCAGTCACCAGTCACCAGTCACCAAAGTACCATTGCCCGATGCATCCGAGCGTCGTGTCCGACAAGCCCGGCGACTGCCCGATCTGCGGGATGCGGCTCGTGCCAATTGAAGGTGGCCAAGCCGAAGTTGCCGCTGCCGGGCCCGCGCCGGCCACGCCGAAAAAGAAGATCATGTACCGCTCGACGATGAATCCGAACGAAGTGAGCGATAAACCGGGCAAGGATTCGATGGGCATGGACATGGTTCCATTCGAGGTCGAGGAAGGCGCGGAAAAGCCCACGGTACAAGGCTTGGCGACGGTCTCCATCACGCCCGCCACGCGTGAGCGGATGGGCCTGACGCTCGGAACGGTTGAGAAGAAGGCGCTGTTCCACGACGTGCGCACCTCGGCGCGGATCGTGGCGGACGAGACGCGGTTGTTCAGGGTGAACACCAAGATCGAGGGCTGGGTGGACAAACTGTTTGTCAACGTCACCGGCCAAGAGGTCAAGAAGGGCGATCCGCTGATGACGATTTACAGTCCGGACCTCGTTTCCGCTCAAGAGGAATACCTAATCGCGGCGAAGACCGAAGAAAAGCTGGCCGCCGCAACGTCGAACGACGCGTTTGCCGGCGCGCAGTCATTGCTGGCCGCGGCGCGGCGACGGCTGCAACTCTGGGACATCAGTAGTGAACAGATCGACCGCCTCGCCAAGACCGGCGGGATCGAAAAAAACCTGACACTGCAATCGCCGTCGAGCGGGTGGGTGACCGAGAAGAGCGTTCTGGCCGGTCAGAAGGTGATGCCGGGCGACCCGTTGCTGGTGGTGGCCGACCTGACGCGCGTCTGGGGCGACGCCGATATTTATCAATCCGACCTGCCGTACGTGAAGGTCGGCATGCCCGTCGAAATCACAATCCCGGACTGGGAAGGAAAGGCATTCAAGGGGACGGTCACCTTCATCTCGCCGACGCTCTCGCCAGAGACGCGCACCGTGAAGGCGCGATTGGAAATCGAAAACGCCGAACTGCTGTTGAGACCTGAAATGTTTGCCAACGCCCATCTCATGTACCCGCTCGGCGAGACGCTGGCGATTCCTGAAGCCGCTGTCATGCGCACTGGCGACCGCACCTATGCCTTCAAGAACGCCGGCGAAGGCCGGCTGATCCCCGTCGAAATCCAGATCGGTCCGCGCGCCGACGGTTACTTTCAGTTACTCAGCGGCCTGAGCGAGGGTGACAAGGTCGTGACCTCGGCAAACTTCCTGGTGGACTCGGAGTCCTCGCTGAAGGCCGCGTTGGATGCGATGGCGGCGCATCAGCACTGAAACGGGGAGCCGGCGAAACGGCGAAACGGTGGAAGACAAGCAATGGCGACGATCAAAACCTACCGGGACTTGGACGTATACAGGAACGCGATGGAACTGGCGATGCGGATCTTTCACCTGACGAAGGATTTTCCGCCTGAGGAACGCTACTCGCTGACCGATCAGATTCGGCGCTCCTCCCGCTCCGTCTGTGCCAACATCGCCGAGGCGTGGCGGAAACGCCGCTATGAGGCGGCCTTCGTGTCGAAGCTGAGTGACTCGGAGGCGGAACCGCCGAAACGCAGGTGCACGCTGAAATTGCCTACCGGGCCGGCTACTGGAAACAGGAGACCTTCGCCGAACTCGATGACGCCTATGACAAGGTCATGGGCCAACTCGTCAAAATGATGGAGCAGCCCGAGAAGTGGCTGATCAAACCCGCGCGAAACACCCAATGACACCCGACGCTTCCAACTCCAGTGCCGTTTCGCCGTCTCCCCGTCTCGCCGATTCGCCGCCTCATTCGCTAACGCCGATCCAGAAGTGGATTTCGTTCGCGGCCCACAACCGAATGTTGGTCATCGCGCTGACGGCGGCGGCGGTGGCGTACTCGATCTACACGATGAAGAACATCCGTCTGGATGCGATTCCGGATCTGTCGGACACGCAGGTCATCGTCTATACGAAGTGGGACCGCAGCCCGGACATTGTGGAAGACCAGGTCACGTACCCGGTCATCACGGCGTTGCTCGGCGCGCCGAAGGTGAAGGCGATTCGCGGATTCAGCGATTTTGGGTTCAGCTACGTGTACGTGATTTTCCAGGACGGCACGGACATTTACTGGGCGCGCAGCCGCGTGCTGGAATACCTGCAAAAAATCTCCAGCAACCTACCGCCCGGCGTGAAACCGGAACTCGGACCGGACGCAACCGGTGTGGGCTGGGTGTATGAGTACGCGCTGGTGGACAAATCGGGAAAACACAACCTCGCCGAGCTGCGCACCTTCCAAGACTGGTATTTGCGCTACGCATTGCAAAGCATACCGGGCGTGGCAGAGGTTGCGGGCATCGGCGGATTCCAGAAACAGTACCAGGTCACGATTGACCCCAACCGGCTGCAGACTTACGGGCTGTCGGTGATGGAGATCACTGAGGCGATTCGCAACAACAACAACGAGGTCGGCGGTCGTCTCATTGAGTGGACAGGCCGCGAGTACATGGTGCGAGCGCGCGGGTACATCCAGGACACCGAGGCGCTTGGCAAGGTCGTCGTTAAAGCCGGCTCGAACGGCACGCCGGTGCTGTTGCGCGACGTAGCAACCATCCAACTTGGCCCGCAGATGCGGCGCGGCATAGCCGATCTCGACGGCGCGGGCGACGCCGTGGGCGGCATCGTGGTGATGCGCCACGGCGAGAACGCGCTCAACGTCATCAAACTGGTGAAGGCGAAGCTTGAGGAGTTGAAGCCGTCGCTGCCCGAAGGCGTCGAGATTGTCAGCACGTACGACCGGTCGGAGTTGATTCAGAAGTCCATCGACAATCTCAAGGAAGAACTGTTGATGGAAATGATCATCGTCAGCATTGTGATCCTGTTTTTCCTCTGGCACATACCCTCGGCGCTGGTGCCGATCATGACCATCCCCATCTCCGTGGCGCTGGCGTTCATCCCGATGTACTTCATGGGGATCACCTCCAACATCATGAGCATGGCCGGCATCGCCATCTCGATCGGCGTGCTGGTGGACGGCGCAATTGTGGAGGTCGAGAACGCCTACAAGAAACTGGAACTGTGGCAGGAAGGCGGGCGGGTAGGGGATTTCCACAAGATCCGGCTCGAAGCGCTGATGGAGGTCGGGCCGTCGGTGTTCTTTTCGCTGTTGGTGATCACGGTATCGTTCCTGCCGGTGTTCACGTTGGTCGATCAAGAGGGCCGCCTGTTCAAACCGCTGGCGTACACCAAAACGTTGGCTATCGCGCTGGCTGCGCTGCTGGCGATCACGCTCGACCCGGCGGTGCGGATGCTGTTCGCGCGGATGGATCATTTCAAATTCCGCCCGAAATGGCTCGCGTGGATCGTCAACGGCATCGTTGTCGGCAAGTACTACCCTGAAGAGAAACATCCGGTCAGCCGCGTGCTGTTCTGGTTGTATGAGAAACCGTGTCGGTTCGTCCTGCGCCATCCCAAGACCACCATCGCCTTGGCCGTCCTCATTGTGGCCACGACCGTGCCCGTGTACCTGAAGCTCGGCAGCGAATTCATGCCGCCGCTCAACGAAGGTACGATCATGTACATGCCGACCACCTTGCCGGGCCTGTCCGTCACCGAAGCGCAACGGCTGATGGAACTCGAAGACCGCACGCTAAAAACCTTCCCCGAGGTCATCACCGTCTTCGGTAAGGCCGGGCGCGCCGATACCTCGACGGACCCGGCACCGTTCTCCATGATGGAAACAGTTGTGGTGCTCAAGCCCATGAACGAGTGGCGACACACGGAACGCTTTTTCTCGAACTGGCCCAAACCGTTCCGAGTCGTGCTCGGCCACATCTGGCCCGAGCACATCTCGTGGGAGGATCTCATCAACAGGTTCGACCGCGCCCTGCAAATCCCTGGCAACGTCAACGCGTGGACAATGCCGATCAAAGCCCGTATCGACATGCTCAGCACCGGCGTCCGCACCCCGATCGGCATCAAGGTCTTCGGCGCCGACCTCGGCAAAATCCAGGAAATCGGCGAACAAATCGAAAGCATCCTGCGCAACGTGCCCGGCACCCGAAGCATCTACGCCGAACGCGCGGCAGGCGGTTATTTTGTGGACTTCGTGCCCCGGCGAGAGGTGCTTGCCCGTTACGGTCTGACCGTCGCTGACCTGCAAGACGTGATCATGACCGCGGTCGGCGGTGAGAATATTTCCACCACCATCGAAGGCCGCGAACGCTACACCATCAACCTGCGTTACCCGCGCGACCTGCGGCAAGACCTTGACCAGCTTCAGCGCGTGTTGGTCACTGCACGCACTGGCGGCATGAGCGGCCGCGCGTCGAGCAGCAGCGGCGCGGGCGTCATTCAAGTCCCGATCGGCGAATTGGCGGACATTAAACTCGTCAACGGCCCGGCGATGATCCGCGACGAGAATGGCATGTTGGCGGGCTATGTCTTCGTGGATATTGCCGGCCGCGACATCGGTGGTTACGTCGAAGAAGCCAAGAAAATCGTGGCCGATAAAGTGAAACTCCCAACGGGCTACTCCATCATCTGGAGCGGCCAGTACGAGAACATGCTGCGGGTCCGCGAGCGATTGAAACTGATTCTGCCGGTGACCATCGTGCTGATCTTCCTGCTGCTCTACATGAACACCAAGTCCACGTTCAAGGCGCTCGTTGTGATGCTGGCCGTCCCGTTCTCGCTGGTCGGCGCGGTCTGGCTCCTGTACCTGTTGAACTACAACATCTCGATCGCCGTCTGGGTCGGCATGATCGCGCTGATGGGACTGGATGCTGAGACCGGTGTGTTCATGCTGTTGTTTTTGGATCTTTCCTATAACGAGTACCTGCGCGCCGGAAAACTCAGGAGCTTGGCCGACTTGCACGAGGCAATCATTCACGGCGCCGTGAAACGGATCCGACCGAAGATGATGACCGTCGCCGCGGCGTCGATGGGCTTGATGCCGATCATGTGGTCGATCGGTTCGGGTGCCGACGTGATGAAACGCGTTGCCGCTCCGATGGTCGGCGGTCTGTTCACGTCGTTCATCATGGAACTGCTCGTCTATCCCGCGATTTACCTTCTGTACAAATGGCACAAGGAAGTCAAACCGTCATTACAGGAGCCATGAAAGATCGAATCGCCTGTTGTAGCTGCGCTTCTATGAGGCGCGGGTCGTTGACCATCGTGAGAACGATTCTCAGCGCAATTGCCGTGGCGGTCGCAACGGCGTTCGCCAGTCAAGGCGACAACGCAAAAGCCGGCACCGGGTCAACACCGGAGAAGCAGGCATACGAAAACTACATCAAGATTCAGGTGGCACTCGCAGCCGATTCGATCAAGGGCGTTGCCGAGGCTGCGCAAGCCATCGCCCAAGCGGTGCGCGCTGACGCGGACAAGAAACTTCCCGCCGCCGCGGCGGAACAAGCGGAGAAGGTCGCCAAGGCAACCGACATCGCGTCGGCACGCGTGGCGTTCAAGGCGCTGAGCAAGACGCTGATTGATTACCGCAAGAAGAATCAATCGCTGATGGCGCAGTACCACGAGGTTTATTGTCCGATGGCCGATGCCAGTTGGCTGCAGCCCGACAAGAACGTCAAGAACCCGTACTTCGGCTCCTCGATGCTCCACTGCGGCACGATCAAGAACTGAGTGTCGCTTCAGAAGATTGGCGCTCCCGGCCCGATTCGAACGGGCGACCTGCGGTTTAGGAAACCGACGCTCTATCCATCTGAGCTACGGGAGCGCATTCAATCACATTACACTAACCTGTCCGATCTGGCGACCAACCCCGACACGATGTGTCGGGGCTGCTCTGTCCATTCTACCCCGATGCCTTCCATCGGGGCTGAGCTACGGGGGCACGTTTAACATTACTTTACACTGACCGGTCCCGCCTCGCGACCTGCCCCGACACCATGTGTCGGGGTTTCACCCCGATGTTGTCCATCGCGGGGCTGAGCCACGGGGGCAACTGTCTGATTCGCGCTCGTCGCGACGTTGAAGTTTACTCCAGTCGTTGCGGTGTGCGAGCCAAAAGTGTCACGCGGCGTAATGCGGCGAACCGCGCGGAATCGGAGTAGGGAAGGGGAGCGACGTGATTTAACGGTCAGCCAGCGCCGGATGTCGAGGATCGCTTGATCAATTTGCGAAGTCGGGCGGTGGTTTCGTCCCGATCCAGAACGCTCGCCGCAACCGCCCGCGTCAACTCCTCCCATTCCGGGCCGTCGGGTTTCGGTTCGATCCTGTTGAGACGAAGAAACACGATGCACGCGCCGAGTTTTACCGAGAGGGAAGTCAACCGCAGATTACGCAGATGACACTGATCTTTTGCTATTCTGTCGCGCCGTTGACAGCGGCGCTGGCCGAACCTATAGTCGCAGCTGCCACAGGGGGGACGACCAAGTGCCTGAGATTGCTTATGTAAACGGAGAGTTTTTGCCTTTGGAGCGGGCGATGATCCATGTGGAAGACCGCGGATTCCAGTTTGCCGACGCCGTGTACGAAGTGGTCCGCACCTATCATGGAAAACCGTTCGCAATCGACGAGCATCTCGCCCGCCTGTTCCGCAGCCTGGAAGGCATCCGACTCCGGCACACCTTCACGGCCGATCATTTGAAATCGCTGGTCACCGAAGCCGTGCAACGGGCGGCCTTTGTGGAATCCGTCATCTACTTGCAGATCACGCGGGGCCGCGCGCCGCGTCACCGGAGTATTCCGTCTCAGAGCGAACCGACGTTGGTAATGACAGTGCGGGAACTTCACCCGGCGACTCATCTTCGCGAAACGGGCGTGAGCGTCATCACCGTCCCTGACAATCGCTGGGCGCGTTGCGACATCAAAAGCGTCGCGTTGCTGGCCAATGTGCTGGCCTACCACGCGGCCAGGGAAGCGGGCGCGCACGACGCCATTTTCATCGAGTCCGACAACTCTGTCAGCGAAGCCACGGCGGGAAACGTTTTTGTGGTGATCGACGGCAAACCATCGACACCCCCCAAAGGCCCGCGAATCTTGTCGGGGGTGACACGCGATAAAGTTCTTCAGGCAACTCGGATGGCCGGGCTGGAGGCGCGAGAGGAGCGAATCGCAAAGGCGGATTTATTCAAGGCAGAGGAGATCTTTCTCACCAGCACCACGGCGGAAATCGTGCCGGTCGTTGCTGTAGATGGGCAAAAGGTTGGCACAGGCAGACCCGGTCCGGTCGCAGCCCGCGTGTACGAGCAGTTCGTGCGGATGTTCGCGCAGAAGTAACTGCGGCAGCTTTTTGTTGCCCGTCACCGGCGCAAGCCAGTGTTCTGTCGAACCTCAATCCAACGGCGTCCCCCTCACCTTGATCCTCTCCCCCGAACGACGGGGGAGAGGAAACCATCCCCCTCTCCCTTGCCGTGTAAGGGAGAGGGTCAGGGTGAGGGTTCCGGCGTTGGCCAAGTCACCATGGGAATCAACTTTGACAAAGCACCAAGAGGCTTACAGCAGAGAGGCGGATCCTGCGTTTCTGACGAAGTGCTCGGCCGCTATGTTCGAAACGGAGTTTCGAACGGCTCGATCTCAATACCGGCGCTTGTCGAGCAATTACCCGGCTCAGCCGCATACGCGGCGGTACAGCGCTTCGTAGCGCGGCACGATGACCTCGGCGGAAAACCGTTCGCGGGCGCGGTGCTGCGCTGCGCGGCCCAGCGCGGCCCGGCGCGCCGGGTCCTGAATCAAACCCTCGACTGCGCCGGCGAGCGCGCCGGCGTCGCCAAAGGGCAGCAGCAGTCCAGTCGCGTTGTCTTCGACCACCTCCGGGATTCCGCCGACGCGCGTGGCGACGCTCGGACAGGCAAAACACATCGCCTCGAGAATGCTCAGGCAAAAGCTCTCCATTTCGGACGTGAACAGCCCCAGGTCGGCGACCTGGAGGTAGTCTTCGATATCGTTGACCCTCTCCCGCACTATCACCCGATCTTCAAGACCCAGCCGCCGTACGTCGCCGGTGAATGGCGCGAAATCCCCGCCCGCGAGGATGACAAGCTTGAACGAGTCGCGCGGGCGGATGCGCGCGACGGTTTCGAGCAACAAATCAATGCGTTTCAAGGGACGAAGATTGGAGGAATGGAGTACCACCACCTCGTCCTGCAACCCCAGTTCGCGCCGCACCTCTTCACGCGAGCGCCGCGGCGGGCGCGGTGCAAAGAAATTGTAGATGACTTCCATCGGCCCGTCGAAACCGAGCACGCGCTGGGTCTCGTGTTTCAGGTAGCCTGACACCACCGTGACCGCATCCGAGCAGGTGAGCGCGTGGTGGATGGCCGGTCCGTAACCCGGATCGCAGCCGAGCAGCGTGGTGTCCGTGCCGTGCAGCGTCGTGACCACGCGCGGCTGTCGCTCCGGCGGGAGCATCGAGCGCGCGAGAATCGCCGCCGTGGCATGCGGCACCGCGTAGTGGACATGGAGCACGTCCAGCCGGTGGTCGCGGCTCACTTCCGCCATTTTTACGGAGAGCGGCAAGGTATAATCCGGGTATTTGAACAGCCCGTAATCGTTGATCACCACCGGATGGAAATAAAGTCGCGGCGCATTCTCCGGCAAGCGGAACGGACGCTCGTAGCCGATGAAATGCACTTCATGCCCGCGACATGCCAGTTCCTCCCCCAATGCGGAGGCGAGGATGCCGCTCCCGCCGACTGAGGGATAACAGGTAATACCGATCTTCAGTAAGCTGTCGGGGTTCATTTCAAAAGCGGCGCGCACCCCGGCTCACCGGCGCGAGCGAGTCGAGCACGAGCGGATCATTGGGAAACAGAGCCATGGCATGACCGACACCCGCGCGCAGTCCGCGCAAACGCGCACGAGTGAGTTGCAGTTCGACGTAGTTTCGAGCGGAAGCCTGCGATGTGTGCGCTTCCATCGCAGATGTCCAGGCAGCGACAATCTCCGGCGCAGAGATGTCGATGAGCACCGGAGTAATGTCGCGGGGTTCGGCTTCGGGCGTCACTGCGTAGAAGAACAGTTGGCCGATAGCGTACGGGGGCAGGCCGCGCAGTTCCTCCACGGCGCCGTAACGAGCGAGCCGTGCGGCGTCCAGCGCCAGTTGTCCGAGCCGTCGATGGTCGGGGTGTTGGTTTTCAACCAGGCTCGGCGCGAGTACGATGCCAGGCCGCACGCGCCGCAGAATACCTGCCAGTTTGATGGCGTGAGCAGCACGGACTTCGAGATGGGCGTCGCCGTCGAGCTCGACGAATTCGAGCGTCGCGCCCAGCAGCGCGGCGGATTTTTCCGCTTCGGCGACTCGTTGCGCAGGCTCGCCCTTTGTCGCGGCCTCGCCGCGCGAGCAGACGACAAAGTGCGCCGCGCGGCCGGCGCGCGTCTCTCGCACGACAACGCCGCCGCAACCGAATTCGATGTCGTCGGGATGCGCGCCAAAGGCCAGCAGCGGCGCCAGTTCAGGAGGAGAGTTCGGTATAGGCTTCATCGGGACGGTCAATGGTGTCACGGTTTGTAAAAGTAATCTCCGACGTGTCTTTCTTGTCAAGATAAGCCTGTTCGCTGGCGCCGGCAATGTAATGCGTGCAGTGCAGGACCGATTGCATCCAGCGGAGTCGGGTATCGCGCGCCGGGCTGATTTGCTCTTTTGTGAAAGCAGTTGCGGGCAGCGTCACGAAGGAATCTCCGCCCTCGTGCAGTTTCAATGCGCCATCGACGAACCGGGCGCGCACGATTTCGCCCTCGTACGGAACGTCCACGAAGAATTCGAGCACTTCACAGGCTGCTCGACGGAACGCCGGGTCGCTCGAGCGCGCCACGCGGATGCCGTCAAGCAAACCCATGTGGTGGTACATTTCCAGGCAGAAGTCGGCGACGTTGGCAGCGGAAGTCTTTTTGAATACATCGATCAAACCATGACCGACGTAATTGGGCAACTGAAGCGCGGTCCTTGCGTGCCAATCGGCCGGAATGCGTTTGAGGTAAAGCGGGGAGAATTTCCGTTGGAGCCTGTTTTCGAACGCAAAGTTGAGCCGCGCCGGCTCGCCGGTTTTGCGATGGCGCAGTATGGTTTTCGTTTCGCGCGGATCGTGGTCGCTGTCGTGGCAGAAGAAGACGATCTCGCCGCCGATCTTCGCCCGCAGCCGCCGGGCCGTCTGGATTTTCGCAACAAGGAAGCGTCGCGGGAAAAACCCGCAGGGTTGCTGGCCGAAACAAATGACAGGCGTGATGGTCATGAACCGGGCAACGCCTGCGCAGACCCGGCGTTCGGGCCGAGCGCGGCCTGGATGAGAAGGCTGAGCAGCACGCAGGCTGCGCATCCGATAAAGTTGTACCAGAGATAGCTGATGTTCAGAGAGAAATAGAGGACGAAGACCAGCGTCTGGGCCGCCAGCGCCGCCCAGAACACCGCGGTGCCGCTCACCCGCTTCAGAAAAAACGCCACCAGAAACAGGGCGAGCACCACCCCATAGAAAACCGAGCCCACGATGTTGACGGCCTGGATCAGGTTCTCCACCAGGTTCGCGAACAGAGCGAAGGCGAGCGCGACCAGGCCCCAGAGCAAGGTGAACCATTTCGAGGCGGCGACGTAGTGTGCGTCGGTCGCCTCGCGCTTGAGCAGGTGCCGGTAGAAATCGACGGTGGTCGTCGAGCCGAGCGCGCTGAGTTCGGCGGATTTCGACGACAGCGCGGCCGCGAAAAACGCCGCGACCAGCAGGCCGATCACCCCATGGGGCAGATGGTCCAGCACAAAGGTGATGAAGACGTAATCGGAGTCGTTGCTTTTCACCCCGGGATCCGCGGCCACCAGCGCTGTCTTTGCCTCGGCGCGCACGGCCTCGCTGCGCTCGTTCACTGCCATGGCCTGTGCGCGTGCCTCGGCCTCGGTCTTGCGGTCGCCGGCGTGTTTGGCGCCAAGCCAGGTGTGAATCAGTTGCTGCTTCTGGGCGTGGACCGCCGCGAATTGTTGCTCGATGGAACGCAGCCGTTCGCCTGAGCCGTGTTCGACCGCATATTTCCAGGCAACCCCGTTGAAGAAAACCGGCGGCCGCTCGAACTGGTAGAAGACGAAGACCAGCACGCCGAGCAGCAGGATGAAGAACTGCATCGGGATTTTGAGCACGGCATTGAACATCAGACCGAGCCGGCTCTCGCGCAAGGACGCCCCCGAAATATAACGCTGCACCTGGGATTGGTCGGTCCCGAAGTACGACAGCGAAAGGAAAAGACCGCCCAGCAAGCCGGACCAGAAGGTGTAGCGTCGCCTGACATCGAGCGAAAAGTCCACCGCCTCCAGTTTCTTAAAGCCGCCAGCCACGGTGAGGGCGTCGGTTAGTGAGAGATTCGCCGGCAGTTTGGTCAGCAGAACGATGAAGGCTGTCGCCATCCCGCCAAAGATTATTGCCAGTTGATATTTCTGGGTGAGGCTCACCGCTTCGCTGCCACCGGCCACGGTGTAAATGATGACCAGCAGCCCGCTGAGGACGATGGTGAGATCCAGCCGCCAACCCAGCATGGTGGAGAGGATGATGGCCGGCGCGTAGATCGTGATTCCGGCGGCAAGCCCGCGCTGCACGAGGAACAGTGCCGCGCCGAGGAGGCGGGTTTTGGCATCGAACCGCCGGCCCAGAAACTCGTAGGCAGTGTAGACGTTCAAACGCCGGTACATCGGCAGGAATATCGCCGCGATGATGATCAGCGCCAGCGGCATACCGAAGTAATTCTGCACGAAGCCAAGCCCGTCCTGGTAGCCCTGGCCGGGAGTGGAAATAAAGGTGATGGCACTCGCTTGAGTGGCCATGACTGAAATACCGATAGCGGCCCACCTCACGTTCGGGTCGCCCTTCAGATAGGTACTCAGATCCCGTTGGCCGCGCGTGCGCCAGATGCCATAGACGGCGATTCCGACCATGGTGCCGATCAGGACTACGAAATCGAGCGGGCTCATGAAAAGATCACGGTCAATGCGATGAGCAACCCCACCCAAACGATGAAGCAACCGAATACAAACGCGTAAACGCCGTGCCAGGTGTCAAGCCACGGCAGTCCGGTCGTCTCGCTATCGCTCGTACCCGCAGGCCCGGACGGTGCGTGCTCGTCACCGGTGGCGTTGACGTCCAGCGGCTTCATTTTCCAAGCGAAACCAGGTTGGCGAATAGCCGGTAGGCGCCAGGCACGCCCGCCGGGAGCTGACGGAAAAATGCCAGGCCGGTGTAAACGAAATAACCCTTGCCGTATTTCGCAACGAGCAGTCCGCCCTTCAGCGGCACCTCGCCGGGATCGCTGCACGCGATGATCGGCGTGAAATGCTCGTCCCATTGATTCGGGAAATACAGCCCGCGCTCCTGCACCCAACCCTCGAAATCGGCGCTCGTGATCTTGTTCGGCGCGTTCAGCGCCGGATGATCGGGCGCAAGGAACGTCACCGGTGCGTTCTCGTCGGTCACGCGTGCGCCCGAGAGCCGCAGGTCGAAGGGAGCGAGTTTGTCCACCTGCAGGCCGTTCGGCCGGTTGTATTGCACGATGACGTTGCCGCCCGCATCGACATAAGCGAACAGGTTCGTCATCTGCGGGCCAAGATCGGTGCGCGTATTGAATGCGCGGATGCCGATCACCACGGCATCGAAATTCTTCAAGCGTTCGGGTGTAAGGTCGGCACCGGTCAGTTGCGTGACCGTGTAACCCATTTGCTCCAGACCTTCGGCCACGCTGTCGCCGGCGCCGGGCAGGTAACCGACCTGACGACCACGAATGGCCAGGTCGAGGCTCACGGCCTTGACGCGGGCAGGCGGCTGGAGCAGTTGCACGGGGATATGGTCGTACCGAATCTCCACGCGTCGGCTGCTGAAGCGGGCGCCCTTGATTTCCGCTCGGGCAGTGATGCCCGCCGTGGCGGGCTGCTGCGGCGCGGTGACGGTGAACGTGAACCGCGCCCGGTCCCCGATTGCCTTCAGACGGAACGATTGTGTCGCGGGTGTGACCTTCCAACCGGCCGGAGCCTCCAGTTGCAGCGTGCCCGCGGTGTCGGCGCGGAACGCGGTGACATCTACTTCCACCGGACGGGCTGCGCCGGGGGCGAAAAGCCTGACATCGGACGCAAATTTCAGCGAGACCGGCGCAATCACATCCAGCCTGCGGTCAATTTCGCCTTTCGTCGGGTCGGTTGTAACCTCCACGGGCTCGTCCGGGATCACCAGTGTCTGACCGCCGACTTCAAATACCTCTTCGAGGGGAAAAGCGGGCGGATTTTCAGGGCGACCGATCAGCGAGGGGTCATCAACGCGGAACATGCCTGTGGTGTGCTCTTCACGCAACCAGTAAGGCTGAGTCAGCGGCGTATTGGCGGGCAGCGTTTGCGTCGCCTCCCGGATTGCCGCTTGGTCGCGGCGCAATTCCATCGACTTGCTGTCCTCGCTCATGTTCTTGATATTCGGGTAACGCACCGCCAGCCAGCGAACCGGAATGCTGGACCGCACGATCACAGAATGGTGCAATTTCAACACCTCACCCGGCACGACTTCGGCCTGTGGGATCACCGTCTTCACTTCGAGGCCGAGGCAGGCCTGTAAAATGCGATCGAGTTGCGCGCGTTTTTCAATCACCACCGGGTCTTTCGTTGTCAGCGCGGTCAGCCGGCTCCGCAACGTCAGTAACGCGGGCACACTGGCAACGAGGTCTTGCGGATTGAATTTCGTAATGACTTCGTCGGTGAGTTTTCCCATTTCCGCTCCGCCGGACACTCGGCCCCAAGTGGTATCAACCCCGTCGAGGATGTCATTCGTTGCAGGTTCGCCGCCCAGGAGTTGGAAAGACTCCAACCTTGGCCCGCCACCCCCGCGACCGCCGCCGCCGAAGTTGCCTAAGCCTTGGGTTTTGTGCATGGCGCGACTGCGACCGGCGATTTCAGCGAAGGACTCCCCGGACACCGGGTCATTGCCGCCGGCCTCGATCTGAATGACGCCCACCGCGTTGCTTCCGCCTCCACCACCGCCGCGGCCGAATCCTCCCGCGTTCAAGAGAACGCGCTTCGGTTGCCACGGCGTCAGGTCGCCGAGCTGCTCGGGGAATGCTTTGGGATCGCCGGCGAGCTTGAACGCCTCGATGGCCAACACGGCCGACGCCGTGTGGTGGCCGTGCGTGTTACCCGGCTGAGGAGAAAAGCGCGTGATGAGCACGTCGGGCCGGAACTCACGAATGACGCGCACCATGTCCGACAGCACTTGTTGCCTGTCCCAAATGCTCAGGGTCTCGCGATAATTCTTGGAGAATCCGAAATCGATCGCGCGCGTGAAAAACTGCCGGCCGCTGTCGATGCGTCGGGCGGCAAGTAGCTCTTGGGTACGGATCACCCCCAACTCTTCGTCGAACTCGGGACCCAGCACGTTTTGCCCCCCATCGCCGCGCGTTACCGAGAGATAGGCGGTACGATAATGGCGGCCCCGCGCGAGGTAGGCGATCAACTGCGTGTTCTCATCGTCGGGATGCGCCGCGATGTAGAGCACGCTGCCCATCTCGCGAAAGCTGCGCAGGTCCTGCAAAATGGCTGCGGCCGGCAGCGATTCGGCGGCCAGGCTGCTTGCCGCGAGAGCAACCAACAAAGACACGCCGACAACTGCGAGGAGAGCGCGACGGTGAACGCGTCGGTCCGACTTTTTGAATGAGATTGTCACTTTCATGCGCGATGCCCGGACATATAAAATCGGTCGCGACCGGCCCAAGGAGCGGTCCACGGTCGCGACCGGATTTTGTGACGACGGATGACCTGTGCCGCCGCGTTATTTCTTGACGGTGAACGGCGCCGAAAACTGTGTGTTCTCCCACATCATTTTCAGCAGGCCGCCCCCTGAGGGGTTTTTCTCGATGGCCATTGTGAACTGGTCCACCGTCTTATCCAAGGTGTCCTTCTTCAGGTCAATCCGCGCCAGTTCATTCGTCAATTCATTCTTCTCATTATATGGAATCCCCCACTGCCCGGTCTTCTTGTTGACGATCAGCTTCGACGCGCCGTTTTCTACTGGCAGAGTGAACAACGAGTAGGTGCCGGCCGAAATCGTCGTCCCGCCCATCACGATCGGCTGCTCCGTAGTGAGGAGTGTGGCTTCGTCGGCGCCCGTGCGCCAGACCTTGCCGTAAGGCACCAGTCCACCCCAGATCTTGCGGATCTCGCCGGTCTTGGGGCTCTTGGAATAGGGGCGCCCATAAACAAGCGTGAGCTTGTTGCCATCGATGACCGAACTGATCGTCTCATGAGGGCTGATGGGTTTTCGCTGGGCCATCAACGGCGATGCGCTGACGATGATGACTGCAACGATAATCAAGATGTATCTGAGTTTGTTAATGATATCTCCTACAGTTTGGGGTTATTTGAGGTTGAGGTTTTGGTTCGGACCTGACCAACCGGCGTCATCAGCGCAGGCTGGAGATCAGATCCTCGTTCATCCTTACGAACGAACTGCCGGGGCCTTCGGCCTTGATCGCCAGTTCGCTCGATTGTTTGGCGGCAGCAATGGCGCCGTCCTTGTCCCCCTGTTTCGCGAGGATCTCCGCCTTTAGGTGGAGCAATTCGTACGCGATCCTGGGGTTGTCCGCGAGTCCTGCTTCAACCCAGACGAGGGCCTTATTCAAGTCCCGGCCATGGTTGAAGTAAAACGTCGCGGCCTGAAAGTAAAACCCGGCCTGCTGCTTGTTCGTGGACGCCATGGCCGCCTCGATTTGCGGCACGACCTTGCTGACCGCGTCCACTTCGAGCTTCACCGGGACGCGCGTCTTTTCCCAATTCAGATTGATCGTGGCCGACTCGTCACGAATGTCGTTGATCTCGATCGTGAACGTCTCGACAGGCTCGGCGAGTTTCACCGGCATGGCTTTGAAGCGCACCAGATCGTTCGTCTGATCATAATTGAATATGCTCGCGGCCGTGTCCTTATGGATGATCACCGTCCACTCTTTTTCACCGGGAATGGTGTAGAGGGCGAACTTGCCTGCGGGAACGTCCGTGCCGTTGAGCTTAACGGGCGTGCTAAAGGAGATCTTGGTGGAGGCGTTCGCGCCCGTGCGCCAGACCTTGTCGTAGGGGACGATGCCGCCGAAGATCGTACGGTTCTTCACACCGGGCCGGGAATAGATGATCTCAATGTCTGTGAGACCGACGCGTTGTTTGAGTGTGCTGGCAGGGCTGGCGGCGGGAAACTCGACTCTGGGCGTCTGTGCGAGCACCCCGGCGGCGAAGACCAAGCCCGAAACGAACATGAGAGCGGAGCGGAATATTTTTGGGTTCATAGCATTGTGAGTTTAGCATGGCCGAGCCGAAATTAAAGAGGAAAGTAACCTTCTGCCCGCCTTGACAATCGAAGTCGGGCTGCTAAGATGCGGCGCTTCTTAAGAAGCCTGCCCCGAAAGTTTCGGGGCCAATACAATGAAAAGGACCTATCAACCGTCAAAGATCAGGCGACAACGCCGATTCGGATTCTTGAAGCGCACGCGCAGCAAGAGCGGCCGCGGCATCCTGCGTCTGCGCCGCCGCAAGGGGCGCAAGCGCCTGTCGCCAGTGTAGGGCGCGACCACGCGCGCCGGAGGTTCTGTTGGATGGACGCAGCACATTCCCGAAATGCGAACGCCTCCAGCGGACTTATGAGTTTCGCCGCGTTTACGAACGCGGACGCAGAGTGGAAGGAAGGTTCGTGGTCTTGTACGTTCTGGAGGACACGATGGCAGCGGCGGCGACCGAAAGGCGCGCCATCGGCGTCGTGACCAGTCGCAAGATCGGCAACGCCGTCGCACGCAATCGCGCGAGAAGACTGCTCCGCGAAGCGTACCGATTGAACAAACACAAACTGAAAAGCAATCTGCAAATTGTCATGGTTGCCCGCGCCGCCATCCGCGGGAAACGCCTTCAAGAAATTGAAGCTTGCCTGCTCGATCTGTTCCGGGGGGCGGGCGCACTCGTTGAATCGTGATTAAACGAACACTTTTGGTTCTTCTTAGGGCGTATCACCTGTTGTCGCCGGTGAAGATGCTGTTGCCGGCGCCCCCGATGGGACGCTGCTGCCGCTTCCATCCGACTTGTTCCCGTTATGCCGCTGAAGCGATTGAACGATTCGGAGCGGTGCGAGGTTTGTGGCTGGCGATCAAGCGTCTGGCGAAATGTCAGCCGTTCCACGAAGGTGGCTGCGACCCGGTTCCGGAATCATGATGGACAAACGCACACTTTGGGTGGTTGTGGCGTGCATCGTCGCGCTTCTCGGCTGGCAGCTTTTGGTCAACAAGCTGTACCCGCCGAAGCCGAAGCCCCTGAAACCGGCGGTTCAGGCGACTGCCACCAACGTCGCGCCGGCGCAGGCTGAGAAAATCGCCACCAATGTGGCGGCGGCGATCAAGGAAGCTCCACCCGAGCCTGAAGCACCGCGACCGCCCGAGAAGTTGGTCGTGCTGAGTAACCAATTCGTCCACGTCGAGTTCACAAGTTGGGGCGGCGGCATTCGATCCGTCGAATTGCTCAAATACAAGGCCAATGGCCACGGCAACGTCGTTCTGAATTCGTCTGCCTCCGTTCCGGCGCTCGCGCTCGGCGGCGTGCCCGGCGCGGGCGGCAACGATGTGTTCCAAATCGAGCAGCCCGACTCGAGAAGCGTCGTCATGCGCGCGCGGCTCAAGACGGGAGCGGAGGTGGTCAAACGGATTTCATTGGGGCCGGACTATCTGCTCAGCGGCAATCTGCAGGTTTCGTCTTCTCCGCCGGGTGAAGTCACGACGCAGAACGTGGCGATCGTCATTGGCGAGGCCACGCCCGTCACGCCGCGCGAGCAACAGCAGTATTACCTCGGCGTCGATTGGTTTGCGGCTGGGCGCTACCAGAATCGCCCGTTGGCGCGATTGTGGAAAAACGCCGGACGGGGCATCACGAACGAGCACGTTCAGGCCCAGTGGGCCGCAGTGAAGAGCCAGTTCTTCGCGATGATTCTGACGCCCGCCACCGACTCGGTTGAGGTCGCTTATGAGCCGATTCGTCTAGCGATGCCTGCGGAATGGAGCGGCAATGTGCCGCCCGACGGCGTCAGCGCGTCGCTCGAAGTGCCGCCGATATCCGTGACAAACGGGGTCGCGACGTACGCGTTCACCTACTACGCCGGGCCGAAAGAATACGACCGGCTCGCCGCGCTCGGCAAAGGCCAGGAAGACGTGATGCAGTTCGGCTTCTGGGGCGTCATCAGCGTCTGGTTGCTGAAAAGCATGAAGCTGTTGTATCACGTCATTCCCAACTACGGCATCGCGATCATTATCATCACGATCCTGATCAAGCTGATTTTCTGGCCGATCCAAGCCAAGAGCATCCGTTCGATGAAGGAGATGCAGAAGTTTCAGCCGCTGATGAACAAGCTGCGCGAGAAATACAAGGACGACCCGCAACGGCTGAATCAGGAAATGATGAAGCTGTACAAGGAGCACAAGATCAACCCGTTCTCCGGCTGTCTGCCGATGCTGGTGCAGATACCGGTCTTCTTTGGGCTTTATGCCATGTTGCGCAGCGCCATCGAATTGCGCGGCGCGTCATTCCTTTGGGTCAAGGACCTTTCGCAGCCAGACACGATCTGGAGTCATACGCTGCCATTCAGCTTACCCTTGATCGGCAGCACCTTGATGTTGAACCCGCTGCCGTTGCTGATGACGGGCGCGATGATCTGGCAGCAGAAGCTCACGCCGACCGCGGGCGACACGCAACAGCAGAAGATGATGCAGTTCATGCCGTTGATAATGTTGTATTTCTTCTATCCCTCCAGCTCGGGCCTGTGCCTGTACTGGACGGCGCAACAACTGTTGTCGATCGCCCAGCAATGGTGGAGTCTGCGTCAGCGCGACGGAACTTCGGCCCCGGCCATACCTCTTTCGGCTGGAAAAGCGAAGTGAGACTTGTTAGATTGGGCCAGCATTTGGGCATAACCCGGCGTCGCAGCTTGCCCCGTCCCGCCCTGGCGGGATCGGGGTTGCCTCAAAGGGCCGTCGCAAGCCGAACGCCCCAACAAGACAGGAGCATAACATGGAAACACAGACTTCGACCGCACCCGCACCTTCGCCGGCACCCGCACCCGTAGCCACCCCGTCCGTCAATCCGCAGGAAGTATTGCAGAAAATGCTCGACGGCCTCGGGCTGCAAACCAAAGTCGAACTCTACCACATGGATGACGCGCCGCTGTTGCACATCGCCACCGCCGACCCCGGCCGCCTCATCGGCAAACACGGCCAGACCCTTCAGCACCTGCAGTTCCTCGTCAATCGCGTCCTCCAGCGGTTGAATCCCGACGCCCCGCACGTCATAGTCGATTGCGAGCGCTACCGCGAACGCCAGCGCGACGACCTCATCAGGATCGGGCTGGAAGCGGCCGACAAAGTGCGCCGCTGGGGCGAGCCCGTGCGCATCGGCCCGTTCGGCCCGTTCGACCGCCGCATTATCCATCTCCACATCCAGAAAGACCCCGAGTTGGAGGCCGTGAGCGAAGGCGAGGAAGACGGTGGTCGCAAGAGAATGATCATTCGCGTCAAAGCCAAGCCCGGGGCCTGAGCGCCGCCCCGCCGGAGTCGATTGACACGGCGCGCTGGGGGAGTTGCGCCGCAGGGTGACGTGACCGCGCTGTTCGGCGAAGGTATCCAGACCTCCCCGCGCTGTCGAACGCCCGTAGGAAACAGGCGTGCATCGACCGCTGACAAAACTCAACCAGGTTGCGGCCCGTGAACTTTCGAAACTGTAGCAGAGCGCCATCCAACCGCTTGGAAATCAGTTTGACGCCCCGGTGGACGGGGACTACGATGCCGGCGAACCGACAAGGGTCAGCGACTTTGGCTTTTTACCGCTGACTTTGTCCAGTTAGTACCGTCAGGCGGCGCAACCGTTACGCTGAAGTTCAGCTACGGTAGACACGTATAACAGATACCACAACATGGGAGAACGAACATGAAAGGAAATGAGAAATTACTCACAGTGCTAAATCAACTCTTGGCGGACGAACTCACCGCCATCAGCCAGTACATGGTGCACTCCGAGATGTGCGACAACTGGGGCTACGATAAGCTCCACAAAGCCATCGAGAAGCAGGCGACCGACGAGATGCACCACGCCGAGTGGCTGATCCGTCGCATCATCTTCCTGGAGGGCGCCCCGGTCGTCTCAAAGCTGAATCCGATAAGAATCGGCACGACCATCCCTGAAATGGTCACCAACGACCAACGGGACGAACTGTCGGCTGTGCAGGCCTACAACGATGCCATTGCGCTGGCGCGCAAGGTGGGCGACCAGGCCAGCGTCGACCTGTTGACCGACATCCTCAAGATGGAAGAGGGTCACGAGGATTGGGCCGAAATGCAGCGCGCACAGATCGAACAGATGGGTCTGGAGAATTACCTAATCAATCAGACCAAGGGCGCTGCCGAATGACTGGCGCCGGACACGCAGGAAGAGGAGGGCAGGACGGTGCCCGCGTGTCCAACACCTTCAGCCGCCCAACACCGCGCTGGAGCTAGGAGCCGCCCCGCCTCGCCGTTTCGAGGCTGGGCGGAAATTCGGTTAGGCCGTCCCGCCGTGGCGGGATCGGCGCTCCGGGCCGGGCGGCTGTGGCTCAGCTTTGGTCCGTTAGCTGAAGTCAGGCCAACGAACGGTAATTGCGAGATTCCATTAGTTAAACCAGCTTTGAGGAAAAGAAGGAGGAAAAGCAAATCCCTATCCGTGAGCGAATGCACGCCATGCGACTATGTCTGATCAATCCCTCCAACCCGCTTGTCAGCATCGTCAGGGTCAAGGAGAGCTGCTGGAACCGTTACCGCGTGTGGAAACCGCTCAGCCTGATGGTCCTCGCGGGCCTGACTCCACCGGGATGGGAAATCTCGATTGTGGACGAGAACCTCGGCGCGCCGGACTATCCGGCCATGCCTCGGCCGGACCTGGTGGGCATCACCGCTTTCACCTCGCAAGCGAACCGCGCCTATGAAGTGGCCACGTACTTCCGGCGTCTGGGCGTGCCCGTCGTCATGGGCGGCATTCACGCAACCATGTGCCTGGACGAGGTCATGGAACGTGTGGACTCGGTCGTCACGGGGGAAGCCGAGGGCATCTGGCCGGAGGTCCTGGAGGATGCCCGGCATGGCAGCCTGAAGCGCCGGTATGACGGCGGGCTCGCCGAGATGAACGATGTCCCGCCCGCCCGTCATGATTTGCTGGCTGCAGGATATGCCTTCGGAGCCGTTCAGACCACACGCGGCTGCCCATTGAACTGCAGCTTTTGCAGCGTGACGACGTTCAACGGGGCCCGCTACCGGCAGCGACCCATTCCGGATGTCGTGCGGGAATTCCAGTCGGTCCGTGAGAAACATGTTCTGGTGGTGGACGACAACCTCATCGGCACGCGCCCTGATCACATCGCCCGCGCCAAAGACCTGTTCCGCGCCATCGCACAGGCGAACCTGCGGAAGGAATGGGTTGCCCAGGCCACCATTAACTTCGCCGATGACGAAGAACTCCTGGCGTTGGCCGTGAAGGCTGGGTGCAGAGGCGTCTTCATCGGCTTTGAGTCCGCCACGCCGGAAGGGCTTCGGGAACTCGGCAAGAAATTCAATCTTCTGAAGGGCCGTGACTTCCGCGCCTCCGTGCGGCGGATCCAGCGGCACAACATTCTGGTTGTGGGTTCCTTTATCATCGGTTTGGACGTGGACGAACCGGGCATCGGCAAACGTATCGCCGAGGTGGCCAGCCAGTACGGACTGGACAATCTCAACGTGCTGTTTCTGACGCCTTTGCCCGGCACGCGCCTGTGGGACCAGATGAAATCGGAGGACCGCATTGCCCTCGATACGTTCCCAGAGGACTGGAGATATTACACGTTAACCTTCCCGGTGGCCCGGTATAAGCATTTGTCTCTGGATGGCATCATCAAAGAAATGATCTCCTGCGACAGGCGCTTCTATTCCATGCCGCGCATTCTGCGAAGGGTGTGCAGCAGCTTGTGGCACCGCCGCATGCCGCTGGTCAACTTGGTGGGCAATCTCTCATACCGGAGCAACATCCGCGTGAACAGCAAGGCCTACGCGGACTTCAAGCGTCAACGAGGCAATGGGCATAATTGAGTTGGTGGAGCGACGCTCAGACACAGGACACTCAGCCGAAACAGCAAGATAAGAAGGACGTGGCCTGACACCGCGCGAGACCGTGTGAAAAGTCAAATCGGCTTTTGTAAGTCCTTGGAAATGGAGTCATGGAATGCGCGTTTTCGGGGTTTTCACACAGTCTCGCGCTGGGACCAACAGCCGCCCCGCCTCGCCGTTTCGAGGCTGCGCGGGAATTCGGAGGCGCCGCGTGTCGTCCGCGCTCCGGGCCGGGCGGCTGTGGCTCAGCTTTGATCCGTTAGTACCTTACCGATACCGAAGCAACCGCATCGCGTTCAGGATCACGATCACGCTGCTGAATTGGTGGGCGATAGCGCCGCCGATCATGTGGAGGTGGCCGGTGGCGGCGCCGCTGATCATCGTGACGTTGTAAATCAGTGCGAAGAACAGTCCCTGTTTGATCAGGCGCAACGTCTGGCGGCTCAGACCGACCGCAAACGCGATCTTTGACAGGTCATCGGCCATCAACGCGATGTCCGCGGCCTCGTGCGCCATGTCCGTGCCGCTGACGCCCATTGCCACGCCGACATCGGCCACCGCCAGCGCGGGCGCATCGTTGACGCCGTCGCCGACCATCGCTACACCGCCGGCACGACCGCTGCCTTTCAGAGATTCGATCTGCTCGGCTTTCTGCTCGGGCAACACTTCGGCTTTCACCTCATCGATGCCGAGTTTGCCTGCGATCTCCATCGCGACGCGGCGATTGTCGCCTGTCAGCATGACGATCTTTTCAATGCCGAGTCCGCGCAATGCTCCGATTGCGTCCTCGGCGCTCGCGCGCACGGTGTCGGCCACGCAAATCGTCCCGCAGACTTTGCCGTCGTGCGCGACGACAACAATCGTGTGGCCTTCGCCGTGATGTTCGTCGACGTGGTCGTCGACGGACTCGGAGAGATGGATGTCCTGTTCGCTCATTAATCGTTTCTGGCCGACGATCAGTTTTTGCTGTCCGCGTTGAGCGACAACGCCGCGTCCGTGGTGCGCCTTGAAGCTGGTCGGGTCGGCGGTCTTCAGACCGAGGGATTGCGCCTTGCGCATGATGGCGCGCGCCACGGGATGGGTGCTCATTTTTTCGGCAACGGCGGCCATTTCGACGAGTTCGGCGTCGGTGTGCTCGCAGAAGCGGCGCATGTCGGCGACTTCAGGCTCGCCGTGTGTGAGCGTACCCGTTTTGTCGAAAACGATCGTGTGCAACCGCGCCGTGGCTTCGAGGTATTGGCCGCCCTTGATCAGCACACCGGCCCGGGCGGCCCGGGCGATTGCCGCCATGACCGCGGTGGGGCTGGCCAGAATCAATGCGCACGGGCAGGCGACGATCAGCACCGTGATGGCACGCGAGATGTCGTGGGTGAAGACGAACACCAACGCCGCCAGCGTCAGCATCACGGGCACAAGCCACGCGGCGAACCGGTCGAGCGTGCGCTGGATTGGCGCTTCGCGTTGTTGCGCGGCCTCGATCAGTTGCGCGATGCGCGCCAGCGTCGTGTCTTCGCCGACGCGCGTGGCCTCGATGATCAGTGCGCCTGATTCGTTGAGCGTGCCGACGAACACCTCGTCGCCGGTGGATTTTTCGACGGGCATGCTTTCACCCGTCACAGGCACCTGGTTGACCGAAGCGGTGCCCTGGCGGACAAAGCCGTCGACCGGGATTCTCTCGCCGGCGCGCACGACCACGATGTCGCCGACTTGAACGTCTGCGGTAGGGATTTCGACTTCAACAGCCTCTGGCCCCTCACCCTGACCCTCTTCCCCCTGCGCGGGGCGAGGGGAACAATTTGGACGGCGGACGCGAGCCGTGGCGGGAACGAGCGTGAGCAGGCTGCCGAGCGATTGTCGTGCGCGGTGCGTTGTGTACTCCTCCAGTTGCGCGCCGAGCAACATGATGAAGGCCACTTCGCCCGCCGCGACGAATTCGCCAACGCTCGAGGCGGCAATCACCGCGATGGCCACCAGCACGTCGGCATCGAGCCGCTTGGCGAACAGCGCTTTGATCGCGCGATGAAAAATCGGATACGCCGCACCGATGGTGGCGGCGATGACCATGCCAAGACCGATCAGATGCGGGAGACTCGGCTTTGCGGTGAATGCGTCCAGCGCCCAACCCGCGAAGAGCAGGACGCCGATGCCGATGGTTTTGAAAAGCTCCCTTCGCGAAGCCGCGCGGTCGTCCTCCTTCGGAGCGTGGGTCGGGAGACGAGCGCGATAGCCGGCACGGCTGACCGCGTCGAGCAGTTCTTTCTCGGTGATTGTGTCGCCGCACACCGTGACGCGCGCGGTGCGCGAAATGAAATTGACGGAGGCCGTCTTCACGTTCGGGACGGCGGCCAGCGCCTTATGCACCGCGCTGGCGCAGCCCGCGCAGGTCATACCTTCGATTTGAAGTGTGACGGTTTTCATCTTTCGGTGTCTCGTATAAGATTAGCCCTGCGCGGCAGCAAAGTCGAGCAGGCGAGGTTGGCTTTCGCTGGCTTTGCTTCAAGAGCGAAGGCGCTGGCAGGAGGGAGAATTCCACGGACCACATTTACTTCAAGGATTTGAACGATCGCTTCATTTGCATCTCCAAAACCGAGGCCCATCTGTTTGGCCTGGGGGATCCGGCGGAAGCAATTGGGAAGACGGATTTCGACTTCTTCACGGCCGAACACGCGCAGCAGGCCTACGCCGACGAACAGGAAATCATCCGCACAGGGCGGCCGATGCTGGGCAAGGAGGAAAATGAAACGTAGTCATCATGACTGCGGCCCATTTTTGTTTGGAGCTTTCCGGCCCGCCGCCCTAATGTGGTGTCGAAATGAGCGCTCAACCGATCCCGCTGCTGATCGTAGAAGACAATCCAATGTACGCGGAAGTCCTGCAGCGCTTGTTGCCGGCGCTGGGGACCGAACTGAGGTTCGACGCCCAATGGGTGAACACGGGCGAGAAGGCAGTGGAAGAGATTCGCCGTCGTACCTATGACCTGGTGTTGCTGGATTACAAGCTGCCCGGAGCCGATGGCCTGACCGTGCTGACCCAAATCCGCAGCCTGCCGGCCGCCCAGCAGCCTGCCGTCATCATGCTGAGCGGCATGGGCGGGGAAGACGTTGCCATTGAAGCAATGAAGAATGGCGCGAAAGACTACCTGCACAAAGATTCTCTCGATGTGCCCTCGTTGCTGCGCGCCATCACCGGTGCTTTGGAGCGGAAACGATTGGAAGAGCAAGTGGCCTCTTACACGGAAGAACTGCGCCTGAAAAACTCCCAGATGCAGGATGACTTGAGCATGGCGCGCGAGATCCAGGAAGCGTTTCTTCCGCAGCGGTATCCCTGTTTTCCGTGCGACATTGAACCCAACGATAGCGCCCTGCGTTTTTATCACCGCTATCACCCGACGAGCGCGGTGGGCGGGGATTTCTTCGATGTGCTGGCTTTGTCGGACACCGAGGCGGGCGTATTCATCTGCGATGTGATGGGTCACGGAGTGCGTGCCGCGCTCGTCGCGGCGCTCATTCGCGGTTGCGTGGAGGAACTCAAGGACATGGCCGCCGATCCCGGTCGGTTTCTGACGGAGATCAACCGTCTGCTTGTAACGACGTTGCGGCAGACCCGCCTGCCGATGTTTGTCTCAGCTTTTTATCTGGTCGCAGATGTGGGTGCGGGTGAGATACGGTGTGCCAACGCAGGTCACCCCAGTCCGTTGCACCTGCAACGCGATGCCGGGACAGTCGAACCGCTGCAATCCGCCGGCTGCAACCCCGGGCCCGCCCTCGGTGTCTTTGAGGACTCGACGTATCCAACAGCACGTCAGGCGCTCGCGGCGCATGACGTGATCGTCCTGTTCACCGACGGTCTGTTCGAGGTGAGCGGTCGGAACGACGAGCAATACGGACAGGAACGTCTGCTGACCGCCGTGCGCCAACGGGTGCATCAGCCACCGGCGGCGTTGTTTGACGAATTGCTGGAGGACATCCAGGCGTTCGGAGGAGGCAGCAACGCATTTGTCGACGACGTATGCTTGGTGGGAGTGGAAGCTGTGCGCGTCGGGATAAAAGGAAGGCGGGGATCCGGCGGACGATAACTTCGCGAAGCCTTCTGCTGGTCGTGTTGTTGTCGGTTCATGTATCGGGACAGCCATGAGCAATCGCTGGGTCTTGGTGGATGGGTACAATGTGTTGCATGCCTGGCCCAAGTTGCGCCGGCTGGCGGGACGCCGCTTGGAGCAGCAGCGCGAGGCGTTGGTCGGAGTGTTACGGCAATACGCCGATCATACAGGCCGGAAAGTGACGGTGGTCTTCGATGGTTACGCCGCAAAACGCAAACCCGAAGTGGCCGAGACCACGCACGGTGTGGAAGTATTGTTTTCCGAGCAAGGGAAGACAGCGGACGACGTGATTGAGCGGCTCGTGGGTCAGGCAGAGGCGCGAGAGAAAATTCTGGTCGTGACATCGGATGGCATGGAGCGGCACACTGTGGAAAGCATGGGTGTTCAAAGCGTTTCAGCGGAGGTTTTTGAGGCTGAAGTGGAGGCGGCGCTGGCGGAATTGGGGCGGCTGGTTCGGTCCCATGGCCGGCGCAGGAAAATCGGATTCATCCGCGATAAGTTTGAGTGATGAGTTGACAGGAAGACGGATATTTGTCTAAAGTAAGGCAGTGATTTTTTGGAGAACTCGCACGACGGAGGACACATCTTTATGAACAAGCTTAGCAAGATTGCCCCAATCATCGTAATCCTGGCGTGTGCGGGATCGTTATTCTTCACCTTCAGGCTTGGCGGGATCAAGGCGAAGCTGAAAGACGACAACGCTCAGTTGACCCAGGAGCGCGACAGCACGCGCAGACAGCTTGCCGCCACCGAGACCCAATTGAAGGCCACCAAGACGCAGTTACAGCAGACGGAAGCGGACTTGGCCACTGCCAACACAAACCTGCAGAACACCACGGCCGCCCTCGCTCAGAAGACGCAGGAAGCGGAGGGATTGAAAACCCAGGTGGCCGAACGTGATCAGCAACTGGAGAAAACCAAGACCGATTTAGCCTCAGCCAAAGACGAAATGCAAAAAGTCCGGGATGCCCTGAAAGAGGTCGGGTTTGAAAACATTCAGGACATCGGGCAGATCAAAGACAAGATCCAGGCGTTGGGGGAAGAAAAGAAAGTGCTGAACGATGCCCTGACCAAAATGCGCGATGAGAACCAGCAACTTAAGGACAAAGTCGTGGAACTGAGCACGACGCCTGTCAACTTGCGCGGCCGGGTGGCCAGCGTGCAGGACAGGTGGAATTTTCTCGTGCTCGACATCGGCCAGCAGCAGCAGGTGCGGAAGAACGCCCAGTTTATGATCTACCGCGACAACAAGCCGGTCAGTTACGTGCAGGTACTGTCAGTCGGGCCGACCACCAGCGTTGCGGAAATCCTGCCCGGGTCCCGACGCGGAACCCCGCGGGTCGGCGATGTCGCTGTGCACTAAGGTTGAGTTGATATGACGTCCCGCTGGGCAGTGCTGCTGATCGTTTTTGCAGGGTGGGCGTTGAGCGCCGGTTGCGCGACCACCAACGAGAATGACGTCAGCACCATCCCGTGGAACCGACCACAAAGCTGGGAAGGCGCATCGGGCTTTGGCGGCTTTCGCCCGCCGGGTAACGGGGGATATTAGATCAACAACTCCGCGATCTGCACTGCGTTCAGCGCCGCGCCCTTCAACAACTGATCGCCGCTTACGAACAGGTCAATGCCGCGCCCGTCGTCGCGCGAACAGTCCTGACGGATTCGGCCCACCAAGCAGTCGTACTGCCCCGAAGCATCGATCGGCATCGGGTACTTCTTGTTGATCGGATCGTCCACGACCTTCACGCCGGGCGCCTTGGAGAGAATCTGGCGCGCTTCAGCGGGTGTCATCGGACGCTCAAACTCGATGTTCACCGCCTCGCTGTGTGCGCGATAGACCGGCACGCGCACGCAGGTCGCAGAAATCTTCAGCGTCGGATGGTGCATGATCTTGCGTGATTCGTTGACGAACTTCATCTCCTCCTTCGTGTACCCGTTGTCGAGGAACACGTCAATGTGCGGGAAGAGGTTGAAGGCGATGCGCTGTGGCAACGCCTCGGCGTGGACGTCCGTATCGCCGCGCAACAGTCTGGCGGTTTGCTCTTCGAGTTCGGCCATCGCCTTGGCGCCTGCGCCGCTGGCCGCCTGGTAGGTTGAAACGACGATGCGCTTCACAGGATTGGCCTTGTGCAGCGGGTACACGGCGACCACCATGATCGCAGTGGAGCAATTCGGGTTGGCGATGATGCCCTTGTGCTTCTTTGCGTCTTCGGGGTTCACCTCGGGTACCACGAGCGGCACGTCCGGCTCCATGCGAAACGCCGAGGAGTTGTCGATGACCACTGCGCCCTGTTTCGCCGCACCCGGAGCAAACTCCTTCGACCGCGACGCGCCCGCGCTGAACAAAGCGAAATCGATGCCCTTGAAGACATCCGCCTTCAGCAATTCGACGGTCACGTCCGCGCCTTGGAACTTCAGCTTCTTGCCGACGCTGCGCTCCGACGCGAAGAGCCGCAGGTTCTTCACGGGAAAATTCCGTTTCTCCAAAGTCTCGATCATCTCGATGCCGACCGCTCCGGTCGCGCCGACGACTGCTACATTGTAGGACTTGCTCATAAACTCCTGCTCTTACTCGTGCTCTCGCTCTTACTCCTGCTCTTTGATCGTGCTCTGGCGAGAACAAGGGTCACGAAAAATAGCCGCGCCAGCCGTCCCCGTCAATCATGGAAGTCGCCATGTTCGTAGCGCCAAGGATTAACTGCAAAGCCGAAGCCGACGCTGGTCGTGAAACGGCAAAGGGCAAGAGGTCGCGAAGTTGTCATGCTTCTCTGAAAAGCATGACAAATCGGAGCGGGAGACGGCCGGTCGCGGCAGGAACTTGCCCGCCTATGGCGGGTAAACTTCCCACAATGACTTGGCACCTTCGCGTCTTTGCGTGAACAACTACACTGCCGCCGCCACCAAATCACCGACTTCTTTTGTGCCATAACCCATTTTGCCAGCAGCCAGGCTCTTCAGTTTCTCACGGACGGTGGTGACGACGGCGGTCTCAATCGCTGCCGCTGCCTTAGTCTCCCCGAGAAAGTCAAGCATCAGTCCGCCGGCGCAGATGGCGGCCAGCGGGTTGATGACGTTCTGGCCGGTGTACTTCGGGGCGCTGCCGCCGATTGGCTCGAACATGCTCGTGGCTTGCGGGTTGATGTTGCCGCCGGCGGCAATGCCCATGCCGCCTTGAATCATCGCGCCGAGGTCGGTGATGATATCGCCGAACAGGTTGTCGGTCACAATCACGTCGAACCATTCCGGGTTCTTCACAAACCACATCGTCGTCGCGTCCACGTGGGCGTAATCGCGCCTGATGTCGGGGTAATCCTTCTTTCCGATTTCGTGGAACGCGCGTTCCCAGAGGTCGAACGCGTAGGTCAACACGTTGGTCTTGCCGCACAGCGTGAGCTGCGCTTTCTTGCCGGCCTTCACGTCGTCGGGTTTGAGGCCCTTCCACGGCTTGCCGCCACGCCGTTTGCGGGCGAGGTCGAACGCAAATCGCAGGCAGCGCTCGACACCGCGGCGGGAGTTGATGCTTTCCTGCACGGCGATCTCGTTGGGCGTGCCTTTGAAGACAAACCCGCCCGCGCCGGTGTAGAGACCCTCGTTGTTCTCGCGGACGACCACGAAATCGATGTCCTCGGGTTTCTTGTTCTTCAACGGGCAGAACCGCTCATCGTAAAGCTTCACGGGGCGAAGGTTGATATACTGCTCCAGTTCGAACCGGAGCCGCAGCAGGATGCCCTTCTCCAAAATGCCCGGCTTCACGTCGGGATGACCAATCGCGCCGAGGAGAATGGCGGGGAATTTTCGGAGTTCATCCACCGCGCTGTCAGGCAGGACTTCCTTGGTGCGCAGGTAGCGGTCGCCGCCGAAATCGTAGTGGGTGTAATTGAGTTTGATTCCAAATCTTTTCGAGGCGGCATCGAGCACTTTAACGGCCTCGCGGGTTACTTCGGGCCCGGTGCCGTCACCGCCGATGACCGCAATGTTGTAGCTTTTCATGGATGGCCTTTCAAAATAAAGCTCGCCTGCTTTTGCGCAGCGAGCATTTCGGATTCTAGCCCGTATCAGCGCACTTGCAATCGGATTTTGCTCAAGCTGTCGGTCACGGATTGAGGGGGATTAGACGCTGTGTCAGTCGCTCTGGTCATGGCGTCAAGAGAAATTGATCGCTCAGGCAGATTAAACGAGTCGGCAGCCGGTCGAGCTTAACATCCCATTTTCGAGTTCTGGTCCATGACGGTTGTGTGGTCTCTCCCCGCCCGGATACGCAACTTCTCCTCGGGCTTCGTGCTCTTCGTGGTGAGAACTCCGTGCCCCTCCGTGCTATCCGCCTGCCCCCGAACGCCAAGTTCGCCATGGCGGAAAGAATCTTCCTGTCCGTTTCATATACTCACGGTATTCGTCGCCGAAATGGTCCAGCATCATCTGTTCTTCCCGTGGAACCCGCGCCACAAGAATGACCACCGCCCATGCCGCGAGAAAGAGGGGAACCCAGTTGGCGATTACCAAGCCGAGGCTCGTCGCCCATCCCAGGATAGCCGTGTACATCGGATGCCGTATTCGCGAGTAAGGGCCGGAAGTGATCAGCCGGTGGCCCGGGCAAAGTTGCAACTGGGCTGACCAGAGCCGCCCAAGCTCCACATGCGTCCAGGTCCAGAGGCCCAAGCTGGCCAGTCCCAGGGCGAAAGCCGCCCAGCGCAGCCAGAACGGCAAGGGGAAGACGAGCTTCTGTATCCGGATGCGATGAAGGGCGAGCAGCACAGACAGGGCAATGAAGAAGAGGAAAGCGGACCCCCGGATGGCAAATACCCAGCCCTCTCGCCGGATGCCGGCCCGATCCGGCAGGAGCCGTTCGCCCGCCCGTCGCACACGGAATGCGAACCAGCCGCGCATCAATACCATCAGTCCGAGCAACACCCAGAAAGCGATTTGAAATGTTCTACCGCCGTTCATCGCAGAAATCTTCGCGTCCAGCCCAACGACCAGGCTCACCTACCATTGCCCGCGCCAGCGGCCAGCGGTTAGGTCAAGCGCTCGGTTACCCCGACATCAATCGCCCTTACGATGCCCCGGTCGTCAACTCATCCAGCGGCAGCTTCCCGTTCCACATCCGCACATCGAACGAGCGCGCATCGCCATGCGGTTTGAGTGCAGCACGACCGCCCGCATTCTCAAGGATCAACTGTCCCGCCGCAATGTCCCACAGTTTGATCCCGTACTCGATGTACGCGTCGAAGCGGCCGCACGCCACGTACACCACATCCAATGCCGCGGCGCCCATGATCCGGACCTTGCGGACGCGACCGACAAGATGTTTGAAATCTTCCAGGCTGCGATTGATCGTCTCGGCGCTCTTGAAGAATCCGATGGCAAGGATGGCTTCCGACAAGTCGGCGCGGTCGCTCACCTGAATCCTGCGACCGTGCAAGACGGCGGGTTCGCCTTTCTCGGAGGCGAACAATTCATCCACTTCGGGAGCCAACACGACGCCCGCCACCGTTTCCCACTCTACAACCGGTGGCACAGGCGTCCCTGCCTGTGAAGACGTTGGGCTGGTGCTTGCCCGCCTCACCTGCGCCGCGACGGACACCGCGTAGTGCGGGATGCCGTAGAAATAGTTGACGGTGCCGTCGAGCGGATCAACCACCCAGCGCACGTCAGCGTTCGCATTCCCCGTCACGCCCTCTTCGCCGAGGATGCAGTGATCCGGATAATCAGCGAGGATGACCTTCGTGATGACCTGCTGCGCCTGCTTGTCGATCGCCAACTTGATGTCGTGGTGGGTAACCTCATCGACGGTGAGCGTCGCGCCGAAATTCTTCCGCAATAATTTCCCCGCCGCCGCCGCCGCTTCAATTGCAGTTTCCAACATGCTGGCGTTGTAGCCGCACCCAGTGAGCACAGCAAGGCAATTTGAACAACAAAAGTTAACCGCGGATTGCGCAGATCACGCAGATATTCGCGTCATCCGCGTCATCCGCGGTCAACTCGTCGGCATCCAGCCGTGCTCAGTGAGGAAGGCGCGGAGCTTTTTCACGTGTTCCCACATGACGACCTTCTTTGTCGGATCGCGCAGGAGAAACGCAGGATGGTAGAGCACCATGAAATGGATGTCGGGATAATCCGGCGCGGTGAACAGATGACCGGCTTCCTTCTCCATCGAGAACTCGTCGCCGCGATCTTTGACGAGATACTTCAGCGCGACCGCCCCGAGCAACACGATGATCTTCGGGCGCATCAACTCGATCTGACGGCGTAAGTAGGGGAAACATGCCTCGACCTCGGGCGCGGTCGGCGCGCGGTCGATCTCGGCCTTGCACTTCACGACGTTGACGATGAGCAGGTCGCGGTTGGTGTCGAGGCCGATGCTGGCCATGATCTTGTCGAGCAACTCGCCCGAGCGCCCGACGAACGCTTCGCCGCGCACGTCCTCATTGTCGCCCGGCCGTTCGCTAACGACGAGAATCTTTGCTTCCGGATTCCCGCGGTCGAGAACGATGTGGTTGCGCGCTTTACCGCGCGGACATTTCTGGCAGTTGTAGGCCGTTAGCCGTTTCCGGAACTCCGCGTAACTCGATGCCGCCAGCACGTCGTTGTAAGCAGAATCAAACAGATCGAACTCGACTGGCATGGGAGGAGGTTATAGCAGAGAAGGCGAGTCACGCGAAGACGCAAAGAATCTGCTTGTACCTTGGTCTTGCCGTTTGGAGCCATCTCTTCCAAAGCCAAGCGTCCGACAGAACGTGAAGCGTGTAACGGGTTGGCCCGATGGAGTAGTTATGGATCTGTAATTTCGTCGACCTGAACCAACTTGTTGGCAATCCATGCTCCCTTGAAAAAGAGATGCAGGCCGATGGCGATTCTGAGAAACTCTATCAAAGGCATCGTGAGCATGGATGCATTAAACCCAAATCTGCTGGCTGGCCAAAGTACAGCCCAAAGCATGGAGATGAAGCTCGCCACACCTGATGCGATCATCCAGACACCCAACACCCTGACCAATACTCGAGCCAAATCACGCTTGTTCATGGTACCTCCTACAGATCGCTCGTCTCATCGACGCGAAGCAGACTCCTGACGATCCATCCTCCCCGGTAAAACAGGTACAGTCCAATGGCCAACTGAAGAACATAGACGACGATCAACCGTGCAGGCGTCGTCGCAACGATACTGGACGAAGATTTGCCCGCCCCGAACGTTTCCCCGAACGTCCAAAGGGCTATGACCACGCTGGAGACAAAACTTGGCACGCCGGAGGCGACCATGGAAACACCAAGCATTCGGATCAACACTCTCGCCAATTCGCGCTTATTCATAGTTTTCTCTAACAATAGTATTAGGACAGAGTCGGTTTGTCTTCTTGTGGCTCATGCGTGAGCAAAGACAACGGCGAAGTTGCGCTGTCCTTTCTCGGCAGAACCGGTCTTGGAAGGATTACACTCCTCTCGGCGGCAATGGTCAATGGCGATTTGGCGGGGTTGATTTGACTGGTGTTTGGAGGGACGCGCTCCATCGCGTCCGAACCTGACACGCGGCCACGACGGAGCGTGGCCCTCCAATAAACTGCTTGGTCGTCAGGACTGCGGCGCGGACGGCTTATCCGGGTCGGTCTCGCTCGCTTCGGCCATGGTTTGTTTCACCGATTCGCTGACCTCTTCGGCTGCGGCGACAGCGGCTTGAACCTCGGCTTTAAGCGACTCGGGCGCGGGCTGGCCGAGGGTCGGTTCGGGCCCGGTAATCGGCGTCGTGTCCGTGATTGGCGAGATCGTTTGCTCTTTCTCGCTGAGTAGGTCGTTGGTGAGCGGTTCCTCGTGCGGTCTCAGATCGGTAGCGGCAACGGCAGCACCATCAATCACGCTCTGAGCGTGATCAATCACGCCTTGGGCGTGATCAATTCGTTCCTCCTGCTCTTCGCGGGATTTTTCGAGTTGCTTGCGTTCTGTCTCCTCGCGGGGGCTGAACTTGACGCTGACAACCTTCGACACGCCGTGCTCTTCCATTGTAATGCCGTAGAGCGCGTCGGCCATGCCGATGGTGCGTTTGTTGTGCGACATGATGACAAACTGCGATTGCTGCACGAACCGCTGCATGATGCGGATGAAGCGGTTGATGTTGGACTCGTCGAGCGGGGCGTCCAACTCGTCGAGCACGCAGAACGGCGACGGCTTGACCGCATAAACCGCGAACAACAGCGCGATGGCGGTCAGGGCTTTC
This sequence comes from Verrucomicrobiia bacterium, assembly GCA_049510215.1. Classification (GTDB taxonomy): domain Bacteria; phylum Verrucomicrobiota; class Verrucomicrobiia; order Palsa-1439; family Palsa-1439; genus JBEKZD01. Next base: position 243,094 of record JBEKZD010000001.1, read on the forward strand.
TCGCCGCCGCTCAAGAGCGTGATGCTCTGCAATTGTTTGCCGGGCGGCTTGGCCACGATCTCGATGCCGCACTCCAGCGGATCGCTCTCGTCGAGCAAAATCAAGTTGGCTTTGCCGCCGCCGAACAACTCCGTGAACATCGACTGGAAGTTCACGCGAATCTTCTCGAATGTCTCGCTGAACAACTGCTTCGTCGTCGTGTTGATCTTGGCGATGACCTGCAGAAGCTGGTCTTTGGCTTTCACCAAATCGTCGTGCTGCTGCGAGATGAATTTGAAGCGCTCTTCCAGTTCGTCGTACTCCTGAATCGCCTCAACGTTGACCGGGCCCATCCCGCTCAAGCGGGACTGGATCTCCGCGGCCTGGGCTTCAATGGCATCCCAGTCCGCCGGTAGCGGCACTTGTTCGCTGACGGCTGGGCCGTGATCGGCCACGGTGATGGTGATGCTGTCGCCGCGCACGTCTTCGACGTTGACCTGATACTTCTGCCAGACACGATCTTTGAGATTCTGGATTTCCATCCGCTTCTGCGCGAGCTGGACGTCGAACCCCGATTTCTGCTGCTGTGCGTCCGCCGCCTGCTGACGCAATGTTTTCAACTCCGCTTCGGCGTGGTCGATGCCCGTTGCCACCTCGGTGCGTTGATGCTGGAGACCGCTGAGTTGTTGCTGCGATTGTTCGCGGACCGCGCTCAATCCGACAATCTTCTGCTCGGACTCAGCAATCTCCTGGCGGAACTGTTCGATCTTGGCGGTGTAGCTGGCGATTTCGTTGCCGCAGGTTTGCATCCGGTCGCGCAGATCGCGAATGCGGCCAGTGATTGACTCGCGTTGCGCCTGGATCGCTTCGCGCTTGTGTTGGATACCGCCGACCGCCACGCGCAGCTCGGTAAGCTGGTTCGTCGCCTCTTCACGGCGCCCGGTCAACTCGTCCACCGCCTGCTGCGCCGCAGCAATCTGCCGGCGGAACTGCGCCTCGCGCGTCTCGGCCTCACGCAATGCGTCAAGAATCTCACGGCGGCGCTGGTTCTCCTCGGTGTCCTGCTGAGTGATCGCGTTCAACTCGAAGATCACCGTGTGAACCTTGCTCTCCAGATCGCGTTGTTCGGTCGCCAGCGCATTCAGCTCGCCTTCCTTGCCGGCCAGCGTAACTTCTTTGGCATGAAGATCGGTGCGCAACTGCGTCAACTCGTGGTCCAGCAGCGTTTTCTTGCGCTCAAATTCGGACCTTGTGCCGGCCAATTCCGAAGTCCTCGCCTCAAGCTGAGTTGCCTCTTCCGAGAGCGCGCTGATTTCCGCGATGTGGCTCGAAGAAACCGCGCTCAGGATGCCGTGGGCGCTGACGAATTCGCCGTGTAGCGTTGCAACAGCAAGCTCGGGATGAGCCGCGCGCACCGACAATGCCGCATCAAGATCGTCAGCGATGACGACATCGCGCAGGAGCGAACGCACGAGCGGCTCGAACCGCGCGTCGCGCACGCGGACGACATCCGAAGCGTGGTGCGCTTCGGAAGGATGAGGAATGAGGGATGAGGGATGAGGGATCAAATCTGCGACGGCCACGGACGGATTCTTCAATCCGCTGGCGAGCAATTGGCGCGCGGCATCGAGGTCGTCGGCCAAAATCGTGTGGATCGCATGGTTGAGTGCCGCTTCGATGGCGGCGCTGCACTGCGGTTCGACCTCCAAAATACTGCCCAGCGTGGCGCGTCCATCCGAAGCGCCAAAGAACTGCCGCAGCACTTCCAGGCGCGCGCTCTTCTGCGATACCTCAGTAACTGACGTATGATGCCGTTCGGCGGCTTCGGTGAGTTGCCTCGTGGCGTTGGCCAGATCGGTCTCGCGGGCGGTGAGCGTGGTGCGAAGCGATGCGACGCTGCGGCGCAATTCGCTCAGGCCGTTGTTGAACGCTTCCAGCCGTTGTTCGAGAGCGTGACGCTGGTCTTCGAGTTGCAGTTTTTCTGTCGAAAGCTTTTCGGCGAGGATGACGTCGTGTTTCTTCTTGTGATCGAGCGCAGCCAGTTCATTGCGGTTGTGAGCGTTCTGGCTTTCGAGATCGATGAGAGCGGATTTCGCTTCGTTGAGCGAGGTGTTCTTCCGGGCAAGCTCGCTTTCGAGCTGCTTGAGCGCGTCCTGCTGGGCCTGAAGTTTGGCCTGCTCGGCGGCCAGGACGCCGTCAATTTGATCAAACTCAGCGTTGAGACGCGCCAGTTCCTGCTCCTGAACGCTGATTCGCTCCTCGGAGCCGGCGATCTCCCGCTCGTGGTCGGCGATCAGTTGTTCAAACTCGGCAATGCGTTCGGTGTGTGATCCGATGCGTTGCTGGTGACGATCGCCTTCGCCCTTGAGTTCGTGGTCGCGATTGCCGGCATCGGTGATGGCCCGCTCGATTGCGCTGAGGGAGCGGCGCAGGTCGGTGATCTGTTGTTCTTTCTCGGTGATCTGCGCCGTGAACTCCTGCGCCTTGGCGGCGAAATTGGTAATCTCGGATTCGAGATTCGAGATTTCGGAATGGAGCAGGTCGAATTTGTGGCGGGCGAGCCGCGTGTCGAGCGCTTTGAGCTGGTCGAACAGCTCCTTGTACCGGCGCGCCTTGCCCGCTTGACGTTGCAGCGAAATGATCTGGCGTTTGACCTCCTTGATGATGTCGGTAATGCGGACGAGGTTGGCCTCGGTGTACTCGAGCTTGCGGAGGGCTTCCTTTTTCTGGTGCTTGTATTTGTTGATGCCGGCGGCTTCCTCAAAAATGGTGCGGCGATCTTCAGGGTGGGCGCTGAGAATCTGATCGATCTGGCCTTGCGCCATCAGCGAATAGCTGGTGCGCCCGATGCCCGTGTCCATGAACATCCCCTGGATGTCACGCAGACGGCAGGGCGTCTTGTTGATGAGGTACTCGCCCGCGCCGTCACGATAGACGCGGCGTGTGATGGTCATTTCGGAGAAATCCAGATTCACGCCGGGCAAGGAGAGCAGCTTCGGATCGACCTCGGCGAAAGTCATGCTGACATCGGCCATGCCGATCGGTCTGCGGCCGTCCGTGCCGTTGAAAATGACGTCGGCCATTTCCGAGCCGCGCAACGCCTTGGCGGATTGCTCGCCCAGCACCCAGCGGACGGCATCCGCAATGTTGGACTTGCCGCAGCCGTTCGGGCCGACAATGGCCGTCACGCCCGGCAAAAACTCGAGCGTCGTCTTCTCGGCAAACGACTTGAAGCCGACGAGTTGAAGGCTCTTCAGATACATAGGGTCCCCACCCTTTCCTTGTTTGGCAGATAAAATAGCGCCCTCAACGACGAACGCAAGCCAAAAATCAAGGGGTTTGGGAAACAACAGGGACACCGTGCCCCCGTGCGGCAAAGCTGACAGCGATCAATGGTTTCAGAATGAAGGCGGGGACAGTCCAAGTTGGGGGGCGCGGTTCCGATTGGCAACGCAGTTTCATAGATGACCACGGCGACGGCTTGTCATTGATACAGGTCTGACCCCGACGACACCGGCGTTCGCGTTGCTCCGATGCAGATTCAAAACTTCTTGAAATGGAAATCGTCGCGGAGCCTTTGGATGATATATCGCCAGGCGATATATCAGTGCGACGCTCCGTGAGCCTGCCGCAAACAGGCGCAATAAAACGCAAGGGGCACGGCTTGTAGCCGCGTTCCACGCCGCACCGCTCAATTCAATGTTTCGGCGATCTTGTAGCGGATCACGCGTTTCTTCATCCAGCGGACGGCGAGCAGGTCGGCGGACGATTTGAACAGGCGGTTCCAGATGCCGTAATGCGTCCGGCCCGATCCACGCGGATTGTGGCTGATCGGAATTTCGGTCACGGTGAAGCCTTCCATCTTGATCAGGGTCGGCAGAAACCGGTGGGCGCCCTTGAAGAATTTCACGTCCGCAACGCACTCGCGCCGGAATGCGCGGTAACAGCAGCCGGCGTCGCTGATCGTTTCGCCGCTGACCTTGTTGCGCACGCCATTGGCAATGTGCGATGAGGCGCGCCGCAGCCAATTGTCGCCCGCGGCGCGCGCCGCCACGCGGCTGCCGCACACGCAATCCGACTGTTTCAGCGCCTCCAAGAACCGAGGGATCTCCGACGGCGGATTCTGCATGTCGCCGTCCATCGTGATGATGACCCGGCCGCGCGCGTTCTTGATGCCCGCCCACAGGGCGACCGATTGACCGCATTGCTGGGCGAACCGGAGCGCGCGGACGCGCGGATCGGCAGCGGCGAGCTTTTTGAGAACGTCCCAACTGCCGTCGGTGCTGGCGTCGTTCACCAGCACGATTTCGTAAGAGAGCCTCAACGGTTCGAGCGCAGCCCGGATCGCCTCGACGAGCGGCGCGAGGTTGTCTCGTTCGTTATGGCACGGTGCCACGACGCTGATCTCAGGCTTAGCATCCATCGCTTCATCCAGTCGCTGGCGATGCTTTGCGTCTAAACGCTTGCAATCGCGCAGCGCGCAGATGTTAATATGTGCATAGCAAACATGGGAGGAAATGCCAAGCTTGATACGACCGGCCGCTTTTTGACCGTTTGCGCTTTCCTCGTCGCTGCGTTCACGCTTTTTGCCGGTCTCGGCAAACTTGCGCTAATGGAACCGGACGAAGAGCGCAACGCCGAGGTCGCCCGCGAGATGAAAACGTCGGGCGCATGGCTTATCCCCACCTACGACGGACTGCCTTATCTCGACAAACCCGCGTTCTATTTCAAAGCAGTCGCCCTCTCTTTTGCCGCGTTCGGCGAAACCAGGGCCGCGGCACGATTGCCGTCTGCGGTGTTTGGCCTTGCACTGCTGACGTTGCTGTTCCGTTTCTGCCGACGCGTGTACAACGACCGTTGCGCGGCACTGGCGGTGCTCGTCGCGGCGACATCGCCGCTTTACATCGCGTTCTCGCGTCTGGTGATCATGGACATGACGCTCGCGTTTTTCATTTGCGCGGCGGTCTTCGCCGGTTTCTGCGCGGAAGAAGATCAGGCTCACCGTTCGCGCTGGTACATCCTCAGCGCGGCATCAGCAGGATTGGCAACGCTCGTGAAGGGACCTGTCGGTTTTATCCTGCCCGCGCTGGTGCTGGGTGTCTTCAACTGGCTCGGTCATCGCCGGGGCTGGCTGAAGCGATTATTTGCGCCGCTCAATCTCCTCGTCTTTTTCGCGATCACTTTGCCATGGTTTCTCGGCGTGATGTGCGCCCATCCCGACTTCTGGCGCTACGGGATCGTCGAGGAATCGTTTCATCGGTTCACCACGACGCAGTTCCGACGGACGGGGCCGGTTTATTATTACATCCCGTGGCTCATCGCTGGCTGTTTCGCATGGAGCGTTCTTGTGCCGGAGTCGATCGTTGCTGCGTGGAAAACGCGAAAACAATTGTCGCGTGCGGATCGTTTGTTCATCGTTTGGTCGGTCGTGACATTGGTGTTCTTTACCATTTCGCAGTCGAAGCGTCCGGATTACGTCCTGACGGTCGTGGTGGCGTTGGCTGCGCTGACTGCGCGGATCTTTGACTTGGCGCTGGCGCAGGGCAACGGGCGCGCGGCCCGCCTTGTCCTCCGCACGACGGCGGCGCTTGCCCTTGTGAGTGCAGTGGGAGCCGCATTGTTGACGCTGTCCGTCATCAAACCGGGAACGATGGAATATCTCCTTCACATCCGGGGCGAAGAGTTCAGGTGGCTGCCTCCCACGTACGCTCCCGTCGCCGGCGGATTGATTCTCGTCGCGCTGATCGCGGCGGCGGCGTGTTGGCTGAAGAACCTTCACGTAGCCCTTGCCGGGTTCGTTCTTCTGCCGCTGGTCCTGTTGACGGTCGGGTTTCACGGACTCGCGCGTTACGCGTACGCCAGGTCGTCGGAGCCGATGGTAAATCGGATTCCGGCGCTTCCACCCGACACGGAGATTGTCTGCCTTCGATGTTTCCGCACTGGAATTCCATTCTACCTGAAACGGTGCGTGACCATCGTGAGCGATGATGGTAAAGAATTCACAAGCAACTACATTATGTTCGCACTCAAAAAAACGGAATCGCGGCCGGTCAACATCGTGCCGCCGGCTCAATTCGATCACTGGCTGGCAGCGCGCGATCATCCGGTCTATCTGATCGCGCATAGAACCTCGGGTGAAATGCTGCAATCCATTGCAGCGACGCGCGGCGCAACCGTGACCGAGTTGGAGCCGACCTGGTGGGGCGCGCTCCTTCCCGCCGCGCCGAGGTAAACACCATGTGCGGCGTTTGCGGCATCGCTTCATTCCGAAAAGCGCTCGATCAGCGCGCCGTGGGCGATCACGTTCACGCGATGGTCGAGGCCATGGCCCACCGCGGGCCGGACGAATCGGGATTCGAGACAACCAGTTCGGCGGTACTCGGCGCCACGCGGCTGGCGATTCGCGGCCTGCATTCCGGGAAACAACCAATCGTGGACCGCGAAAGCGGCGTGATGATCGTCTGCAATGGCGAGATCGACAACCATCGGGAACTGCGCCGCTGGCTCGGAACGCGCGGACGCACCGTCGAATTGGAAACCGACATCGCGGTGATTCCCGGGCTGTACTTGGAATTGGGGGACGCCTTCGTCGAGCGGTTGATCGGGGTCTTTGCGATCGGCATCTGGGATCCGAGACAAGAACGGATTCTCCTCGCGCGGGATCGAGCGGGGGAGCGTCCCTTGTTCTTCGCGGTGCAGGATGGCGTCGTCCGTTTCGCAACGGAGATCGCCGCGCTGGCGTCGGATAGCACGCTCTCCCTGAGTTTCGACAAACCCTCGCTGCAAAGCTATCTGCAGTACGGCTGCTTCGTCGCGCCGATGACGCCCTTCAGCGAAATCCAGAAGGTCGCGCCCGCCGAGATCGTGACCATCGACGCCGACGGAGTCCGCCGCCGGCGTTATTGGCGCTGGAACATTGCGAAGACGCCGAAGCGCGAACCTTCGATGGAAGAGTTTGACAAGATCTTCCGGGAGGCGGTGCGCCGCCAAAGCGATGTTGACGTTCCGTACGGCGCATTTCTGAGCGGCGGAATCGATTCGTCGCTCGTTGCCGCTGTGGAGCAAAGCGTCCGACCCGGCCACAAACTCAAAGCCTACACGCTCCGCTTCAGCGAGGAATCGTACGACGAGGGAGTCTTCGCGGAAAAGGTCGCCAAGATGCTGGGCATTGAGTCCGTGGCCGTCTGGGTGAAACCGGAAGCGTTTTCGACCGAGATCGCCGAACTGGTTGGCCTCGTGGGTGAGCCGCTGGCTGATCCCGCTTGGATTCCGACGGCGCTCCTGGCACGGCGCGCGGCGCAAGACGTCAAGCTCGCGCTCGTGGGCGAGGGCGGCGATGAGTTGTTCGGCGGCTATCCGACGTACATCGGCGCGCAGACGGCGGAACACTACGCGCGACTGCCGCGCCCGCTGAAAGTGATGATCAAACGCGTCGTGGAAGCCTGGCCGCCGAGCGACAAGAAAGTGACGCTTTCCTCGGTGCTCAAGCGATTCGTGCAGGGGGCGGAGATGGACGGCGTTGCGCGTCATCTGCTTTGGACATCGAACGTTTCCCCAACGCTGCTGGAGCGGCTTGGGGTTACGAAACTGGACGCGCGCTTCGTTGATCGCGCCGCCGAACCGCTGCTCGACATCGTGCAACAGAACGACCTGGAAACATCGCTCGCTGAGGGACTGCTCACGAAGGCCGACCGCGCGAGCATGCGCTCGGCGCTGGAACTGCGCGCGCCGTTTCTCGATCAGGCGGTCATGGAATTTGCCGCTACGCTGCCCGCGAAGGAACGCGTGCGCGGCCTGACAACGAAGGTGTTTCTCAAGCGCTACGCGCTGCGTTATCTGCCCTCATCGATTGTGCATCGGCGGAAACGGGGCCTTTCCGTGCCGCTCGCAAGCTGGTTGCGCGGGCCGCTCACGGAATGGGCGGAATCGCGATTGCGCTCCGGGTTGCTGGAGGCAGCGGGGGTGAAGAACCGCGCGGCAATCGAATTGCTGGAAGAACATCGCCAGCGACGTGCCGATCATGCGCGCGCGCTGTGGACATTGATCGTGCTGAGCGAATGGCTGACGTGGGCATCGAAAAGAGTGGCGAAATGAATGTGCTGGTCACCGGAGGCGCAGGGTTTATCGGCTCGCATCTCGTCGAGCAGTTGATCGAACGGGGACATCGGCTTTCCGTCATCGACGATTTCAATGATTTTTATGACCCCGCCGTGAAGCGCCGCAACGTCCAGGCTTTCACCGAGCGCGCTCAGGTTGTGGAAGCCGACATTCGCGATGCGGCACGGCTGCGCGAGATTTTCGCTAGCAACCGTTTCGATGCCATTTTCCATCTTGCTGCCAGAGCGGGCGTGCGACCGTCGTTGGCGCAACCGCAACTTTACACACAGGTCAACATCGTGGGCACGCAGAACCTGTTGGAACTGGCGCGCGAATTCGGCGTCAAGAAATTCGTGTTCGCGTCTTCTTCCAGCGTGTACGGCGTGAACCAGAAAGTCCCGTTCTCGGAAGACGACCCGATTTTCAGGCCGATTTCGCCTTACGCCGCCACGAAGCTGGCGGGCGAAGCGTTGTGTCACGTCTACCATCATCTCTACGGTCTGGATGTCGTCTGTCTACGCTTCTTCACCGTGTACGGTCCGCGCCAGCGTCCCGATTTGGCGATCCACAAATTCACGAAGGCCATTTCCCGCGGCCAGCCGATCGATATCTACGGCGATGGCACCACGGCGCGCGATTACACCTACATCGACGACATCCTGCAGGGCGTGCTCGCTTGCCTCGACAAGGAGTTCGGCTTCGAGATCATCAACCTCGGCGAATCTCGCACGGTCAAGCTGCTGGAGTTGGTGGGCCTGATCGAGAAGGCGCTCGGCAAACGCGCCGAGATTCAGCAACTGCCGCCGCAACCCGGCGACGTGCCCATCACGTGCGCCGACATCACGAAGGCAAAGCGGCTCCTCGATTACCGGCCGCAAGTCGCCATCGAAGATGGCATCTCCCGATTCGTGGACTGGTTCAGGAAACAGCCATTAACGCGGGCCAACTGAGCCGGCAAGAGCGTGCTCGGCACGGATCTTGGAGAGATTTCTGACGGGCGTAACTTGACACTGCCCCCGCGAAACTGTCGGTTTCGGTGTAGCGGCGCTTCTGTGAAGCGCCGAGTCGTTGATTTCTCGGGGATTTCGGCCCCGACATTGGATGTCGGGGCAGGGAGCCGCTGTTACACCGGCCCAGTCACGACATCGGGGGCAGTGCCGAGATGCGACCATTTCTGACTTCGTGCTCTGGAATGACCAGGTGATAAACCCGGCCTTTTGTCAGGAGTCTTTTCCGTCCTCGTCCCCATCGTCTGTATGTGTGCTCTGCTGGGCGAACTGGCGCCTCCGCAACCATTGCTTCACTTGCCAGTAGTGGTACGGACCGAAGAACAGCAGATAGTTGGCATAGATGGTCAGCAGGTAGAGCCGCATCAGCCAGTTGCCCGTGATGAACTGGTACACGATGAATGCCGCCGTCATCCACGCCAACCATTTCATCTTCACAGGAATGACGAGAAACAACAGGATCTGGTACTCGGGTGCGATGGCCGCGGCCGCCAGGAACAGCGTGGATTCGAGGTAGCCGACATAATTCACCACGAAAACCTCGCCCGTCAACAGGTACAAGGCAAAGGCAAAGCCCACCGTCAACAGGACGCAGACCAGCACATAGAACGTGGCCTTGAACGATCCCCATTCCTCCTCAACACCATTGACGATGAAATAGAGGAACCAGAGGACAAACACCATCCAGAGAACGCTGCCCGACATCGGCACGGCGAGGAACGTGACCAACCGCCACAATTCGCCCTTGAGCACCATGCTCGGGTCGAGGGTCAGCAGCGTCCATGCGTCGGGCTGATACAGAATCAGCAGAAACCCAAGCGCCTGCGCTCCGACCAGAAACATCGCCAGGTTCGGGATACCCAGCCACGGCATCCGCCGTTCCAAATCGTTGAGCCACCTGGGAACAAAGCCGTAGAGCATGCGGCCCATGTTAGCCTGCTTATTGCGCCAGTGCGAGTGCGCTGGTTCAATAAGCACCTCAAGACAAGTGGCCCTGCGGGCGCATGTTGCACGAAGGCTCGTGCAACATGCGGGTTAGACAAGCGGCGTCATGCTTGACCACACGAAACGGGCGCATCTGGACACTACCGCCATAGCCAGCGTCGGGCGTTTTGCAGGGCTGTGGGTAGGGGCAGACCGCCGGGCTGCCCGTCCCCGAAAAACGCGGCGCGCCCGGCGGCCTGCTCGCGTGCCGTTTACGGAGTCGCGCCCTACCTCGCACAACACCAGTACGTTCGGTGGGTTACGCTGGTGGTGCTCAGATAACCAACAAATCTCAATTCCGACTAATAACTCTCGCCGCAGTCGCTCCGGCCCACACCCACGGCAGAATGCCCATGATCTTGTCGGACTTCGACAGATTGTGTCTCGCGCAAAGCAAGCGAACATTCTCTGCCGTCAAACTGCTGCCGCCCTTGGAGAACGGAATGTCATGGTCGTAGTGCAGATTGTCGGTTCTACCGCACTCCACGCACTTGCCTCCGTCGCGCCGCCAGACCTCGATCTTGACGCTGGTCGGTATCAGCCGCGTGTGCGGTAACTCGACGATTCTTCCAAGCGGCCTCCTCTCGACGGGTTTGAGATGAAACTTCAATACTTCGCGTCTGCCGTCCGAGACGATCAATGCGCCCACAAGCTCAAAGAAACCTTTGTAGCACCAGATGCCGCGCGCAATCTTCTCGTACACCTTCACCAATTCCGGCTTCTTCCTCCGTCCGCTCTTGTAGTCCATTGCCGCGCGGAAGAATTTCCCGTTCTCCGTGAACGCGCCGCCCGGATAAGTCAAAGGTTGGTCAACAGCTTTCGGGTCGGGACAATCTTTCGTGCGCGGTACGTCGTGCCCTTCGTAAATCAGCGTGCCGGTCGCTTCATCAATCGCATCCGCATACGGCGCGCCTCGACGGACGGACATGAGGAACACCGAGTAGTGTTTGCCGATGCCGAAGTTCATCCCCTTCTGGAGTGCCGCCTTCTCCGCATTCACCAAGTCGTGGTAACTGATGATGTCGTCCGCTTCCATGATTGGGGGCCAGGATAACACCCAGTGGCGCCGACACAAGTCTGCAAGCTCGACGTTCTCCCGCGTGGCCACGTCGCGGCACGCGGCACGTGGTGCGTGCTCTGCGTGAGACAACGACGATGCTGATGCCTAGCACTGCTATCCTACGGTGCAGGCATCAGCGTTCATTCGCGGTTGGAAACCGCTCCCACGGGGCACGACGGCAACCAAGATGGTCGCCGTACAATTCTCGGCGTGAGATCGCCATGCGGACGAGCCGCGCAAACAGCAAAGCGGCGTCAGGCCGCCGCACTCCAAAGGAAGAGATCCTTCTCCCGCCAAAGCGGGCTCAGGATGACAGCGCGAGAATCGCGCTGTCACTTTCCGCCGAAGAAGCGTTTGGCTTTTTCGAGGAAGGATTTGCGTTGCGGGTACGCTTCGTCGTTGGCGAGCGCGGCGAATTCCTCCAGCTTTTCGCGCAGTTGTCGTGAGAGCTTGGTCGGCACCTCGACGATCACGCGCACGAGCAGATCGCCTTTGCCGCGACCGTGCACATTGGGCATGCCCTGGTTGTGCAGGCGGAACAGCGTTCCGTTCTGGGTGCCGGGCGGAATTTTCAATCGCGCTGCGCCCTGAAGCGTCGGCACATCGATCTCGCCGCCGAGCGCGGCAGTCGAGAAACCAATCGGGATCTCGCAGAGCAGGTCGTCATCCTGGCGCACGAAAAGATCATGGGGACGCACATGCACCACGACGTACAGATCGCCGTGCGGCCCTCCGCGCGTGCCCGCTTCGCCATGGCCCGAACTGCGCAGGTTCGAGCCGTCGTCAATGCCCGCCGGAATGCGGACTTTGACTTTCCGCCTCTGCTGCGTGCGGCCCTCGCCGCCGCAGCGTTTGCACGGGTTGCTGATGGTCTGGCCCGAGCCGTTGCAGCGGGGACAGGTGGACGCGACGGTGAAAAACCCGCGTGTGTGCGCGACCTGGCCGCGTCCGTGGCAGGTCGGGCAGGTCTCCACTTTCGCGCCTTCGGCAGCGCCGCGCCCGTCGCACTCGGGGCAGGTGTAGAGAACGTTGAAGGAGACCTCCTTTTCGACGCCGCGCGCCGCTTCTTCGAAATCGATTTCCAGATCGTAGCGCAGATCGTTGCCGCGTCCGCCGCCGCCGCGTCCGCCGCCGAAGGCTTGTTCGAAGAAATCGTCGAAGATGTTGCCACCAACCGCGCCGCCGAAAACTTCGCGGAAGATGTCAAACGGGTCGTGGAATCCGCCCCAGTGCGGCCCGGCTCCTCCGCCGGCGCCGGCGCGCGCGCCAGGGGCGAAGGCGGCGTGGCCGAAACGGTCGTAGGCGGCGCGTTCTTCGGGATCGCTCAAGACCTCGTAGGCTTCGCCGAGTTCCTTGAACCTTTCCTCGGCGGTCTTGTCGCCGGGATTTTTGTCCGGGTGATACTTGAGCGCGAGCTTGCGATAGGCTTTTTTGATTTCTCCCTCGGAAGCTCCGCGCGCGACGCCGAGAACTTCGTAGTAATCGCGCTTGGTCATTCGGATTCACAGGCAGGGACGCCTGTGCCACCAGGATTCTGTTGCGCAGGCCCTTTGCTGACCGCCACGCGCGCAGGGCGAAGGAGACGCTCTGCGAGTTTGTAGCCGCTCTGCAATTGTTCAATGACCGTGCTTTCAGGGTGGTCGGCGGATTCGACGTGGCTGACGGCTTCGTGGAGATTGGGATCGAAGGCGTCGCCGGGTTTGGTGATGATTTCGACGAGGCCCAGTTCGCCGAGGGCGCGCTGGAATTGTTTTTGCACCTGAAGCAGTCCGTCGTGGAGCGGTGTGCCTGCCGGACTGTGATCGAGGGCGCGGTCGAGGTTATCCAGCACGGGCAGCAGCGCGGTGACGACGCGCTCGAAGGTGTAGCGCGCCAGTTCTTCTTTGTCGCGGGCGACGCGTTTGCGGTAGTTGTCCAGCTCGGCGGCGGCGCGGAGGAATTTGTCCCAATTCTCATCCGCCTGCGCCGCTTTGACCTTCAGTTCTTTGAGTTCCTGCTCGGGGACTTTGACGGTCTTGTGCTTCGCGTGAGCCGGTTCTTTCGTTTCCGGCTTCGGCTCAGCAGCGGCCGTTGGCTCGGTCGGTGCAGGATCGGATTCTGTTTGTTTGCTTTCGGGAGTCATACCAGGTCACCGGGTTAACAATGACGGACGGCTAGGATTTTTTCAAGTATTTGACCAGGCGCAGCGTGTTACCGGTGCTGTCATCGGAACTGTAATGCACTTCGTCCATGAACTTGCGCATGATGAAGATGCCGTAGCCGCGCGGTTTCATCTCCTTGATACGACTCTCGATGTCGGCGGGGCTGAAGCCGGCAAAATCAAAGTGTTGGCCGTGATCGTTGATCTCGATGATCAGGCGACCGTCTTCGGCGCGGACATCGAGTCGTATCTCAGGGTCGCGGTGTTTCCAGCGCCATTCTTTTCTGGATTGGTAAGCGTGCTCGACGACGTTGGAGCACGCCTCGTCTACAGCCATCTCGATTTTGGCGACCTCTTCCTCGGGGAAGCCGACCTGGCGGGCGAGATCGCCGACCATGGTGCGAATATAGGATAGATAACTACCGTGACCGGGCGTCTGAATCTGAAGTTTGTCCGGCGATTTCTCGAGATGGATGTTTTCGGGTGTTTCCATGAACTAGAAACGGATGATTCAATGGGTGTCGAAACTTTCGATGGCGCTCTCCTCGGTGTTGTGAACCTGGAGTACCTTGCTGAAGCCAAGAAGCTCGATGATTTTGAAAACCCGTTCGGGCACATTGAGGAGTTTGACGTCGCCACTGTGCTCGCGCGCCTGTTTGGCGAAACCGATCAGCGCGCCGAGGCCTGCGCTGCCGATGTAATCGAGATCGTGGCAGTCGAGTACGATCCAGTACTGGCCCTGCTGGAAGAACGAGTTGATCTGCGATTCCAGGCGGGTAAACGAATACATGTCCAGAGAGCCGCTCAGGCGGAGAAGTTGCACCTTCCCGAGAGCCTCTTTCTCAATGCGAAAATCTTTCATGGGTGATTCCCCCTATCACGTGGCTGCACTCGGACATTTCCACATTGTTCGCCACTTGTGCAACTGACGGAAATCCCTTTGGCAGTTCTTGTCACAACGCGTCTCTTTTCGCCTGAAGCATGATACACCAACCCCATTGCCAAGCAAAAGCAGGATTATATGCTGCCAGTTCCGCCAGTCAAGGCACACGCCCGATTCGGGTGTGATTAAAAGTGGCGGTCACCGGCTCAGTCAACCGCCCCTCACCTCAGGGTGAGGGTTGTGGCTGCTGCGTACAAGACGGTTGACCGCCAGAAATAATCGCACACGCCCGATTCCGTCTCATCAAGTGCAGGCTTGCCCAAGTGACCATCAGAGGATGATTTTAATGGTCCAGCGCGGGGTGTTCAGATTTTGCCGGGGGGACCGTTCTTCAATGTGGCGGCCTCCGCAACTTCATTCCAGATTCCGCTTCGGCTTGTATGGAGTTCCTGCCATCACCGCCAGGCGTTCACAAAACTTTCCACGCACCGTCCGAAATCTCGTGCGTATCCGCCTTCCAACACCATGAAGCACGGAAGTGTCCCGGCACCACTTTTCATCGTCTGGCAGAACGAGACGATGCGTGCGCCGATTTCATGGAAGGTGTCGATCTCCAACCGCATCGCTGTGATCGGATCGCCTTTGTACGAGTCGAACCCGGCTGAGACCGCGAGCATGTCCGGGTGAAAGTCGCGAAGTTTCTCCAGCGCGTTGTCAAGCGCAGCCAAAAACTCCTGCGGACCCGTGCCCGGTTGCAGCGGGTAATTCAGACAGTTTTTGCGGGAAACGAGGCCCGTGCCCGGATAGCAGGGCGATTGATGAAGCGATGCGAACAAGACGCGTTCGTCGCCGCAGAAAATGTCCTCCGTCCCGTTTCCGTGGTGACAGTCGAAATCGAGAATGGCGACCTTCTTGATTGAGGCCGTGCTGTCGCTCAAAGTCTTCGCGACGGCAATAGCTATGTTGTTGAGGTAGCAGAAACCCATGATGCGGTCGCGTTCGGCGTGATGACCCGGCGGCCGCATCAGAGAGAACGCAGTTTGTCCCGAAACCGCCTTTTCAGCGGCGAGGATGGCAGCGCCGGCCGCGAGCCGCGCAAGTTCATAGATGTTGGAAAAAACCGGGGTGTCGGCGTCGAAGAACTGACCGGACTTGATCGCCTCCAGCAACCCTGCTGTATGCACTTGAAGGATGTCTTGTTCGCTGCAAGGTTGGGGATCGAACCACGTGTGATGACGGTTCTTGAGTGCAGTGATGGCAGCGGCAACTCGCTCGGGATTTTCCGGGTGGCCGGCCGCAGCGTATTCGAGACATCGAGGCGAGTGGATGATCACCATCGGCGCTCAATTACCCTCAAGTGGATCGCGCTCGTAGAGATGGCCTTTCGTCGGTTCGCTGAGTTTCTTCTCGATATCCTGCGGCGTTTGCTCAAACGTGGCGCATCCAACGAGGACAATCAGGCCCAGCGCCAGCAATAGCATCCTCATGTTCCAGTTCATCCCTGCACCATCGGACAATAGCAGCGGCGCTCGCCAGCCGCAAACCAAAGCTGTTGCAATGCCTGGTGCGCTATGTTACGTTGCCGCGTTCAAGCGTATCCGTGATTCTGAGTTTTTCGGCGTCACGTAAATCAGATGATGCGCCGTCGTCAATTGTAACGGTATGGAAGAGAAACCTTCTCGTTTGCCCAAGCTGAAGCGTTCGCCCGAGGGACGCGATCCGCGCTTTCCCGTGCGAGTCATCCTGATCTGGCTCGCCGTACTCATTATCGTGCCCTTGTTTTTGCGCTTGCGGCAGATGCAGCAGGAGCGCGTCGAAGAGATCTCGTATGGCCAACTCGAGCAAAAAGTTGATGAGGGCTTGGTCAAGAGCGTCACCGTGGAAGCGGGTGCTGGAGCGCTCGACAAGATCAAGGGAGAATACGCCGTGGCCGCGAAGGACGGCGGCGCAAAGTCGGTCAAGTTCGCTACAAAAGTCCGCTACAGCGACGAGATCTACAAGTTCCTCAAGTCGAAAGGAGTCCAACTCGACTTCACCGAGGCCAGCCAGTTCTGGATGCAGTTTTTCTGGTCGGCGTTGCCGTTCGTGCTGTTTGTCGCGTTGCTTTATTTCGTTTTTATCCGCCAGATCAAGATTGCCGGCAAGGGCGCGATGAGTTTTGGCAAATCGCGCGCCCGGTTGCTCAGCCGCGATAAGAACAAAGTCACCTTCAAAAATGTCGCCGGCATGCAGGAGGCCAAGGAAGAGGTCGAGGAAATCATCCAGTTCCTCCAAGATCCGAAGAAATTCCAGAGACTCGGCGGCCGCATCCCGAAAGGCGTGTTGATGGTCGGCCCGCCGGGCACGGGCAAGACGCTGCTCGCGAAAGCGATTGCGGGCGAAGCCGACGTTCCGTTTTTCAGCATCAGCGGCTCGGATTTCGTGGAAATGTTCGTCGGCGTCGGCGCAAGCCGCGTCCGCGACATGTTCGAGCAGGGCAAGAAGAACGCCCCGTGCATCATCTTCATCGACGAGATCGACGCCGTGGGCCGCTCCCGTTTCAGCGGCATCGGCGGCGGGCACGACGAACGCGAGCAGACGCTTAACGCGCTGCTGGTCGAGATGGACGGCTTCGATACGCAGGAAGGCGTCATCATCATGGCGGCAACCAACCGTCCCGACGTGCTCGACACCGCGTTGCTGCGTCCGGGCCGCTTCGACCGTCAGATCGTCATCGACATGCCGGACCTGAACGGCCGCGAGGCAATCCTGAAGGTCCACGCCCGCGACGTGAAGCTGGCCAAGGATGTCGATTTCAAAGTCATCGCCCGCGGCACCCCCGGTTTCTCCGGCGCTGATCTTGCGAATCTGATCAATGAAGCTGCCCTGCTGGCCGCCCGCAACGACAAGAAGGGCGTCGGCATGGAAGAGATGGAAGAGGCCCGCGACAAAGTCCGTTGGGGTCGCGAGCGCCGCAGCCGCGTGATGGACGAGAAGGACAAGAAGATCACCGCCTATCACGAGGCCGGTCACGCGCTGGTGATGTGCAAGCTCGAATTCACCGAGCCGCTGCACAAGGTCACGATCATCCCGCGCGGCATGTACCTCGGCGCGACCTTCTCGCTGCCTGAGAAGGACAAATATCACGAGAGCAAGAAACAGTTGTTTGACGAGATTGCCGGCATCATGGGCGGTCGCATCTCCGAGGAATTGATCTTCGGCGACTACACCAGCGGCGCGGCGAGCGACATCAAACAAGCCACGCACATTGCCCGCAAGATGGTCACCGAATGGGGCATGAGCGAAAAGATCGGCATGGTCAACGTCAGCGATCGCGAGGAACACCTGTTCCTCGGCCGCGACCTGTTCCGGCCGCGCGAAGTCAGCGAGCAAACCTCGCGCGAAATCGACGAAGAAGTGCGCAGCATCATCGACGTCTGCTACGCCCGCGCCAAAGGCATCATCACGCAGAACCGCGACAAGCTCGTCGCTCTCGCCGAGGCGCTGCTCGAATACGAAACACTCGACGCCGCTGAAATCATAGAGGTCATCGACACGGGCAAGTTATCCCAGCCGCCCAAGCGCGGTCCGGGTCTGACCTCGTCCGCCGTTCCGACTCCTCAGCCCGAAAAGGCGCCGCCAGGGGCCAAGACCGAGCCATTCCCCGCGCCTGGCGTCGGGCCATCGCCCGCCAACGCGTAAGTCGCGCGAAGTTCACTCGCGTCGGTTTTTCGCGGTTGTTTCTCCACTTCATTGACGTAAACTGAGTTCGCGGTGAAGATTTTTCAGTGGAATACAACCCGCACGCTGGTGATGGGCGTGTTGAATGTGACGCCGGACTCGTTCTCCGACGGCGGGAAGTTCGTTGACGTCCAGCATGCGGTCGCGCACGCGCGGGAGATGGCGCATGCCGGTGCTGACATCATCGACATCGGCGGTGAAAGCACGCGGCCGGGGGCAGAGCCGGTGGGCGCAGAAGAAGAACTGCGGCGTGTGATTCCAGTTATCGTGCAGCTTGCTGCCTCTTACCCGGCTCTTCTCCCCGCGAGCGGCGCGCCCAGCGGTCGCGCCCTACCGCTGATTTCGGTGGATACCACCAAGGCGGCAGTGGCCGAAGCGGCGCTTGCAGCAGGCGCGCGCATCGTGAACGACATCAGCGCGCTGCGGTTTGACGGGCGGATGGTGGATGTCGTGCGCGAGCGCGGAGCGGGCGTGGTGCTGATGCACATGCTGGGCACGCCGCAAACAATGCAGAACAACCCGCAGTACGCCGACGTGGTCGCCGATGTGCGCGGGTTTTTGCAGGCGCGTATCGCGTTCGCCATCGATCACGGCATCGAAAAAAGGCAGATTGCCATTGACCCGGGCATCGGCTTTGGCAAAACTGTCGAGGACAACTTGAAATTGCTGGCGCACGTGGAGAAGTTTCAGTCACTCGGTTGTGCGGTGATGGTCGGCACATCGAGAAAGGCATTCATTGGCAAGGTGTTGACCCCGCTCCGAGCAGGGCTGAACCGCGAACAGCACGAACGGCTGTGGGGCACGGCGGCAACGGTGGCTTGGGCGGTCGCGCATGACGCAAACGTGGTGCGCGTGCACGACGTGGCGGAGATCGTCGATGTCGTGCGGATGATTGAGGCGGTAAAGTATCTTTTGTGAAGTTGTGCTGCACAAGCGCTGTCATTCTGAGCGGAGCGAAGAATCTCTACAGCGGCTGTTCACGCGCAAGCAGTCCAGCAGAGGCCCTTCGATTCGCTGGGGGTGACAAGAGAAGAAAATGGAACGCGTGATAGAATTCGTCGCAAATTACTGGAAGGCAGTGTTTGAAATCCTGCTGCTGGCGGCGGCCATTTATTATTGCCTGTTGCTGTTCCGCGGCACGCGCGGCGCGGCGGTGCTGACGGGTTTCATCATCCTGCTGTTCGGCATCGCGGGTGTGACGCAAACTTTTCAGTTGGATGTAATCAATTGGATTCTCAGTCGTTTCCTCGCCTTTCTCGCCATCGCGGTCCTGGTGATTTTCCAACCCGAGCTGCGGCGTGCGTTGGCCCAACTCGGCAGCCAATATCCCTTCAGCAGCTCGCGGCTGCGGTTCGAATTGATCGACGTGCTGGTGGAAACGGCGCGCTCGCTCTCGCAAAAGCGCTGCGGCGGGTTGATGGCCGTCGAACGCGAGATCGGATTTCGCGGCGTGGCCGAAACGGGTGTGGCGGTGGACGCGAAGGCGACGCCAGAGTTGCTCACAACGGTTTTCTTTCCCAACACGCCGCTGCACGACGGCGGCGTCGTGTTGCGCGGTGATCGCATCGTGGCGGCAGCGTGCGTGTTTCCGCTGACGCAGCGCCAGGGATTGAGCGCCAGCGTCGGCATGCGTCACCGTGCCGCGATCGGGTTGACCGAGGAAACCGACGCGGTTGTGGTCGCGGTCAGCGAAGAGACGGGTGAAATCTCCGTCGCGCATCGCGGCCATCTCGTGCAGGGGCTTGATCCCGACGGCTTGCGCAACTTCCTTTCCACGACGCTTGCGCCGAGCGCCAAGAAAGGATTTGGCATCACCGACATGTTGCGCCGCACGCTCAGCAGTCTGTTTCTGCGCGAGGGGCGTGGCGTGGCGCAGGAAAGTTTTGGTGAAGCAGGGACGTTGGAAGCCACGCCTGAGACCAACGAGGCGCAGACCGGCGAACAAACCCGCCAACACAAGGAATCGGAACGCTGATGCGACTCCAGTGGTTGACCAGCAACTCGGGGCTGAAGTTGGTTTCGCTCGTTCTGGCGACGGCGATCTGGTTCTTCGTCAAAGGCGTGACCAGCGATTGGCGCATCATCGACGGCGTACCCTTGGAAATCAAAGCGAAGCCAGGCCTCACCGTGCTCCAGACGAGCGCTTCGACCATCAACGTCACCGTGCGCGGCACGCGGGAGGACGTGCGGCAAGTCTCACGGCAGGATCTTTCTGCCGTGGTCGATTTGACGCGCAACGAACGCACGGGCGAGATGATCGTCAAGCTCAGCCCGAGATCGATCCACCATTCCCGCCGCGTCCAGGTCGTGCAGGTCGAGCCGTCGGAGATCACGGTCAATATCGACCAACTCGTCGAACGCGAGTTGCCCGTGCAGCCGCAGTTCACAGGTGAACTCCCGTTCGGCGTCGTCGTCGGGCGTGTTTTGACCAAACCCGAGACCGTCAAGCTCAGAGGCCCGAAGGTCGTGCTCGACAGTTTGAGCGGCGCTGCGACATTGCCGATCGATTTGACGGGACGGCGCACTTCGTTCCGCGAGCGCGTCGAGCTCACTCCGCTCCCGTTTGCCTCTGCATCTTCCCCGCGTCACTGGGTGGAAGTGGACGTGCGGATCGGCCTCGCCCCGTCGGTTGACAGCGGCGCGGGCGGCGGTGTAGAAGGGAAACCGTGAGTCCGCAGACCCACGAGAAAAGGCTTTTCGGCACCGATGGCGTGCGCGGCGTCGCCAATGTCGAACCTGTCACCGCCGAGACCGCGTTGAAGCTCGGACGCGCCGCGGCTCACGTCTTCAGATCGCGCTCGCCGATTGCCAAAGGCCACGGACGCCACAAAATCGTCATCGGCAAGGACACGCGCCTGAGTGGCTACATGCTCGAAAACGCAATCGCGTCGGGCATTTTGTCGATGGGCGTAGACGTGCTGCTCATCGGTCCGCTGCCGACGCCGGGCGTCGCGTACATCACGCGGTCGTTGCGCGCCGACGCGGGCATTGTGCTCACCGCTTCTCACAATCCATACGAAGACAACGGCATCAAGTTTTTCCGTGACGACGGCTACAAGCTCGACGACGCCGTCGAAGCCGAGATCGAGAATCTCGTGTTCAGCGGAGAGATCGAGAAGATTCGCCCAACCGCCGACGACATCGGCAAGGCCGTCCGCATTGATGACGCGCTGGGCCGCTACGTGGAGTTTGCCAAGGCCGCATTCCCAAAAGGCATGACGCTGGAAGGATTGCGCGTGATCGTCGATGTCGGCAACGGCTCGACCTACAAGAGCACTCCCTGCGTACTGCGCGAGCTCGGCGCGCGGGTGACCGTGCTCAACAACGCGCCCGATGGCACCAACATCAATAAGAACTGCGGCAGCACGCATCCCGGAGTTGTGTGCAAGGCAGTTCGCGAAATCGGTGCCGACGTTGGCATCTCGCACGACGGCGACGGCGACCGCGTGCAGTTGTGCGATGAGAACGGCGTGCTGGTGGACGGCGATGACGTGCTGGCGATCACCGCACTCGATTGGCTGAGCCGTGGAGAACTGAAAAAGAACACGCTTGTGGCCACCGTGATGAGCAACCTCGGCTTGGATCACACCGTTCGGAATGCAGGTGGACAAGTCGTGCGCACCCGAGTCGGCGACCGCTACGTGATCGAGCGGATGCTGAAAGACGACCTCAACGTCGGCGGCGAGCAATCGGGCCACATGATCTTCCGCGATTTCACGACGACGGGCGACGGAATCGTCAGCGCGCTGCAAGTGCTGCGCATCATCATGGAAACGGGCAGGCCGCTCAGCAAACTGCGGCAGGTGGTGACGAAGTTCCCGCAAGTTGTCGTCAACGTCCAAGTGAAGGACAAACCCGCGTGGGAGACGATGCCCGATGTCCTGGAATTGGTGAAAGAGGCGGAAACCAAACTCGGCAGCGAAGGCCGCGTTCTGCTGCGCTACTCAGGCACCGAGCCCAAGGCCCGGCTGCTAATCGAGGGCCGCGACGGCCAGCAGATCAAAGCCTTCGCCGACAAGATTGTGGCGAGAATCCAGGAGCGGATTGGGGCAACTTAGGGCGAGAAAGGGTCGCCTCGGTTGTCATTCTGAGCGGAGCGAAGAATCTCAGCAGCGGCGGACGCTCACCCGTGAGTCGTCCAGCAGAGGCCCTTCGCTTCGCTCAGGGTGACAGGCGAGGAGTTCCAAGAAAGGTTGGCAAAGTATGAAAACCTTCATTGATACATGGTGGCCGAAGGCGAAGAAGTGATGGAGGGTGCGGGTACACCCGCGCCGCCGGTCGTTCCCATACGGCTCGGCTGGAGCCGAGCCCTGCAATCCCATCAACTTTGCGACCTTCTGCCAAAACAAGCTGGTGTCGCCGTCACGGTTCAGTCTTTCGACTCTCGCTTGCGGCAAGCATGTATCGAAGACGGTCATGGCAGTCCTCAGTCGCCTGCCATGCGGAAGCGGATCGGGATTTCCACGAGGGATCGAATCGGAGTATCCCCTGATCGCGCTGGCAGGAACTTCCAGCGGCGTACCGTTTCCAGCGCTGCTTCATCGAGAACCTGGTAACCGGAGCTTCTTAGAATTTCGACTTTGCCACCGCTCCCGTCGTCAAGCACTTCCACTCGCAAGAGAGTTGTGCCTTCCCAGCCGTGTTCACGGGCAACGCGAGGGTAGGGCGGGAGCGGATTGCGCAGGTAGGCGGGTTTACCGAAGGCGCCACTGCCGCCGGCTCCCGGTCTGCCCGAGCCGACTCCGCCGTGATGCGTGCCGTTCCCCAGGCTGTCAATGCCGCCATAGATGCGTCCGTTGGTGACGCCGCCGGTATTGTCATGCCGGTAGGTCGTGCCGGTGGGCAGATCCGCCTCCCGGCGGACAGATCCGCCTGCCGGCGGAGATTGTCCTCTTATGGCGCCATCGGCTGGGGGCTCCTTCTGAAGTATCTCGGTGGCGGAATCGTCCGACGGTCGTGCTTCCCCGTTCGCGACGGTCTGAACGGACAACGATTCGACCGTCGGCGCTTTCTCCTCCGGCAAATCCTCGGACACTTCAACCGGCGGCGGAAGCGCCGACGTTGACCCGTCGCTCGGCACGCTGGAAGCCCCGGCTCCTTCACCTGAGCCGTCGGCAGCCACGGAAATAAACTGGACCACGGCGGAGCCGCCGCCAACACCGTATATTGCGGGGTGATAGACGGGCGCCATGTTAGATTTCACAGTGAGTGCCGCCAAGAGCACACCATGAATGACGACCGAAAGAATCATCGCGAGCCAGAGATGACTGCGGGTGTCGATGGGCACGCCGGCTACACCTCGCGGCGATTCAGAACCTCGTGTTGTCCCGAGAGCTTTCCACGCGTGATTTGTGGGCTGCACGTGTTGTGGGAAGTGCAACCGGCCTTGTCGCCGCTCCAGAACAGGATGGACTTCCGCTTTCACGGTGCTTTTGTCGATCCGCGATTCAGAACTTCACGATGCCGCCGCCCCAGAATGTCATTCCCAACGCGGGGAAACCAAAGACTTCCTCGTACTTGTCATCGAGCAGGTTCTCGACGCGGAAGAACAGGCGGAAATATTTGCACGGATCGTACGCCAAGCCAAGGTCCATCTCGACGTGGCCCGTGTTGGTCACCCGCTGGTACGGGAAAACGTCGTAGTTCATGTCGGGGCTTGCTCCGGCAAACTTCGTGTCCAGGTTCGCCGTGAATTTCTGCCAGAAACCGTATTCGATGTCGAGGCTGCCGCTGTGTTCGGGACGGCGCAGCAACCGCTGGTTCGTAGTGCGATCCTCGGCCACGGCCAACCACGTGTAGGCGCCGCGCACGGTCAGGTTCGTCAGCGCCGTCCAGGTGGCGAACGTCTCGACGCCAAGCGTCTCGGCGAGGTTGATGTTCACTGGTATGTTCGTGGTCGTCGAGCTGCCGATCAGGTGGTTGAATTCATTCTGGAAGTACGTGGCGCCGACGCGCAATTTCTTGTCGAGCAGCGGTTGTTCGACGCCGAAGTCCCAGCCGAGGCTGTCTTCGGGCTGAAGATCCGGGTTTCCATACGGCGGGAACAACTGGCGAATCGGTGGAGCGCGGAAGCCGGTGCCGACGCTGGCGCGAAAGATCGTTTCCGTTTCTGGCGCGGTGAAGCGCCCGGCAAAACGATACGTGCCGTGCGTGCCGAAGGTGGTGTAATCGTCCACGCGCCCGCCCCCGGTGAGCGTCAACCGGGACATCGGACTGAAATCGTACTGGCCGTAGAGAGACTTGTCCTCGACCGTGCGGCGCAGGAACGTGGGCGAGCCGCTGTACACGCTCGTGTCGTCCGCGCGACTGTTGTCAAACGAACCGCCCGCGAGAATCTTGTGTTGGTCGCCAATCGAGAAGATGTTTTGGAAGTCGATCTGATCGCGATCGCCGACGGTCGTCTCACTGAATGCGCCGAAACTGCCAAACGGCGACGGATTCGGTGTCGGCTCGTCGAAGAATTCCCGCTCGTGCGCGTGGGAGAGAGCCAGCTTCGCGTCCCACCATTCCGTCGGTTGTCCGTGGAGCTTCAAAATGACGAGCGAGTTTTCGTTGTCGAGGAAGTCGTTGGGATCATTCGTGAACCGGTCGTTGGGCGAACCGGCATGCGACTTCAACCAGGTGCCGAGCAGGCTCACGTCGAGTCGCTCCAGCAGTTGATAAGCGGCCTGGCCCGACGCGTCCCAGGTGCGCACCGCGCTGTTAATGCGCTCGTTGTCGCTTGAGAAAAAACTGGCGCCTGCGGACAGCGAGAGCTTGCCGAAAGTCCCCGCAAACGAGCCGCGACTGCGCAAGGCATCGTCGCTCCCTCCCTCCACGAGCACCGATCCTGTCGGCTGCGCTGCGCCGCGTTTGGTGACGATGTTAATGACGCCTCCCATCGCCTCGGAACCGTAGAGCGTGCTTTGCGGTCCGCGCAGAACTTCGATATGGTCAATGTTGTCCACGGGAAGGTTGGCGAAATCGTAGGCGCTGTTGAACGCGCTGTTCACACGGACGCCGTCGATCAGAACCAGCGTGTGCTCGCCATTGGCGCCCCGCAGAAAGACAGAGGTCTGGCCGCCCGGCTGGCCCGTTTGCGCGACCTCGACGCCCGGCACATCCCGCAGGACTTCCTGCACGGTCTGCGCTTGCGTCTGCTCGATTTGCTCGTGCGGGACGACAGTGATGGAGTTGGGTGCGGTTTCCACTTCGGTGGGGATCCGTGTGCCCGTGACAACGACTTCTTCGAGGCGGTTGGTGGATGGAACAGATGACGTTTCCTGAGCGCCGACGAGGGCGGGAACGGCGGACAACGCACAAACAAGCGACAAACGGCGAAGCATAACGATTCTCCTTTGGTTCGAAGGATTGTTTACCCCGAAAACTTTCGGGGTTGGTTTCGCGTCGGCCGTTATTCTGACTTCTGGCTTTTCACCCCCGAAAAACTTCGGGGGCAAGCCTACTCGCCCGCCTTCTCCGTTTGGATGGCTGATGGGCTTTCGTAGCCAGTTACAGCAGCGCCACTGTCGCCGATTCTCACGGCGTTCCCTGCGCCGACGCTTTCGGAAAGAACTGGGTGGAGACTAGCAAACCAAGACGCTACAGGAAAGAGAATTCTGCCGTGCCGAACCGCGCAACAGCATCTTTGTCACGAGGGCGGAGTTGACCCCGTCTACACTGAGACTGTTCCCAGTTTCAGGTGTTGGGGCAACGTGCTACTTCAACTGCTGGGGAGGAACTCCAAACACTTGCTGATGAGCTTGCTGCTTCAACCATTCCATCAACAACGAAAAAGTCCAAGACGCTCCAGGCTTGATAATATGCGCCTTCGCCATTTTCCAAATCTTGCTGTCTTTGGTCGAATCCAAAAAGTCGTGCCCTGCCCAAGTGAGCCGATTAACACCCCCGCCGAATGCGATGCCACTGATGTCTTTTTCGAATGATGCCACAATCAAACCTGCGTCATCCATGATTTGATAATGGTATATTATGGCCTCCTTAGAATACTCGCTCAATTCTGGCGGCGTTTCGCCTGTCTCCTGCCCCAGAAGAATCAATCGAACCAATTCCATGTCGCGTTTCATATCCGACACGTACACCCACCGGGGTAAGAGTCAATGATTTTGCGCCATTCTCCAGCCCTCATCAAACCACATGCGGTAGTTTCCCGGATTGCATCCTGAATTTGCTGCAGCTTGATTCAGCACTCCGTCACTAGGCTTAACAGAGCTATGATGCCCCATATTAAATCCAGCGTTAAAAGCTATTTCTTCGCAGGGGTCAGACTGACCCTTATCATCAACCGAAGGTGCTGATGCCGGCTGAGACGAGAAATTCCCCATCACAGCAAGCAGAATCAACAACGCCGTCACACCCAAACCAACGATCAAACCGGTCGGCCTTTTGCGCTTTTGAGTTACCGGCTTGCTGATCACCGGTGGAATGTGGGCGGGTGTCATTGGTTTCGATGGGCCCGGTTGTGTCTGCGGTACGGCAAGCGGCTGGCCGCACTTTGGACAATTCACGGCCTGCCCCGCCCCCGCTTCGTCAATCACGATATGCTGGCCGCACTTGAAGCAGTAGAATTCGATGTCCATAGGATACTCTTTTGATCTGGCCGTCGCCCGCACCCGCTCACGTTGTCAGCGAGTCGAATCCATCAGCAAAAGATAAAAGCGTTTGGTTTCACTATCTATGGATCCAACAGCCACGGTAACTGCCGCCCGCGACCACGCCATCCTTTTCATCAATAATGAAGACTGTGGTATTGCTTTCTGACTCATCGTATACGAGCGATCTGAACGGCGAGTCAGTCTGACCTTGGATCTCCCTTGGCTGGCCAAGTCTGCGGATTAATTCTTGCTCAGTAATTCCTACAAAGCTGTTCGCTATTCCCTGCGCATTTTCTTTTTTATACCCGATCCATGCTTGGTATGAAACAGCCACAACAAACAGTATTCCGGACACGACTAAAACCCGCGAGTGGGCGGCGTTTCCCCTCTTGCGCACAAGAGCGAACACGGCCCAAATGATAACCAATGTGGGAACCAGTATAGACAAGACGACTATCAGATGGTCCCAAAGGAAACTCATCAATTCAGTTAGCAAACCAAGGAACAAAAGGAGCACAACCCCTGCGATTATCACGCCGATGATAATCGCCGGCAGAACTATGAACATCCCTACGCCAAGTTTCACGCCGCTCTTGACGCTACTCTGCGCCTCCACTACTGGCGGCGAGACATTCTCGGGATGGCTCGCCCGTCCGGGTTGCCCTGTCTCCAAATTGTAGCCACAGAACCGGCACACCCGCGCCTCGCTCTTGATAGTTTCGGCGCACAACGGGCATTGTTTTGTTGAAAGAATTAGCGGTGGTTGCGTCTCGCGTGATTGTGGGGTGGCAGTTCCGGCTGGAACAGCGACCGCCATCGGAACTGAAAGACTCTGCCCGCACTTTGGACACCGCATAGCCATTCCCGCACCCGCCGCGTCAATCGCGATGCGCTGCCCGCACTTGTCGCAGTTGAATGTAATGTCCATGATTTGCTCCTTTGATCTGGCCGTCGCCAGCGCCCGCTCACGTTGTCAGTAACTCGATTTGGCTTTGTCGAAGCATCTCTGCCTGCCGGCACCCAAGAGCCGTAAAACTGCGTGTTACCAGAGTTCTCGATTCTCAAGGAACTTCGGCAGCTTTTCGTCGGCTCGTCCTACATCCGCTGACGGAAACGCGGCCTTAAGTTTATCGCGTTCTCTCTGATTGAAGCCATAGCCTGAAATTATCAGTCGCCGATCTTTCCACCTTTCTGGCTTCAAGTTTCTTAAGTTGTCCTCGTGAAACGCGAACCCAAGAAAAACGATTTCCTCCGCGTCAGCTAGGTGTTGCTGCGCCGCGCGAAAGTCTTCGTGCTCGCCGATGTGCTCACACGCGAGAAGTATCCCGTCCGCAGACTTGACGATTACTTCGGCTTGAACCGCTTTGCCATAGGCGACACCAGCGTTCGCATCCTCATCCGGCATCTTTACAAATCTACCATGAACGTGTATTGGTATTACGCGGAAGGTGAAAAGCGCTGCTTTAGCAGGGTCTTCGAAGTGCGCGTGGGCTACTCGGAAAAAATAGAACTCAAGAGAGCGGTCATAATTGAACGTGATGACGTGGATCACCTTCGGCGAATGCTGCAAAGTGCGATCGTGAAGCATTTGGCTGGAAAGCAACTTGTACCAAGACTCTCTTACCTCTTCATCCTTCTCTGCGCTGAGAAGAACCGCCGCAATCGCCAGCTTTCCCGCTCGCCGCAGTTTTGTATTCTCTGTCAGGAAAAAATCGACTGAGTTCGGCTCGGAGTCCCGGAGCCTTCTCCCAAGCTCTGTAAGTTCGTCTTCCGAGCAGCCACACCGCAGAAGGTGGGCAAAGAGTGGATGTTGATCACTGCAACACCGGATTACCTCGCTAACGAGTTCCTTTCCGGTTGGCATCCCGTAATCAGCACTGGCACCGGCTCCCAGAACGAGTATGCGTCGCATCAAAGCGTGCGAGTTAAGATTTGTGGGGTTGCATAGCACGCGGATTGTAGCTGGACGGAAGTCCTTCGACAAGCTCGCCATGACATAGTGGTAAATGAAGCGCGGCCGGGATACCGGCCGCGCTCTCGATTGCAGTCGTTTCGCCCCGTTATTCTACCCGCCGACGGTGAGGCTGACTTCGTTGCTCCACTGGCCGACTTGCTGGTCGCCGACCCGGAGGATGGCGCGATATTTCCATTTCGTCAGCGAGGCGGGCTGGGCCAGCCCGCCCTACCAACGGCGTGGGGAATCAGTTGTGACGCGACTCGGTCAGCGCGGTTTCGATGTGTTTGGCGACGAAATCCACCATCATCGGGTCGGACATCATCGGCGGCGAGAGTTCGTAGGTGACGCCCGGATGTTTCTTCAGCGTCTGCTCGAAAATGAACGGGATGTCCTCGCGCAGGTGCGAGCCGGGCACGAGAAAAAAGGCGTATCCGAAAATGTGGTTGCAGCCCTTGGAAACCAGTTTCTTGATGGCCACGGGAATCAGCGGTTTGCCCAGTTCCATGAAGCACGGTTCAATGTGCTCGTAGCCGAGCCGCTCGCGCAACTGCTCGACTAGCTTGATCACGATCTCGTTGCCCTCTTTGAGCCGCGAGCCGTGCGTGAACACGAGGATGCCTGTTTTCCGCCGCATGGCGCGATGATATAGCATTGCGCGCTGAGGGGCCATGCCGAATTCAGTGGAATTCGATCCCGAAATCTGCTATTAAATACCGCAGGCGAGTGGTTGTTCATGTTAATCAGCGTCATCATCCCGACTCTAAACGAAGAGATTCATTTGCCGGTGACGCTCCGTCAATTGGCCGTTCACCCCGATGTCGAGTTACTCGTTGTGGATGGAGGTTCGACTGACCGCACGGTCGAGATTGCGCAACGGTTCACGCCGTACGTCTTCGTCACGTCTGCCAACCGCGCTGAGCAGATGAATCTTGGCGCGCGGCACGCCACGGGAGACATCCTGCTGTTCTTGCACGCGGACTCGTTTCTGTTGCCCGGCGCACTGGAGGAAATCCAGCGGCGCATCATCGGCGATGGCGCCGTCGGCGGCGCGTTCGATTTGAACATCGATTCACCGCGACGGCTCTGCATATTCGTGGCCAGAATCTCCAGCCGCCGCTCGCGCGCGTTGAAACTGCCCTATGGCGATCAGGGAATCTTCGTCTGGCGGCAAGTCTTTGAGGTGCTGGGCGGCTTTCCCAGGATCCTGATCATGGAAGACATCGCCTTCGCCTGCCGTTTGCGGCGGGCGGGCCGCGTCACGTTTATCCCGTCGGGGCTAATCAGCAGTGGACGGCGCTGGGATGCGAACGGCGTGCTGAAAACCACCTTTGTGAGTTGGTGGGTGATGATGTTGTATTTTCTTCGCGTGCCACCGCACCGCCTGCGTCGCATCTACGACGGGTGGCTGGTGAGTGGCAAGGCGCACCGTGGCAAGTCGGAATCGATCCCGCCGCGTCGGAAAAGTCTGCAGCGAAAGTCCTAGCCTGTCTAGTGCTGATTGACCACGTCGATCAGCGACCGCAAGCGCCCGAAGTTTGTCCGGTTGAACGGGAATACGATCCGCTGCAAGTCTGCCAGTTCGGGCTCGTTTTCCTCCTCGGGCAGCGGGCCGGAAGCTTGGAACTGCGCGCCGTTGACGCAGATGTTGGCGAACCGCTCGTTCAACGTGCGCAGCAACCCTTCCGTCACGGAATGTTTCACACGCACCACCAACGCGTCTTTCACATACCGGCACGAGTGGTAATTGCTGTAGAATCGGACGATCTGGTCGCATGCCTCTTCGATGTCGTCGGTGACCTTGAACAACGCGAGGTCTTCCTTCCTGATCATGTCGGCATCCAGCAATTGGTCCTCGACGAACCGCCACCACGTTTTCCAGTAATTTCCGCGCGGTCGATCCATGAACACGAGCGGCTTGGGCTGGCTCTTGCCGGTCTGCATCAAGGTCAGCGATTCGAAGCCTTCGTCGTGCGTGCCGAATCCGCCGGGGAACAACACAATGGCGTCGCTCTCCTTCATGAAGCAAAGCTTGCGCGTGAAAAAGTATTTGAAATTGATCAGCTTGCGGTCGCCGGCGATCTCCAGGTTCGGCTCCTGCTCGAACGGCAGTCGGATATTCAGTCCGAAACTATTGTTGCGTCCCGCGCCGCGCTGGGCCGCGCCCATGATGCCTTCGCCGCCGCCCGTGATAACCATGAAATCATGCGCGACAATGGCCTTGCCTAAAGCGACCGCCTGCTTGTACTCGGGCGCGTCCGGGAGGGTGCGCGCCGAGCCGAACACGGTGACCTTCTGTCGGCTGCGGTAGGGCGCAAAGATTTTCGAGGCATACCGCAATTCCTTCAACGCCGACGTGATGACTTTCACGTCGAGACGGTCCGTCTTGTCGTCAATCAACCGCAATGCGGTCTCGATAATTTCCGCGACCAGATCGGCATTCTCGCCGCCGCCGTGCTCACCGACAAGCTGCTGAATCAATTCCTGATCCTGTTTCGATACTGGCATATCGCGTGGAAGTTTCCGGCACTCCCGCGTCAGAGTAAAGATTTCTTTGCAGGGAAGGTTCAACCGCGGATTCCACGGATGGCACAGATGAGCCGAAGGAGGTGAATCGTTGGTGAAATCCGCGCAATCAGCGTCATCCCCGGTCAACCATTCCACTCGCAACCCAATCTTGACCGTCATTCTGCCGCGCCCTATCCTGCCGGGCATGAAACGCCACGCGCGACAACTCGTGCTGGTCGTCTACCGCAGCGCGCCGTCGCGACCCAGGTTCTCGACGATTTGGCGGGAGGCTTTGCTTTTGTTGAGCGTGTAGAAGTGCATACCGCTGACGTTGGCGGCCAGCAGTTCGCGGCATTGGGCGGTGGCCCAGTTGACGCCGTACTCGACGACGGCTTCGGGGTTGTCGGCGATGGAATCCAGTTCGCGCTGCATCTTGGCGGGGATGCTGGCGCCGCACATGGTGGTGAACTTTTTGATCTGCGCGGCGTTGGTGACGGGCATGATGCCGGCGATGATCGGGACGGCGATGCCTATGGCGCGGGCACATTGGACGAAGTTGAAGAAATCCTTGTTGTCAAAGCAAAGCTGTGTGATGACGAAGTCGGCGCCGGCATCCACTTTCTCTTTCAAATGCCGCAAGTCGGTCTCGAAGTCGGGCGCTTCGGGATGTTTTTCAGGATAACCCGCGCAGCCGATACTAAAGGTGTTGCCAAAGCGGGTTCGGATGTGGCGGATCAGGTCCACGGCGTTCTTGAAGTTCGGGAACCCGCCTTCGGGTGGTTCGGGTTGGCCCCGCTCGGAGCTGGGTTGGCCGATAGGGCGATCCCCGCGCAGGGCGAGGACGTTCTCGATGCCGTTGGTGGCGAAGTTCTTCAACACAGCGTCGATGTCCTTCAGGGTCTGGCCAACGCAGGTCAAGTGGGCCATTGCTTCCAAACCAAATTGCTGTTTGATTTTGAGGGTGACTTCGAGCGTGCGCGCGCGTGTGCTGCCGCCGGCGCCGTAGGTGCAGGAGGTGAACGATGGCCGCAGGTCGCGCAAGCGGGAAAGTGTATCCAACAAATGGTTCATCGCCGCGTCGTCCTTGGGCGGATAGAACTCGAAGGAAATTGTTGGTCGCGTACTCTGGAGGATGTCGCGGATTTTCATGTCAGCGAAGACGCGGCGGCTGATTCAGTCGGGAGGGTTTGCTGGGTTTGCGGTTATTGTTCATGGGTTCGGCGATTTTTGTTCGTGCAAACCGTGGCGCGCGGGCATACTGTTAGCAACCGTTTGCGACTTTGGCAACCAATTTAGGAGATGGCGCTCATGGAACCACGCGAGATTTGCATCGGGCACAGCCCTGACCCGGATGACGCGTTTATGTTTTACGCGTTGACCCACGGCAAGATCGACACCTGCGGACTGACGTTCACAGAAAAGATCGAGGACATCGAGAGCCTCAATCATCGCGCCGTGGAGGGCGAGCTGGAAGTAACGGCAATAAGCGCCCACGCGTACGGCTACGTGATGGACACGTACGCGCTGTTGCCCAACGGCGGAAGCTTCGGCGACCGATGCGGCCCGATTATCGTGGCGAACCGACCGATGGACGTGGGCGAGTTGGCCGACGTGCGCATCGCGGTGCCGGGGACGATGACCAGCGCCTACCTGTTGTTGAAATTGCTGTTGATGAATTTCCGATTTGAAGTCGTGCCGTTCGACCGCGTCATGGAGGCCGTGAAAAGCGGGGAAGCGGAAGCGGGTTTGCTGATTCACGAAGGCCAACTGACGTACCAGCAAATGGGCTTGCACAAGGTCGTGGACCTGGGCGGCTGGTGGCATGCGGACACGGGGCTGCCTGTGCCGCTGGGCGTCAACGTCGTCCGCAAGAATCTGGGGAAGCAACTCATGCGCAAGATCGCCGACCTGCTGCAGCAAAGCATCGAGTACGCGCACGCTCATCGTGAGGAAGCAGTCGCGCACGCGATGAAATACGGTCGCGGGATGGATGCCGCGATGACCGATCACTTCGTCGGGATGTACGTCAATCCGTGGACGTCGAACATGGGTGAGAAAGGTCGTGAAGCCATCGCGCGGCTGCTGACGCGCGGTTACCACGCGGCGCTGTTGCCGCGCCCGGTACATCTGGAGTTCGTCGAGTAATGGTGCTTGTAGGGCCAACGAAGGACGCCACGTGTGAGACGTAGCTGGCGAATCCCATTCCGATGGCAGATGCTGTTGCCGTGGCTGATGGCAACGCGCGTCGCCTTTGCCGGATGGGAATTCACGCCTCTCGGCGATCCGAATCGGAACTGGGCCGTCGCCGTTACCGGGTACGGCGTGTACGATGACAACTTCCAAAGCACGGAGAATAACCGTGAGGCCGGGTTCCGCTATAATTCGGATCTCGTGCTCCGCGCCAGCGTTCCGCTGGAACGGTTTTTCATGGGCCTGACTTATGATTATGGACTCCAGTATCCACGCGACCTCTACCTAGGAGGTGTTAGCGAATCCCATAACGCCAATTTCTCCGCGAACTACACATTCAGTCCGCGTTTAACCTTGAGTCTCAACGAGAATTATATCAATTCCATTCAACCGCAGCTCGTGCAAACGCAAGCCGGGGTGCCGATCACGGTCGTGCAAGCGGGAGACTACGTTTACGACAATGTGGTGGGCAATTTAAACTACGCCTTGACGCCGCGCTGGAGCCTTGGTCTCAATGGCAATTGGGACATCTGGAGATATGCGGTGTCGGGCGTCGCCAGTAACAACGACCGTGAGGATTATCAGATGACGCTGTCCGCGCTCTACATGTTGGATCAGCGCACCACTGCCGGGATCAACTACCAGTACGGACAAAACCTTTTTACCAACCCCGGCACCAACAACGCCCTGAACGCGCAGTGGCACACGGTGTATCTGTCGGCCGTACGGAGATTCAATCCGCGTTTGTCCCTGCAATTAAACGGCGGTTACACGATCCGCGAGGCTGAAGACGGCAGCATGAGCACCGCTCCCACGGGATATGGATCACTCGCTTACAACTACGGTCCTGACAGCACCATCTCGCTGATCCTCGGTTACGCGATGACTGCGGGCAGCACCACCGCAATAGGGTTCACTCGACAGTTCAACGCTTCGGAAAACACAAGCATGGCCTTCCAAATCAACCATCGACTCACGGCGCGGCTGCGCGCCATAGCTGACGCGTCGTATGTGCTCAGTTCGTTCTTGATGCCGGTATCTAATAGCTCTCTCAGTGGGCAGGACGAATCACTCACCGGCCACATCGGCGTCAACTATGCGTTTAGAGACTGGCTGTCGGGCAGTCTGGATTACTACTATACGCATTATACCCAGTCGATATCGCCTTTCCCCGTCTATACTTTCGATCGCAATCAGGTCAGCCTGGGGCTGACCTTGTCCTATTAGCGGGCGCGAATCTATTTGCTCTCGCTCTTCGCCGGCGCGTTTTGCGCCTTTGACGATGGTGCATTGGTGGCGTTCATCTTCTGGGAGATGCCCCGCAGCAGCTAATGCTTTTTCAGTCCTTGGACGAGATTGTCGGTGTCCACCACAAGCCGGGAAATCTGGCCGAGCATCTTAAGATTGACTACGAGGACGCTGGCGTTGGTCAGCACCGTGCATGCGTCGTTGGTGAGGCTGAGGATGTTGGGCAGTGCGGTCTCGACCTGCAAGACCAGTTTCTCGGCGCGCTCGGTCAGCGCGGGTTGCGGCAGGAACACGCCCTTGGGCGCTTTGGATAACAGCGCGAACTGATCAGCGAAGGCGTGTTGGCGATCGAGATGGGCGCGACGGCGCAGGACCTGGCCGAGTCGATTCATTCGCATCCGACACTGTCATAGACGTTAATGGAAGCGGCGGAAGTGTTCCACGGTCATTCGACCCACACGTTCGTCCGCAAGAAGTCTGAAGCGTAGCAACCGCCGCGTACCAGATGTTTTTTTTGACGATCGGGTGGCTCACGATCAACCGCACTTTCGTTGCCATCTCAAAGGCATTCAACGCCGGGTGGCAGGAGCTTGTCTGTTGAATAGAGGCTTGGTATGTTGCGTTTGAGATGACGTGGTTGATTTATTGAAAGGAGCTTTGGAATGAGAACCTCCATGATTTGGGTGTGGGGAGCGGCACTCGCAATCCTAGCGGCGGGCTGCGAAACGCCCGAAGGTTATCCCGATCGGACGGCCACGGGCGCACTAACGGGCGGGGCAATCGGCGCGGGCACGGGCGCCATCATCGGTGGCTCCTCGGGCCATCACGCTGGCGAAGGCGCGCTTATCGGTGGCGCCATTGGCGCGCTGACGGGCGGCATCATCGGCAACGCCATGGATCAGCAACAGCGTGAAAGGCTCGCACAGCAAAGCCCGCAGACACTACAGAGGTTTGACCAATGGCAACGTCTAACACCTGCGGACATAAAGGCGCTGGCAAAAGCGGGCATCAGCGACGAGGTGATCATCAGCCAGATCCGCAATTCTCATACGGTGTTCTACTTGAACACGTCCGAGATCATCGAACTTAGGGACGCGGGCGTGAGTAACAAGGTGATTGATTTCATGATCAATACACCGAGCATGTATCCGCCACCGCCACCGCGCTACTACTACTAGCTAGGCGGCTTAATTTGTGGATAACAAGAGCTTTTGAGCCCCTGTCGTCTTTGTACTGAAAATAACCGTTTACATCCGTTTGTTTCTTGGTCTATAAGCTATCAGTACTTGGAGAGGCTGGCCTCCATTACCGAGGTTGGCAAGAGGCATCATTATCATGAGCAAAGCTGACTTAGCGTCAAAGACAAAGGCTGAATTACTCAAGATTGCCCAGCGGCTTGGGTTACGCGGTATTTCCACACTGAATAAAACTGACTTGCTGAAAAGAATCCGGCAAGCCCAGCAACGCACCGCGGTCCGCGCGCAAAATCAGCGCAACGGAATCGCAGCCGTCGCCAAACGGCTGGCGGATGCCGTCAAACGTCGCGCCATTCGCAAACGCGACACAACAACTGCTGCACCTGCGCCAGCCGTGCCGGAACGCGCTGCCGCCACAGCCGGTCGCGCAACCGCACGTCGGAGTCCCATCTCGATGCCGTCAGCGGTGGAACAACGATTGTCCGCACGTGGTCCGGAAGAATTTTCGGCGCACAAATTTGACGTCACTCCGGCACTACCGCCGCCGACCCAGGTTTTCCGTGAGGAACATCTCGGCGAGTTGCCGGAGGCCTACGGCACAGGCAGGCTTTACCTGACTGCTCGCGATCCACATTGGCTTTACGCCTATTGGGATCTGAGCTGGCAGCAAATGGCCGACTACCGTGGCCAGTCGTCCGACGGCCGCCTGTTGCTGCGCGTGTACGAAAAGAATCAGGCAAGCCCGATCCAGGAACTCACGCTCGGTCACGACACGCGCAACTGGTATATCCCCGTCAACAAAGCGGCGACGACGTACAGCGTGGAGCTTGGTTTCTGGCGCCACGCCGGCCACTTCCACGTCATCAGCCGCTCGCGCGAAGCAACCACGCCGTCCGACGCGGTTTCGCCGGACACGACGGCGCGCTTTGTGACGATTCCGATCGACTTTTCCTTCCGCGAACTGCTCGCATTGATTCGCCAGCACATGAAGGGCGGGGAGGCGCTGGCCGACGCGCTGCATCGGCTGCAGTTGGCGGGCTTCAAGTTTCCGTTCAAGGTCGGGTTGGATCTCGGCCCGTGGTCGGCAGAACAGGCGGGGGAGCTGGAGCGCATCCTCGGCGGCGACATTCTGCGCCGCATCCGAATGGGCTCGTTCGAAATCACCGAATGGCTGCGGCGGCGGCTGCAGGAGGAACTGAGCTCCGGGATGTTCAGCGCGTTCAGTCCCGGCGGCGCGAGTTGGTCGGGCGTGCCGCGGAAAGGATTCTGGTTCGCGGTGAACGCCGAGTTGATTATCTACGGCGCGACCGAACCGGATGCGAAGGTCACCATCGACGGCAAGTCGATCAACCTGCGGAGCGACGGCACGTTCTCTTTCCAATACTCGTTCCCGGATGGCCAGTACACGTTGCCCGTCGTGGTGGTGTCGGCGGCCGGCGACGACAAACGCGAGGTGGCCTTGACGTTCGAGCGTCAGTCGCGCGCCAAGGGCGAAGTCGGCAAGGTCAAGCAACCGGCGCACCTGAAGGCGCCCGCGGTCGCGTGAGAATTTTGGTATGGACGGCCCGCCGGGCTGTCCTCGGCTCGCCCAGGGGTCGAGCCATACCCCCGGACACAAGAGGAGGACACCAGTGCCACAAGGTTATGTAGCGCTGATGCTGCACGCGCATCTGCCGTTCGTGCGCCATCCCGAGTACGAGGATTTCCTCGAAGAGGATTGGCTGTACGAGGCGATTACGGAAACCTACATCCCGATGATCAAGGTGATGGAAGGGCTCGTCCGCGACAACGTGGACTTCCGTCTCACGATGTCGCTGACGCCGCCGCTGTGCTCGATGCTGCTCGACCCGTTGTTGCAGGAGCGCTACATCAAACACATCTCGAAGCTCATCGAGCTGGCCGAGAAGGAAATCGAGCGCACGAAATGGGACCACGCGTTCCACGAGCTCGCGTGGTTTTATCACAACCGCTTTCAGGAAGCGCGCGCGACGTTTTGCGACGGATACGGACGCAACCTGGTCGGCGCGTTCCGCAAATTCCAAGAGATGGGTAAGCTGGAGATCATCACCTGCGCTGCGACGCACGGGTTCCTGCCGCTGATGCAGGAACATCCCGAGTCGATCCGCGCGCAAATCATGATCGCGCGCGATCACTACCGCCAATGCTTCGGGCAGGACCCGAAAGGCATCTGGCTGCCCGAGTGCGCCTACGTGCCAGGCGTCGAGGAGTTTCTCCATGAGGCCGAAATCCGCTGGTTCATCATGGACACGCACGGCATCATGTTCGGCCATCCGCGGCCGCGTTTCGGGATTTACGCGCCGGTCTTCACGCCTGCGGGCGTCGCCACGTTCGGGCGCGACGTCGAGTCGTCGAAACAGGTGTGGAGTTCGGAGGAAGGTTACCCCGGCGACTACGACTACCGTGATTTCTACCGCGATGTCGGGTTCGACCTCGAGTTCGACTACATCAAGCCGTACATCCATCCCGACGGCATCCGCTGCTTCACGGGCGTGAAGTACTTCCGCATCACAGGCAAGACGCCGCACAAGGAACCGTACAACCGCCACTGGGCTATGGAGAAGGCCGCGAGCCACGCGGGCAACTTCGTGTTCAATCGCGAAAAGCAGATCGAGCATCTCTTCGGCGTGTTAAAGCGCAAGCCGCTCATTATCTCGCCCTACGACGCGGAGTTGTACGGTCACTGGTGGTTCGAAGGCCCCGAGTTTCTGAATTTCTTCATGCGCAAAGTCGCGTTCGACCAGAACGTCTTCAAGCTGACGACCCCGACCGAGTACCTGCGCCTGTTCCCGACGCAGCAGATCATTCAGCCGAGCGCCTCGAGCTGGGGCAACAAAGGTTACTGGGAAGTCTGGCTCGAAGGCTCGAACGCCTGGATCTATCCGCACCTGCACGTCGCCGCCGAGCGCATGACCGAACTCGCGCGCAACTACAAGCACGGCGACCACCTCACGCAGCGGGCACTCAAGCAGGCCGCCCGCGAATTGCTCCTCGCGCAGTCCAGCGACTGGGCGTTCATCATGAAGACGGGCACTGCCGTGCCTTACGCCGTCAAACGCACCAAGGATCACATCCTGCGCTTCACGCGCCTCTACGAGCAGATCAAAAGCGGCCACATTGACGAACCGTGGCTCTCTTCCATCGAGTGGCGCGACAACATCTTCCCCGACGTCAACTACCACTACTACGCGTAGCAGGGGAATTGAAGTGATGGAGTAATGGAGTGTTGTGGTGGCCGCCGTACCGGCGACAACCGATGGTGCATCCGTGCATGTAGTGGCGTCAGCGCACGGTGCCAGCCTTGCCACAGCGTTCGCACAGCGCGTCTTCGTCGCGGGAAGGTCCCTTTGCCTTCACTACCGACACCAACTGGGCTCATCCTGACAGTTTTCATCGGCGGAGATCGGGCACGGCGCAACTCCGGACCCGGTTGTGCGAGGGTCTCCTGACCCGCACCATGTCCGACCGAAGGTCTTTCGTCTGCTGCGGGAAGTGGAGAGAAGACCTCTCGGTCTATGGGCGCAGCGCGGTCTGGCTTTCTTCCACGCGCTGACGGTGGGAATTTCTTCGCATCGCCGCCCTGAATTCGCTATTGTCGCATTCGATGATCCAGTTGCTGTACACGGTTGCTTACTCGCTGGGGTTTGTGCTGCTGATCCCGATGTTTCTGTCCAAAATGTGGAAGCGCGGGAGATATCGGGAGAATTTTCTGCAGCGGTTCGGCTTCTACCCGGCGGAATCACGCGCCGGCCTCGCCACGAAGGCCGAGCAACGCTGCTGGATTCAAGCGGTCAGCGTCGGCGAGGTGAACATCGCGCTCATCTTCATCAACGCGCTGCAGCGAAGGTTCCCGAAGCTCCGCATCATTCTGACCACGACAACTTCGACGGGATACACGCTCGCCTACGAACGATTGCCGCAGAAAGTCGATCTGGCGTATTTTCCGCAGGATTTCCCGTGGTGCGTGCGCCGCGCCTACGATTTGATCCAGCCTGACTTTGTGGTCCTGATGGAATCGGAACTCTGGCCGAACCAGATTTGGGAAGGCGCGCGCCGCGTCATTCCGATGTTCCTGGTCAACGGCCGCATGTCCCCCCGCTCCGGGCGGGGCTATCGACGGGTGCGCTGGATTTTCCGCGAGGTGCTCACGAGGCTGACGTTGCTATGCGTCCAGACCCAGGAAGACGCCGAGAGCTTCATTAGCATCGGCGCATTGCCCGAGCGGGTGCGCGTAACGGGCAACCTGAAGTACGACGCCTCGATGCCGTACGCCGACGTGCAGAAGTTTGATCCTGTGCAATTGCTGAAGCAGATCGGCGTCTCGCCGCTCCAGCCGACCTGGGTGGCGGGCAGCACACATCCCGGCGAAGAAGAAATCGTGTTCGACGTGTTCGACGAACTGCGCAAGCAAGTCCCGAATCTGTTTCTCGTGATTGCCCCCCGCCACGTTGAACGCACCCGCGAGGTCGTCGAGTTGGCGCAGCGCAAACAAATCAAATTCATCCTGCGTTCCGAAGTGACCCCGCAACTCGTGCCGACGGCCAAGCCGTACGATTGCCTGCTGGTCAACACGACGGGTGACCTGAAATGGCTCTACAGAATCGCCACGGTCATTTTCGTCGGCAAAAGTCTGGTCGGGCAGGGCGGGCAGAACATTGTCGAAGCGGCGGTTAGCGGTCATCCCGTGGTGTTCGGCCCGTACATGCAGAATTTCAAGGCGATTGCACAGCAGTTTGTGGCCGAAGGCGCGTGCATGCAGGTGCAGGATGCCTGCCAGCTTCAGCGCGCGCTCCACACGTTGCTACAGGATGAACAACAGCGAAAAACAATCGCCGCCGCCGCCCGCCGCGTCATCGAAGCCAACGTCGGCGCAACCGAACGCAGCGTGGAACTGATCGCACAAACGCTCTCGGCTTACGCGGCTAAGGAGCGAATGTAAAAGGCGGAGGGGTGAACGGCGGGCGATGTTTGGGCAAGCGGGCCGGGCAGACGGAGTGGCATTGGTCATCACTGCTGTTCAAAATCAGATTATTTTGGACAGCAGTGCCCCATTCTAGCAGCAGCCGCTACGCTTCCGATTTCTTGCGGGCAAACGCGTGGGTCGAGTGACCGTAGAACACTTCCGCCGCTTCCATCAACGTTTCCGACAACGTCGGATGCGGATGAATCGACTCGGCCAGGTCCTGCGCCGTCGCGCCCATCTCGATCGCGAGCACGCCTTCGCCGATCAGTTCGCCCGCGCCGTGACCAACGATACCCACGCCAAGCACGCGCTCCGTTTCTGGTTCGATGATGAGTTTTGTCAGCCCGTCGGTGCGGTCGAACGTCAACGCCCGGCCCGAAGCCGCCCACGGGAATTTCGCCACCTGCACCTGGATCCCTTTTTCTTTTGCATCCGCTTCCGTCAACCCGCACCACGCGATTTCGGGATCGGTGAAAATCACGGCGGGAATCGTGATGCTTTGGAAGACGCTCGACTCGCCGCAAATCACTTCAATCGCCACGCGCGCTTCCCGGGCCGCCTTGTGCGCCAGCAACGCGCCGCCCGCCACATCTCCGATGGCGAGGATGTTCGGATCGGTGGTTTCCTGACTGGCGTTGACCTTGATGAACCCTTTGTCGTCGCGCGCGACCTTTGTGTTTTCCAGTCCCAAGTCATTGCAGTTCGGCACGCGGCCCACCGAAACCAGCACGCGGTCGTAAAACTCTTCCTTCAGCTGCCCGTTCATTTCGAAGGCCACTTTGATTTGCTTCCCGTGCGTCGCCATCTTCGACACCTTCGTGTTCAGCCGCACTTCCTTGAACGCCTTCTCCGCGTATCGCACCACCGGCCGCACGAGATCGGGATCAGCACCCGTCAGAATCTGCGGCAACGCCTCGACCAGCACGATCTTGCTGCCGAGCGTCGCGTACACCGTCCCGAGTTCCATCCCGATGTAACCGCCGCCGACGATCAGCAGGTTTTCGGGAACGTCGCGAATGTCCAGCGCCTCGGTCGACGTCATAACGCGCGGGTTGCCGAGATCGAACGCCTTCGGCATCGCTGGTTTTGAACCGACGGCGATGATGACCTTGTCGTAGGTAAGAAACTTCTGGCCTTCCAGCGTTTCGACCCGCAACGTCTTCGAATCCTCGAAATAACCGCGCCCCTGCAAAACCTCAACGCCGCGTTTCAGCGCGATGCTGGCGATGCCGGCGCCCAGCTTGTCGAGGATCGAATTCTTCCACGTGCGTAACTTGTCCAAACTGATCTTCGGTTCGCCAAACGCGATGCCGATATGCGCCGACTCGCGCGCTTCGGTGATGAGTTGCGCCGCATGCAGCAACGCCTTCGACGGAATGCAACCGCGGTTCAGGCACACGCCGCCGAGACGTGTCTCCTGCTCGACCAAAATCACCTTCTTGCCCTTGTCCGCCGCGTAAAACGCCGCCGCGTATCCGCCGGGCCCCGCGCCCACCACCACAATGTCGGTCTTGATCGGCTCCATGAGAAAAATGGGGTCAGGGAGTGATGGAGTGATGGAGTGATGGGTCGGAGAAGTCACTG
Organism: Verrucomicrobiia bacterium; assembly: GCA_049510215.1. Taxonomy (GTDB): domain Bacteria; phylum Verrucomicrobiota; class Verrucomicrobiia; order Palsa-1439; family Palsa-1439; genus JBEKZD01. The sequence goes on from JBEKZD010000001.1 coordinate 285,219, forward strand.
CCATAGACGGCGTTACTCTCCTGCACGATCAGATGATCGATCCAATCGCCTGTCAGTTGTTTCCGCTCCAAGCTTTCCACCAACTTCAATAATCCATTTTCAAGTTTATAAGCCAGACTGTTCAGCATCTCAAATTCCGCTTTGTTGATTTGCTCGGTTCTATTATAAGCATGCAAGCCCGAAACCGATTCGCCGGACCCGCAGTCACCTGCGGAGCCACGCGCTGTAGCCGCGCTTCTGCGAAGCGCGGGACGTTGATTGTTCGAACAGGTTCGGCGCTTCGCAGAAGCGCCGCTACACCAAAACCGCCATGATCCGGTTCGTGCAAAACGCCCGCAGTACTCGACTGCATCCTGCCAAACGCGCAGTTGCTGATACCCATGATTCCTGTTCTTATACACCGTTTCCATCACTCCTACACTCCATTACTCCAGTCTCACATCCTCTTCCTTGAACTGCTCGAACGCCGCCACCAAATCCACGATGAACCGCGCCGCTATCCCGCCGTCGATCACGCGATGGTCGTACGACAATCCCAGCGGCAACATCAGCCGCGGCTCGATCTTCCCATCGCGCACGACCGGCTTGAGCGCGCCCCGTCCCATGCCGAGGATGGCGACCTCGGGCTTGTTGACGACCGGCGTGAATGCTCCGCCGCCGATGCCGCCTTGATTGGAAATCGTGAACGAGCCGCCTTTCAATTCATCCGCCGTGACTTTCCTGTCGCGCGTCCTCGCGGCCAACTCTTCCAGTTCCTTCGAAAGCTCGAACATGCTTTTCTTGTCCACGTCGCGGATGACGGGCACGATCAGCCCGTGCTCCGTGTCCACCGCGACGCCGATGTGATAGTACTCCTTGAACACGATCTCTTGGGCCACTTCGTCGAGACTCGCGTTGAAAATCGGATGCTTCTTCAACGTCGCCACCACCGCCTTTAACGCAAACGACGTCAGCGTCAGCCGCGTCCCTTTCGCCTCGTACGCCTTGGCGTATTTCTTCCGCAACTCGTTCAGCGTGGTGATGTCGGCTTCGTCAAACTGCGTGACCCGCGGCACGCTCGTCCACGATTCGCTCAAGCGCCGCGCGATCGTCTGGCGCAGCGATGTCAACGGCTTCATGTGAATCGGCCCCCACTGTGAGAAATTTGCCCCGCTCAGAACGGGATCGATCCGCTCCGCGATGGGCTTCTCCGCCTTCTGCGGCGCGCCTTCCCCGCCGGCTGCCATCGCTTGAAGTTGCTCGATGTAAGCGCGCACGTCTGCCAACGTGATCCGGCCGCCATGCTCGCTGCCGCACACACGCGTCAAATCGATGCCGAGATCGCGCGCCATCTTGCGGACCGACGGCGACGCCGGCGGTGGAAAACCGGGTATGGCCTTGGGTGTAGTGGCCGCCGTCCCGGCGGCAGGGGTGACCGGGGTCACGGGACGCGCCGGCGGAGCCGCCGGTACGGCGGCCTCTACAACAGGCGCGGCGCCGCTCTCCGCCAGCGAAAGAATGACCTGCCCCGCCGAAACTTTATCACCGACCTTCACGCGGATGTTCGTGACCGTGCCCGACGCGGCAGAAGGGATCGTGCCGACCGCCTTTTCGGTCTCCAATTCGAGGACGGGCTGATCTTTTTGAACTTGATCGCCCTCCTTGACCAAAATGCTGACGACGGTGCCTGAGTCAGCGCCTTCGCCCAAATTTGGGAGTCTCACGTCCATGCGTTCTGCCTTTCAATCTGCCGTGGTGTTCGCCGAACCCGAGATTCAGCCAACGAAACCCGGACCACGTTTTATCCTTCCCGCAGAAATAGCACAAGCGTCCAGAAATGCAAAGCGGGCGGGAGCTGAATGGCCGCATTGATACCGCATCATCAGCGGATGACCTAGACGCCAGTCGCATCGGTTTCGATCTGCTGTGGCAGCCATGCGGCGCATAATTATGCTCGACAAGCCGCGTGTTTCCAGGTAAATAAACGCGGTAAAGGAGGTGGATTTCCCACCATGACGAAGAAGGCGTTGGGCCGGGGACTGGATGCATTGATCAGCGGCGGAATCGTGCGGAGCGTGGCGCTGGAGGTGCCGCGCGTTGACCCCGCTCAGAGCGGGGTTGAAATGGCGGTTCGCCCACTCGGATCGGCAATCGTACCGCCGCCCGTTTCGGATGCGCCACCAAAGGCCGAAGTGGACAGCGGTCTCGACAACGGCATCAAATATCTCGATATCAACTCGATCAAGCGCAGCCGTTTCCAGCCGCGCGGCGGGTTTGATCCCGAACAGTTGCGCGAGCTGGCGGAATCGATCAAGCAACGCGGCGTCGTGCAGCCGCTACTGGTGCGCCCACTTGGCAATGACCGCTATGAATTGATCGCCGGCGAGCGGCGTTGGCGGGCGGCGCGCGAAGCGGGATTGACGACAATTCCGGCCATCGTGCGCGAGGCCAGCGATCAGGAAGCGCTGGAAATCGCGCTTATTGAGAACCTGCAGCGCGAAGATCTCAACCCGATCGAGGAAGCCCGCGCGTACGAGCAATTGGCGACGCAGTTCAACCTCACCCAGGAGCGGATCGCCGAGAAAGTTGGGCGCAGTCGCGCGGCAGTGGCCAACGCGATGCGGTTGCTGGGATTGACGGGCGATGTGTTGTCGTGGATCGCGGACGGACGGCTCAGTGTCGGGCACGCGAAGGCGATTCTGGGATTGAGCATCGGCGAGGAACAGCGGCTTGTGGCCGAGCGCGTCTTGAAGCGGAACCTGACGGTCCGCGAGACGGAGCAACTCGTCGAACAGCTCAAAGGCGACGCGAAAGTGCGCATCCGCGCGCTGGGGCAGGCGCCGAAGTCGGCGCACGTGCTGGCGATTGAAGAGAAATTGCAGCAGAAGCTCTGCACACACGTCAGCGTTCATCACGGCAAGAAAAAGGGCCGTATTGAGATCGAGTATTACGGCAACGACGATTTGGCGCGGTTGCTCGGCATCTTTGGGATTGAAAACCTGTAGAGGGCGTGTAGGTGTAGTGGCGCTTCTGTGAAGCCTTGTCGCGCGTGGGACGGTCTGCGCTTCGCAGAAGCGCAGCTACACCCATGACGAACGACAGTCAGCAGCAACGCGCCAAACGTTACGAGGCGATCCACAATGTTCTGTTCTTGGTGGAGACGGCCTATGCGTTTGCGCTTCTGGTTGCATTTCTTTACACCGGCGCGTCAGATTTTCTGGCCGATGCTTCACGGGCCTTGGCTTCCAACCCGTGGATTTCGACGGCGATTTACGGCGCGGTTGTCGTCTACGGGGCGAAGCTTCTTTTCCTGCCGCTGAACTGGTTCAGCGGATATTTCCTCGAACACCGTTTTGGTTTGTCGAACCAGAGATTCGGCGGCTGGCTGTTTGATCAGGCCAAATCGTTCGCGTTGAATCTCCTGCTGGGCGTGGTGATACTCGACGTTGTGTATTTCTTGCTGCGCAGGGCAGGAGCGTGGTGGTGGGTGGGAGCGGGCTTGTTCTTCCTGTTGTTTGGCATCGTGATGTCCGTCTTGTATCCCGTTCTGATCCTGCCCTTGTTCTACAAATTGAAACCGTTGGACAACGAATCGTTGCAGCAGCGTCTCGCCGCGCTGGCAAAACAGGTCGGTGCCAACGTACTTGGCATCTACCGCATGGCTCTGAGCCAGAAGACGAAAAAGGCGAACGCCGCGTTTGCGGGGCTCGGCGCAACGAAGCGAATCATTTTGGGCGACACCTTGCTGGATCAATTCGCCGAGGACGAGATCGAGGTGGTGATGGCGCACGAGATGGCGCATTACAAGCACGGCGACATCTCCAAACTGATCGCGTGGGGCACAATGACGACATTCATCGGTTTGAAGATCACGGACACGGTGTTGCGCTGGGCCATGCCGAAGTTTGGTTTCACCGAGATCAGCGATTTGGGCGCGTTCCCGCTGCTGGCCGTGTGTCTGTTTGGATTTGGCCTGGTGGTGATGCCCCTGAACAACGCGTTCTCACGCTGGCGGGAATGGAAAGCGGATCACACGGCGCTGGAACTGACCAGGAATCCCGACGGTTTCATCCGCGCGATGCGCAAATTGGCCGAGCAAAACCTCGCCGATCTTTCGCCGCATCCCTGCATTGAATTTCTATTGCACGATCATCCGTCACTGGCGCGCCGCATCACGTGGGCGGTACAATGGCAGAATGAGGAACGTTAAATAGTTTAAACTGTTAAAACCGTTAAAGGTTATGAACCGCGCCGTTGCCATCCCGATTTTAATCGTTTTAACGATTTTAACGGTTTTGACTTTCCTGATTTCCGGTTGCGGCTCGAAGCCGACGCCGGAAATCCAGTGGAAAGCGTTTGACGGACAAAAGGCCTACGAGCATGTCCGGCAATTTGTCGGTTTTGGCCCGCATCCGAGCGGCAGTCCTGCTTTGACACACACTGCCGACTACATCACGACGCAATTGCGAGCGGCCGGACTCGACGTGGAAGAACAGGTGTTCACCGCACCGACGCCGCGCGGTCCCGTTCAATTCCGCAACATCATCGGCAAGACGCGCGGCTCGCGCGGGGCTGCGGATCAAATCGTCGTGTTCGGCTCGCACTACGACACGAAGTGGATGACGAACTTCGTATTCGTCGGGGCCAACGACGGCGGCTCCAGTACCGGGGTGCTTCTCGAAATGGCGCGCGTGGCCTCGGCTCAGCCGAACGTATGGTTTGTTTTCTTCGACGGCGAGGAAGCGATGGTCGAGTATGGGGCAGGCGACGGGTTCTGGGGCAGCCGGCAGTTTGTGAAAGATTTGCAGGATAAGAATCGCGTGAACTCGGTCAAAGCGATGGTGTTGCTCGACATGGTCGGTGACGCGAACTTGAATGTCACGATGCCGTCCGATAGCACAAGCGCTCTCGTGCAGCGTGTGTTTCAAGCCGCCAAGGACGCCGGGCACCGCGATTATTTTGGATATCGCAACTCGGCAATCCTCGACGATCACGTCCCATTTTTGGAGGCTGGGATCCCGGCCGTCGATCTCATCGATTTCGAATACGGCAGCGCGCCGGGTTTGAACGATTACTGGCACACCGACAAGGACACGCTCGACAAAATCAGTCCGCGCAGCCTTGAGATCGTCGGCCAGACGACGCTGCGGTTGCTCGCCTTGTTGCAGCAAAGCCCGTCTCTCCGTTGATTCGGCCTAATGCGGCCTTGAGGCCGCAACCAAGACGGGCGGCTCTTGTTTGCTTGTTTGTCATTCTGAGCGAAGCGAAACCGCTGCGGGCCGTCTGTCGTGTGACGGCAAATCTCTGTCGTTGGTGGCGCTCGGCACGACAGAGACCCTTCGACTTTGCCCCGCAAACGACCGCGGGGCTACGCTCAGGGTGACAACGCCTAGCTTGTTCCCGCGTTGTGTTCGCGGGGGCTGCGTGCTAGCTTGCCACGGACGGAGGAGGCTGGCATGAAACGATTGTTTGGAATGGTGGCGGGATTTGCCATGTTGACGAACGCGCAAGCGCAATTGCACACGGAGATGATCGAGTACAAACAGGACGACACGACGCTCGAAGGTTATCTGGCATACGACGAAGCCGTCAAAGGCCTGCGACCGGGCGTTCTGGTGGTGCACGACTGGATGGGTTGCGACAGCTACGCGAAGACGCGGGCCGATCAACTCGCCAAGCTCGGTTACGTCGCGTTCGCCGCGGACATCTACGGCAAGGGCGTGCGTCCGAAAAATTCACAGGAAGCCGGCGCGCAGGCGGCAAAGTACAAAGGTGACCGTCCGCTGCTCCGCGCGCGGGTCAATGCCGCGTTGGATGTGTTGAAGAAACAGGCCCAGTGCGATCCGAAACGCGTTGCGGCCATCGGCTATTGTTTTGGCGGCACGACCGTGCTCGAGCTCGCCCGCAGCGGCGCCGACATCGCCGGTATTGTCACGTTCCACGGCGGACTCGACACGCCGACGCGCGACGCGAAGAACATCAAGTGCAAAGTGCTCATCTGCCACGGGGCGGACGACCCGTACGTGCCGGCAGCCGATGTGGCGGCGTTACAGGATGAATTCCGCAAGGCGGGCGTGGACTGGCAGATGATTTATTACAGCGGCGCGGTGCACAGCTTCACGCGGCCCGATTCGGGCAACGACAACTCGAAAGGCGCCGCCTACAACGAGCGTGCCGACAAACGTTCGTGGGAAGCGATGAAGACGTTCTTTGCGGAGATCTTTCGATGAACTGAATGAGCGGACCCTCTCCCCGCTGCCGCGGGGCGGGGGGATTTAAGTGGCGCGTTTTGTGCAGAAGAAGCTCTGCAGCAGTTCGCGCGCTTCGGATTCTTTCACGCCCGCCACGACTTCCACAATGTGATTCAATCCTTTCGCGGATGTGATGTCGAACACTGAGCCTGCACCGCCTGCACGTTCATCCCGCGCCCCAAATACGAGCCGCTTCACCCGCGAGAGCGCGATGGCGCCGGCGCACATCGGGCACGGTTCTTTGGTGACGAACAGGGTCGTGCCTTCCAGCCGCCAGTCACCAAGCGCGTTGGCCGCTTGTGTGATCGCCAGGATCTCAGCGTGCGCCGTCGCATCCTTCAGCAGTTCAACCTGGTTGAAGGCGCGGGCGATGATTTTGCCGTCGCGGACAATCACCGCGCCGACCGGCACTTCATCGGCATCGTAAGCAAGGTGCGCCTGCCGCAGCGCCTCGCCCATGAAGTACTCGTCGCTGGTCAGGTCAATCTGCGGGGCATCGGGCGCGTGGTCAGGTTGGTTGTCGGAAACCATTTGCCAGAAACTAGCGATTCAGATAGCATTCGGCAAGTAAGATAGGGAGGGTCGGAACAATGCGATGGATGAAAACAATTGCGATAGTGTGTGTGGCGGTTGGTTTACTGAAAGGAGCCTGTGTGATGGCAGCGGACACTGACCAAGTGGCGGTGATCGAGACGAAATTTGGCAAGATGGTGATCGAGTTCTACGACAAGGACGCACCGAAGACGGTGGAGAACTTCATCAAGCTTGCGAAGGAAGGATTCTATAACGGCACCACGTTTCATCGGGTCATCCCCGGTTTCATGATTCAGGGCGGCGATCCCAACAGCAAGAACTCCGATCGCAGCACGCACGGCGCCGGCGGACCGGGCTACACCGTCCCGGCCGAGATCAAGCGCGAGCACAAGTGCGGCACGGTCGCCACGGCGCGTCTGGGCGATCAGGCCAACCCGAAGAAGGAATCGAGCGGCAGCCAGTTCTTCATCAACGTCAACGACAACGTTGGCCTTAACGGCGGCTACACGGTGTTTGGAAACGTCATCGCAGGAATGGATGTTGCGGACAAGATCGTCGCCGTGCCGCGCGACGCCCGCGATAATCCGAATGAAAAAGTGGAGATGAAAGTCTCCATCGCGACGCGCGCGGACGCGCTCAAGAAGTGACCGTTTTCGCCGGGGAGCGAAGCACGACGATCCCCGGACTCGCTCAAGTGCTCGAAAAGCTCGGTTGCCCACCGGAGAAATGTGCTGGTATGGCCGGTACTGGTACGGTTTGCTGTAGCGGCGCTCCCTGCCCCGAGACATCCAATGTCGGGGTGAACGAGGAGCCGCCGAAATTACGTCCGTCGGCGGTCATACTCGACTCTGGGAGAGGTCGAGGGGTCGGGGCGACAAACCGCCGCTACAACTTTCACACTGTAGCACGGCCTGGCTTTCATTTGGTTTGATTGGGTTTGATTCGGGAGAAATGTCATGGCCACTCCGGCCAGCTATGTCATTCACAGCACGCTGCTTCCGTAGCCTGGCAAATGGGTTCGTTTCGCAAAAACAGCCTTTGGCGCGATGCCACATCAATGCGACACCTCCATGCTGATCGGTGGCGGGACGATTTCCCCCATGCGCCGCCGTTGCAGGTGTGATGAACGCCTTCATGCTCCATCAGGCTGCTGAGCGAGAATGGTTTCGCATTCTTGGAGATGGCGTCGAATGCCCTCAAGCCAAAAGGCATAGCGAGGATGATTCATATGCTCAGCTAGAGCGGTGAAATTCGGCCCGACTTCGAGGTGGCTTTCATAGACAGCTTGCAGATGCTTTCGAGCGGCCTCCACCTCTTCATCCACCATCTCTCCGAGGTATCGCGTGCGCATTACTGAAGCATGGGCGGGAATCTTGGACTGGAATTGCCTTTTCTGAGCCTCTAACGCCTGAAATGCTTGTTCTATGTTCATGTCAGCAGCAGAGCGACTGGCTAGTACCACCCTATAGTACCCGCGGCGCCGGCAGAGAGCAAGGGCGCAGCGGGGCGCGTTGCCCCGCAGTCACCCCTCGGCGTCTCGCTACGCTCGGCTTTCGCGGATTTCCATCAACGAGGATTGCCGGTTGTGTTGGCGCGCCAGGTCATAATGAAGAATAATCAGGCCCGTCCCCGGTGACTCGCATTGCGACTGTGGAAAGACATGTGCCGAATGTAGTCACGTGCGGTCCGAAAGTAATGCCAACCTCCCTTGAACTTCCCCATGAGGTCAACGTAACGCTTGAAAACAGCGGGATTCGGGTCAATTACATGGAATTCACTCAGCCTTTGATTCTGTCGAAGAGCGCGCATCAAGAGATTTGCGCTTTCAAAATCCAACGCCGGGCAAGAATAGCCAAACACCACGATTCTCTCTGCTGCTTTCAAAGCAACCTCCGCCTTCGACCACAGTGGCTGCATATCGTGGTGCACAATACCCGCCTTGTGCGCCACAGGCGGAACTATCAAGGGAAAAGTATGTTCCCTTCGAGCGCCGTGGTAGGTGAGATCCACATCAATCGTGGAGCGCAGTTCATTTGGCTCGACTCGCCCAATCGATCAGGTAGAGTCCAGCCGGTATGCGTATGCTGACAGTTGCAGCCCGGCGGATCGTTCTTGCTCTGTTTCTATCCGTTGCGCCCTGCCTGTTGGCGCGTGAAGTTCCCATCACGATTCTGCACACATGCGACTTGCATGGGAACGTGTTGCCTACGGAGAATTACGAAGGGCAAACCAATCTGGGCGGCATCGCCCGCTGTGCGATTGTGATTCGACAGGTGCGCGCCTCGGAGAAAAACGTGCTGCTGGTGGATGCGGGCGACACGATTCAGGGCGCAGCTGTGAGTTATCTGGCTGACGGGCAAGTAATGGTCAAAGCTCTCAACGAGCTTCGTTACGACGCCTGGGTGTGGGGTAATCACGAGTTTGACTGGGGACTGGAAAAGCTGGCTGCCTGCGCCGAACGCGCCCAAATGCCCATCTTGAATGCAAATCTTCAGGCGGCTTCCTCGAATTCCGCCGTAACAGGTGCGGCTGCGCGAATCCTCGCTCGTCGGCAAGCTTATGTACTCCGGGAAGTGGATGGAGTCAAAGTCGGCGTCATCGGGCTTAACACGCCGGGGATTCCAAACTGGAGTCGGCCCCGGCTGATTGAAGGACTGAAGTTTGTGGATTCTGTGGAAACGCTCCGCACGGTCGTTCCCGCGTTGAGAAGAGCGGGTGCCCAAATACTGGTGCTGGTGTGCCACCAGGGATATCGCGAGGGCGGCGATGATCGTGCGAATCAGGTCAACGCGATTGCCCGCAATTTTCCCGAGTTGGATGTCGTCATCGGCGGTCATTCGCATCGGGATTTTCCTGAGTTCAAGGTGGGAAACGTCCTGTATTGTCAGGCGGATTATTTTGGAATTCGTCTCGGGCGCGTCGATCTCGTGTTTGACACGGCGAAAGGCCGGGTAACGCGGCGCTCATCCAATACAATGCTCATGGATGACCGGGTGCCGTTGGATGGCGAGCTTGTGAAATCACTCGGCAAGGAACTCGACCAGGCGCAGAAAACTCTCTCGACAGTGATCGGTGAGGCCCGAGGGAATTTCGAACTCCAAGGCGCTCCCCGACGTGAAACGCCGATCCATGATTTGGTTTTTGAAGCGATTGCCGAAGCCTTGCAAAACCGGGGCGTGAAAATCGACGCGATTGTTCATGGGATTTTGGAGCAGCGCGGGATGATCGGGAAAGGCGCGATTACCATCGGCGATATCTGGAAAGTTGTACCTTATGAAAACACGATCGGCGTTTTACAGCTCACAACGGCCCAGTTGAAGGAAATCCTTGAGGAGAACGCGAGCGCCTACGAGAGGCGCGAGTTTCGCGGCGTGTGGGGCGTGAGATGCACATTTGATCCCCGGGGCAGGGAGGGAATGCGGATCGTTTCCTTGCAGCGTGCCGATGGGACACCGCTGGAAGGGAATCGGAAGCTGGCCGTCGCATTCAACAGTTACGATCTGGCGAGCGGCGGCCTGCGGTGGAAAAGGCTGCGCGAGATTGCGGATAGCCCGGGGGCGGAGTTGGTCGAATACGATTTCCAGACGCGCCAGGCCGTGATCGACTACGTGCGCAAGCACGGGGAGATTTCTCCGTCCGTCAAAGGTTGGTGGAAAACGGCGCAACGATCTGCTGCATCTTCGGCAGCCGCTGCGTCCGGCCGCTGACGTTTCTCAGAGCGTGTTTTGAAAGTGGTTTGGGCACGCCGCCGTCGGCAGGGCGAGCCTCGCGCCGTCGCCATGGCGGCTCTAGCGCGTCGGCGCCGACTGGCTTGCCTCGTCTCGCCACGGCGGGACGGGCTTCCAGCCCGTTTGATTCGTCTATTTCGAGCAGGGTGTCCGCCTGCGCGCCATAGCTTCGGCGGTGGCGCGAGGCCCTCTCTACGACTTCGGCAAGCTGGAAGCTTGCCCTACGGCACTTTCCAAACGCGCTCTGACGCCATTTGTTGAACCAGCTCTGACCATGGTCACCGTGCGTTGTGGCGGGGCGCTCCAACGGTTAAACCAGCCAAGATAACGCAAGTCCGTGCATCAGGCGTTCAAAGTTGGACGGCACAACTGTGAATGTGCGCACCACGATAGTTCCCTTCCGCCGGTCTGGACGCCGCTAAGTGTTTGTTTCCCCGCGAATACTGTGGCGCGTATGCAGGAACACTTGACGGGAGTGTGAACCGGGAATTGCGATGGCATATTTGCTGCTGAATACCACGCGGCAGGAGTGGAACCCGAGCACCAGGACACGAGTTTATGCCCACGTTTCATTATCAGGCGCGAAATCCTTCAGGGAAACCCGTGCGCGGAAATATTGAGGCGATTGACCAGCAGGGTGCCGCCGCCCTGTTGGTTGACCGCAACCTGCTGGTGACCTCGCTGAACTCAGTGGCTGGACGCAAGCCACAAGCCAAGCGGCGTCAGGGCAGGGTCAAGCCGCAGGATTTGGTTGTGTTTACGCGGCAGTTGGCGACGATGATGGATGCGGGTTTGCCACTCGTGCAGTCGATGAACGCCTTGGAGGAGCAGACCGACAGCAAAACGTTCAAGCCGGTGTTGCAGCAAGTCACGGAACAGGTCGAGCGGGGAGATGCGTTTTCCCAAGCGTTGGCCGGCCACCCCAAAGTTTTCACTACACTTTACGTCAGCATGGTCGAAGCGGGGGAAACGGGCGGGTTGCTGGCTGAGATACTGGATCGGCTCGCCACCTATCTGGAATCGACCGCACGACTCAAGAAGAAGGTCAAATCGGCCATGTCTTATCCGACGATTGTCTGCGTGGTCGCGATGTCCATCTCCCTGTTCCTGATCATGAAAGTCATTCCGATTTTCGCGGACATCTACAAAGATTTCGGAGCCAACCTGCCGGGCCCGACACAGGTCTTGATCCGCATCAGCGGGATTCTTCGCACCTATTTCCTGCTCGTCGCGGGAGCGATTGCGTTCATGGTCTTCAGCGTCGTGAAACTGAAACGGACGAAGCGCGGCGCGGAACTGTGGGATCGCACTAAACTGCGCCTGCCGGTGTTTGGCAAATTGATCCACAAGGTTGCGCTGTCGAGATTCGCCCGCACGTTTGCCGCGCTCTTGCGGAGCGGTGTGCCCATTCTCGAGACACTGCGGATCGTCGGTCAGTCCGCTGGGAACACACTGGTCGAACGGGCCGTCGAGGAGACCGCCGCCGGCATCGAGCGAGGGGACAACCTCGCGCTGGCCTTGGGACAGCACAAGATCTTTCCGCCGATGCTGGTGCGGATGGTCTCTGCAGGCGAGCAGACCGGCAAGGTCGACGTAATGCTGGAGAAGATTTCCGACTTTTACGATGAAGAGATCGAGGCGACCCTGTCGGGCTTGACCTCGTTGATCGAGCCGCTGCTAATCGTTTTTCTGGGCTTAGTGGTCGGCAGCATTGTGATCTGCATGTTCCTGCCGATCTTCAAGCTCAATCAGATCGTCCAATTCTAGGCTCGCGTCCGCCTCCTCCAGCAGCGGCGGTAGTGTCCTGATTTGCAGTTTGGAGGGACGCGCTCCGTCGCGTCCGTTCGCGAAATGCGGCCACGACAGAGCGTGGCCCTCCAGATTAGGACACTGCCGCAGCGGCGCATCGCTTGACACCAGGCTGGCGCTCTTGTTAACGTCCAGTGGGCTACGAGGCTGCGCCTCGGGCTTGGAACGTTTGACCTTGTTGGGACTCAAATTATGGCAAAAATTCTAGTGGTTGATGACGAACCAAGCATGGTGTCTGTGCTTTATGAAGTGCTGAAAGAGCAACACCATGAGGTCATCACCGCCAGCAATGCCGAGCGCGCCTTCGAACTGGTCAAACAGCAATCACCCGATCTCGTCCTGGCTGATATCGAAATGCCCGAGGGGAAGTCGAGCGGGCTGACACTGCTTCGTCAAACAAAGGACTTCAATCGCTCGATTCCCGTTCTGATGATTACGGCCAACGCCACCAAGGAGCGAGCCATCCAGGCGTTGCGCGCGGGCGCCGAGGACTTCATCGAGAAACCGTTTCGGAATGATGAACTGGTCAAACGCGTCGAGACCGCGCTCTTTCATCAGAAGGCAGTTCACGCGTTGCAGGAAAATGCCGAACTCAAGAACCAGCTCCGCGAAAAGTTCCGGTTCGAAAACATCGTCGGCGCCGGTCCGCGGATGGAAACCGTCTATCGCATGATCGAACGAGTCGCCAACACTGACTCCACCGTTCTCATTCTCGGCGAGAGCGGCACGGGCAAGGAACTGGTTGCCAAAGCGCTGCATTATAACAGCCGACGGGCCGCGATGCCGTTTGTGGCGGTCAGTTGCGTAGCGCTGCCCGAGCATCTGCTGGAGTCGGAGTTGTTCGGTCACCGCAAGGGCGCTTTCACAGGCGCGGCTTTCGACAAGGTGGGACTGTTTCAACACGCCGATGGCGGCACGATCTTTCTGGATGAAATCGGCTCGATGGCCCTGGGTCTGCAAAGCAAGCTTCTGCGGTTTTTGCAGGACAAGGAACTGAGGCGCGTCGGCGATACGGAGACGATCAAAGTCGACGTGCGCGTGGTGGCGGCAACCAATGAGCCGCTGCAGGCTAAGCTTAAAGAGAAGGCATTTCGGGAAGATCTCTACTACCGGATCAGCGTGATTCCCATCCAGTTGCCGCCATTGCGCGAAAAGGCGGAGGACATTCCACTCCTGATCCATCATTTCGCGCAGATCATTGCCCAACGCTCGGGAACACCTCCGCCAACCCTCCATGACGACGTAATGGCAGTGTTGAAGTCGTATAGCTGGCCTGGCAATGTGCGTGAACTGCAGAACGCGATGGAGCGCGCCTGCGCTTTGTGTGATGGCGGAGTCATTACCGTCAAGGATCTTCCCGAACGGATACTGGAGGCGATTGGCAAATCGCCAGGCATTACTCTGCCGCAAGCAGCAACCACTTTTGCAGACAGCGCGGCAGCCGAAAAGACAGCAGGCGCGGCTCAAGCGGCCCAGGATTTCACCCAGATGCCGCTGAAGGACTTTGTGCACGAACAAGAGGTTCGATACATCGAGCAAGTGATTCAGGCCGCTGGCGGCGACAAGGACAAAGCCGCCAAAATGTTGGGTGTCAGCATGGCGACATTGTATCGAAAACTCGCTCCGAATGCATCGAACCTTGGTGGCGACTGATTAGCCGCGGACGGTGGATGCGAATGGTTTCGTCATCGCCGCTGCCTTTTCAGAACGCCTCCCGCGATGGATTCTCTCCGGCGTTTCCCGAATTGCTACACTAGCCTCAAGGCGTTGTTTATGAGCAGAACTGTGCTTGCAGGATGGCCTTTTGCGTCCATGATCGCTCCGTTTTTGTACGTCCCAGACTCAATCGCAAAACTGATTGATCCCTCAATTCTACCAACGAAATGAGTGCCTCACGTCACGCTGGCTGCTGATTTCAGGCCAGTTTGAAGCTGGTTTTTGTTTTGGCATCTGGTCTGCTGTTAGCGTCTGCCTGTGGAAACAAGAAGTTACACCGGAGGGAGGTGATTGAGAATGATCAACAGGATTCGCAATAACAAGGCAGCATTCACCCTGGTTGAAATCATGATCGTGGTTGCCATCATTGGGTTGCTAGCTGCGTTGGCAGTCCCGGGCTTCGTCAAGGCTCGTAAACAGTCTCAGGGCCGCCGCATTGTCAACGACGCGCGTCAGGAGGACGCCGCGATTGATCAGTGGGCGCTCGAGAATGGCAAGACGGATGGTGCGACAATCGACTATACCAGTCCGACAGGAGCGGTTACCTACCTGAAGACGGTTTGGAAGAGCTACGACCTGCTCGGTGGTACATACAGTTACGCGAATGGCGTAGGCTCGAGCCAAGTTGTGATCGCAGCGGCGACGAAGACCGCACTGGCGGGCGTCGGTATTGATTGGGGTCCTTACTAAGACCCGATGTTGAACCGAGCGCACAAGCGCTCACAGCAAGTGAGGAAGAGGCAGCCCCGACAATCGGGGCTGCCTCTCTCGCAAGGAAGTTCGCTTAATGACTTGAATGAAAGAAGGTGAGAGAAATGAAAAGTTTGTGGCAACGTCGGAAACGGCAGGCGTTTACCCTTATAGAAATCATGATTATTGTTGCATTGATCGGGTTGCTGGCCGTGCTGGCGATACCCAGCTTCATCAAAGACCGCAAGCAGTCTCAGGGCAGGCGGATTGTCAACGACGCGCGCCAGATGGACGCCGCCATCAACGCATGGGCGTTGGAGACCGGGCAATCCGATAACGCTCCGATCGACACAAGTAGTTCGACGGGCCCTGTCTCCTATGTGAAGGGTGGTCGGTGGTGGAACACCGACCTGCTCGGGAATCCCTATGACTTCACGCAAGGTGTCGGATCGCAACAAATCTTGATCGCACAGGACACCAAGGACGCACTGGCGGGCGTCGGTATTGATTGGGGACCGTATTAGGCTGCAACCTGCGGATTTCCTTTCCTTGTTCGCCACTGGTTGGGCTGCGGTCACGCGATGGCCAGTGGCATATGAACTGCTAAAAATCGTTTACAAGCAAGCATGTATTTTACAGGCAAACGACAGAACAAACGAGATGTCGCGGTCGGGCTGGACTTGGGAGCCAGCCAGATCAAAGCTGTCATTTTGCGCAGAAAAGGGGACGCGCTAGAACTGGCGGAGTATGCGGTCATGGATTCTTCCTCAGCGGCCATGGGTAAGCCCGGCGCGGCGCAACCGCTTGCAGCCGAGTTGCAGCAACTGATGGCGCAGTTCAAGATTCAGGAGCGGCGCGCCAGCGTGGCCATTAGCTGTAGTTCGGTGATGGTGTGCCACGCGGAGTTTCCGCCCGTGCCGCTCGCTGAGATCAAGAGCGCCCTGAAGCTCAACAGCTCGGGCTATCTGCGCCACGATTTCTCATCATACTACCTCGATGCTTTTGAGTTGAAGAAAGGCAATAAAAGCGCCAACGGCAAAGACGTGGACAAGACGAGCGTGCTGGTCGGCGGTGCGAACAGGACGGAAGTGGACGCCTACCGTGACGCCCTGGTCGCCGCAAAAATCAAACCCGAGGTGATCGAGTTGGCGGCTGTGTCCGTCATCAACGCGTTCCACGTGAGCCACCTTGGAACCAAAGACGAAGTCGTGGTGCTCGTGGATATCGGCGCGCACATGACGAGCATAAACTTCCTGCTCGATGGCATGCCGCTGATCACGCGCATCATGCACTTTGGCGGCGCGCAGATCAGCGATTACATCAGCCATACTCTCATGCTCGAGCCACACGAGGCCGAAGAAGAGAAACGCAAGATGTCCGCGCCAATCCAGGAATTGGTCAAGACTGCGATCTCGCCGCTCGCACGCGAGATTCGTTCGTCCATTGATTTTTACGAACGGCAGAATGATCGCCACATTGGCCAGATCTACGCTTGCGGTGGCTCGGCCTGCTCGCCGCAAATGCTGGCGATTCTCGGGGAAGCCGTGGGAACGCACGTGGAGTGCTGGAATCCCATCCAGAGCCTCGACGTGAGCCGATTGAACGGTGAAACACCGCGCGTGCTTGCCCTCGGTCCATCACTTGCCGCTGCGGTGGGAGCGGCCGCTGCGCGATTGGCATGAGCGAGGTTTCACGACAATGACGGCCATCACCCTCAATCTCCTCGCCGAAGAACAGCAAGCGCAGCAGGAGCGCGCCCGCGATCCAGTCAAGCTGGTCATCGCCATCGGCTCGGCGGTGCTGGCGCTGGTGGTGGCGTGGGGCGGCATGTTATCCGTGATTCTGATACAGAGACAGGCGGAGTTGCGTGGCCTCGAAGCGCAATGGGAAAAGATCAATGCCGTGAGTGAGAAGGAGGGGGAATTCCAGGGGATGCGTGCCCGCGCCGAAGACATCGTGGCGTTGAACCACTCGCGAGTCTTGCTGGCACCGCAATTGGCGGTAGTGAAAGACATCATTCCTCCGAGCATTCAGCTTTCTCAACTGAATTTTGCTCTGGCCGTAGAGACGCCGATCTCCGGTGACGGCGGCGAGGAAGCCGCTGGCGGCAAGCGCGCCGCGCATCCGAAACCAGTCGAGCGTCTCGTGCTGCTAATGGTAGGTACGGCTTCCAGCAACCGTCCCGAACTGGAAGTGGACCAATTTCTGCGGACGTTACGCCACGACGAGCGATGCAGCGCTGCCGTTGACGACATCCAATTGCGCTCGATCTCGCGTTCGTCCAGCGACCCTGACAAGGCTGGCGGCACGCTGCTCGCAGCCAATTTCACCATCGAATGTCGCTACAAGGAGCAGGGGAAGAAATGAAGCTCAATTTCTTGCGGCAACTGCCGAATGGCAAGCTGCTGAAGGTTGTGCTCGTCTGCATGGGCACGCTGTGTGCGGTCGTGGGTGTGGTGGAGGGTTACATGCTGAAGAACTGGAGCGCGCTCAGCAACGCGAAGAACAACATCGCGAAACTCAACGACCAGATTCAGCAGGCCGATCGCAAGGCACAGCAGGCGGTGCAGGACGTGACCCGTCGCGAGCAGGTGAAGTCGTTTCTGGAAACACAGCAGGCAGCGATGGTCGCGGGCGATCCATTTGCTTGGATCGTGCGCGAGATCAGTCTGCTGGCGGAGCAGCACACGACGGTTCACGTGCTGGGGATACAACCGGGAAGCAAAGAACAGCACCAGCTGAACCCCGGTTACAACGTCTTCACCACGCGGATCGAGGTCGAGGCGGGCTACGACGAGCTTGGAGTGTTTTTGCAGGATCTTGAGAACAAGTTTCCAACAGCCGAGATTCGCTCGTTGGCGATCGCTCCTGGTGATCGCGCGCAGTGCCGAGCGTCGCTCGAACTGGCGTTCCTCGTGCGTCCGGATACGGATTCACACAAGTCCGCGGGCAAATCGAAAACGGAGAAAACAACGTCATGAGAGCAGGAACAGGAATTCTACCGGTCGTTAATGCCCACGTCGATTCGCGGGATCACCACGGCCACGAAATTCGGACATGGCCCACATGCTCGTTTGCCGCCGCGCAGGAACAGGAGGCAAGACGGGCGCCCGTCGCACGCGCCTGGCCATCGAGGCTCCAGATCGTGGGGATTCTGGCTTTCATTCAGTCCTTGTTATTCCTCGTGATCTGGCTGTGGATCTGTGCCAGTGCCGGTGCGGCGACGCCGCCCAAGGCCGACTTCAGTTTGGACTTGCAGCAATCGCGTTACGATCCGGTCCAGCAGCGTGATCCATTCGGCCGGACGGGAGGGGTTCCGGCAGAAAGCAAGGCGGCTCCAGCAGCGCCGCTTGTGTTTCACTTGTCGGGCATCCTTTACCAAGCAACGAATCCTTCTGCGATTGTTAACGACAAGCTTCTGACACTGAACAAAACTGTCACTCTCAACGCTGGGAATGGCGAGGTCCAGATCAAAGCGGTGGAGATTACGCGGGATCGGGTTGTGCTCGAAGTGGGAGGGCAGAAGGTGGAGTTGCGGATGAACTCGCACAACCAGCCAGCGGCACAGCCATAGTCAGCCAGTGGCCTGATTGTTGCTATTTCGTATCGCGACATGATCGCAATTTGTTTACTCGAAAGGTTTGCCATGAAGAAACGACTTTCTGCGGCACTCATCTGCGTCTGCTTTATCGTGATTGCCACGGTGTTCACTCGAGCGGATGACACAGCCACGAATCCCTCCCCCTCCGCTGCGCAAGTGAGCGTCGCTTCCCAGCCAGTAGCCGCGCCAGCAGCGACATCACCCACACCGTCCACCGAAGCCGCGCCTGCTGTGAATACGGAGGTAAAACCCGCTGATGCGACGAGCGAGCCGATCGTGATCGATTACAGCGAGGCGGACATTCAGAGCGTGCTTCGCACATTGGCTGTAAGAACAGGAGTCAATCTGATCCTGGGCGACGAGGTCACTGGCAAAGTGACGGTCCACCTGGAAAACGTCTCGTATGAAGACGCCATGCGGTTAATCGCCGAATCGAAGGGCTATGCGTACGTCAAGGACAAGAACGTCATCCGCGTGAAATCCCGTGAGTCAGTTGAGGCCGAGCCTGTAGAAGTCCGCGTGCGCACGCTGAATTACGCGAAGGCCGAGGATGTGAAGAAGACGATCGACCCGGTGCTGACCAAACAAGGAAAAATACAGATCGATGTTCGCAGCAATACGCTGATCATCTCCGACACCCCGTCGAATCTGGCGAAGCTGATGCCGCTGTTCGACGTGTTGGACACCCAGACCCCGCAGGTGATGATCGAGGCCAAGTTCGTCGAGACGACCAGAAATCCCCGGAAGGATTTGGGGATTAACTGGAGCGGGACATTGTTGAATCACCAATTGCAGGCCAGGCGTCCCGATCCAACATCGCCCATCAAAGATCCTGGCAATCCGTCTCCGTTCGAGCTATCCAAAAATCTGGCAGGTGGCCCGTGGACTCCGTCCACTGTCATTCTGGATGGAGGCGAAGCAAGCCTTGTGTTCTCATATCTCAACAGCGATGCCGACACCGAGTTGCTGGCCAATCCGCGCGTGGTCACCACCGACAACGGCAAGGCAAGGATCGCCATCGCCACGCAGTATCCCGTCCCGCAGTTCCAGTTCAGCGAGCAAACGGGAGGGTTTCAGATCAGCGGTTTCGATTACAAGGACATCGGCATCATTCTGACCGTCGTCCCGCGGATCAATAAGAATGAATTCGTCACGTTGGACGTGACTCCCGAGGCCAGCAGCTCAACCGAGAATGCCACCCTCACAAGCGGCACAGGCAACTCCGTTCAGATTCCCATCATCAACACCCGCGTCGCCACCACGACCGTGCTGATCAAGAGCGGCAACACGCTGGCGATCGGAGGATTGATGCGTCAGGATGTTTCGGACGTTTACACGAAGGTACCGATCTTCGGTGATCTTCCGGGAATCGGCGCGTTTTTCCGCAGCAAGAGCCTCAGCAAGACCAAACGCGATCTGTTGATCTTTCTAACACCCACTATCATCGGCCCTGAGGCACAGACAGGCAACGAGCAGTACTCGAACGGGTTCCCGTCCAAGGAAGTGTACACCAACGACAAATGGATGCCCAAGGACAACGGCAAGCCGAGAGGCGTGATGAAGAGTCTTGGGTTCGGCGGGGATCAGGATCAATCGTCCCAGCCTCCGACGCAGAATTTCGGACCCTAGTAGTTCGGGGCAATTTAGTGGTCCCTTGATGGGTGAGGACATGGGATCACGGGATGGAGGGCCACCTGCCGAGGGTGGCCCTCCTCCTTTAAGAATCTCTGGATGGCAGACTCTTCTGGATTCGCGTATTTGAGAGAGTCTGCTGCTGTTCTCTGCGGGAAGCTCGCCCACCAGCATGCGGGCATATCAACTGCTGAAATCCTTGGGGCGTTTAGGCCCAGTAGACAACCTATGAAACCAAGCTGCCGCATGGCCAATCGAAGCGGATTCACCCTTGTGGAGTCCGTGCTCGCGGTCATGATCTTGGGGATCGCCCTCGGCGCGTGTATTCTCAGCTTCAGCATGGCCATGCGGGCGGTCAACACGGCGGGGAATCAAATGGCAGCCGTGCATTCCTGCCGCAACGCATTGGAGGCACTGCGGACCAACAGTTTCTCCAGTACCGCATTGCAGCTTGGCGCGGGGACGTTCTCCAATGCGACCATCAGTTGCACGTACACGGTGACTACTGTTGATGCCAATACCAAGAACATCAGCGTGAGCATGCCGTATAGAAACTACATCCACGGCGGTTTTTCGACAAACACATTAACAACGTCGCTGGTTTCAACGTTGCATCCATGAAACCCTCAGGAATAAAGGCGCGCAGATTCTCCGGCGGCTTCACCCTCGTGGAGATGGCAGTTTCGATGGCCATCCTCACCATGGTGATCGTTGGCGCGTGGAACGTGTTCACGCTGTTTCAACGCTCTTATAACGAGACGACCTTGATGCGCACGGCGGCAGCACGCGCCAGTCTCGCCTTGGATCGCATGGTGTACGGTGTCAGCACCAACCCCGGGCTGCGTGAAGTGCAATCCAGCAGCATTGTCATTACCTACCCATCCGGCGGGTGGAAAATCGCCTACACGAACATCTTCTTCGACCAGTCGAACCTCTTCCTCCAGTACACGACGAACCTCCAATGCATCACTTGGAGCAATAGCACATCTCAATCGAGCAAGTTCATCTGCACCAATGTCATCGCTTCGACTCTGAACTGCACTACGAAGGGCTTTACCACAAACGGTTGCGCGATTTCAGTAACAGTCGCGGAAAAAGGCGGCGGTCGCATTGATACCAACACCATGACCACCTTTGTGGAATTCAGGAACTAGGCTTCAAAATGGCGATGCGAATAATATTCGATTAGAAAGGGCGCAAATATGAATCGGATCAACAGTGTGCACCGCAGCGAGCATGGCTATGTTCTCATACTCGTGGCCTGCCTCCTCTTCATCAGCGTGGGACTTGTGCTGACAATCCTTGACTACGCCAGTAATCACCGAAGGATTGCGCAGGAGCAGACGACCATGGAGCAGGCCATGTACGTGGCCGAGGGCGGTCTCGAACGCGGCGCCCGGTTCATGGAGGCGAATGTCCTTGCCATTGTCACCCAATCCGGCACGACGACCAACGGCAGCGGCAGCTTTGGCCCGGGCACCTACAATTTCTACATTCAGAGAGTCAAGCTGAACACCTACAACATCGTTTCCACCGGCAAAGTTTACGGCGCGTATCAGACGAGCGCCGTGTATCGGGTCGTCAGCCTCCAGAATGTCTATCAACCAACCTATGCGCAGTTTTCCTTGTGGACGCACATCAGCAACGGTCTCAACTTTGCAGCCGGCGAGGTATTCAACGGGCACGTCCACGCCGACGACGTAATGACTTTTATGAATGCGAACGGGGGCCCGGTATTCCATTCAGTTGTGTCGACCCTCACCAACATCGTCGGCGGCACCGGTTGGTCAACTACCAACGGAATCGAATTCGATCAGGGGTTCCTCACGAACTCTTATCAGGGAACCATGGCCGATGTGGATTTCAATTCCTCAAAGTCAACATCGCTCAAGAACCAGGCGTCCAACCAGGGCTTGCTGCTCACCGGCACCAGCAGCATTACCTTCAATGGCACCAAAGTAGCGATCACCACAAAAAATGGCGCAAGCACAACGAATTACTCATACACTTTCAATTCCACGAACGGAATCATCTATACCCAAAGCACCAACGGTAATGCGGGCATCGTGTTCTTGAACGGAGGCACCTTGACCGGTCGGTTGACTCTCGTGAGCGACACCAACATGTACGTTCAGGGCAACATCACCTACAGCACGAATCCTCAGGTGACGAACTCGACAGACGCACTGGCCCTGATCGCGCGGGACAATGTTATCATCAACACCAATGCCCCGAATAATTTGCAGCTTCAGGCAGCGATCATGTCGCCCGGTGGCGTGTCCAACATCGTCGGCGGTGTGACCAACTTCTTCGATGGCAGCTTTAGCGTCCTCAATTACAACACGCGGGCAGCGAGCAGCAACCTCAATGTTTACGGCTGTCTTGTGCAAAACAGCCGCGGAGCCGTCGGTATGGCCGATTCAAATGGTAATCTCATAAATGGTTACAACAAGAAATACAGCTACGACCCGCGCTTTATTAACAATCCGCCGCCGTTCTTCCCCGCGGTCTCAAGCCAGGTGACCTTCAGCCAATGGCAGGAAGGACATTAGAGATGAACGCGCCTGCACGGCCTCTTGACACAGCTTCCAGATGTTGGCTGGGCGTCCTGGCGCTTGCGTGTCTCGTCTCCATCACAATTCTCGCGCACTCGTTCCTGAAGGCGATGGCTCCGCCGGAGGAGAACAGTGCCACGGCTCAACAAGCCGCGCCCGGGGGAACAGGGGAGGTCCACGCCAAAAGCGAGTCAGGATGGAGTCACATCGAGCCAGTCCGTGCGGATGAAAACCGGCCCGTCACGACGGGCGCTGACCCATTCTCCTCCATCATCAATCGCGCCGCCAACCGCCAGCAGGACGCTGCCGCTGCCAAGGAAGCGGTCCACCGGCAGGCCGAATACCTGCGCACTCTGGTGAAGCAGAACAGACTTCCCGGAGGACTCGGCAATCTCACACTGGAACAAATCGACGAGATGGAGAAAAAGGGCATCCTCATTGAGTAGGCAGCCCGCAGCCGCAGACTCCTCTCCGTCCCGTCGCTGCACAGTCGCCTCATCAACGAGATTTCGATGTCAGGCAATGTCAACATCTACGGTCGAGCGCGCACCGGCCCGTATGGCACCGTGTCCTTGACTGGGAACGACAAGATCGGTGCGACCTTCACCGAAAGTCAGCGCGCCAGTAATGTTGCTGCTGCGATTGTCGAGGGCTGGGTCCGCAACGACTTCACAATGGACGTGCCGGATGTCACCGTGCCGACCGAACTGACCACGGCTTCGAACCTCGGCACGGTCACCTATTCCGGCAACGAGAACATCACCCTTGGCCCTGGCGACTACCGGGCCAACAGTTTCAACTTCTCGGGCAACGTTGTGTACACAATCAATGGCAATGTCCGTCTCAACATCAGCGGTCCTGTCACCGCCAGTGGCAACGCCAAGATGGAGATCCTGAACAACAGCAGCCTCACTCTCTATGCGGGCGGCAGCATCAACCTCTCCGGCAACGGCTGCTAAAACGATCCCGGCATCCCCAGCAACTTGGTCATCTACGGCCTGCCCGGTTGCACCAGTATCACCTTGTCCGGCAACAGCGACTGGAACAGTTGCGTCTATGCCCCACAGGCCGCCCTCACCATGTCCGGCAACAAGCAAACGTACGGCTCGCTGGTCGCCAGCAACACCACCTTCAGCGGCAACGTCAACTTCCACTACGACGAAGCCCTGAGGAACTTCGGCGGGTCCGGCTACTTGGTCGCTACCTGGCGGGAACTGCGGTTTGTCGGCGGCGTCTGGCAGTGACCCATGTTATGCGCCGCGAGTCAACCCAGTTCCAGCCGCCGCGTGATCCCGAACTTCTCAATCCGTTTGCGTAAGGTCGCGCGAGTGGTGCCGAGAAGCTTTGCCGCCTGCACCTGATTACCGCCGGTCTCGGCCAACGCGCGAATGATTAGTTCGCGCTCCACGGCCGCCATAATTTTCAGTTTGGAATCGTTGCGCGCCAGGGTGAAGAGAGGGCGTACCGCCGCATCGATCGCTGCGTTGACGTCCTCGGGCGGCACAACCACGGTTCTGGGTTCGCGCACCTCTGCGGGCAAATAGTCGAGCATCAGTGTCTCGCCATGCGCCACCACCGCGGCACGCTCGATCGCGTTTTCCAGCTCGCGGACGTTGCCCGGCCAGTTGTATTTCTGCAATACCTCGAGCGCTTGCGGTGAGATTCCTTTGATCTTGGCGGAAGCTTGACGCGGCTTGTTGATCTTCTGCAGAAAATAGTCCGCCAACACGGAGATGTCCTCACGGCGGTCTCGCAGCGGCGGCAGATAAATCCGCACCACGTTCAACCGATAGTACAGGTCCTCGCGGAACCTCTTCTCGGCCACCAATCGGTCCGGGTCTTTGTTCGTGGCGGCGATGACGCGCACGTCCACCTGCAACGTCTGGTTGCCACCGACACGCTGAAACTCTCCGTTCTGCAAAACGCGCAAGATCTTTGTCTGCGTCGCCGGCGGCATGTCGCCGATTTCATCCAGAAAAATCGTGCCGTGATCGCATTGCTCAAATTTGCCGATGCGTCGCTCGGCGGCGCCCGTGAACGCGCCTTTCTCGTGGCCGAACAACTCGCTCTCGAGCAAATTCTCGGGGATCGCAGCGCAGTTGATCGCCATGAACGGTTGGTCGGTCCGTTTGCTGTGATGGTAAATGGCGCGCGCCACCAACTCCTTGCCCGTGCCGCTCTCGCCTGTGATCAGCACGGTCGCGTCGGACATCGAGACCTGGCCGATAAGCTTGAACACCTGCTGCATCGCCTCGCTCTTGCCGACGATCCCCTCCGCGTAATCTTCCTTCGTCAACAGCGGCTGATAGCTGACCACCTGCCGCATGTCGCGGGCGTGCTTGAGCGCCGCCGCGATAAGCGTTTTCAGCTTCGGCACATCCAGCGGTTTGAGCACGTAATCGTACGCGCCCAGTTTCATGGCCTCGATCGCCGTCTGCGTTGTGCCGTAGGCGGTCATCATGATGATCGTCAATCTCGGATCGAGTTCGCGCAGTTTGCGCAGCGTGTCCAACCCGCTGGTCGCGCCCATCCGGATGTCCATCATGAGCAGATCGGGGCGCTCCATCGCAACCCGTTTGACTGCCTCTTCTCCGCTGGACGCGTCAATGACCTGCAAGTCCTCGCGCTCCAAATTGCGGCGAAAGGCGCGGCGAATGTCAGCATCATCGTCAACGATTAGGATCTTCTCCATGGTGGTCGCATATTAGGGGCACAAGAGGGTTGGGGCAAGCTTCACTTCTGGCTCGCTCGACTTGCAAGGCTTTGGCGCGTGTGGTAGGGAATAGCCATGCGTTGGTCGGTCACAATCGGACGGGTTTTCGGCATCACGTTGCGTCTGCACGTGACGTTTTTGCTGTTGCTCGGATTCATTGGCTACGCAGGCTTCATGGAAGCAGGCATGCAGGGAGCGGTCTGGGCTTTGTCCCTTGTCTGCTCCGTATTCGCCTGCATCGCGCTGCACGAACTCGGTCACAGCGTGGTGGCCCAGCAATTGGGCGTACAGGTCAAAAGCATCACCCTCCTGCCAATCGGTGGCGTCGCCGCTCTGCGAAGTATTCCCGAGAATCCGTGGCACGAAATTGCCATCACGCTGGCCGGTCCGATGGTCAACGCCGGAATCGCCCTGGTGTTGCTGCCGTTCACGGGTTTGCCGTCGCACATTTTCTTCGTGTCGATGCCGTACGATGCGAGCGGGTTGTTGGATGCGATTGTGAAGGCGAACGTCGCGCTGTTCCTTTTCAATTTCATCCCTGCGTTCCCGATGGACGGCGGACGCTTGCTGCGGGCGGTCCTGGCGCTTGTGTTTTCTTATCGGCGCGCCACGGTTATCGCAGCAACGGTGGGTCAAGGGCTGGCGATCCTGTTTATTCTCGTCGGACTGAAGTTCTCGATCTGGCTGGTGATTATCGGCGTATTCATTTTCATCGGTGCGGAAGGCGAGGGGAGAATGGTGCGGACGCGAAGTCTGCTCCGCGACCTGGAAGTTGAAGAAGTGATGAGCCGCGAGTTCGTGGCGCTCTCTTCCGCCGACACGGTGTCGCGGGCGTTGACAATGGTTTATCAGACCGGTCAGGATGATTTCCCCGTGATGGTCGGCGACCAGTTCGTGGGGATCGCCACGCGAACCGCGATGCTCGATGCCGTCAACAACATCGGCAGCGATGTGCCCGTCGCCCAAGTGATGGACACCGATCCACCTGCCGTCACGCCACAAACGGCGTTGTCGCGCGTGTACGAAGTGATGATGACCGAAGGCCCGACCAGCATTCCGGTAATGCAGGACGGACATCTCGTGGGCCTGTTGAGCCTCGACAACGTCAGCCGCTACCTGCTCGTGCAGTCGAGCCTCAAGTCGTCGCGCCAGCCGCGAGTTCAACGAAGCGTTTACGCGCGTACTCCAACGCCTCCTCCCGTGATTTCAACTGTTCCTCCAGTTGTAACTCCTCCACATCACGCAGAACCTTCCCTACCGTCGGGCCCGGCTTGAAACCCAGCGCCAGCAGGTCGTGCCCCGTCAGCAACGGAGCGGGTTTGATCCCGCCGTGATGGGACAACTCGGCGGCCTTCACTTTCAGAAACTCGTAGTTCTCCAGATTGCCGTGGCTGGCCTCGCAATCAATTCGATGCAGTTCCAATTCATCGGTGAACGTCTCCCGCGCCAGGATTCGTTTCAGCTTGGCTGGACGCATTTGTTGCACGTGTTGAAATCGCATGTGTTCGCCGACGCACACGAGGATCTTATCGATTTGCCCGTTAGGAAACCGCAACCGCTGGAGAATGTCTCTTGAGATCTCTGCGCCCACTTGGTCGTGCTCGTTGAAACGAATGCGATCCGTTGCGCGCTCGAACGTCGGCGGCTTGCCCACGTCGTGTAGCAACGCCGAGAAGGCCAGCACCACGCTCGGATAATCCGTCGTAGGAGCACCCCTCTGGGCGCGATCCGACATCAAATCCAGCATCAGCTTTGTGTGTTGAAACACGTCGCCTTCGGGATGAAACTCAGGTGGCTGCTCGACGCCTTTCATGGCAGCAACCTCGGGTAGCACCTCGCGCAGCAACCCGCTTTCGTCGAGCAACTCCAGCCCTCGCCCAGTCCCGCCGTGGCGGGAGCGCGTGAAAACCTTGATCAACTCGTCGCGGATTCGCTCCGCGCTGACGAGATGAATCTGCGCGGCCATCGTTTTGACGGCGTCGAACGTCTTGTCTTCAATCTCAAATCCCAAATTCGTGGCGAACCTAATACACCTGAGCATCCGCAGCTTGTCTTCGGCAAAACGGTGCCGTGGCTCGCCAATGGTGCGGATGAGTTTGCGCTCGATGTCCGCGCGGCCACAGACGAAGTCGATAATCTCACCAGCGATCGGATCGAAGAACAATCCGTTGATCGTGAAGTCGCGCCGCTGCGCGTCTTGTTCTGGTGAACCATAGCGCACCGAAGTCGGGCGGCGTCCGTCGATATAGGCCTCATCGCTGCGGAAGGTGGCGACTTCAAACTGGTAGCCGCCTTCCAGCACCAGCACCACGCCAAACTGCGCGCCCACGGGAATGGTCTTCGCAAACAGCGCCTGCACTTGGTCGGGCGTGGCGCTGGTGGCGATGTCATAGTCGTGCGGCTCGACGCCGCGCACCATGTCTCGCACGCAGCCCCCGGCGAAGTAGGCGACATGTCCCGCCTCCCGCAGCCTGCGGACAATGCCAATGGCCGTTTTGTTCATTGCTTCGATCTGGCCTGTGCTTCCTTGAACTTGGTTAGAAACGCTTCCTGCCGCCTCCAATTTCTGCCTGCCACACGGGCCATATCCTCGAACCGCCCGCATCTCATGTCCCCATCATAAATCTGAATTCTCCAATCTGGAATCCCAAATACAGCAGGCGGATATCGTGTGCGCGTCAGTCTCAAATGCGGGCACTCACGCTTGCGGGAGGTCGGGGCTGAACGTGGAAGCGCCTACTCTTCCTTCGACATCTGTTCGGCGGGCGGGAGTTCCTTGCGGTGGGTCAGATAGAAGCCGGCGCCCACAATGCTCCAGAACATGTTCGCCAGGTAGCCCAGCAATGACATCACCAGCGCGACAGGCTCGGCGACATGGACTTGGCCGAACATCTTCATGTACATGCCTTCGCGGAGGCCGAAACCGGAGATGGTAATCGGCAGGGCCGTCACGGTGTTGATGATTGGCAGATACAGGAAATAGTCGACGAATTTCGCGGAGCTGATTCCCAGCCCGCGACCCACGCACCAGATGCTGAGCATCGAGAAGAAGTGAACGGCAAACGAGATGAGCATCGTCTTGGTCAGCACCACAGGATGCGAGGCGTACATCCGATACGCCTTCACCAGGCGCCGCAGCATGTCGTAGCGCGGCGACCGCTGGAGCCAGGCGCGCAGCCGAGGGAACTTGTCGGCCAATCCCCGCCACAAACCGAGAATCGTGATTGCCACCGTGGCCAGCACTACGGCGAGGGTTGCCAATGCAAACCAGAGCAGCTTCGGGTCTTCAAAGGAGCGCTTGTAGTAAATGCCCATCATCACCAGCGCGATGATGAACAAAGCCAGCAACCCGATCAGACGGTCCACCGCCACCGTCGCCACCGATTCCGCCTTTTTGTGGTGCGTCTCGTGCGCCACGTACCAGGCCTTGACCACGTCGCCGCCCGTCGAGCCGAGCATGAACGCGTTGAAAAACAGGCCGATGAACGTAATCGAAAACAGCCGCGAGAATCTCACGTCCA
The DNA here is from genome assembly GCA_049510215.1 of Verrucomicrobiia bacterium. Taxonomy (GTDB): domain Bacteria; phylum Verrucomicrobiota; class Verrucomicrobiia; order Palsa-1439; family Palsa-1439; genus JBEKZD01. Next base: position 313,948 of record JBEKZD010000001.1, read on the forward strand.
AACCTTGCACCTGCAGAATCCACTGCCAACGAATGATGCCGAGGAAAGCAGGGATTCCCGCACAGATGACAGCGGCCACGAACCACCACGGGTTGATTTTCTGGAGTGCGTTCCACAACGACAGCGGACCGACGTGCCAGACGATTCGCGCGCGTTCCACCCAGCTCAACGCCTCGGGATCGATCTTCTGCGCTGCAAAATAATCGGCGGCTTCCTTCTGAAAAATGCTGTGGAACAGGTAGGCGAGAATGCCCACGCTGACCAGGATGCGAATCAGCCCGCCCAGCTTCCTTTTCATGCGTTAACCGGGCTGTGAAGCAATTCCTGCGCTCGCTTCACTGAATCCACGATTTGTTCCACCTTCCAGTCATGGTGAATCTCCCACGCCAGGATCATATCATCCGACACAAACCGCGACAGCCGCGTAAAATCGAACGTCCCGAAGCCCGGCGGTTGATGGTCAAACGCAGGCGGGGCAATGTCCTGAAGGTGCATCCCCGCCGTTCGTCCACGAAATCGTCCCAGCAGCGCCTCATGGCTGGTGATGCCAAGATTCTCTTTCACCTGCGCGTGGCCGACGTCGTGCCAGTAGCCGAGTGCCTCGCTCCTGAATCGCCGCAGAATCTCGTTCACCTCATCGTCGCTGGGGATCTCTTCGATCCCAAACCGCGTTTCCAAACCCAGTATCACGCCCGTCTCTTTGGCGCGCGGGACGATCGCGTCCAGCGTGCGAAACACTTGATCGAGATACGGCTGTCGTTTCCGTGCGCGGACCTCGAAAGCTTTCTCCCGCAGCCGTTGAAACTTCGAATCTTGCGTGCCCGCGTCGGCAGAGAGTCGGAGCAGGCGCAGCGTGTAATCCCGCACCGGCACGAGACCGAGATGCAGGACCACCGCCTTCGCTCCGAGGCTCGCAGCGCAGTCGATGGTGCGCAACGTGTGGCGCACGGCCAGTTCCCGCTCACGTTCGTTGCGGGAACTCGGCAAATAACAATCCGGCACCGGCCCGTTCACACCGAGCGGACGCGGACAAAAATTGTGGAGCGAACTGATCTTGATTTCGTCCGCTGCCACGGCGCGTTGGATTCCGTCAAGCAAAGAGAGCCGCGTGGCGTGGCCCAACTCGGCGAATTCGAATCCGAGCGCGCGGATTTCATTCAGCATGGCGCGTCCGTCGGTGTGACGTTGCGAGTTCCAGCAGGTTGAGAATGCGAACATAAACACTGAGGCCAACGGGCACCTTTCAGCGTTGCGTTGGCCTCCTTGGTTTGCTTGTCTGGCCGTCGATCAGTATCCCAGAAAATTCCGGGGACCTTTCGCTTTGCGCCGACGCTTTTCGCTCGGCTTTTCGTAATGGCGGTGCGCCCGCGCTTCCCGAAGCGTGCCTTCGCGATCCAGCTTTTTCTTCAGCCGTCGCAGGGCTTTCTCCACAGGCTCACCTTTTTTCAGTTTGACTTCCGACAATTGGTTTCACACCCCTCTCTTATGCCGTTTGCGATAAAAAACTTGAGACGACCCATCATATCCGTCCTCTCCCGCACTGTCAAAGGCTATCGAGGCAGGCCCTTGGTCTCCTGAGAACTGATCGCATGATTCTTTGGTGGCACAGGCGTCCCTGCTCCGACTGGAGTCGCGAGTCCTGCTCGGACCTGTGTAAGCTGATTCGGACAGGCACGGAGGCCTATCCCACCATTTATGAGATAAGTTTCAGAAACTCCTTTAGGGCGCTGGCTGTCTTCAACCCGATTCCAGGTACATCGGCGATTTCCTCGGCGGCGGCCTGCCGCAGGCGCTGGATCGAACCGAAATATTGCAGCAGTGCAAGCTTGCGCTTTTCGCCCAAGCCGGAAAATTCGTCCAGCACCGATTCTTGGATGCGACGCTTGCGCAGCTTCTGGTGATACGTGTTGGCGAACCGGTGCGCCTCGTCGCGCAACCGCTGGATCAGATGCAACGCGAGCGAATTGCGCGGAAGCCGCAACGGCGCGGACTGCTGCATCGTGTAAATCTCCTCCATTTGCTTCGCAAGCCCGATCACCGGCAAATCGCGAATCCCGAGTTGCGCCAACGCGCCCAGCGCGGCGCTGAGTTGTCCTTTGCCGCCGTCTACCATGACGAGATCGGGCAGCGGCCCGCCCTCCGCCTTGACCCTTGCATAACGGCGTCCCACCACCTCGGCCATCGAAGCGAAATCGTCGCTGCCTTCGACCGTCTTGATCTGGTAATGCCGGTAATGTTCCTTGTGCGGGCGGCCTTCGCGGAAACAAACCGTCGAAGCGACGGAAAGCGTGCCGCTGATGTTTGAAATATCAAATCCCTCAATGTGAGATGGAACCGTGGGCAAACCTAAAACGCGCCGTAACTCCACCATCTCTGCCCGCGGATCAATCTTCTGGGAAAAATCCCGGGCAAACTTCCGTTCCCGCGCCGCCCGCGCAATTTCGTGCAGGCTCCCGATCACGTCGCGCAGTTGAGCGGCCTTCTCGAACTGCATTTCCTTCGCCGCCTGCTGCATCTCCTGTTCGAGTTGGCCGACGGCTTCCTTGTTCCTGCCCTCAAGAAAATCGCAGGCGAGTTCGACCCGTCGCAGATATTCCTCGCGCGGCATGTCCTTGAGCGGAATGGGCACCAGATAGGTGGAATACTTCAGGTCCTTCTCCTTCGGCGCGCCCGTGCCCTGCACCAACACGCCGTACTTCTTCCGAATCCACTGCATCGCCAGCCGCACCGACCCCGCGTGCGCGAACGGCCCGAAGTACCGCGCCCCGTCGTCCTTCTTCAGCCGCGCGAACTTGAAGCGCGGGTACGGCTCGTTCAGGCTAACCTTGACCATCAGAAACCGTTTATCGTCCTTGAACATTGCGTTGTAGCGCGGCTTGTATTCCTTGATGAGTTTGCCTTCCAGCAGCAACGCCTCCGGCTCGCTCTTGACCACAAATGTCTCCAGGTCGGCGATGGACTCGATCAGCGCCCGCGTTTTCGGGTCCCACGCGTAACGGCGGGATGGGTGAAAATACTGGCTGACCCGTTTCCGCAACGACCGCGCCTTACCGACGTAAATAACGCGCCCCAGCTTGTCGCGCATCAAATACACCCCCGGCTTGTTCGGCAACTCCCGGACCTTGGCTTTGAGATTTGGCGCTTCGCTCATCGGCACGCCCTATGATACTCGAATTGTTAGCAGATTTGGAGTGCGGCGGCTCGACGCCGCCTTGCCGTTGCGCGGCTCACCGTCCAAACCCGGGTCTTGCCGCCGAGGGCGAAATGCGGTAATGTCGCCGCGTGACTGCGACAGCAATCGTTCGAGGAAAGGTAGTGCGGTTCCGTCTGTCCCCCGGTCTGGCTCGTGCCCAACAAAAGAACCGGGGCAAAACCATGACGGAAGCTGGAGCCATCGAGTTTGTGGAGCGCAAACGACGGTCTCGCTCGTTGCGGGCCGCCAAGCCCTATCTTGAAAGTCATTCTTGATACCTGCGTGTTGAAGCTGGCGACGTTCCCCCCGTCCAGATAATCCCGCAGCACTCGTCGTTGAACTCGGCATGCGGCGGCTGTTTGAATGGTGGGTCTCACCAGCCATTCTCGAAGAGTACGCCGACGTGTTGTCGGACGACCCGGAGTTTCTGAGCGAGATGACGCGGGCTGTCGAAATCTGCTACCCGCTGACAACGCTCTCGGTGGTTCGGCACGAGCCTGACAATCGCTTCTTGGAGTGCGCGGTGGCGGTCAAAGCCGAGTACCTGGTCACAGTGAACACAGCTCGCGGTCACTTCGACTGCGCGAACTACGGCCCTGTCCGCGTGACAACCCCCGGCAGATTTGTGAACTTGGCCGCCGTTCTTCCTCTCATCGACAAGCTTTAAAGCACGACGGCTTTCCGCAATCGGCGAAGCTCGGCGTCCACCGCAGGCGGGATCAGCACTTCACCAAAAAGAGAGCGAAGCATCTCTGTTTTTCCAATCGAGATCAACGCCGACAGCGGAGAAGTGTCGCTGACGACGATCACGCTGGCGGATGCTCCCGGAGCGTATGCAGATCCGCTTCAAACTCCGCCACATCGTAATTCATCGGGACGCGCCGGCGGCCCAGTTCACGCTGGAACTCCGGCTGCGAAATACCGGCGATGCGTGCGGCTTGCCCCAACGTCGCCCGGCGGTCGGCATACAAGCCCACCGCCAGATCAATCCGCGCCGCCTGCGGCGTCAACTCCACGCCCCGGAGCAACTCATCATCAATCGTGATGTTCACGGCTACAGCATACTGCATTTGACGGCGTTACGGCAAGTCCACCGCCGCATGTGAAGATCGCCCATGGCGATTTCAACTGCGGGAACGGCTGAAGAAACCGCAGATGAACATTTACCGCGTTCCACGTGGCAGATGAACGTTTACCACGTTCCACGTGGCGGATTCGTTCTCGCTGTTATGCCGAGCTTGTCGCGCATCAAATACACCCCCGGCTTGCCCGCCTCAGGCGGGCTTATTCGGCAACTCGCGGACCTTGGCTTTGAGGTTTGGCGCTTCGCTCATCGGTGTCCCCAATGATAACCGAAGTGCGTGCAATTTTGGAGTGCGGCGGCCACGTGAAACGTGGCGAGCTTGACGCCCATCTTCTTTCACTTTCCGAACTGCACGATGTCCCACAAACCAGGCGCAGGATATCGCTCTTTGAGGTCATCCAGAATTGGCAACACACGTTGTTTCCGTTTCACGTCCCACGCGTCGAGCCAGACCATGAATCGCCTCAATGCTTCGCGATCATCAGTGACCTCGATCACGACGGCATCAATGAGCAGTTGAAGCCTGCGAACGAAGGCCACCTGCTGGATATTTAGGTACGGCATCGGATCAATCCCGAACGAGAGAGGATGTCTTAGCCATCTCACAAACATTGAATCCACCCGGTCTTGAAGGGGTAGAGGCGATGATTTAATGACGGTGAGTAGGCGGGAAATTAGCGTTGTCACTTGTCCTCGCGTGACGCTGTCAGGATGGGTTGTCGGCAGAAGCAGGTTCGCAAGCACTACTTCCGAAGTCGAAACAACGTCTTCCTCAGCCCCGACGACAAAAAGGTTCTTCCCGAGCTGTGTTAGCCGCCACAGAACGTCATCGTTCGTGGGAAAAGTGCGACACCACGCCAAAACATCCCTTATCGTGGCTGCCGGGAGATTGGGTTGCCTGGCAACGAACTTCGTTATGTAAACTGCCGTTTCGTCCGTTCGATATTTCGCCAACCAGATGAGCAACGCGTCCCAAACAACATCCCTTTCCCCATCGGCGTCCAGCCAGGCGTTGTAAACGAACTGCGCCTCTAGGTCGGTCTTGTGTTCGCCCAGCCAGTCTTTGATCGCGTCCTGCACCAGCGCCGGGTCCCCTTTCGCATCCAGCCAAGCCTTGTAAACGTGGCTCGCCTCGGCGTCGGTCTTGTGTTCGCCCAGCCAGTCTTTGATCGCGTCCTGCACCAGTACCGTGTCCCCTTTCGCATCCAGCCAAGCCTTGTAAACGTGGCTCGCCTCGGCGTCGGTCTTGTGTTCGCCCAGCCAGTCTTTGATCGCGTCCTGCACCAGTGCCGTGTCCCCTTTCGCATCCAGCCAAGCCTTGTAAACGTGGCTCGCCTCGGCGTCGGTCTTGTGTTCGCCCAGCCAGTCTTTGATCGCGTCCTGCACCAGTGCCGTGTCCCCTTTCGCAT
>JBEKZD010000010.1:0-79842 GCA_049510215.1 Verrucomicrobiia bacterium
GAACGCGAAGTGCAGAATGCTGGTTCCGTTCGGCGTGGCGAGCGCGTCATGCGGCAGGAACATCATGGCCACCGCAAGGGCAAGGCCCGTTATGATCGGCTTCGTTGCGTTCACTACCAACGTCATTGGATGAATTGCTTTCATTGTACTTTTCCCTTTCTGTCGTTGCGTCTTGAGACTTCTCACCAAAAGCACATCACGCGCCATGGGCTGATTCTTTGCCATGGGGTGTTTACCCTAAGGTGTTTACCCTAAGTGGGATTACTGGAGGCCTCCTCCGAAAAATTGATCCAATCGCCAGGAGTAAATCAGCGGGTCGGCTGGGTAGGGTTTTACCCCATCGACAGATTGAAGCAATCGTCAGATAGTGACAGTGGATTTCTGGCGCATGAATGCGGGATACACTATGAAACGAGAATTGACCGGGTTGTCGCGACGATATGTGGCGGCGTTGCGTAAACATTTGAAGCAAGGGCCACGGGCGAGCTTGCAGCCGGCGCTTGGACTGGGACGCCAGGCTGCGGCCCTCGATCTGGAGACGTTGGACATGGCTAGGATTCACGAGGGAGCACTCGCCATACTGGAAGCATCCAGCAGCAGAGATGGGATCATCAAGCGAGCGGAGATTTTTTTTGCCGAGGCCATCACGCCGATCGAGCAGACTCATCGCGCCGCGCTGGAGGCAAACGTCCACTTGAATCAACTGACCAAAACGCTGGACCGGCGCACGGTGGACCTGGCGGCCTCCAACCGGTTCTTGAAACAGGGAATCGCCCAGCGCAGGACCGTGGAGCACGCCCTCAAGAAAAGCGCGGGACACTACGGTCGGTTGGTGAAGAAGTCCCGTCGTCTGCAGAAGCATTTGCGGCACTTGACCCGCCAGATTCTATCGGCGCAGGAGGACAAACGAAAGAAGATCAGCCGCGGGTTGCATGATGAAGTCGTCCAGACCTTGCTGGGCATCAATGTCCGGCTGTTGTTGTTGAAAAAGGAGGCTACGGTCAACACGGGGGGCCTCAAAAAAGAGATTGCCAGCACGCAACGGCTTGTGGAAGAATCGGTGAAAACCATGAGTCGGTTCGCGCGTGAATTCGGCATCCATCATGAAGCGTAAGTTGACCGGGTTGTCGCGACGCTATCAAGCGGCGTTGCGAAAACACCTGAAGCAAGGCTCACAGGCAAGCTCAGAGCCGGCGCAGAGATTAGGCCGGCAGGCCATGGCCACCGGACTGGAGACGCTGGACTTGGCCAGGATTCACGAGCAAGCATTGATTACACTGGTGTTGCCGAGCTACTCCGCCAGAACCCGGGATGCGATGGTCCGGCTGGCGGGGGCTTTTTTTGCCGAGGCCATCACCCCGATCGAGAAGACTCATCGCACCGCGCGCGACGCCAACGTCCACTTGAATAAAATGATCGGGACGTTGAACCGGCGCAGCGCGGATCTGGCCGACTCGAACCGGCAGTTGAAACAGGAAATCGTCCAGCGCAAGTCAGTGGAGGAATCCCTCCGGAAAAGCGAGCGACACTACAGCCAGTTGCTGGAGCAGTCGCACCGCTTGCAGCAACAATTGCGGCTTCTGTCCCGCCAGCTCCTGGCGGCGCAGGAGGAAGAACGCAAGAAGATCAGCCGCGAGCTGCATGATGAAATCGCCCAGACCTTGACGGGCATCAATGCCCGACTGGCGACCTTGAAAACCGAGGCCACGGTCAACACCAAAGACCTCCAGAAAAAGATCACAAGCACGCAACGGTTGGTGGAGAAGTCGGTGGACATCGTGCATCGGTTCGCGCGGGAATTGCGCCCGATGGTGTTGGACGACCTGGGGCTGATTCCCGCTCTTCATTCGTTTGTGAAAAGCTTTTCGAAACAGACGTGCATCCACATTCGCCTGACGGTCTTTGCTGAGGTTGAAAAATTGGACAATGCCAAGCGAACGGTCCTCTATCGTGTCGCCCAGGAAGCGCTGACCAATGTCGCCCGGCATGCGCAAGCCAGCCAAGTGGAAGTGAGCATCCGGAAACTCCCGGGCGCTGCTCGAATGGAAATCAAAGACAACGGCAAATCCTTTGAGGCGCAACGCGTCATGCACTCCAAACGGAACACACGCTTGGGGTTGATCGGCATGCGCGAGCGGCTGGAGATGGTCGGCGGCAGCTTTGGCGTCGAATCGGCGCCGGGCAAAGGAACCACCATCCGAGCACAGATTCCGTTCGCGAAGGGCAACCGGGTTTAATGTCTATGAAACGCATCACCGTCCTGCTGGCTGAAGACCACATGATTGTCCGCGAGGGGTTTCGGAGGTTGTTGGATGCCGAAGACGATCTCGAGGTGGTCGGCGAAGCGGAGACCGGCCGCCAGGCGGTGGCACTGGCCAGGAAACTTCGTCCGGCCGTGGTCGTGATGGATATCGCGATGCCGTTGCTCAACGGTTTGGAAGCCACCCGTCAGATTCTAAAAGCCCTTCCGGGCACCAAGGTGCTCATTCTCTCCGCGCACAGCGATGACGCGTATGTCGAGCACGCGACCGAGTTGGGCGCGGCGGGATTTCTGCTCAAACAAACCTCCTCCCAGGACCTGTCCAGGGCGATTCGGGAAGTGCACAAAGGAAACACATTTTTCAGCCCCTCCATTGCCAAGCGCTTCCATAATCGTGATCCGAAATCGCCGAATTGGCGGGGACCACTCAAGAAGAATGCCGTTCGCCTGAGTACGCGCGAGATGGAAGTGCTCCAACTGATTGCCGAAGGCGAACCCAACAAACAAGTGGCAGGTGAACTGGGCATCAGCATCAAAACGGTCGAGAAACACCGGCAGAAACTCATGAGCAAGCTGAACATCCACGACGTTGCCGGTCTCACCCGGTACGCCATCTCTGCCGGTATCATCGAAAGCAGTGTCCAGTTAACGATAGTCTAGCCCCGACACGCCTCTCATCTTGATCCTCCCCGCCAAGTTGATGACGAGAATTCGACGTTTTCAAAAGCCATCACGTGAAATCTCACATGGGGTGAACACCCCATAGCGCGTGCGTGGCTCCTCCGCTTATGCTCGTCGCGTGAAGCATCAAACAACCCAAACTGTACAGTCAGACGGTGGACGTTCCACCGGCGCAGTAACGGGGTGCCCAAGTTCTAACCATGAAAGGAGAACTAGATGAGCATTCACATGATTGAAGAGAGAGCGGTACAGACTTCTGCATCTCGTTTGTTGCAGAAAGCTGCGAAGGGAACAACGATGAAACAAGGACTATGGCTTGTCGTGGCTGCGCTCGTCGTCGCGGGTTGCGCAAGCAACCAACGCTACAATGAACCCCAGGCCAGCTTGGTCGGCCCGGCCGGTCCTGCCGGCGCTGCAGGTCCTGCCGGCGCGCAAGGCTCCACCGGATACACGGGTGCCCCGGGCTATGCCGTGGCAGGTCCGCGCGGTGCTGAAGGTCCTTCCGGCCCCACGGGGATGCGCGGGCCAACCGGAGCGACGGGTCAGGAAGGCGCCGTCGCGCGCGGTCAAGCTGGCGTCTCCGGTCCTTCTGGTCCCGCCGGCGCACAAGGTGAACGCGGATGGACGGGTGCTCAAGGCGCTAGCTCGGCTGGTTATGCCGGCCAGACTGGCCCTGCTGGTCCCACCGGCGCGCAAGGCGAACGCGGAGAGACGGGTGTCCGAGGTCCCACGCTGTATGGTCCCACCGGCCCCGCCGGTGCGCAAGGCCCCGCCGGCGCGCAAGGCGTGACTGGAGAGACGGGTCTCCAAGGTAGCACCACGGCTGGTGTCGCTGGCCCAACGGGAGGTTCCGGGGCTGTCGGCGAACAAGGCCAAACTGGCCCGATGGGCGCCCAAGGCCCGGCGGGTGTGATTGGACGCTGGATGTCGTACCGGGACTTCTGGTTCGAACGCGGTGAGGCGGGCATTCGGCCTTCCGATACGAGCAATGTGTCGGACATCGCGGCCTACATGAGGCAGAACCCGTCGCTCCAGGTCGGAATCGACACCTTCATGGATCCGCGCAACCAAGACCTGCGCGATCATCGTGTCAACGCCGTTCGTGACGCGCTGATCCAGGCCGGAGTGCCGGCCGAGAAGATCTGGACTGGCGCGTTCGGCGACCCGAAGCCCAGGCACGCTGCGCGAGTCGAGGTGCTGATCACGACCTCGCAGAACTAACAAAGCAGGCAGCATGATGCCTATGCTGCCGCACTATCGGATAGTCTCCTTCGCGTCCTCGCACGCGGAGGAGATTTTCCGTTTATGTGCGCCAGCGCAACGTGGGACTGGTTGCCGCCGAAACTGAGCATCCACGACGTTGCCGGCCTCACCCGTTGCTGACTCCGCCGCCTCCCCGACGTGGTCTTGCCGGGATTGGATCCCTGAAATCTCACATGGGGTGAACACCCCATAGCCGCCGCACGGCCACGCCGCGTATTCTTATGCCGTGAAGACCAATCGCAAGAAGAAGGCAGTGACGTTTGGGGACTTCATCGCGGCCGTTTACGACGCCTGCGGTCAACGCAGGGCGGGAAGCATGGTGCGGCTCGCCGTAAATGCGCACTTGGTCGTGTTTCGAGGACACCGGCGCTTTGTGATTTGTTAACAACAACAGCAGAAGGAAAACTCTATGAATGGAACCGAATGCTTGGCCAAAAAAATCGGATTCGTTTTATGCATGGCGCTTTTAGGGGCGCTAACAGGGCACACAACCTACGCCATGATCAGCACAGTCGTATCACGCAATCCACAATGTGATATGCCGTCAAAAAATAACGGCGCAAGTTTGGTGAACTGAATGTCATTGCCATTACAAATCGCTTTGTTTCTCGCATCGGTCGCGATCGTGCTGTTCGTCGCGTGCTGTATTCCGGCTATGCTTCAACTGCGCAAGCACGCCGAACGGATGACGCAGACGTTGGAGGAACTCAAAACCGAGGTTTCGCTGCTGGTCCAGGACAGCCGCCAATTGTTGCACAGCGTCAATGAACTGTCCACGCGCGCCCACCAGCAGTGCGACGACGTCGAGCGCGTGATCCAAACCGTGCGCGGCTGGACAGAGCGAGCGGATCGCGTTGTCGAGGAAGTCGGCTCGGTTCTGGAACCACCCATCTTGACGGCGGTGCGCAACGCACAGATTTTTCGTAAAGGGATCGCAAAGTTCTTTGAGACGTTCTTTAACCGAAACCAACACCAACCACAGAAAGCAGAGGAAGAACATGTCAGACAACAATGAATCAAGTCGCGTGGGCGGCTATCTCGCAGCATTTGCGATTGGCGCGCTCGTCGGGACGGGGATCGCGCTGCTGTACGCGCCGCGTTCGGGCAAAGAAACGCGGGAACTGCTCGCCAAGAAAGGTCGCGAACTCAAGGGCAAGGCGTCAGATGCTCTAGATGATGCCAAGGATTTCGTCCAAGGCAAGAAATCGGAACTGGTCGCCGCCATCGAAGCCGGCAAGGACGCGATGCGCGAGGAGCGGGCCAAACACCAGAAGGCCGCGTAGCCGCCCGGAACTTTCGCCATGGCACAACGGAATGCGGCCCGCCGCCGCGCCCAGAGATCGCTGGGATTCTTGAAATCTCTGGTGTGGGGTGAACACCCCATAGCGCCCGCTCGGTTTCCCGTCTTATGTTGCTGTCATGAACTGCCAACAACAATGGAGACACATGAAAAACAAACTCGCTCTACTTCCCATCGCCCTTGGTGTTGCGGTGCTGGTCAGCGGTTGTAATCAGGCCCCACCACCCGCGCCCCAAGCACAGGCGGCCGCTCCCGCGACGGTCGCGGTCGCAGTCCCCTACTACTATTACCCGGACGTGGAAGTCTATTACCGCCCCGAGACGAAGGTCTACTGGTGGCATGGTGACGGCGCCTGGGTCTCAGGTCCACGACCACCGTCGACGATTGTCCTGAGGGACGACGCGCGTGTGACGGTTAACCTCAATGGCTCGGAGCCGTGGAGGCAGCACGAGACCGTGCTCAAACAGTATCCGCACGGTGGACGAAAATAGCCGCGACCAAATGTTCAGACTGGAAAGGGTCAGCCCGAAGTATTGGCACTCGTGGGTCGAGATGGAAAAGGTCAACGCTTGCGTCGCAGGATATTGAACGCAAAAGGAAGTCGGCGCATTGAGTTGTTCGGGCGACAGCCTGGCCGCCCAGCCGTACCAGCGCTTCCCCGAAGTCCACCCGCGCTTCGCCCGGCCGATGCACCAACGGGATGAACACTTCTTGGCCGCGCTGGTGAAACTCGCGCACCGCCTCCTTCACCGGAGTGTAGCCGCCTGTGTAGCCAGCTTCCCGCAACCGCTACCACACACGTTTGGCCGTGTGCTGCTGCTTGCGGGAACAGGTCGCGATCCCGCCGTCAGGATCTGCTGCAGCCGTTCCCGATACGGCCCGATCTTGGGTTGCGGACGGGGCTGCGTTTGGCGATACCCCGGCGGTTCGCTGTGGGTGAGAATCTTCTGGAGCGTGCGCCAGTGCATCCCCGTTTCCCGGAGAATCTGCCGGCGACTGACACCTCCACGAGCACCCGCCGCCAAATCTCGGTTCATTGTTTCATGTTGCGATACATCCTCCCATTCTATCAGGATGCCGCACTTTTCAACCGCCCTTTACAGGGGGTTGCCCGCAATGCTAAGCTGCCGCCGTGAAAATGGTCATTTTACGTCAATGGCACACGCCAATGAGTAAGGCCGAATACAAATGTTCAGCGGCATCCCGTGAATAATCCACGCCAAGAACTAATCTCATTATTGCGCGGTTTATTCGCTTGTCCTGTGATCAGTTTTTTGGGACGGCGTGGCTTCGTTGATGCACTCACAAATAGTGGGTTGAGCTTGGATGCCGACGACAAGCGCACGGACGAGCTTGTGTCGCTTCTCCGCTATCTCGTCGCACTCGGTCTTCTCGACGAGGCTACACCGCTGCGATTCACTGCGACTGAATTGGGCCATAAGGTTTTCCAGCGCTTCGGTGCATTCTGCCTCATTGAGTCCTATGATGAGTATTTCGGCGATTTGGATTGGGTCTTGCCGCAATCCAACTTGCCCCGTCCAAGCGTCAACCGGGAGCGCAACGTCATCGGCAGCGGACAGCTCCATGCGCGCAAGTTTTTCCCAGCAGTCTTGTCTCACATCGCCGACACTCCTTACGAGCATCTTACAGACTTGGGTTGTGGCGACGGCACCTTCATCCATGAGGCACTAACCGTCCAGCCCGCCCTCTCCGTTACAGCGGTGGACTTGTCCGGGCAGGCCATCGGCATGGTTCACCAGCAACTTTCAACGCACCACCCGTCCACCAAATATTCGTCCGCCGTTTGTTCTGCCCTTGATGTTTCCGGCTGGGCAGCCGCCATGCCGGTTCGTGCTGAGGCTCGCCAGCTCATCACCATGTGGTTTCTTCTTCACGAGATCTTCGACGGAGATGTCGGGCATCTTGCCGATTTCTTTTGCCAGCTGCACCACCGTTTCCCGAGCGCATCCGTTGCCTTTGGTGAGCTTTTTCGTCTCGCTCCGGAACAGATGGCTTCCAGTCGCCACGAGTCCATCATGCCGGAGTACGTGCTCTTTCACGCGCTGTCCGGCCAGCACCTCATGAGTGAGAAAGAGCTTTCAGAGTTGTTATCACAGATACCTTACCGGCTCGTTCACCGCCAGACTTTCGACCCAGTTCTTCACGGCTCACGCCCCGTTCCGAGCAGTGTCGTTTGTATCCTCGCCCCTATCACGACGGACTCATGACTCTCTTCGCATGAGTATTTGAGAGCCAATCGAGATTGATCCGCGTAATCGCGTTCTTGAGGAAGAACCTGAAGTAGAGCGCGACGGCAGCGAGCGGGCGATGAATTCCCATCCCGAATCCTTAAACCTGCTTATTGCACCAGTGCGAGTGCGCTGGTTCAATAAGCATGGTTACCAATTTGGAAGTGTTCAACAGCCTCAAAGGGTGCTTTGCGAAAGCCCAAAGCGATCGTACAATTCCAAGACTCCCCTAAGAGTGCTTCAAGAACAATGGGATGAGCCGTATCTCGGTTGTAGAATTGCCACTTCCAGAAGTTCTTATCCTCGTTACCTAAGTTGCCACAATTCCGAAAGGTGTTCGGTAGGAGGTGGTGGCAATTGCGAGCTTCTAAAAAAAAGCGCCTTCAAAAGGCATGTCTTGCCGGTATTATTCTTCCCCGTGATAAGATTGACCCGCTTGAATCGGGCAAACTCCAAGTCTTTGAACGACTTGAAATTTCGTATTCTGAACGTTTTGAGCATAGTAGGGAATACCGGTTACTTGAGTCTTAAACCAAAATCACTCGTAAATGTCCAGAAGTCTTGTCCCCGAAGCGTAGCGGTTTCGCAGGTGCCTCCTTTGCCACGCTGCGCAGTGTAGGAGCAGAGAGATTCCTCGACAAGCTCGAGGGAAAGGGGTCGGTTCCTATTGATCTTTGCCACCGCGATGCGTCGCAATACGATAGGGGTCGCATCTAATTATTCTCCAATTCACTTGTTCCCGAGTTGTTCGAGCAGGGTGACGATGGCTAGGATGCAGATGGCTTGGACAATCACGATGAGCGCGCCCGTCCATTGCGCCCACAACAGGATCGTCGCGCCGAGGCCGAGCGTGAGCGTAATCAAATAAATCAGCGTCACAGCCCAGCTTTGCGGCAGGCCCATCCTCACGAGGCGATGGGAGATATGATTGACATCGCCGACGTGCACCGGTTGACCGCGCTGCAACCGAATCCACATCACCATCACCAAGTCGAACAGCGGCACCGCCAGCACCAACAGCGGGATCAACACCGGCAGCCAGGTCGGTTCTCCCGCCCTATAGAACGTTCCCATGATCGGCAGCACGGCCAGCATGTAGCCGATGAAATGGCTGCCAGCGTCGCCGAGAAAAATGCTGGCGGGTTTGAAGTTGTGCGGGAGAAACCCAAGCAGCGCCCCCGCCAACCCCACGGACAACAAACAGACGAAATACTGGTGCTGTATCCCCGCGACGAATCCAAACAACAGCGAACACACCAATCCGACTCCGGCGCACAGGCCATCCATGTTATCGAGAAAGTTCATCGCGTTGGTGATTGTCACGATCCACAGCACCGTCAGCACAAAACTCACAACCTTGCTGTGCATGAATAACGTGATGCGCATGCCCGCCAGCCATACGACCGTCGCCACGAGGAGTTGCCCCAGCAGCTTCGACCGCGCTTTCAACTCGTGTTTGTCGTCGTACACGCCGAGCGCAACCATCAGCAGCCCGCCCAACAGCAACACCACCAGTTTCGGCCAAACGGAGAATGCGCCCTCGATGTGAACGCGCAAATCGGGCAACTCCACGAATGGCAGATTGATCTTTGCTGCCAGCGGCAAGATCACCAGGTAATTGAACAGCACGTTCGCCGCAAACGCGCCGAAGACCGCGCAGCCGCCGAGCAGCGGCATCGCCTGGGTGTGGATTTTCCGTTCGGAATCAGGTTGATCGACGAATCCCCATTGGAAGGATAGCCGCTTGAACAGCGGCGTCAGCAGCAACGCCAGGGCGAAACTCACGTCGAAGACGTAGAAATAAACGAGAAGCCAGTGCATGGAGAATCAGCGCCCCCACTTCCCTTTGCTGTCACCCTGAGCGAAGCGAAGGGTCTCGCCGTGACCAATTTCAGGGTCGCAAGAGAGAGATTCTTCACTTCGTTCAGAATGACAAAACGTGGTGCTGCTGTTCATCGGCGGGCCATCAAACGGTGATAAAGTTTTTCGATCCGTTCCACCATCAACTCCTCGGAAAACTGCTCCTGAACCAACCGCCTACCTTGCTCACCCATTCTAGTCGCCAGCGCTTTGTCCCGCAACAACTGAATCACTGCATCCGCCAACGCAATGGAATCTTCCGCGCGAATCAGAAACCCCGTCTGTCCATCCAGACAGACCTCCCGCGACCCATCCACGTCGAACGCGACCACAGGTTTGCCGCTCGCCAGCGCCTGCGGCAACGTCCGCGGCAATCCCTCGCGCAACGACAAATGCACCAGCACATCCATTAGCGCCATGTAACGAGGGATTTCATTCGGTGGCACCAGGCCGACAAAGACAAATCGGTCTCGCAATCCCATCCGCCGCGCCAGCCGCTCGAAATCCTCTCGATAAATCCCGTCGCCCACCAAAAGAAACTTCACGTTCGGGACGGCGTTGACGATCCGCGGCGCGGCTTCGAATAAAAACTTGTGGCCCTTGAGTCGAAACAGCCGCGCCACCTTGCCGACGACAAGGTCGGAATCCGACAGTCCCAACGATGCGCGCAGTTTTGGGTCAGGTTTCGTTTGCAGAAACGCATCGACATTCATCCCGCTGTAAATCGTCACGTATTGCGAAGGCGTGCCGATACCCGCCGCCAGATACTGTTCTGTCATGGCGTCGGCGACGGAAATAAACCGAGTCGTCCACCCGCCAGCGACTTGTTCCGCCCATTTGAAAAGCCAGTTGCCGATGATGTTCTGGTAACGATAAAACGACGGGCCGTGGATTGTGTGCACGATGATCGGCACACCAGCCCACTTCGCCGCCAGCCGTCCGATGAACCCCGCCTTGCCGCTGTGGGTGTGAACGATTTCATAGCGCCGCTCGCGAAACAAACGCGCCAACGCAATGCAGGCGCGCACATCGAGCCACGGATTCGGTTCACGGCGCAACTCGTCCACAATCACAATCGGTACGCCCGCAGCCCGCGCCTGCTCGCAGAGCGAACCTTCCGGTCCGGTCTGCGGGCCGATGACGAGATCAACGTCGTGGCCCAGTGCGCGCAGCCCGATGCAGGTGGCCACCGTGTTTTCCTGTGCGCCGCCGACGATCAAGCGGGTGATGACGTGGCAGACTTTCATGTTGGGTTCTTCAATCCGTACACTGTACAAGGCCCCCACGCATGAACAGGCTGCATATAGCTGCTGAGAAACTCATTCAGCAGACTTTGGTCGATGTTGGCCAGATAACCATAACTATTTCGCAGGCGGTTCAACTCATAAGTATTCACATAAATGTGGGTGATGTGAAGGTCGCGCATCAAATCGAATAAACTCCTGGCGTCGTGAGCCTGCCGCATCATGGCCTCCAACGGAGACTGATCGAGCGCCGTGCTCCACAGCACCCGATTGCGTGCGTAGTAGGCGCGCGCCTCGCCGGCATACAGCACCGTCGCGTCGGCGGGAAGATTACGATTCATCCACAGAATCGGCTCAAACATCCCCCCGCCCATGCGTTCAACAAACTCCTCACGCGAGACTTGCCCGAGTGCATATTGCACGAAGTTCATCTGCGGGGGGAGCCGTTTGTAGTCCTGTTCGTCCACCAGTGTAACCGACGCCTCCTCGGCTAGGCCGACCACCACCACCGCCGTCACGGCAGCACGTGCGATCGTTCTGACGAATCTTCCCCGCGCGGCGACGTGCAATGCATACGCGCCTGTCATCGCCGCCAAGGGAAAGATCGGAAACAAAAACCGCCATGGTCGAAACGTCAGCAGGAACCATCCTCCATACGCCACCACAAACAGCCATCCAGACCGGCGCGCCGATGGCGTCACGTTCCTCAGCAGCAGAATCAGGGGCGCGGTCATCAACAGCAATGGTAAGGCAAACGATTCTGCAAATGAGTACTGCCAAACCAGACCTGCAAACTGCGCCCAGCCGTTCCAATTGAAGCTCGCATAATGTTTTTGCGCGAAAAGTGCCGCCTGCTCGGCGCTCCAGTGCGGGCTGTGGAACACGCTATCTAACAATGGATAGACAGGGTTGCCCATGAACAACCAGTTCTTCATCAGCCAGGGCAACACAACAGCGGCAGCCAACAGCCAGTAACAAGCAGCCAAAAAAACAGATCTACGGGAGACAAGGACGAACACCCCTGCTGGCAGCAACACCACGGGGATTGCCGTCCATTTGGTGGCCACCGCTCCACCCGCCATCAGTGCCGACAGCCACAAATACCGATTGTCGCGCCGATCCTGCAACCAGCCCAACAACGAACCAAATGCCAGCACGGCAAAGAACGTCGTCGCCAAGTCGATGCGCGCCGTCTCGCTCAGGTCTTGCATCAAGGGAATGCAATAGAACAGCGCCGCAGCGGTCACTCCGACCTCCCGCTTCCACAATCGCGTCGCAACTGCGTACATGGCCACTGCTCCCAGCAATCCCAAACTCCAATGCAACAATTTCGCGGCGACGCCCGACGACATCTTCAACGCCAGCAAGTACAGCATCTCCGTCAATTGAGGCAGGTTCGAATAAAAGTTGTGCGGCAACGCGGTGATCCGTCCCGCCTTGATGTACTCAGCGGGCGCGCCGAGGTGATATTCCAGTTCGTCATACTCAAACGGCGGCGTCATCGCACTCAGCAGATTCAGCAACGCCGCCGCGATCAAGCAGGCCAACATCAACTTCGCCCAGCCCCGATCGGATCGGGGCCAGCCATCCAGCCTTTCCGATGCATTTCCAACCCGATGGAAGAACTTGCGCGGTGCAGGCAACACCCAACACCCCGCCAGCAGAAAGACCCACGGCAGCCCGGAAATAGAAGCAACACCGACCAACAGAATCGCAACGGACAGAATCCACAACCCGGCCGCCAAGGAAAACAGCGCTGTCAGGAGATTCTTCTCAGGCGTCAGACAGTCGAGTGCCGCCGCGCCGACTGCGAATGCGGTCACCAGAATCGCGGCGGCACAACTGGCATCCGTCAACCCCGCTCGCCAAAACTCCCCGAAATGCGGTCCGATGGCAAGCATTGGGAAGGTTTTGCCGAAGAGATAGACCAACTGCAACGGTATGAGCCAGCCGTCGTAGCGAAACAGGAAAACAAACGCCACGGATCCGGCCCAGCCGACGGCCATGAGTTGCGTCAGTCTGGGCGCGAACCGCAATGATGTGCCGTTTTGCGTCTCGGCGTGCACGAGCCGCAGATTGTACTCTCAGCACGCCAAACAGCAAGACAGCTAGTCCGACTGTGCTCGGGTGAAACCAAAGCGGCGTTGATAAACAGTCTTACCACCTTGTTTTCATCGGACGCTTCTCTTCAAACCACGGCCTGATTCGACGCGGTCCGGCTCGCATTATTCAGCCAAGCAATTGCAGGGCGGCTCAATGGAAAGAGACAACGCCGGCGATCCTCTGTCCGCGCGCGAACGCACTGAAGCTCATACGCTTGCCACCCGCAGGCTGAACTTCCAGCAACTTGAGCGCGCCTGCACCCGTCGCAACGAGATCGCCCGTGATCTGGCCTGGAAGGCCCTGTTCTTGCGCAGCTACCTCCGCTTTCCAGATCTTCAGCATCGTGTCGCCGAGGAATGTATGGGCGCCGGGCCACGGATCGAATGCGCGAATCTGGCGTTTGATATGAACGGCAGGCTTCGTCCAATCGATGTGCCCATCCTCCTTGGTCAGTTTCCTGGCGTAGGTTGCCTGCGTTTCGTCTTGCCTCACACGAGGCGCACGGCCTGACGAGAGCAGTTGGACGGTTTCGACGAGCAATGTCGCGCCCAACTTCGCCAGGCGATCGTGCAGCGTGGCGCTCGTGTCGTCGGGCTGAATCGGTTCTGTTCGCTGGAGGATGATGTCACCCGTGTCCATGTGCTCGTCCAAGAAAATCGTCGTCACACCTGTCTCGCGATCGCCATGGAAGATGGCGTATTGAATCGGCGCTGCACCGCGCCAGCGCGGCAGCAGGGACGCGTGGACGTTGACGCAACCGTGCGGCGGAATTTCAAGCACGGTTTTCGGCAGGATCTGTCCGTAGGCGACCACGACAATGAGATCAGGATTGCAGGCGCGTACCAAGTTGATCGCCGCAGGCTCTCGCATCTTGAGAGGCTGATGGACGGGCAGCCCCAACTTTTCAGCGGTGACTTTGACAGGCGGAGGCGCCGCCTTGAGATCACGACCCTTTGGCCGATCGGGTTGCGTGATGACACCGGCCACTTCGTGGCCCGCCAGATGTGCCGCAGCCTCCAAACATGGGCAGGCCAGCTCCGCAGTGCCCATGAACAAGATTCGCATGATGCGCCAGCACTAACAGAGCGGGACGCAAATTTCAAGCGACCAATGGGCGATCGCCGTGAAGTTCCTGCATCGTAACAGAGCCGAGCACCGTCTGCTCTCGTCGCTCATATGAACGAACCAACTCAGCGAGTGCAGAGATTGGAGCAGCATGATAGCCGTGTAATGTAAGAGTGCAAAGATTCCTCGACAAGCTCGGAATGACAGATCAAGAGCGGCTCCGCGAAACAACTCAGGGTGACAAACAAAGGTCGCCCAACACTCCACCGCTCCAGTACTCCATTTCCCCGCACTCAGACTGGCTGCTGGACAAATCCCGTCGAGTCCTCTACACTGCTGGCAAATAAGCATCCGACAGCAACAGTCGCTGTCTGCTTGTTGGCGAACGGGAGTCGCGCATGAAAACCAAAGCTCAATCCATCCTTCGTTTCATTCCGCTGTTGGCTGTTGTCGCCCTCGCTCCATCAACGGCCAACGCGGCGGATATGTATGTCTATTTCGGGACGCATCGGTCGGGACCCGGCATCGGGTTCTCGCTCGCGCATTTCGACACCGACACGGGCGCACTGACGAAGCCAGAGTTCATCATGGAAGCCGTGGAGCCGGCGTTCTTCGTCATTCATCCCGATGGCAAACACCTGTACACCTGCAACTCCGGTCAGCTTGGCTCGGTCAGCGCGTATGAAATCGATCCGAAGACCGGCAGACTAACGTTGCTTAACCAGAAACCGGCCGGTGGCGCCGATCCGAGTTACATCGTCCTCGACAAGACCAGCCGTTACGCGCTCGTCGCCAATTATCAGGGCGGCAACATCGCTGTCCTTGCGATCAAGGCTGATAGCTCGCTCGGCGAACGCACCGCGTTCGCGCAACACACCGGCAGCAGCGTGAACCCGCAGCGCCAAACACGCCCGTTCGCCCACTCGATCATCGTGGATCCGAGCAACCGGTTCGTCCTCGTTGCCGACCTCGGCGTGGACAAGGTGTTCGTGTACCGGTTCAACGAGAAGGATGGCACGCTGACGCCGAACGATCCGCCCTTCGCCGCCGTCAAGCCCGGCTCCGGCCCGCGACATGTCAAGTTTCACCCGAATGGGAAATGGGTTTACCTGATCAACGAGATCGGCAGCACCGTGATCGGTTTCAACTGGGATGGCAACAAGGGCACGCTGGCCGAGTTCCAGACAGTTTCCACTCTGCCTGAGGGATTCACGGGCACGAACACCTGCGCCGAGTTGGAGATCCATCCCAACGGCAGGTTCCTCTACGGTTCGAATCGAGGGCACGACAGCATTGCTGTGTTTGCGATCGATCAGGCGACGGGAAAACTCACGCTGGTTGAACGCGTCTCATCGCAGGGCAAATGGCCCCGCAACTTCGCGTTCGATCCGACGGGCAAATGGATCCTGTGCACCAATCACAACAGCAACAACGCCGTGGTCTTCCGCGTTGACGAAACCACCGGCAAGTTGACGCCAACAGGTCAGCCTGTCGAAGTGCCCTATCCATTCTGCGAACGGTTCCTGCCCGTACCGTGATGGCTGCGATGGCCACGGCCAACAGCAACGCTGTGCACGTGGCTCATTTTTCTTTCCGTTTGTCGGTGCGAGATGCGGTGTAAACTGAAAGGCAGAAACGATTCCGGTGAGCAAAGTCCCTTACCTCAATTTGAAAGCGCAGTACCGCAGTCTTCGCGTGGAGATCATGGTGGCATTGTCGCGGCTGCCAAAAGCGCGCACCGCTGGTCGGGCGCAATGATCATGGATGGTGCTGGCAAGCCGTTGAAAAGGTCTCTGGTGTTGTAGCGGCGGCTCCCTGCCCCGAAAGCTTTCGGGGTGAAAGCCGCCGAAATCCTTCGACAAAACGAGTCCCGGCGCTTCGCAGAAGCGCCGCCACACCATTTCTCAACACGCTGTTGGTTTGCGCCCTGGGCAATGGTTTCAGTTGAATTCACCGCGCTTTTGCAGTAGAAAGACCCACCAATTATGAGCACACCAGTCGCAGCGCCAGTGGCCAAACCGCAACGCATCAACCTGCGGCGACCCGACATCATGGAGGCCGTCCGCGAGCAGGTGGAGCAACATTATCGCAGCCAGATCGTCGAAAAGCTGCGGCAGCGCGGCGGCGTCCTGGAGGCGGGCGGCCTGAAGATCCGTCTGGCGAAGGAATTCGGTTTCTGTTACGGCGTCGAGCGGGCGATCGACCTCGCTTACGCGGCTCGCAAGGTGTTCAAGGATCAACCGATCTACATTCTCGGCGAAATCATTCACAACCCCGAGGTCAACGATCAACTGCTGGCAATGGACATCAAGTTCCTTTCCGGCCCGAACAAGAGCGCGGACATCGATGACTTGGCGAATAATGACGTGGTGATCATTCCCGCGTTCGGCGCGCAAGTCGCGACGATGGAAAAGCTCAAGGCCAAAGGTTGTCAGCTTGTTGACACAACCTGCGGCGACGTGATGACGGTCTGGAAACGCGTCACCCAAAACGTAAAAGAACAGTTCACTTCGATCATTCACGGCAAAGCCAAACACGAGGAAACACTGGCTACCAGTTCGCGGGCGACGGCCAGCCAGGCGGGCCATTACGTGGTGGTCCTGAATCTCCAGGAAACCGATTACGTCTGCAATTACATCCACAACGGCGGCAGCAAGGAAGAGTTCTTGAAGAAATTCCAGGGTGCGCACTCACCGGAATTCGATCCCAACCGCGATCTTGTGTCCATCGGCGTGGCGAATCAGACCACAATGTTGCGCAGCGAGACCGAAGAGATCCAGCGGCGGCTGCGTCAGGCGATGATTGACCGTTACGGCGCGGCGGAGATCGACAAACATTTCCGCATGTTCGACACCATTTGCGGCGCGACGCAGGAACGACAGGACGCGTTGATTCATCTGCTCGAAGAGCCGCTCGACCTGATGATCGTGGTCGGCGGCTACAATTCCAGCAACACAACGCATCTGGCCGAGATGAGCGAGCAGCGTGTGCCGTGCTACTTCATCAAGAACGCCGGCAAGATTCTCTCCGACAAAGCGATTCTGCATTTTAACCTGCACCAACAGGAGGAAGTCCTGACCGAGAACTGGCTGCCCGCGAACAACGTGTACGTCGGCATCACGGCAGGCGCATCCTGCCCGAATAACTTGATCGACGACACGGTGCGGCGCTTGTTCGCTTTGCGTGGGATCGATGCCGACGAGTTCATCGCCGCAACTGAACCGGCGGGCGAACCGTCTGACCGCAGGAGCGATTCATAACTCCGATACGAGGTCGGGGGTAGAGTTCGCGCCTATAGACCAACCATTATGGATAAAGCACCACTCAAATTCCATTCAGCACCGTTGGCCGACATTGAGCTGCCCAAGGAAGTCGATCGGCTGCGTGACCTGGCTTACAACCTGTGGTGGACCTGGAATCCACAGGCGCGCCGCATGTTCGCCCACATCCAGCCCGGCCTGTGGGCCATTTACCGCAATCCTGTCGAACTGCTCATCAATATTGATCCACACCACTGGGAAACGCTTCTCGAAGATGACGTGTTTCTCACGATGTACAAGTCTGTGCTCCGCGAGTTCGACACGTACATGAGATCGGTCTCGACAAGCTGGTTTGCCAAGAATCATCCCAATTATCAGGGCGGCCCGTTCGTTTACTTCTCCACCGAGTTCGGCTTCCACGAATCGCTTCACACTTACTCCGGCGGCCTTGGCGTCCTGTCAGGCGACCACTGCAAATCGGCCAGCGACCTCGGCCTGCCTTTCATTGCGATCGGGCCACTCTATAAGAACGGTTACTTCGAGCAGGAAGTCGAGCCTGACGGCCGGCAGCAACATTTCTATCCCGCGTACGATTTCTCGCGTCTGCCAATCCTGCCGTTGCTCGGCGACGATGGACGGCAACTGACCGTCAGCGTCAAATTCCCTGACCGCAAGATTTGCGTTCGCGTGTGGCTGGCGCAGGTAGGCCGCGTGCCGGTGCTGCTGTTGGACACCGACACGACGAAAAACCAGCCCGCTGATCGGCCCATCACGGGTCAACTCTACGTCAGCGGCCGTGAGATGCGGATCTGCCAGGAAATCGTGATCGGCATGGGCGGCGTCTGCGTGCTGCAGGCGCTTGGCATCGAACCGTCCTCCTGGCACATGAACGAGGGACATTGCGCGTTCCTGGTGTTTGAACGCATTCGTTCTTACGTCAAGCAGGGCCTCAGCTTCGCGGACGCCTGCAAGGAAATCACCAAAAGTTCCGTTTTCACCACGCACACCCCGGTGCCGGCCGGCAATGAGGCGTTCGATATCGACCTCATTAAAAAATATTTCAAGGATTTCTGCGAAGAGGTCGGAGTCCGGATGGACAAGCTGACCGAGATGGGGCTGTCCTATCCCGGTCGCGGCAATCAACCGTTCAGTCTCACGGTCCTCGCGCTCCATCTGTCCAGCTACAGCAACGCCGTCAGCCAACTCCATGGCGAAGTCAGCAACGAGATGTGGCGGCATGTATTCAACCCCGACGCCGCGAGTCGGGGCAAACCACACGAGCAACCGATCAAGGCCATTACCAACGGAGTGCACACACAGACCTGGCTCGGCTTTCAGATGAGCGAGATGCTGGACAAATACCTCACGCCCGCCTGGCGCGAGAATCTGATGGACGAACTGTTTTGGAAACGCGGCGTCGCCAACATCCCCGGCAAGGAACTTTGGGATGTCCACAACCTGCAAAAGGAAAACCTGATCCGTTTCGCCCGTGGCCGCGTCCGCACGCAGTTGGCCCGCCACGGCTGTTCGCCGGATGAACTGCGCGCCGTCGATGAACTTCTCAATCCCGAGGCCCTCACGATTGGCTTCGCGCGCCGTTTCGCGACCTACAAACGGGCCGACCTGCTGTTTCGCGATTTCGACCGGCTCCGCTCCATCCTGAAAGACGCTGAGCAGCCTGTGCAAGTTATGTTTGCGGGCAAGGCGCATCCCGCCGACAAACCGGGACAGGAATTGATCCGCCGCATCTTTGAAATCTCGCGCCACAGCGATCTGCGCGGTCACATCGTGTTCATTGAGAACTACAACATGCGTGTCGCCCGCATGCTCGTCCAGGGTGTGGACGTTTGGATGAACACGCCCCGCCGTCCGCACGAGGCCAGCGGCACCAGCGGCATGAAAGGCCCCGTCAACGGCGCCATCAACTTCTCCATCGCCGACGGCTGGTGGTGCGAAGTGCAGAATCCAGACGCGGGTTGGACCATCGGCAATGGCCAGCAGTTCGACGATCCCGACGAGCAGGACCAAAAGGACAGTGAATCACTCTACAAGATTCTGGAGGATAAAATCGTCCCGCTCTACTACGGGCGCGATGCAGACGGTTTGCCGACGGAATGGATCGAGATGATGAAAGCTTCGATGGCCGCCGTCACGCCGCGGTTCTCCGCCGCCCGGATGGTACGCGATTACGTCGAACAAGCCTACCTGCCCGCCGCCAAACGCGCCGGCGCCGTCACCACCGCCACTGAACAGGCGTGGTAGCCGCCCGAGTAGCACGGGCATCTTGCCCGTCCAACACCGGATGGCAAGCGGGCTGGAAGCCCGTTCTACAGATCAGTCTCGCCGTCGGGTAACCGCAGATGAACGCAAATAAACGTTTACCGCCTGTCACGCGGCTGGTGGTTCTTCGTTCAAGGCACGAGGCGGATGCGGTAATAGCGGGATGGAGCGTTGGCGGCTCCACCTGCATCTACAAAGTTTGTGGTCGTGTCGCCGCTGCCAGTTATAAGAATATTCGGGCTGATGTTGGAGTAACCGCCCTCGAGATCGGATGTGGCCTGCACCAAGTTGGTACGGCCACCGGCTGTCGCCCACGTCACACGGATGTCGTCGCCTTCCTGCGCAACCGAAATGATGCGAAAGGCGGAGGCGCTGTTGGTCGGGTCGGTGCCGGCTTGAAATTCCTGCAGGTTGGTGAACCCGTCGCCATCGGGATCGTCCTGTGCTCGCGATTTGTCAGATGCCTGACCTGTCGGATGACCGAAGTACTGCTGCGTCCACGAGTTGGGAAGCCCATCGCAATCGGTGTCGTTGGGCGAGGTGTTTGCATTGGCGACGTCCGAGTAGAGCGAACTGGCCACCGCATTATAGGAGCGAACGCGGTAGTAGTACGTCTGACCGCAACTCACTCCCATGTCGGAATACATCGTGACGTTGGAGTCCACAGTGCCGATCTCACTCCAAAGTCCCGTAAACGATGTGGCTCTCTCGATTCCGAACGGATCCTCGTTACTGGAGTTGTTCGTCCACGACAGGTCGATTTGGTTCGATGAGACGGCGGTCGCCGTGAGCGCAGATTGGGGGCTAACAAAACAGGGCGATATCAACGCCAGACTGTGGTCCTCACCGGCGGCGATGGAGACCACGCCAGTCAGTCCTTCTGGCAGCACCGTTTGGCCATAGTAATTGTAACCCCAAGCGACGACGGTTCCGTCGCTCTTGAGCGCGAGACTGTGGCCGAATCCGGCCGCAATGGCTACCACCTTGGTTAACCCCGCCGGCGGCACCACTTGGCCGTAGGCGTTCCACCCCCATCCGACGATGGTTCCGTCGCTCTTGAGCGCGAGACTGTGGCTATATCCGGCTGCAATGGCTACCACGCCAGCCAGCCCCACTGGCGGCACCGCTTGGCCATAGTTGTTGGCACCCCAACCGACGACAGTGCCGTCGCTCTTGAGCGCCAGACTGTAATCAAACCCCGCCGCAATGGCTACCACTCCGACCAGCCCCGCCGGTGGCGCCGCTTGACCGTTGTCATCCCAACTGACGATAGTGCCATCGCTCTTGAGCGCGAGACTGTGATCGTATCCGGCCGCAATAGCCACCACGCCGGTCAACCCTGGCGGCGGCACCGCTCGGCCGTTGTAGCCCCATCCAACGACGGTCCCGTCACTTTTGAGCGCGAGGCTGTGGAAAGCACCAGCACTAATGGCTACAATCCCGGTTAGTCCCGCCGGCGGCACAGCTTCACCTCCGAAGTTGGCACCCCAACCAACAACGGACCCGTCACTCCGTAATGCCAGACTTTGGTAGCCACCGGCGACGGCCGCCACATCGTTTAGCCCCGCTGGCGGCGTCGCTTGGCCGTAAGTGTTGTCGCCCCAGCCGACTACGGATGCGGGGCACTGAGCCAGCGTGGTGGCATCGGCCATGTTCGAGGAATCGGAGTCGCCTCCACGATTGTAGGCGCGCACCCGATAGTAATAGGTGGTGCTTGGCCAAATACCGACGTCACGATAACCTGTCGTGCTGGCCAGCACTTGCGCAATCTGCGTCCATGGACCGCTGTCGGAGGGTGCACGCTCGATCTTGAACCCATCCTGGTCACCGGAGTTGTCAACCCAAGACAGGTTGATCTGCCTGCCCGACACCGTTGTCGCCGTTAAACTCGACGGTGCCTGTGGGGGCAGCGGCAGGGTGGTGTCGCTCGCTTGATTGCTGTAGTCTGAATCGCCATAGGTGTTGTACGCTCGCACGCGGTACCAGTACTTCATATTCGGCGACAGCCCCGCGTCGCTGTAAGTGGTAACATCCGCACCCACCGTCGCAATCTGCACCCAAGTGCCTGGACTGCCACTGTTGTCCGGCGCCCGCTCGATCTTGAACCCGTCCAAGTTGCTGGGGTTGTCGTTGTCCGTCCACAACAGGTTGATCTGATTGGTGGACACTGCAGTCGCTGTTAGGCCCGACGGCGCGTATGGAGGCCGTGGCAGGGTGGTGTCGCTCGCTTGATCGCTGTAGCGTGAATCGTTATCGATGTTGTACGCTCGCACGCGGTACCAGTACTTCGTGTTCGGTGACAGTCCGGTATCGCTGTAGGCGGTGACGTTACTCACCACGGTCGCAATCTGCGCCCAGGTTCCCGGACTGCCACCGCTGTCCGGTGCCCGCTCGATCTTGAACCCGTCCTCGTTGTTGGAGTTGTCCGTCCACGACAGATCGATTTGGTTCCATGAGACGGCCGTCGCCGTGAGCGCAGATGGGGGGCTGACAAAACACGGCGATATTACCGCCAAGTTATAGTGCCAACCGGCGGCAATGGCCACCACGTTGCTCAGCCCGGCTGGCGGCGCTAGGTTGTCGTAATAGCTCCAATCAACCGAGGTGCCGTCGCTCATTAACGCCAGACTGTGGTAGTAGCCGGCACTAATGGCTACCACATTGCTTAGTCCTACTGGCGGCGCCGTGAATCCCCATCCTACGACGGTGCCATCACTCTTCATCGCCAAACTGTGAAACGCACCGGCAGCGACGGCCACCACGTTGCTCAGCCAAGACGGCACAGTCGTTTGACCAGTGCTATTGTACCCCCACCCGACGACGGTGCCGTCGCTCTTTAATGCCAAACTGTGCGAGACGCCAGCGGCAATGGCTGCCACTCCAGTCAATCCTGTGGGTGGTGTGGATTGGCCGTAGGTGTTGTCACCCCATCCTACGACGGTGCCGTCGCCCATTAATGCCAAACTGTGCCAGCCGCCGGCGGCGATGGCCACTACATTGCTCAATCCCGAAGGTATTGTCGACTCGCCAGAACCATTGTCGCCCCATCCGACGACGGTGCCGTCACTTTTCAATGCCAGATTGTGGTATGCGCCGGCAGCGATGGCCATCGCGTTGCTCAACCCGGATGGCGTGGTAGTATTATCACCCCATCCGACGACGGTGCCGTCGCTCTTCAACGCCAAACTGTGGAACGCACCGGCAGCGACGGCCACCACTCCGTTAAGAACCACCGGTGGGTCTGCTTGGCCCCTAGAGTCGTCGCCCCAGCCGAGGACGTATGTGGAGCACGGTGCTCGCGGCGCGACCGCCTCAATGTAGTTGGACTTGGTGTTGGTATCGCTGCCGGCCAAGCCGCTGACTGTCAGACTGACGCTGTAGATACCGGCGCTGTAGGTGTGCTGCAAACTGGTGCCTGTCGTGTTGGTAGTATTGCCGTCCCCGAAGTCCCAGAACCGATTGGTGATCGAGCCACACGATATGTCCGTGAACGTCACCGTCAAAGGGGCCCACCCGCTAGTCGGACTGCCAATGAATGCTGCCACAGTCGGTGGGAACTGAGGCGAAAACGTGATCGCGTCCAGTATACAATAAGAGCAGGTCGCCCCTGTGAACCCGAGTTCCTCCTCCAAGCCCGCGAACGCCGAAACAGCACAAGCGTATAGATCGTTACCTATCGAAACGAAAGGAACGCTCTGACTACCGATTGTAACGCTGAGGCCATTCGTGGAAGAAGCTTTGAACTGGAGGGAATTCGCCCAAGCAGGTATCAGACCCGTTTGCACGATGCTCACTTTGTTTGCCCCCGTGTAGCAACCACCCTGAAGGCTGACCGAGTAAACACCTTCTAGTGCCACCACCCCATACTCGGGACAATATTCCGGTCCAAAGATGCTGATATTTTCGGACCCGATGGTAACAGAGTTCTGCCTGACTTGTGTTTGCAGGTTTGTGCCATAATATGCCGACCAGCCCGGAAGCGCATTCTCGACAGACGCATATTGCCCCATATTACACGGGGGTTGGTCACTTACGTTCGCATCTTCAAAATCCAGGTTCTGAAACTCGGGCTGAGCCCACAAGCCGGACGTCCAACTCAGATACAGCGCCAAAGCCCAAAAACTCGCTCTCGTGCGCGCGCAGTTCATAGTTGCATTTCTCACCTGCCCCACACACCGTCTCTCGCTTATCTGTGACCGCTATCATAGTACCAAAGCCGTAATGAAAAGTACAGCACAACACACATTTCCTTCGGAGGCACATGCGTCGGTTTACTTGCTTGCTGGAACGACTTGGCGCGACTTGGGGCCGCGTCTATCCATTATTCAATCTCTTGCCGGGGCGGCGGAAGCGAACGTGGAGCGTGAAGCGTGACAGCGGCAGGCGAGACGCCTACCCTACTGTTTCAGGCTTGCGCAGGCTTTACACAATCCCGTGGCGCATTTTGGCGGCGCGGACGGTGTTGTGCATCAGCATCGCAATCGTCATCGGGCCGACGCCGCCGGGCACGGGCGTGATCAGGGAAGCTTTGGCGGAAACCGCGTCGAAATCCACGTCGCCGACGAGCCGGTAACCTTTCTCCGCCGTCTTGTCCTCGACGCGATTGATTCCCACGTCAATGACCACCGCACCTTGGCGCACCATGTCGGCCTTCACAAAACGAGGCGAACCGATGGCTGCGATCAGGATGTCTGCCGACCGACAAATCTCTGCCATGTTTTTGCTCCGCGAGTGGCAGACGGTCACGGTGGCGTTGGCGTGCGGAGCTTTCTGCGAGAGAATCAACGACACGGGGCGACCGACGATCCGGCTGCGGCCCAACACAACCACGTGCGCGCCTTCGACGGCGACGCCGCTGCGGATGAGAAGCTGGTGGACGCCCGCCGGCGTGCACGGAACGAACCCCGTCGGGTCGCCCAACGCCAGTTTTCCAACGTTGATCGGGTGAAAGCCGTCCACATCCTTGCTCGGATCAATTGCGGAGAAGATGGCGTCTTCGGAAATCTGCGTCGGCAACGGCGACTGGACGAGAATGCCGTGGACCTGTTTCTTAAAATTCAGATCATTGATGACCGCCAGCAGCGCGCCTTGCTGCGTAGAAGCAGGGAGGCCGATGCGCTCGGAGTGCAGGCCGAGGCGCGCGCACATTCTGTCCTTGGACGCGACGTAGGCGGCGCTGGCAGGATTGTCGCCAACGAGCACGACGGCCAGTCCCGGCGTCAGTTGGCGCTCAGCCTTGATCACGCTCGGAGCGTGATTGAGGCGGGCAATCTCGGCAGCGGTCTCGGCGTTGATCTGTTCAGCGATCGCTTTGCCGTCAATAAGTTTGGCGGCCATGCAGCAATCTTACCACACCATGTCGATGCGTTCGACGGCGATGACGGGATACCGGTCGGTCTTGCGCCAGCGTTCATTGCCAAACACGCGCACGTGCTTGCCTTCGTAGCGGGCCAGGTTTTTCTCAGTGGTCTCCAGATACGCAATGCGATACGAACGGCCTTCGACCTCTTCTGTTCTCAATTCATGCGAAGCAGGCGGATTGGTTTCGTCTCCAACGGAGGCCAGAATGCCGTCATTTACGACGTATTGGACGTGAACTTCGGCCTCGGCCTCAGCGGGTTTGATCCCCGACGCCGCTGGCAGGGGAGCAATAGGCAACGCGACCGGAGGCGATGCCACTTCAGGTGCAGGCGCGGCAACTTCCACAAACTCTGCCGCAATCCAGCCTGTGCAATGCGCCGTGGGCTTGATGTGCGTCCATGCGCCTTCAGCCTTCACGATCTCGACCTTCTCGCCTTTGGCGAGCTTGCCGACGACGTCGTGGTTGGCGTTCGGGCCACAACGAACGTTGACGGCGTCGGCGGTGCTGGCGCCCTCCTTGATAAGCTTGGTGGACACGTAGCACTTGCCGCTCGACGGCAACTCGATGTGCAGCCAGGTGCCTTTGCGGTTGAGCACTTCGAGACTGTCGCCCTTGTTGACCTGGGCGACGATTTCGGAGTTCTTGTCGGCGCGCGAACGAATGCTGACGCGATCCTTCAACACGGTGCCGCGACCATTGCTGCTGGCGGGCGGAGCGGCTTGAGCAAGCATTGAATCGGCGCGCGTGCTGCCGGTTGCAACAAGCGCGGCGCACGCCATCACTATGCCAAGGATTGCCAGCCGACGAGTCACGCCCGGAGCGGGATCAAAATTGCATGAGCTTGTGAATTTCTTCATCTGTCAGATACCTCCATTGTCCTGTTTTCAAATCCCCCAAAGTGACCGAATGAACCGACAGCCGCGTGAGCCGCACGACGGGATGGCCAACGGCTGCCAACATCCGACGTATCTGGCGCTTTTTCCCCTCGCGGATGACCAACCGCAGTTCGGTGGTCTTGCCGCAGGGGCGCACCTGAAACACTTTTTCGGCGCGCAACACCTGTCCTTCGCTGTGAACCCCCTCGAGCAATCGAGCGATCTGCTCGTTTTTCAGTTCCCCATCGACTTCAACCAGATACGTCTTGGGCATTTTGTAGCGTGGATGCGTGAGCCGCAAGCTAAAATTGCCGTCGTTTGTCAGGAACAGCAGTCCCTCCGTGTCCTGATCAAGGCGGCCGACCGTGTAAAGCCTCGGTAGCGATCGCGGCAGCAAATCGAGCACCCGTTTGCGTCCGTGCGTGTCGCGGTTGGTGCAGAGGACGCCTGTGGGTTTGTTCAGCGCGATGTAAATCTTGCGTTCCGCCGCGACGGGCTTCGAGCCGAGCATGACCCGGTCAGTCTCTGGATCGACTTTCGTGCCGAGCGTGGTGACGCGCTCGCCGTTGACGGAAATCTTGCCTTGCTGGATGAGTTGCTCGCAACGACGCCGCGAGCCGACTCCCGCTTCCGCCAGCAATTTCTGAAGACGTACCAGCACAGTAAGTGGTAGGGCTCGACCGCCGGGCGAGCCGTCGTTTCTGCCAGCGGACGGCCCGGCGGTCCGTCCCTACCCGGTCTACTCCGGCTTGGTCTTGGGCAGGCCGAACACGCGCTGACCCTCTTTCCAGCGGCCCTGCTTCTTCAACTGCTCGACGCGCTCGAACCGCTTGAGAACGTTGCGCCGCGCCTTGATCTTGTTCGCCGACTTCAAACTCGAATGCTGTGACATGATGAGACCTACGGTTGCTTTGGTTGCGCCTGATTTGCCTTTTTCAGTTTGTCCAACTTCTCTGTCGCTTCTTTTTGAAGCTCCAGATTCTTACCAGAAGCGAGGTATTTTTCAAAACCTTTTATCGCCTCGGCTGGATTGGAATCCTCGTAAAGCAAACCGAGTTTGTAGTGCACAACCGGATAATCAGGCCGCAATTCCAGCGCTTTGCGATAGGCTCGTGCGGCCTTGTCGGTGTCCTTGAGCTGGCGGTAAGCGTCGCCCATGCCGCTGTAGGGCAGCGCGTATTTCTCATTCTTCTCGACAGCTTTCTTGTAGTGGACGAGCGCCAAATCAGGTCGCTTCTCGGCGAGGTAAACGTCGCCCATTGCGTTGTTGTAATAAAAAACGGCCGGATCGACATCGAGCGCCTTCTGCAGCAGAATCTTGGCGTCCTTGACCCGTCCACGGGCCAGATACAGACATCCCAAGCTGTAACAGGCATCTCCGTTTGGACGGCCCGCCTGCTCTCCAATTTGTACAAACGCCTCCAAATGCTTCTGCGCTTCGTCCAGTTTGCCCTGTTCCTCCAACAGCACGCCCAGATTGTGATGAGCGCGACCGAATTTCGGGTTGAGTGCCAGCGCCTTTTCGTACGCCGCCTGCGCGTCGGTTTTCTTGCCGCTATCGTCGTAAAGGACGCCCAACTGTGTCCACACGTCCGCGTCGTCGGGCTTGATCTCCAGATAATGCTTATACGTCTCGATCGCCTCTCCCTTTTGGTTTAACTTCTCGCACGCGATGGCGAGGTTGTAGAGTGCATCGAGATGACGGGGAAAAGCCTTGAGAGCTCTCTGATATTCAGCCTTCGCGCGTGGAAGAGAGCCGTTCTTCTCAAATTGATTACCCCGCTCGACGAACTTGTCCGCCTCGGCGACCGCGTGTTTGTCCCTTTCGCTCAACTCCTCTGCCGCATTCAAGGAGCCGATCGCCAGAACCAAGCCCAGCACGATGCTCCCTGTCTTCACAATTCTTGTCATCATTTGCTCCCCAGTTTTTCCAGCGCCTGTTTCGCCGCTTTCGCCACCGCGCCATCCGGAAATTCACGAATCAACTCCTCCAGTGTCGCCCGCCCTTGCTCCTGTTGGCCCAGCGCCAACTGGCTCAAGCCCAGACAATATAGCGCCTTGTCTTTGTCCTTAAAACTCGGCCAGCGTTCGATCAAATGTTTCAGACTGTACACCGCCTGCGCGTACTGGCCGCGTTTGCCGAGCACGAACCCCAACGCGAACATCGCGTTGTCGGTGTAGCCATATCGATTTTCTTCGTCGTGCCCGATCACGTTCCGCAAATTCGGCTCGGCCAAATCTTCACGGCCTTCCTCCAGATACGTCTCCGCCACCTTCCAATTGGCTTGTACGTTCGCGGGATCCCTCAGCGCCAACCGCCGCGCCTCCAGAAACGTCAGCTTGCTCCGGCGCGCCTCCGACAACTTGCCCAGCAGTACCGATTTTTCCACCAGCCCCGTCACACGCGACCTTTCGTTCCCTTCGCCATCCAACAACAGGATCGTCGGCGCGCCGCGCACGTCAAACTTCCGCGCCGCATCGGCATCCTTCGCCGCGTCCAAGCGCACGCAGACAAACTTCTCCGCCTCGTCGAGCACCGCCCGATCTGTCAGCAACCCTTCCTCCATTTTCTCACAGAACTCCGAGCCGTGCGTGAAAAAATACGCCAGCACCGGCTTGTTCAACTCGCGCGCCTGCTTCAACGCCTCGGGCAGCGTTCGCACCCAGCGGATGCTCAACTGCAATTTCGCCACCGCGTCGTTCGCCACCTCCTTGACCGAGTCCGCGTCGTCAGACTTGGCAACCTCCTGCAACCACGGGATCGCCTCCACGCGCCCGCTCTGACCCAGCGCCAGCGCCGCCGACCAGCGCACCGTCGAATCCTCGTCCTTCAGCCGCGCCCGTACGCGCTCCAAATCCTCATCTGCATCGCTAATCTGCAGCAAACCGACCACCGCCATCTGCCGCTGCTCGGGATTCTTCGACTCCAACATCTGGCGAAACTGTTTCTCAACGCGCGCCCCGCCGACCTGCGTCAGCATCTCCACCGCGTCCGCGCGCTGCTCGTCGTTCGTGCTGCCGATCTGCTTGACGAGATCGTCGATGCGGTCGGCGCGGGCGAGTGACGCCCAAAGCAACAGTAGCGGCGGACCTATGTGTCTGCCCATTCGCCAACCCCATCGGATTGGGCGCACACGCAGGTGCGCCCCTACATTGTTGCTCGTCATCTGACTGACACCCTTATCCATTTGAGATACTTCCCCTCTCCTTGCACGATAGGCAGAAAAATCACTTCGGGAACCTCGTAACTGTGCGCCGACCTGATCGCTTGTGTCACGGCGTCCGCCTTTGCCTTGGTCGTCTTGATCAGCAACAAGCACTCCCTGGCTTCTTCCAATTTCCCCTGCCACCAGTAGTGAGACTCAACGCCGTCCAAAACGTTCACGCACGCCGCCAGCTTCTTTGTCAGCACCGCCTTCGCCAGTTTCCGCGCCTCGGCCCGCGACGAACAGGTCACCATGCCGACGACAAATGAAAAGGATGAAGGATGAGGCCCACTGGTGGGCGGGTCCGCCTTGTGGCGCGAGATGATGGATGAATTCTTCTTACCCGCCCGAGGACCTTTTTGTCGTTTTTCATCCCTCATCCTTCCGCCCTCATCCCTTCAATGATCTCAATTACCTCGCTCAGCCGCTTGATGATAAAGTCCGCATCCTTCGCCCAATCAGGAACGCCGCCGCCGTTGACCAGGACGGCGCACAGCGTGCCTGCGTTCTTGGCGCAAAGCACGTCCCACTTATAATCCCCGACCATCAGCAACTCGTCCGGTTTCGCCTTCCAGCGTTTCGCAATCCTCCAGATCGGCTCGGGTGCGGGCTTGTGCGGGCCGTCCTCGCGTGTGACCGTCACGTCGAACTTCAATTTCAGTTTGCGGCAAACGGCATCCACCGACCGACGCGAGTTACGGGTCAGCAGTGCCGCTGGAATCCTCTGTTTGGCCAGCGCGTTCAACAACGTGCGCGCCCCACGGTTCAACTTCGCGTTGGCGACGCCCCTCTTTTCGAATCGCATCAGCAGCCCGTGAATGCGCTCGTACTCCGCGCCCGTCGCCGCGCGCAGATAATCCAGCATATCCACGTCGCCGATGCCCGCCTCGGCCTTGATCCCCGCAAAATCGAGATTCGGCGCGGTGATCGTGCCGTCCATGTCGAAAATGACGCCCTTGGTTGCCATCGGAATCGGGCGGCCATTAACGCACATTCCACCGCAAAATCAATGCGGGAATGAGGCAAAAACCGCCGCTGGACGGCGTCGTCCGCTAACAAACGTTTTCGTTTCGCTGTGCAAATGGTTACGAAGTACAGCGGCGGGTCGCGCTTCCAAGCGGCCTGATTCTCCGCTACGTTCTGCGACCGGCTTCCTACCACGTATACCGCACCGTATAAGTGATGACCTGTTCGCCGTCCTTGTCCACCTGGACAGGGAAGTGGATCGTGCTGGCGTCGTACTTCGTCCACTTGTGGCTGGTCTGGGTGATCTCCCAGTTGTTCCAGCGATAGAGCGGTTCCTTGACGAGGACTTCGGCGGCCTCGGTCTTGTGATTGCGGACGCGAATCTCGAAGCTCTCGATCATTACGTGGCTGGCGGTGTCCACGTGGAAGTCGGTGCGCTTGCGTTCGCCGACGATGTCGAACGCGTCGCCGATGTGCAGTCGCACGGTTTCGTCTTTCGGCGTGTGATCGATCTGGTCTTCGCCGATGAATTCCAATGAGGCATCGGCAGGATCGCGTTTGTAGAGGCGCACCTTGCCTTTGGGCAACGGCATGCCCATGTGATTGTCCTTCGAGTTCTTCAGTTCGATGATGACGTTGACCTTCTTGTTGCCTCCCTCGCTGCCGTAACCGGCGTCGGTGACGAGGCCGCCATACCAACGAAATTGCGGCGCGCCTTCGTAAAGGAACACCTTCTTCACGGGAACCTCGGCAGTCTTGAGCAATTCGATCTGCTTGGTCTGGTTGTCGGCGACGGTCGTGGGCCGGCCCAACGTGTAAAGGTGGTATTCGAAAAACGCTTTCTCTTCGAAGCCGCCTTCACCGGCCACCATCCCGCGTCTCGCCATTCCGGACATCGGCATAGTCTGCGGCGGTTGCACGCGCCGGACGTCGCCGGCGATCAGCTTGAGTTTCGCGTCCTTGTAGGTCGCGCCGGACTGGTTGTTGACCGTGACCCAGCCGCTGAGATCGAGGTGCGTGTCGTCGGCGTTGAGCACGGCGTTGTAATCGGACTGCCAGTTGATGCCGCCCGTTTGGTACGCGACTTCGACGAGTTGGTCCCCGACTTTCTCTGTCGCCAGTTTCCAGACGAGCGTGGGCTTGGTGATCAGTCCTTCGGGTAGCGCACTGAACTGGATGTCTTTGACGTTGTCGCCGCGCTGGACCATCGCGAGATCACCTTTGTCGCCGTATTGCCGGATGACGAGTTGGTTGCCGTCGAAGCTGAGCAGGTTGCCCGAGTAACGCGAGCCGTCCTTCGTGAGCACGGTGATCGGCTTGTCGATGTACTTCTGCAACAGCTTGTCCGCCGAGACGAGGTCGTACTCGTAGTTCTGCTCCAGCACCGTGGCGTCGGGATCGGTGAGCGACTTGAAGCTGACGCTGGTGCCGTCGATCTGCGCAGCCACGTCGGTGAAACGGATCGTGCCCAGCTTCTCGGCGACGTTGACTTTGCGTCGCTCGCGGACGACGCCGAAGTTCTGGTTGTAAATGGTGAGCGCGACGCCCTCCTCTGGTTTTCCCTGTGCCTCGGCTGCGGCGATAGCCCTGTCGGCGGCGAGGCTCGCGTGAGTTAAGAAAATTGCGGTCAGAATGGCTGCCAGTTTGCGTCCGTTGATCATGATTGGTCTCCTGTTCTGAGTGTCGGACACCGAAAGCCTACCAAAGTTCCGCGCGTCGAGCAATTTTTTGCGCTGGCCTTCCAAATTGCTGTCGAGTGCTTATACTTTGGTGAGACCGGTGGCTTTCTCCAGACACGACGTTGTCATCGTCGTCGATACACATGGGGTTGTGGAAGAATTAAAGCGCGATGAAAGATCCTTCTCACGCGGTTCGCGGACGCGGTGCAGCGGGGAACCCGCCCAACCGCTTCGAGTCCATTTCCTACGAACGCGATCCGGAATCGGCCGAGGAAGAAGCGCCGTCGCCCCGGACACAGTTTCTCAGAGATCTGTCGCAATCGATCATCACGTACAACGACAGTCCCGATGTCGGCTTCAGCGCGAGCGTCAATCCGTATCGCGGTTGCGAGCACGGTTGCATCTATTGCTACGCGCGGCCCTACCACGAGTATCTCGGCATGTCGGCGGGACTCGATTTCGAGACGAAGATTCTGGTGAAGGAAAACGCACCGGAGTTGTTGCGCCGTGAACTGTCCGCGAAACGCTGGGAGCCGCAGGTGTTGGCGATGAGCGGCGTGACCGATCCGTATCAGCCCATCGAACGCAAGCTCAAGATCACGCGGCGCTGTCTCGAAGTGCTGGCCGAATTCCGCAACCCTGTCGCCATCATCACGAAAAATTACCTCGTCACCCGCGACATCGACTTGCTGTCGGAACTCGCCAAGCATCAAGCCGCAGCGGTTTTCCTTTCGGTCACCACCCTTGATGCAGACCTGGCTCGCATCTTGGAGCCGCGAACGACGCAGCCAACGCGACGGCTGGAAGCGATCCAAGCCTTGTCCCGCGCCAACATCCCGGTCGGCGCGATGATTGCGCCCGTGATCCCCGGCCTCACCGATCACGAATTGCCGTCGATCATTTCTGCCGTCGCGAACGCCGGCGCGCAATTCGCCTGCTTCGTTCCTGTGCGTCTCCCCTACGCGGTCGCTCCGCTCTTCGAAGAGTGGTTGACCCAGCACATGCCCGAGCGCAAAGAGAAAGTGCTCGCAGCGATCCGCGCGGTTCGCGGTGGCAAACTCAATGACTCGAGTTTTGGCTCCCGCATGCGCGGGAAGGGGATCTTTGCCAAACAACTCTCCGCACTCTTCCACGCCGCCTGCCGCAAAGCCGGCATTGACAAGTCGGAACCGACACTCTCCACCGCCGCGTTTCGTCGTCCATCACCTGCGCAACTGGCGCTTTTCGACTAGGCGCGGACTACTGTTTCGTGCCGCCGGTCTCCAGCAATTGCCAGAACTTGGGGTTTTCTTGGAGGAGTTGATCCTCGGAGATCGGCAGTTTGCTGCGGAAAAAGAAATCTTTGAGCGAGTTCTTGTTGAGGATGCACAGGACGTTGATCATGCCGTTCTTTTTCTCGAAGTAGATGCGGTAGTCCTTGACGCGGTAGCGGTAAATCTTTTTCCCGCCACGCGTCAACTGGCCGAACTTCTCGTCGGCCTTCTCGAAGTCCTGCGGCAACAACTGAAACCCGTCGATCAGTTCGAGTTGGAGATTACGCGGCACCGCCGCCAGTTCCTTCGCGCTGACCGGGCTGAAAATGATCTGCAGCATGCGCCAGACAATACCGAATCGT
Organism: Verrucomicrobiia bacterium; assembly: GCA_049510215.1. Lineage (GTDB taxonomy): Bacteria > Verrucomicrobiota > Verrucomicrobiia > Palsa-1439 > Palsa-1439 > JBEKZD01. Next base: position 33,269 of record JBEKZD010000010.1, read on the forward strand.
TAAAGAAGTTAAAAGCGTTAAAAAGTTAAAGCGAGGGCGCGGTCGGGATGGTTCGTGATCAAGCCGTCCACTCCCCACGAAATGAGCCGCTGCATTTCTGTTGGCTGGTTGACGGTCCAAACGAAAAGCTTCCATCCGTTCCGATGGATTCTCTCCACAATATCGCGCGACCTCACGAGGCGACGGCTGAGTCCCAGTCCTTCAACGGACACGGACGCATTGAGACGGGAAATCGCGCGTCTCGAGTTCCGCGCGACGAGGCCGAAACGCGGGATGTCGGGATTTGCCTCGGCAAACTGCCTCATTCGCGCCACCGAGAGCGAAAAAACGATGACGTCCGCCTGCATTCCCCACTTCTCAATCAGTGCGGCAATCTTGCGTGGATCTGCCCGCTTGATTTCGATCAGAACGCGTGCCTTGCCGCGACAGGCGCGGAGCACCTCGGCCAGCGTTGGAATGCTAGCATTGAGTTCCTTCAGTTCCGCCAGCGTCTTGTTCCGCAGCCAGCCGCGCACGCCGCATAATCGATTAAGCCGATAATCATGAAATACGACAATCTCACCGTCACGGGTCTCATGAACGTCGATCTCGACGAAATCAACGCCCAAGTTCAGCGCCGCGCGGATTGCGGGCAGCGTGTTCTCGGTGAAGCGGCTGCTCCAGCCACGGTGAGCAATGATCAGGGTACGATTCTTCACGGGAGAGCCTGCTTCCATTCGTCGAGATACTGTTGGAGATAACGGCCCTTCTGATCATCGCTCCAGCCAAGATGCGCTGCCATCAGTCTGGCGACCGCCGCGGCGGTCTCAGCGCCGCCATGGCGGCTGAGAGCGAGGCTTGTGCGTCGACGCATCACGTCACTGACCGTCACAGCCATTTCATACTCCGAGGCGTGAGCAATGTCGCTCGCGTAAACGACGGGCGAGTCTGCGATCCTCTCTCCCGACAACGGCGGACGGTGTTGAGGAAGCGGCGTCTCGGCCGTGCGACAAGGCGCAGCGCGCGACCCGAGCAATCTGGAAACCCGATTGACCGCCTCCTCAGCGATCGCGCGGTAGGTGGTGTACTTGCCACCGGCGATGCTGATCAGGTTTTCGCCGTGACGGACGATGCGGTACTCGCGCGAGCGCCACGAAGGATTCGCAACCTCCGAGTGCAACAGGGCGCGGACGCCGGCGAACGTGGTAATGATGTCGGACGATGTTACCGAACTGCCGGGCAGAACCGCCCGCACCTCGGCCAACAGGTAATCGATGTCCGCCGGTTCGGCTCGCACTTGGCCGGGATCGCCTCGCCAATCGGTGTCGGTTGTCCCGACGATCGAATACTCACCCCACGGAATGATGAACATGATGCGGCCATCCCGCGCTGAACGGGACTGGAAAGAAACGGCGTGCTGCTGCGTGAGGCGCGGCAACAGAAGATGAACTCCTTTCGTCGGACTGAGCGCGACACGGCGACCATCGAAGGGAGTCAGGTTCGCAACCGCTTCCACCCACGGGCCGGCAGCGTTCACGAAGGCGCGGGCGCTGATCTCGAACGTTTCACCACCTTTCAATCGGTCGGTGACGCGCGCGGCGACAATGCGACCCTCGCGCGCCACGAACCCGGTGACTTCGCAATAGTTCGCGCACACCGCTCCGCATTCGGCTGCGTGAATGACGTTTTCCAGGCAGAACCGCGCGTCATCCTCCTGGCAATCGTAGAACAGCACCGCGCCCCGCAGACCACGCCGAGCCAGCCCCGACACCTGTGTCGGGGCCAGTGCTGGTTCCTTTGCACGCGCGGCGTCAGGCGCGAGCGATTGATGCGGCGTGACGTTCCGATACCAAGCCATCAGATCGTAGAGGGTCATTCCGAGTCGAATCTTTGTGAACCCGCGGTGATCGCCTTCGTACACCGGCATAAGGAAGGGCAGCGGACGCACCAGATGCGGCGCGATGCGTTGCAGAATCCGCCGTTCGCGGCAGGCTTCGGCAACCAAGCCAAACGCGTACTGCTCCAGATAACGAAACCCGCCGTGAATCAGCTTCGACGAACGACTCGAAGTGCCGCTCGCAAAGTCAGCCTTCTCGACCAGAGCGACCCGCCAGCCCCGCAACGCCGCATCCCGCGCGACGCCCGCGCCGAAGATTCCTCCTCCGATGACGAGCAGGTCGAACGTTTCCCCGGAAAGAGCAGCCAAGTCGCGTTTCATTCTCTCGAGTTCGGAGCAATCTAACAGGCTGCACCCTGCTTGTCCGCTGGAAAAAAGGATGCGCAGGAAGATCGCGACCCTGTCGGCTGGAAGGCACTCAACTTTTGCCTTGCGCGACGGCCATGGTTTGGCTATTGTTCGCCGCTCTCAAACGGAATGGAGTCAACAAAATGTCTCGACGTTGTGAAATTTGTGGCAAAGGCGGGGTGCGCGGTAACCGCATCCTGCGGCGCGGTCAGGCCAAGAAAACGGGCGGTATCGGCCAGCACATCACCGCCGTCACGCCGCGTTTGTTCAAGCCAAACCTGCAGGTTGTTCACGCCATCGTCGACCCCGACACAGGACGTCGGGGCAAGATCAAGGTCTGCGCGAACTGCATCAAGAGCGGTCGCGTCCTGAAGGCCGGCCTGACGGCGCGCGCGGCAACATCCATGCCCCGCGAGCAATCCAGCCACGCCCAAACGGTTTGATCCGGTCTGATTGCACGGGATTCGGCTGGCGCGGCGGGCCATTCAGAGCCACAAAAAAGAGAGTCGAACTTCAAACCCTGTCTTCCCTCACCGCTGTCCGACTCTCTACCTGTAACATACGCCTGCTCGTCTAGATTGCAACTGACAGTTGCAATTTGGACACGGATGCCGAGAGAGCGCGGGATGCGCAGCCAGACCTGCAACCAGACCAATCGAAAACTGACTTGTTGCGCCGTAGCGAAGCGAAGGAGAAAGCGCCAGCGGCTGTCGGCTGCAGCGATGTTTAGCCGGGTGAGGTTGTCGCCGAAGAGCAGACGGTTGGATGGGCAGTTTAGCTGCTCCGACAGAGTTGACTTGATGGGTACGGGGGGTGGAGGGCCACGCTCCGTCGTGGCCGCGTTGGTGAGACGGACGCGACGGAGCGCGTCCCTCCAAATGAACGTTCGGCGCTTCGCAGAAGCGCCGCTACAACACGGGACGCACGTCCTTCACCTTCAATTGCACCGTCTGCTCGCCGCGGAACTCATTGATCTCCGGGGCGAAGGCGATGTCGAACGTGGCCGCCGGCAGTTCGCGGTCTGCCTTCCCAAACCAGATGGCCTCGACCGTCGTCCCTCCGTCCGTCACGTTGAACTTCAAGTGGTCTTTGCCAACCACGCGCGGTATGCCACGCATCTTGACGCCGCGCACCGCAAAGACGGGCGAAGGATTCCCCGGGCCACAAGGTTCAAATCGTTCAAGCTGGGCGAAAAAATCTTCATCCAGTTCATCGAGCCGAATCACTGCATCGACCCTGACCTGCGGCAGCCAATCCTCGTCCTTCATCCCGCCACAGCGGGACGCGGCGTAGTCGTTCAGCGCGCGCCGCAGCTCCGGAATCTTTTCGGCCTGCACGCTCAAGCCGGCCGCCATCTCATGTCCGCCAAACCGTTCCAGCAGAGGCGCGCAATGCGCCAGAGCTGCGACAATCGAAAACCCCGCAATGCTGCGGCATGATCCTTTGCCGATGCCATTCTCCGTGCTGATGACCACTGTGGGCCGGTAAAATTCCTGCTGGATCCGCGAGGCGACGATGCCAATGACGCCAACGTGCCAGCCTTCGCGAGCCAGCACCAGCACTCGCGCGCGATTCAGGTCCACGTCGGCACGCACCATTTCCGTCGCCTCCTTGACGATCCGTTCTTCGATCTGCTGGCGCTGGGCATTGTGATCATTAAGGAGTTTTGCCAGTTCCTGCGCACGCGCTGCGTTGTCCGTCAGCAATAACTCGAGCGCTGCCATTGCGTCGCCGAGTCGCCCCGCGGCGTTCAGGCGCGGCCCGATGCGAAAGCCAATCACGCTCGGAGCGTGACCAATGTGATGGGGATTCACCCCGCCAAGGTGGGGCACACCGGCAATCTCCATCAGAGCCAGCAGGCCGATCTTCCGCGTGCGCGGTAACCGTTCGAGACCCGCCTTGACGAGGATGCGGTTCTCGCCTGTCAGCGGCACGATATCGGCCACCGTGCCAATGGCGACAAGGTCGAGATGATCACGCAGGTCAAACTCCTTGGCCCAAGGCGAACCGCGCTCACGGGCGCGCTTCTGCAGCGCGTGAGCGAATTTGAATGACACGCCGACGGAGGCGAGCGGCAGCCAAGGGCTTGTAGCCGCGAAACCTTTTCGCGGCTCTTCCATCCCGCCGCGAATAAGATTCGCGGCTACAACTCGCTTGGGATTGACCACACCAATACACTCCGGCAGCTTCTCCGGCGGTTCGTGATGATCGAGTACGATGGTCTCGACCTTGTGACGCTTCAGGTCGGCGATCTCACTCGCGGAACTCGTCCCGCAGTCAACGGCAACAAGCAGTTCCGGCTCGAGTTCCTTCAGGCAGCGCGCCACGCCCTCATTGCTCAGGCCGTAGCCTTCGTCCATCCGATGCGGCAGAAAATTCTCGACCGTCGCGCCCGCCGCGCGCAGCACACGGATGAGCAACGCGCTCGATGTGACACCGTCCACATCGTAATCGCCGTAAATCACGATCCGCTGCTTCTGCTCGATTCCGCTGAGAATGCGATCCACAGCCGCCGCCATGTCGGGAAGCTCGAACGGGTCGGTGAGGTGGCGGAGTTTCGGATTGAGGAACTTCTCAGCATACTCAGCGTCCTGGAAGCCGCGGTTCACCAGCACTTGCGCCAGCGGTGGCGGGATGCGGAGTTCGCGAGTGAGAGTCTCGACGAGTGCCGGTTTGGGTTCTGCAATGACCCAGCGTGTGTTCATGGCCATTCTGTAGAATGGGCATCCAGCCCGTTCAATCCATCGCCGCGAACGGGCTGGCAGCCCGTTCCACGATTTACGCCTTAGCGGGCTCGGATTTCTTGGCGACGGCCCTGGCTTTGACGCCTTCTTTGCGGTGATACCAGAGCACGCACGGGCTGGCGATGTAGATCGACGAGTACGTGCCCGTCAACACGCCCACCACGAAACAGAACGCGAAATCGTTGAGCACGCGCCCGCCAAACCCGTACAGCGCGACGGCGCAAAGAAACACTGTGCCAGCCGTCAGGATCGTCCGCGACAGGGTCTCGTTGACGCTGCGGTTGATCAAGTCGAAGTAGTTGAGCCTGCCGCCCGTGAGCTTCTTGTTTTCGCGAATCCGGTCGAAGACGACAATGGTGTCGTTGATCGAGTACCCGATCAGCGTCAGGACGGCGGCCATGACGGGCATGGAGAAGGTACGATGGGGCCACGGCCAGAGGCAGAACAGGCCAACGGTCATGAGCACGTCGTGGATCAGTGAGACCAACGCGCCCAAGCCGTAAGAGAATTCTCCGAACCGGAGGGCGATGTAAGCCATGATCGCAATGAGCGAGACCGCCATTGCCCAGAGCGCCTGCTTCAGCAACTCGTTGCCGACGACCGCGCCCACCCGCTCCGAACTCAGCACTTTGAACTGCGCCTGCGGATAGTTGTTCCCAAGATGTTTGACGACCGCTTCGGTCTGTCCCTCGGGCAGTCGCAGCGCCAGAACTTCCCCGCCGCCCGTCATATCATGCTCATACTGAATGTAGGCTTCCTTGAACCCGTTCTCTTCCAGGCTGCGTCGAACATCGTCCGCGTTGACGCGCTGAACGAACCCCAGCGTCGCTGTGTCGCCGCCCTTGAAATCGATCCCGTACACTTCGCCGGTGCCGACGTTCAAGCCGCCGCGGTGGACAAACATGACCATGCCCATGGCGATCAGCAGCCATGACAATCCGAACGCGATTTTCCAGACGCCGAGGAAGTTGATCTTCTGCACCCGCTTGAAAACGTGCAGCATCGGAAACGACTTCAACCACCCGTTCGCCACCAGCCAGTCGAACACCGCCCGTGTCCCGAAGACGCCCGAAAACAAGTTGGCAAGCAGGCCGATGACCAGCGTGACGCCAAACCCTTTGACCGGGCCTGCGCCCATGAAAATCAGAATTACGGCGGTCAGAATCGCCGTGAAGTGGGCGTCGAAAATAACGCGAAACGCCCGCGAGTACGCGGCGGCGATGGCGGGGCGCATTGGTTTGTTGGCAGCCAGTTCCTCGCGCACGCGCTCGTAAATCAGCACGTTCGTATCCACCGCCATGCCGATGCTCAGCACGATGCCCGCGATGCCCGGCAGCGTCAGCGTGAACTTGAACATCGCCAGCACGCCGACCGTGACCAGAATATTGAAAATCAGCGCCATGTCGGCAACCACACCCGCGCCCAGGTAGTAAACCACCATGAACACCACGACCGCGATGGTGCCAATCACCGCCGCGCGCACGCCGCTGTCGATCGAATCCTTGCCGAGCGACGGATCGACGCCGCGTTCCTCCAGAATTTTCACCGGGGCCTGCAGCGGATTCTCCAGCACGCTGGCCAACCGCTGCGCATCGGGCAGACTGAACGAACCGGTGATCTGGGCGTGACCGCCCATGATCGCATCCTGAATAACCGGCGCCGACTGCAACTCGCCATCGAGGATGATGGCCAGTTGGCGACCGACATTGGCGGAAGTGACGCGCCCGAAGATTGCCCCGCCTTCATTGTCGAAAGTCAAAGCAATGTAGGGGCGGCCGATCTGATCGTACTGCACGTAGGCGCGCTGGACGTACTTGCCGGTCAAGCCTTGTTCGGGGCGAAGTTTGACGTAGTAACCACGCGTGACGGTGCGGCCTTCCCGCGTTTCGGTAGAGGTCAGGTTGGTATAGCCGAGTGGCGGCGTGAATCGTGGATCGCTCAGAGCCTGGGCCGCAAGTTCATCGTTGTTCTTGTGAACCAGCCGGAATTCCAGATAGGCCGTTTGCCCAATGGTTTGCCGCGCTTCCTGGCGACGCCCTTCTTCCAAGCCAGGCAGTTGCACCAGAATCCGGTCTTCGCCTTCGCCCTGAATGACCGGCTCGGCAACGCCAAACTTGTCGATGCGTTTGCGGATAGTCTCGATGGCTTGCTGCACGGCTTGACCACGGCCCGTTTTGTCGATTTGGGAAAGGTCCATCCGCAATAGGAAAGATGTGCCGCCTTTCAGGTCGAGGCCCAGTTGGATCCCATAATGGAAGATGGCGTAAACCGACATCAGTGCAATGGCGGCGATGACTGCGAATTTCCAACGCAACTGTTTGTTCATGGCGAAATGATGCGACTCGGCTGTTAGCTGCTTGAGCTTTCCGACTCGGCAGATTTCTGAATCACGCTGCCGATGGCGCTCTTGGCGATTTCGACTTTCACGTTATCGGCGATCTTGAGCATCAGCGATTTCTCTTTGACGTTCGTGACGATGCCGTAGACACCGCCCGTGGTCAGAATGCGGTCGCCGCTCTTGACGTTCTTGATCATGTTTTCCTGCTCTTTGCGCTGCTTCTGCTGCGGGCGGATGAGCAGAAAATAAAACATCACACCGAGGATCGCAAACATCCCGATCATCTGGAGCATCTGCCCCTGCGGATTTGGTTCGGTGCCCGGTGGCGTGGCTGGCGCCATGGCGAGCAGATTAAGCATCTTCATCTTCAGTTGTCCTGTCCTCTCACTACGTTGTCACCCTGAGCGGAGCGAAGGGTCTCTCCTCCACTACTGAGATTCTTCGCTTCGCTCAGAATGACAGTCCTGTTTGTAATGCGCGATAAACTCTTCCTTAAATTCCGTAAATGTGCCCGCCGCAATCGCTTTGCGGGCGCGTTGCATCAGGCCCAGGTAAACGTGCAGATTATGCCACGTCATCAGCCGCAAGCCGAGAATTTCGTTGGCCCAAAACAAGTGACGCACGTAGGCCCGCGTGAAATGCCTGCAGGCGTAACATTCGCAGCCTTCTTCCAGCGGCCCGAAATCCTCGCGGTACTGGGCATTCTTGATCGCGTACGAGCCTGTCGCCGTAAAGATTCTCCCGTTGCGCCCCGCGCGCGTCGGCAGCACGCAATCAAACATATCAATGCCGCGCGCGATCATGTCCAGCATTTGCGGTGGCGTGCCGACGCCCATCACGTACCGGGGTTTATCCTCCGGCAAATGCGGCACGGTGGCTTCGATCTGCCCCGACACAAGGTCCGGGGGTTCACCCACGCTGACGCCGCCGACGGCATAACCGTCAAAATCCATCGCGACGAGTTCACGACTGCATTTCTCACGCAAGTCCGCAAAAATGCTCCCCTGCACGATTCCAAAGAGCAACTGCCGTAGGGCAAGCCTCTGGCTTGCCTCATTGCTGTCAGTCGCAGTGTCGGCGGGCAAGCTGGAAGCTCGCCCTGCAAATTCCCGACAACAAGCCGCCCACTGTAGTGTCAGCTCGACGCATCTGCAAGCGTATTCTCGGTCGCACGGCCACGGCGGACATTCGTCGAACGCCATGGCAATATCGCTGCCCAAAACGGTCTGCGCCGCCATCGCCTCGCGCGGCCCGAGAAAGAACGTTGCCCCATCCACATGCGACTGAAACTCGACACCGTCATCGGTAATCTTCCGCAACTTCGCCAGCGAAAACACTTGGAACCCGCCGCTGTCGGTCAGGATCGGCCCGTCCCACGCCATGAACTTGTGCAGCCCGCCCGACTTCTGGACCAGATCGAGTCCGGGCCGCGTGATGAGGTGATAGGTGTTGCCAACGATCATCTGCGCGCCCAGTTCGTGAAGTTCGGCAGGCGACATGCATTTCACCGTTCCCTGAGTCGCCACGGGCATGAACACGGGCGTCTCCACCGCGCCATGAGCCGTGTACAACCGCCCGGCCCGGGCTGACGATCCGGCATCCTGGTGGAGAACATCAAAAATCGGTTTCACGACAGTTTCTTCAACTCGCTCGCACGGGTCGCGCGATCATCAATCGCCACCAACACACCCTCGTGAACGGTGCGGAACGCAAGCGGTTGATTGTCATCAGGCAATTCGACGAGCTGTCGGTAAATCGGATCCACACTTGCAGGCTAACGACATCTCAAAGGTGAATCAAGCCCACAGCGACAAGCGAAGGATAGCGACGGGGCGGATGCTCTTGTAGCGATGACCGCTACGCCAAATTTGCGCCTTGAATCGCCTGCCAGACCTGTTATACTGCAACCGCTATCCGATCCGTTGTCGACTCTCTTTGTTGCCAGGGTCAAAGCCTGTCCTTTGACGCCTGAAGAAACCGCGACAGGCATGAAGCTGGAAAGGAAAACCCATGGAACAGTTGTTGAATGTAGAAGGAACGGTTCTCACGGTGCTGCCTGGCACGATGTTTCGCGTCGAGTTGCCCAACAAGCATCAGGTGCTGGCTCACATCTCCGGCAAGATGCGCAAACGCTGGATTCGGTTGTCCGTCGGCGATCGCGTGAAGATGGAAATGACTCCTTACGATCTCAGCAAAGCCCGCATCGTTTACCGTCTGGCCTAGGCCGTCGTTCAGTCGTTCAGGGTCAGACCTGTATTCGTGACAAGCCATCGTCGGCTCATGTATGAAGCCGTGTTGCCAATCGGAACTGCGCCCCCAACTGGACTGTCTCCGCCTTCATTCTGAAACCACTGATCACTTTCAGCTTTGCCACACAAGGTAACGATCTCCCTGCCGGTTCTCAGCAAGAATCGGGATTTGCATTGATTCGCACCCCTGATGAGGGTATACATTTCTGTCCCAATCAGCTTAGTCTTTCAGAGTTTTATGCCAAGGAATTCGAATACGGCGGTCAAAAACCGACCGAAAACGACAGCACCAAAGGTCGAAGTTGCTGCAGAAGAACGACCCCTGATGCGAGGGGCGGACATTGTCATCAAATGCCTTGAGAACGAAGGGGTGGAGGTCGTCTTCGGTTACCCGGGCGGCGCGAGCATGGAATTGCACCAGTCGCTGACGCGCTCGAAGAAGATCCGCACGATTCTGCCTCGCCACGAGCAGGGCGAAGCGTTTGCCGCCGAAGCTTATGCGCGCGTTTGTGGCAGACCTGGCGTCTGCCTCGCCACCAGCGGTCCCGGCGCGACCAACCTGGTCACCGGCATCGCCGACGCTTTTATGGATTCCGCCCCGCTGATCGCCATCACGGGTCAAGTGCCCCGTCCCATGATCGGCAAGAGCGCATTTCAGGAAACAGACGTCTTCGGGATGACACTGCCGATAGTCAAGCACAGTTATCTCGTGATGAACGTCGAGGATATTCCGCGCGTCATCCAAGAGGCGTTCTACATCGCCTCCACGGGGCGTCCCGGCCCGGTCGTCATCGACATTCCCAAAGACGTCCAGCAAAGCAGTTGCAGGCCGGTGTTTCCGGACAAGGTGAACCTGCGCGGGTACAATCCCGACAAGAGGATCAGCGACATCGCCGTCAACGAGATTGCGGGCCTCATCGAAAAAAGCGAGCGGCCCGTCGTTTACTGTGGCGGCGGCATCATTTCGGCGAACGCGAGCGCGGAGTTGCGCGAGTTCGCGGAGAAAACCAATATCCCCGTTGCCACGACGATCATGGGCATCGGGGCGATTCCTGCCGATCATCCGCTCTCGCTACGGTGGCTCGGCATGCACGGTACTGTGTACGCAAACTACGCGGTCGACAGAGCGGATCTGCTGCTGGCGTTCGGCGTTCGTTTCGATGACCGTGTCACGAGCAAGGTCAGCGAGTTTGCCAAGCACGGCACGATCGTCCACATCGACGTTGACCCGAGCGAGATCAACAAGAACAAGGTCGCGCATCTGCCCGTTGTCAGCGACATCAAATATGCGCTGCAGCAACTCAACAAGGCGGTGAAGGGCAAGAAGTTCGAGGCGTGGCACAAGCAGATTGCCGAGTGGAAGGCGAAATATCCGTTCCGCTACCGGGTCACTGACGAAGTGCTCAAGTCGCAGTACGTCCGCGAATTTCTCAGAGGCGACGTCAACGAAATCATCATGCCACAGTACGTCATCGAGTTGCTGGACGAACTCACCAAAGGCGACGCGATCATCACGACGGGCGTCGGCCAGCACCAGATGTGGGCGGCGCAGTACTACAAGTTCAAACATCCGCGCATGCTGATCACCTCGGGCGGTTTGGGCGCCATGGGACACGGTTATCCGGCCGCGCTTGGCGCGAAAGTCGCGCGCCCTGACAAACAAGTGATCGACATCGACGGCGACGGCTCGTTCACGATGAACATTCAGGAGTTGGCCACCGCACACATCGAACGCATCGCCGCGAAGGCCGTGATCCTCAACAACCAGCACCTCGGTATGGTCGTGCAGTGGGAGGACCGCTTTTATCAGTCAAACCGCGGCCACACGTATCTGGGCGATCCGCAGAACCCGCACCAGATCTATCCCGACTTCGTCGCTGTCGCGAAGGGTTTCAACGTTGCTGCGGAGCGCGTCGTTCGCAAGAGCGAACTGCGGCCCGCGCTGGAGCGCATGCTCGCGGCCAACGAGCCGTACGTGCTCGATGTGATCGTCCCGTACACCGAACATGTGTTGCCAATGATTCCCGCGGGCAAGACGGTCAGGGAGATGATCATCGAGAAGGACGAGACGCCGAATCTCGGCGACAACAAAGGGCTGTAGGCGCGGCAATGTCGCGGGCAAGTTTTTGGCTGATCGCCACGGTTTTGTTCGTTGCTACATCCGTCACGCATCTTTGGATGCTTGGCAGTGTGCCCCCGGGCTTTTACATCGACGAAGGTACCTTCGCTTACAACGCGTACTGCATTCTCGAAACGGGAGCTGATGAGTATGGGACCCCGTATCCGCTGTTTTTCCGAGGTATAGAAAACTACGGGGATCCGGTGTTGATCTACTCAATCGTGCCCGCCATCAAGCTGTTCGGTCTCACAAAAGCCGCCGCGCGCCTCCCCAGCGCTCTTTACTTCATCGGCGCAAGCATCGCGTTCGTCTTTTTGTCTTACGAATACTGCCACGACAAGTGGGTTGCCCTGACGGGCGGAGTACTGTTTTCGTTCATACCTTGGACTTTCAATTTCAGTCGCACCGCGAATGGTGGTTACACCCCAATGCTTCTGGGGACGATTCTAGGTTGGTGGCTGCTCATGGTTGCAGTGCGCAAGGAATCCTGGCGACTGGCTGTGCTGGCTGGCATGGCGTGGGCTTTTGCGATGTACACGTATTTTATTGGACGTCCCATAACAGCGTTGTTGATTATCTGTTTCCTCGCCGCTTTTGCCCCTGTCGTGCGTTCCCGATGGAAAGTATTTGCAGTCTTTTTGGGCAGTCTTGTTCTCTCGACGTTCCCAATGATGATCGGCATTTGGAGGAACCCTCACGCGCTGACAACTCGCTTTCAGAGAATCAGCATCTTCCAACAGGCTTCAGCCGGTCCGCAAGCGGTCTTGGCGATTGCGCGCAGATATGTGGAATACTTCGACCCCAGATTTCTCTTTTGGAGTGGCGATGAAAACCTGCGACATGGAACAGGCGCCAGTGGCGTGTTGTTCCTGTTCCTCGCCCCTCTTGTAGTGGTGGGATTGTGCTCGATGGTCCGTCGTTGGCCATCCAGCTCGCATCATCGTTTTCTTTTGCTCGGCGTGCTGACATACCCAGCGGCAGCCATGCTAACGATCGATCACATGCACAGCGGGCGTTCAGTCAATGGGGTGATCTTCTGGGTACTTGCGGCTGTCGTCGGCATCCATCAGCTTCTCGTCCCGCGCAGGCGGACAGGGCACGTTGTCATTGCTTTGCTTTCTCTCTTCGGCGTCGTGGAAATTGCCTGGTTTTATCGAGATTACTTCGGACCCTATCAAACACGTGCGCGACCCTGGTTCCAAACTGAGCTTACCGAGGCGATTGAATTCTGTTTCGAACATATCGGCACCAATGAGACCCTCTATATTTCGGACTCGGCCTTTGACCAGCAGCTTCGCAAGGACAATACGCTCGAATTACCCGTTGACCGGGATTTTCATTACTTCGCGACCGTGCCTTTCTTGGGGAAGATTTCTCCTCGCTTCTACCAACATCAGGGTATTCCCCAAGATCGGGTGCAGTTGTACGACGGTTCGACGCCGAAGCCCGGACTTTTCCTGCGCAGAAGTCTGCTGGTTGTGTGGTATCCCAGCGGCGCTTTGTATGGGTCCGAGCCCAACCCGGAGCCTTTGCCGCCGCGGGCAACCTTGATCAAGATGTTTCCGATCCGCGGTTCCGATGACTACGAAATCTACGCTGTCCCCTAGGTTACAGATGTCGGACCGACTATCCAACGTCGTGCTGCTCTTGTTCGCGGGGGTTTTCATCGCGCTCACGGTCTCCAGCTACCGTCAGAAGTCGGCAACAGTCGACGAACCGAACCACCTGACCGCTGGTTACGCAGCCTTGAAGTTGAACGATTACCACATCAACCCGGAACATCCACCGTTGCTCCGGATGTGGGCGGCCCTCCCGCTGTTGGGGATGCGCGGCATCGACCCCAACACTAACAGCGTCAACTGGCTGCCCGAGGAACGAGGTTTGTTCAGCCACGAGTTTCTCTATGAGAAGAACAACGCCGACCGATTGCTTTACGCTGCTCGTTTCATGAATGTTCTTCTGGGAGTCATGCTCGGTGCTGTCCTCTTTCGATGGGCACGGGCGTTGTACGGTCCGGGCACCGCGGTCGTCGTTCTCGCTCTTTATGCAACCGAACCGAACATTCTCGCGCACGCAAGTGTCGTCACAACCGATTTGGGAGTCGCCTGCTTCATCTTTATTGCGGTGTATTTTCTGTGGCGGCTGAGCCAACAGCTAACGATGAAGAATCTCATACTGACGGCTGCGTTCTTCGCGATCGCGCAGGTCAGCAAATTCTCTGCGCTCACTCTGTGGCCGATCTTGTTTGCCCTGTTGTTGGTCCGCGTTGCGGGCCGGAGCCCGTGGCCATGCTTCGTCGGCGCGTCCCGAGAACTCCGATCACGAACCGGCAAAGCACTGGCTGCGGTTTCCGTTGTCGCCGCGGTATTCTTGGTTTCTTTTGCCGCCGTGTGGGCGGCCTACGGTTTCCGATACGCGCCGTCTCCAAAAGGCAGTGGATTGGAGCGACTATTGACCGTGCCGTCCGTGATCGAACGCATTCCCCGATTCGCGAAGACACTGAACTGGATCGACGACCACCACCTTTTGCCCAACGCCTGCACCCAGGGATTCCTGCTGGGTCAAGGGCTGGCGCAAGAGCGTCGAGCGTATCTGTTGGGAAAGTTCAGCAATGTGGGATGGTGGTACTACTTCCCGATTGCGTTTCTGATCAAGACCCCGGTCGCGCTCCTGCTCCTCTTTTTCGGCGGCTTGACACTCGTTGTGGCGCGGCGCCACGCACTGGCAGACAACGATGCCTTTCTCCTTGTGCCGGTGGCGGTGTACATGTTGATTGCGATGGCGACGGTGAATCTGAACATCGGTGTGAGGCATATTTTGTCCGTCTACCCATTTGTATTGTTGATCGCCGGAAAAGCCGTGGCTTGGCTTTGGGATAGCCACGGGAAGTTCCTGCGCGGCGGACTGCTCGCCTTGTGCCTGTTTCAGGCGGAAGAGACGGCGTTCGCCTACCCCAACTACATCGCGTTTTTTAATCAATTCGTCGGCGGACCGTCGAACGGCTACAAGTATCTGGCCGATTCCAACCTCGATTGGGGACAGGATCTGAAACCGCTCAAAAAGTGGATGGACAACAACGGCGTGTCGTTCGTGAATCTGGGTTACTTCGGTTCGGCGGATCCGGTGTACTATGGAATCCACTGCAGCTATCTCCCACCCCGGGCGAGCTTTTCCGAAGGACGAGATGACCGACTGCAGTTGCCCGGGTACGTGGCTGTCAGCGTACAATATCTGCTGGGGGTTTCGGAACACCTTCCCAATCCGTCCCCCTACAAGAAACTGCTCGACTCGGAGCCGGTGGCTGTCATCGGCCAATCGATCCGCGTGTATTGGGTGGACCGTCCGTGGTGGTAACACGAAGGATTTTGTAGCGGCAGCAACGGCCTGCGAGTAGAATCCACGCGCATGAATCGACAGGAGCGGATGCGGATTGCCATCGTGCTCGGTGCGTTCGCCATTGCGTTTGCCAGCCTGACCGTCAGCAGCTACGTTGGAAAATCAGCCACGGCGGACGAACCGATAAATCTCACGGCGGGGTACACGATGCTCAAGCTGAAGGATTATCGGATTCATCCTGACAACATGCCCTTGTTGCGAATGTGGGCCGCGCTGCCGCTGCTGGCGATGCGCGATGTCCAATTGAACACGAACTCACCCGCTTGGGTGTCGAGCAGCCGACTCCAATTCTCTCACGATTTCCTCTACAAAGACAATGACGCCGACCGGATGTTGTACCGGGCCCGGTTCATGAACGTCCTGCTCGGCGTCGTACTCGGCGCGCTGTTGTTTTCGTGGGCGCGCGAATGGTTCGGCTTCTGGCCAGCAGCGATCGCACTCCTGCTCTTTGCGACTGAACCGAATATCCTCGCGCACACCAGCCTCGTCACGACCGATATCGGTGTGACGTGCTTTATGTTTGGCACCGTGTACTTTGCGTGGCGATTCGCGCAACACCTCAGCGTCGGCAATCTTGCTGGGCTCACCGTGTTCTTCGTGCTTGGGGCCGTCAGTAAGTTCACTGCGCTGTTGCTGCTGCCCATCCTGCTGATCTTGTTGCTGGTTCGCCCATTGCGGGGAGAAAGTTGGCACGCACGCGCTCTGCGCACTGCGGCGACGCTGCTCTGGCTCGCATTCTCGACATATATTGCGGTCTGGGCCGTCTACAGCTTTCGTTACGCGCCGACGCCAAACGGCCATCCGTTCGACTTTTCGGACAATGCGTGGGTACTGGGGCGTGCGCCGCGCCTCGCGGTGTTCGTTCACTGGATCGATGCGCACCATCTGCTGCCAAACGCCTGCACACAAGGTTTCCTGCTCGAACAGGCGCGCGGCCAACGCTGGCCCGCTTACCTGGCCGGTCGATTCAGCATGGAAGGCTGGTGGTATTACTTCCCCATCGTATTCCTCATCAAAACGCCCATCGCGCTGCTTGTGCTGTTCTTCGCCGGCCTTGGACTGTGCGTGCGACAACGCGCAAACTTTTGGAAACGTGGAATCTTCGCGCTGCTGCCGCTGGTTGTCGGCTTCGCCGCCGCGATCGGATCGAAACTGGACGTCGGACTGCGGCATATCCTGCCGCTGTACCCGTTTGTGTTGTTGGTCGCAAGCGCGGCAGTGTCGGCCCTGTTGGAAAGACGGAGCCGCTGGTTATGCTTCGTGGTCGGTGTGCTCTGCGCAGCGCACATCGCCGAACTCGCGGCGGTGTACCCGCACAACCTTGCCTTCTTCAACCAGCTCGTCGGCGGTCCGCGCAACGGCTACGAGTGGCTCGCGGACTCCAACATCGACTGGGGGCAAGACCTCAAGACGCTCAAACGCTGGATGGAGCGGCACGATGTGACGCGCATCAACCTCAGTTATTTCGGCTCGGCCGATCCTGCTTACTACGGGATCGAGTGCACGTACCTGCCTGGTTCGCCGTTCTTTGCACAAGCCCGGGTTGGCGATCCCGTGTTGCCCGGCTATGTTGCGGTCAGCATCCACAATCTCACCGGGGCAGGCTTGGCTGGCAATCCGTTTTACCGTCCACTGCTCCTTCGAGAACCCGTGGCCGTGCTGGGCTATTCAATGCACGTCTACTGGCTTGACGGCCCATGGTGGTGACGCAAAGGATTTTGTAGCGGCCAGCAGATGCAGCCGCTACAATCGCCGCCATGAATCGACAGGAGCGGAGGCGGATTGCCATCGTGCTGGGTGCGTTCGCCGCCGCGTTTCTCATCCTGACAATCACCAGTTACACGCAGACATCGGCGACCTGGGATGAGCCGCAACACGTCACCGCAGGCTACATGTCACTTGCATTGAATGACTACCGAACTGATCCCGAGCACCCACCGTTTTTGCGGATGTGGGCTGCCTTGCCGCTACTCGCGATGCCCAACATCGAGATCGCTTCCCGCGTGATCGACCAGATTACACCCACAGATTGGGTCGCCATGGAGCAATTCGGTTTCTCTCACCACTTCATGTACATCGCCAACAACGGGGATCGGGTACTCTACGCCGCCCGCTTTATGATCGCCCTGCTCGGAATACTGCTGGGCGTCTTGATTTTTAGTTGGGTTCGGGAATGGTTGGGATTTGGGCCGGCAGCAATTGCCCTGGTGTTCTATTCCGTCGAGCCGAACATCCTAGCGCACTCGTCCTTGGTGACAACGGATTTTGGGACAACCTGTTTTTTCTTCGGCACGGTGTATTTCTTATGGCGAACGACGCGCCGGCTGACGGCTGGAAATCTGATCGGGTTGGTGATTTTTCTCGCGCTTTCGGTCGTCAGCAAGTTTTCTGCGCTGGTGCTTGGGCCCATCATTCTGGCGCTGCTGGCAATTCATGTACTCAGAAAGACTTCGTGGGTCTGCCGGATTGGCAAGTCAGGAGAAATTGGTTCACGCATGGGCAAGGCGCGCGTTGCCGCAGCCCTCGTCGTGTTGCTGGCTCTCGCTTCCTGGGGCATGATCTGGGCGGTGTACAGTTTCCGCTACGCGCCCAGCCCCGCGCCCGCGGGGTGGCAGTTTCATTTTGAAAACGATCCCAGTGTGCAGCAGCGAACACCGTTTCTCGCAACAACTGTGGGCTGGATAGACTCGCACCGCCTTCTTCCCAATGCGTACACGGAAGGTTTTCTGCTCGGCCAGTCGAAGGCTCAATTGCGAGGAGCGTTTCTGGCAGGGCGATACAGCTTGGAAGGCTGGTGGTATTACTTCCCCGTGGCGTTTCTGATCAAGACGCCTGTTTCGCTCCTCCTGCTGTTGATCGGAGGTCTGGTTGTCTGCGCGAAACGTTGGAGAACGTTCCTGCGGGATGAAGCGTTTCTTCTGGTGCCCATCGTGTGTTATCTCGCGCCCGCCATGTCTGCCAAGCTCAACATCGGGTTGCGGCACATCCTGCCCATCTATCCATTCGTACTGCTCCTGGCAGCGCTTTGCGTGGCGGAACTTCTCAAAAGCAAACAGAAGAGTGCGTACGCTGTGCTGAGTATTCTGTGCCTGTTTTGGCTGGTTGAATTTGGACGGGTTTACCCGCATTGCCTTGCGTTCTTCAATCAGTTCGCCGGCGGTCCCCGCAACGGTTACGAGTATCTGGCCGACTCAAATCTGGACTGGGGACAGGACCTGAAACCATTGAAGAGGTGGATGGACAAAAACAACGTCCAACACATCAACCTCGCTTACTTCGGCACAGCCGATCCTGCTTACTATGGGATTCAGTGTACCTACCTGCCCGGCTCGCCGTTCTTTGCAGGGAATCTCGTCAGACGTCCGCAACTACCCGGTTACGTCGCAGTCAGCGCTACGATCCTCGACGGCGTGTATATGAACGACCTGGGGAAGGCATTCTACAGACCACTCCTGGACAGAGAGCCAAACGCCGTGATCGGCTATTCGATTCGAGTATACTGGGTCGAGCGCGACTGGTGGTAGGACTGCGTCGAGCGGCTACTCCTGCTCTTCTTCCTGACCGGCAAACCCTTCGCCGCCCTCTTCGTTCATCCGCTTGAGCACCTCCGACATATCCTCAACGGCGCTGAATACTTTGTTGGCGACGTAAATTGGGCTCTTCTGCAACACAGCCAGCGCGATGCAGTCGCTCGGTCGCGCATCGATTTCGAGTATCTTCTTCCCGAGTTCATTCTCCGCCTGCAAAATCAACCGCGCAAAATACGTGCTGTTCTTCAGGTCGTTGATGATCACCCGCTCGACACTGATGCCAAGCCCGGTGAAGATATGGCCGATCAGATCATGCGTAAGCGGCCGTTCCTTCGGAGTGTTGCGGAGGAACATCGTGATCGCAGCCCCGACGCTGTGATCGACGTAGATCACAAAAGTCTTCTCATCGTTGCCCACGAAGACGGCACAACCGTTGGTGGTGGGCAACACTCCTTTGACTTGAACCTCTGCGACCTCGTTCTTCACGGCTGCTGTACAATAGCTCCTTTCTCGTTAAACTCAAACATCCCGAGGTCTCTCAAAACAGCAGAATGCCTGCGGCGACCACTGTCGTATAAAGTCCCTGAGGAGTGCCCACGGCTGTCTGCGTACAATTCGTGGTGCGCACGATCTTGCCACTCAGCTTGTACACCTCTTCCTTCTCGTCCCAACTCGCATCCTCGTTGAACTCGACCCCTTGCGTCGATGCCAGCATCGACGCCGCCAGTTCCTCGGCAAAGTTGCCCGCCTGCGTGTCGTTCTGGCCGTACGCGTACCACTCGCTCAGATAACCGTACGCGTCCTCCTCCGCAGGCTGGGCCACGCCGATCGAGGCCGCGATCAACCGATGCGGTTCGTTGGTGGACAACCGCGCGGTCACCGCGAACGTGATCTGCCCGGGCTGGATCATCGTCTGGCCCTGCTTGCGGGAGATGATCTTGCAGCGGGGCGGCAGAATGCTCGACACGTGAACCAGATTGCATTTCTCAATGCCCGCGTCGCGCAACGCCAACTCCCAGCTCCGCAACTCATGCTTGTGTGTACCTACGCCCTTGGTGAAGAATATCTTCGACGGAACAAAATGCATGCGACTCGTCCCTCGCTTTTTCAGACAAAGAAACAAATTTCTTGAAGCAATGCAAGAGTTTCGTCATCGTTGCGCGAACGAATTCGGGAACAGCGATGGCAACTCCGAAACATCCCGTCACGGTTGGCCTGATCCAGATGCGCTGCGAGACGCAGCCGAAAAGAAATCTGGAGAAGGCGCTTTCGCGGATTGAACGAGCGGCCCGGCGCGGAGCGCAGATCGTCTGTCTGCCCGAATTATTCCGCTCCCGTTACTTTTGCCAATCCGAAGATCACGCCTTTTTCAATCTGGCCGAACCGATTCCCGGCGCGAGCACGGAAGCGCTAGCGAAACTCGCGCGCAAGCACAAAATCACGATCATCGGCTCGCTCTTCGAGAAACGGCATGCCGGAGTTTATCACAACACCGCCGTCGTCATCGCCGCCAACGGCAGGATCGTCGGCAAATACCGCAAGATGCACATCCCCGACGACCCGCTCTACTACGAGAAGTTCTATTTCACGCCCGGCGATCTCGGGTTTCAGACATTTCACACGAAGCATGCCGACATCGGCACACTCATCTGCTGGGATCAATGGTATCCCGAGGCGGCGCGGATCACCGCGCTGAAGGGCGCGCAGATCCTCTTCTACCCCACGGCAATTGGCTGGCATCAAAGCGAAAAAAAGCAGCTTGGCAAGAAACAATACGACGCTTGGATGACAATCCAGCGTTCGCACGCGATTGCCAACGGCTGTTTTGTCGCTGTGCCCAACCGCACCGGGCTTGAAGGCACGGTCGAATTCTGGGGCGGCTCGTTCATCTGCGATCCGTTCGGCGAGATCATTGCCCACGCCAGTTACGACAAGGAAGAAATTCTGCTCGCCAAGTGCGATCTTCGCGAAGTCGAAGAGACGCGCCAGCACTGGCCCTTCCTGCGCGACCGCCGCATCGACGCCTACGGCGGCATCAGCCAGCGGCTCCTCGACTAGAACTTGTCCGTAAACCCATTCCCCAAAGCGGCGCTAACGCCGACGCCTTGATGTGATCGAGCCGATTTTTCCAGCAGCGATCTAATCGCGAGAACCATCCGCCTCAGGGAGTATACGTCAGCAACTCAATCCACTCTTGGCCGTCTCTGGTGAGTCGCCACCCGCGCTGGCTGCGTCCAACCAGGTCGCGGCAAGGATTGCGATCGATCGCCGCCTCGTCAACCCGGTGCAACACGGGCAGCCCCCGCTGCAAAACGCGTCTTTCGGCCTCGCTAATTTCACTGCTGGCACGAGGCCAGACGGCGATGGGCAGGCCAAACCACGCCGAGCCAATCTCATAGGCCACCACGTTTCCGGGCGCAGCGGCGTTGGAGCGTTGAATCTGTTCGGGGTGCATGGTCAACCACGGGAACGGCTTGGCGCCCACGAGCACAGTAAACGCGACGGGTTGCCTGGCGACGTATTCAGCAAAATTCATGGCGCTCGGAGCGCCATTCGATTTTGGATTCGCTGCGTAAGCGCGGAAGAGCGCGGCCGGATCCATGCCCCACAAATTCAGGCCGTTGAAATTTCCAAACGGCGGCGCTTTCGGATCACGCTTCGGATACCAAATGTGAAAATCGGTGTTGAACATGAAGTTGATTTCGAAGTGCAAATGGGCGCGGTCGCGGGAAATGCCTTCCCGCGTGTTGGTCGAATGGCCGAGTGTGGCGATCACCTGACCCTTGCGCACGGGCTGGCCGATCGTCAAGCCTTCCGCCACGTCGCGAAGGTGCGCGTAGAGCGTGAACACCTCTATGCCGTCCCAGCGGTGGCGCAGAACAACGTAGCGGCCGTAGTTGGAGAGGCCGGGCTTCTTGTTGATGAACGCGACTGCGCCATCGGCCACGGCGTGAACAGGATCGATGGGTTCGCCGTGTCGGTCGCGCTGCAGGCATTTGATGTCGATGCCTTCATGGAAGCGATGGCCGTGGCTGCGGACGCAGCCATACATGCCTGACTCGACGTTGCCTTCGACGGTCGGCTGAAAAAAATCGGCCTCTTTGCCGGGGTGCAACAACGCATCGTTGGCTGTCGGCAGGCAAACATCAAGCCCGTGCGCTACGAGGGGAAAAACCAGGAAAACAACGAACGTCCGCCACCAACTCATCGCCGCTTTTTGTTCATCCTGTTCAACGACTCAACAGCGTTCTTGGCCTCTTCGTCGCTAAAGTCGCCTTCGACGAGGAATTGGCCGTTGGTGATCCGTTGATCCACAAGCCACGCGGCGACGGGACGACCGTTTAGAAACGTCACTAGATACTGGCCGCGGCTTCGAGTGGTTAACTCGTCAAATTTAATTGCCCCGTGAATGTCGAAGCGCAGCATAATCGCCGATCCGCCCGCAGTTTGATAGATGTCCGCCGACTGCACGTCCTTCTCGCTGAGCGCAGGATAGAGGTTCACTGGGATTTTGAGGTTTGCTCTTGGGATCGCGGCCGTCAGCACACGACTTTCTGGCAACATGGCGCTGACCTGCTCGTGAATGCGCAGCGTGGCTTCTGGCTTGCGCTTGCCGAACAGAGCGCAGCCCGTGAGCAACACGATACCGAGGCTCGCGATCGGAAAGTATTTATTGGTTTGCATGAACGGGGAACTTTATGATAGCTTCCCTGTCGTTACAACAAAATCATGAGAGTTGACCCACGATTCCTCAAGGAGGAGGGGGCCGAGGTTTTCACTGGTAACGAGCTTCTAATCAAGGGCGCGTTGGAAGCGAAGGGCGGCACTCACCTTTTGACAGGCTACCCCGGATCCCCGATCGCGGGTTTCTTCGATGCAATGGAGCTGGTCGCGCCGTTGTTCAAGGAAAAGGGTATCCGCGCCTGCATCGCCCACAACGAAGCGCTCGGATCTGCCATGCTCAACGGCTCGCAAATGGGCCCGTTGCGCGGGATCTGCGCCATGAAATCCGTGGGCTTGCATGTCGCTGCCGACGCACTGGCGTTGGGCAACCTCGCCGGCGCGCACCCGCAGGGCGGTGCGCTGGTGCTGATCGGCGACGACCCGTGGAGCGACTCGACACAAGTGCCCGCCGACTCCCGTTACCTCTGCAAACATCTCTTCATGCCGGTGATGGAGCCCAGCAGCAACCAGGAACTCAAAGACTGGGTCGATCTCGGTTACAAACTGTCGCGCGAGGCCAACATCTATATCGGCTATCTCGTCACGACAAACCAAACCGATGGCGGCGGCAGCGTGCAGTGCCGTAGCAACAATTACCCCGACATCAACGCAGTCAAGAAGTTCGCCCTCGATACCACGCACATCGATCTGGAAAACACGGTATTGCTCCCGCCGCGCACGTGGATCAAGGAAGCGGGGATGCCAGAACGCCAGGCGCGCCTGTTCCAAAGCGCTCGCCGTTACGGCGTCAATCAAATCGTCAACGCCCGGGAGAACCCTCGCTGGCGCGCCGAGATCGGGTTCGTCGCCACGGGTTTGGGATTCTCGTATCTGCGGCACGCGCTTCACGAATTGGGCGTGGCCGATCAAGTACCGATCCTCAAACTCGGTATCAGCTATCCGATCGATCCCCAACTGGTCGAGGAATTCTGCAAGCAGGTGCGCAGCGTTTTCGTGATCGAAGAACGGCGCGGGTTCATGGAAGAGCAGATCGCGGAGATCGTCAGCAAGTTCAACCAAAACGCCACCAATGCCAATCGCACCAACGTCTGGGGCAAGGAATTTCCAGCCGGACTGAGGGGCATCCCGTCGGTGCGCGGGCTTAACCCGAGCATTTTGATCGACCGGCTCGCACCGCTCGGCAGATTTTTCCACGATCCGAATCTGACGGTCGATCCCGAGCGCATCGAGTGTGCGGTCGCGCTGATTCACGAAACCGAAACGTTTGATATTCGCATCCCGCCGCGCACGCCGACGTTTTGTCCGGGCTGTCCGCATCGCGACAGCGCCAGCGTGCTGATTGAGATCAAGAAACAATTCATGGACCCGCGCTACATGAAGCAGCACCACAACCGCGGGCCGGTCGATCTCGTTTTCCATGGCGACACGGGCTGCTACACGATGCTGATGTTCGAGCCTACCAAAGATCTGATGCACAACTATAGCGGGATGGGCTTGGGTGGCGGCACGGGCGCGGGCATCGATCCGTTCATTACCAACAAGCAGGTGGTTTTTATAGGCGACTCGACGTTTTTCCACAGCGGGATGCTCGGCATTTCCAACGCGCTCAAGCAGGGCCAGGACATCACCTACATCATCCTCGACAATCAGACGACCGCGATGACCGGCCACCAGCCGACGCCGTCGATGGATGTCGATATTCTCGGCGAGCACACCTACCGGCAGAACATCGACAAGATCGTCGAGGCCATGCTCGGCTCGCCACGCTCCGAGCGTGGTGAAGGCGTCCACGTTGTGCGGGCGAATCCCGCCTACCGCGAGACGTGGAAAAAGATGCTCGAAGAAACCGTCCTCCGGGACGGCGTCAAAGTGATCGTCGCCGACAAGGAGTGCGGCATTACCCTTCACCGGCGCGAGTCTCAGGCGGAACGTCAGGAAATCAAGGAGTATGGTTTTCAGCGCGAAAAGCGTTTTGTCAACATCAACCCCGACGTCTGCGAAGACTGTTTGGAGTGCTCGAAGGCGACGGGTTGTCCCGGCTTGACCATTGTGGACACGCCGTTCGGGGCGAAGATTCAGGCGGATCTCTCCTGGTGTGTGGCCGACACAGCCTGCACAAAGATCTACGCTTGCCCCTCGTTTGAAGAGATCACCGTCATCCGCAGCGAGAAACCGAAGTCACCACTCGACGGCATTGATCTTTCGAACATCCCGCTGCCCAAGGCGCGCGATTTTGATCACGTGTGGCATTGTCATCTCGCTGGCGTTGGCGGGCAGGGCATCGGCGTCTGCACGGCGACGATTGTGCGTGCCGGCTTCAAGCAGGGTTACAACGTCTTGTTCTGCGACAAGAAGGGCCTGGCAATCCGCAACGGCAGCGTCTACTCGCAGATCACGTTTACCAAAGGCGGCGATCACGCTTCGGTGCTGATTCCTTACGGGCAGGCGGACTTGGTGATTGGCGTAGATCCGTTGGAAGCGGTTCGCAGTCTTGATCCGAAGGGCAACTTGCGTGTCGGCAGTCGCGAGCGCACCGCGGCGGTCGTCAACTCATTCAAGACTCCGACGATTCTCACGCTGCTGGGCAAGGACAATTTCGAGGTGCGCGACCTCGAAGCTACGCTCCAACGCTATACACGCTCCGACCAGTATTTCGGCCTCGACATTGCGGGCATCAGCGAGCATTTCTTCGGCACGAAGCTCTATGCCAACGTCGTCATGCTCGGCATTGCCTTCCAGCGGGGATTGCTGCCGCTGTCTTCGGAGAACATCGAGTGGGGTCTGTTGGAGACGATGGGATCAGCTGCCGCCGACAACATCACAGCTTTCCATCTGGGCCGCAAGCTTGTCCTCGAACCAGA
The DNA here is from genome assembly GCA_049510215.1 of Verrucomicrobiia bacterium. Lineage (GTDB taxonomy): Bacteria > Verrucomicrobiota > Verrucomicrobiia > Palsa-1439 > Palsa-1439 > JBEKZD01. Next base: position 58,414 of record JBEKZD010000010.1, read on the forward strand.
ACTGGCCCACAAACACGAGTTGCACGAAACCTACGACCAGTTCATCGCCGAACGCATGGAGGTGCTCAAGCGCAACCACCGCTGGGGCAAACGCTGGGCACGGGAGTTCGAAGAACTTGTCCGCCGCAGCGAGAAATCAATTCAACTGGGCGAACAAATCGCGCGCGACCTCGTCTGGCGATTGTACGACCTGATTGAATTCGGCACAGGCAATTACGCCCGTCGCTATCTCGAATTGGTCGAGCGCGTTTACGCCCAGGATTCTGCCGCTTACGAGTATGCCGCCACCAGGTCTGTCATCTGGAATCTGCACAAAGCGATGATCATCAAAGACGAGGTGTATGTTGCCCACCTCATGACCAGCGAGGAAAAGACGCGGCGCGATCGGCACCGCTACCACGTCGATCCGAAGCGCGGCGACAAGATCATCTACCACCACCTCAATCGCCCCGAGTTCAACGTCCTGGGCCGCGACATTCGCTTCAAATTCAGCCCCAAGAAATGGCAGTTGAATGTGCTCAAGCACTTCCGCTGGTTGCGCCGCGTCATGCCACAATGGCATCGCCGCGAACGCGAGTTCCGCGACTGGTACATTCCCCTCGTCGAGAACTTCCGCAACGTGGACAGCCGCGAAGCCTACGACCGCTACGTCCAAGCCCTCCGCTGCGTCGAAGAAGTGCGCGGCTACCGCGAGGTCCGTTACCCGAAGATGGAAGAAGCGCGGCGAAAGGTGGAGGGGTTGCTGAGACAGCCTTCCCCTGTAGCAGCAGACTTGCGTGTCTACCACGTCGCGCGGTAACCGGCTGTTGGCGCATGTGTCTATTGAGTGCGGTGGCTCGACGCCGCTTTTCTAGGCGATGTTTGACTCGCCCGCCGCAACGGCTTCTCTGCAGAGTGGACATTTTGGCGGCGGTGGAACAAACTTCGGCATGCTTGCGCGATGGCTGGTGTTTTTCCTGATGGTGTCGTCAGCGGCTGCGGCTGAGTTGCCGCCGGCCCTCGATGCCACCGACCGGCACGAGATCGAAGTCGCTCTTCGCGCCCTCAAGATGGCGCCGCACGATCTGTCGTTTAAGAAGGACGTGGTCGATTCCTCGGAACTGGTGCTGCAGAAGTCGCGCCTGTTCCTGCAGCAACCGCTGACGTTGCCTGCCTACGGCCACTCGGTGATGACAAATCTGCAGGCGATTGCTTCCCTTGGAGCGTTGGCCAGTCTTGCTCGCGAACAACTCGAAGTGGCGCCTGCAAAACTGCGCTTCATCTCACCGACGGTCGCCGTCGACAAAGACTTCCTGGATAAGCTGCCCGCGCCTGTTGCCCGCGCCGTTCAAAAGATCGTCGCCGCCGCGGCAAGCTCACACGGCATGCTCGAGCAAGCTCTGCCACAGGACAAGAGCACACCGTTTGCGGCATTTGCGGCGGATACGTTCAAGCTCGACAAAGACAAGGCCGAGTTGGAAGCGTGGGAACGGATGGGGCTAGACACCAGCAGGCTTCGAGACGTTATACAGCGCGGTGACAATCTTGAACTTCAAGACGACGAACTGGCCGGAGACATTCTCGCTGGCAGCGACAAGTTGGACTCGCCGCTTCTGTTTGCCGCATTTGAGAATCTTAGCTGCGCCGTTGATTCAGCTATTGCCGATTTGCGGACAAACACATTCACGGAAGAGTTTCAGGTTGAGACCGACACGCCGCTCGGCAAGATCATCTGCGGTGGAGTGGGCCGCAATGTGTACACCAACGAAGCGTTTCTGATTATCGATACGGGTGGCGACGACATCTACTTGAACAGCGCGGGCGGCGCGAATGGTTTGGTCGGGCGGCCCATTTCAATCGTCATCGATCTCGGCGGGGATGACCAGTTCATCTCGCGCAAGAGTTTTTCGCAGGGCGCGGGCGTGTTCGGCATCGGGATTCTCGCGGCGCTCGGAAGCAACTCGACGTTCATTGCCAAACACATGTCGCAGGGCGCCGGCTTTTTCGGGTGCGGATTGCTGATGACGGGGCAGGGGAAGCAGACGTTCGAGGCGGACACGTTTTGCCAGGGCGCGGGAATGTTCGGCACGGGAATTTTGTGGCAACGCGGCGGGGACACGATCTACCGCGCCTGCCAGATGGCGCAGGGATTCGGCGGCACGAGCGGCTTCGGCCTGTTGCTGGACGAGAGCGGCAACGATCTGTATTACGCCGGCGGCAAATATCCGTGCGGCTGGTTGCCGGGGCAATACTACTCGCTCGCGCAGGGATTCGGCTACGGCATGCGCCCGTTCGCCGGCGGCGGCATCGGTGTCCTGTGCGATTTGAAAGGTGACGACCGCTATATCGCCGACGTGTACGGGCAGGGCGCGAGCTATTGGTACAGCGTCGGCTTGCTGCTCGACGCCGAAGGAAACGATTTCTATCAGGCGTACCAGTACTGTCAGGGCGCGGGCATTCACCTCAGTAGCGGCGCGCTGATCGACTGGAGCGGTGACGATCAATACAGCGCCTACGCGATTTGCCAGGGCGCAGCGCACGATTACAGCGTCGGCATGCTGATCGATCGGGCGGGGAACGACCGTTACGACGCCGTGAGCACTGCGCAAGGCTCGGCCATCAACAATTCTTTCGCGATGCTGTTGGATCATGCGGGGGATGATTTCTACGCGGGCCGCGATCCGAAGCAATCCCAGGCCGCAGGTCACGATGGCGGCAAACGCGAATACGGCTCGATTGCCTTGTTGCTCGATCTGGGAGGCAACGACGTTTATTCGCAGGGCCAGACGAACAACGAGATCTGGTTGAAGCCGCTTTACGGCGCGGGGCTGGACACCGAAGTACCCACGAACGGTGTAGCTGCGCTTCCCTGCCCCGAAGGCTTTCGGGGTGAACGAAGCGCAGAATTCATCGGAACACCGAGCGGCGCTTCACAAAAGCGCCCCTACGACATGGCGCACGTTGAGAGAATAAAATACGAAAAGGTAGACGTTCACAACCCCATCGAACGGCTGCTGCGCCGCAGCATTCGTGAGGCGGACACCGGAGAACACCGCCAAGATGCTGAAGCCGCATGGGGCGAACTCAAGCACCTGGGCACTCAGGCACTTCCCTATTTGCTGACCCGACTCGACACGCCCGACGTGCTCGTTCGCGCCAAGATCGAAGAGTTGATCGACGCGCTAGGCACAAACTCCGTACCGGCGTTAATTGCGGGTATCGACAAGGCGAAGAACGACGAGATGGCGCGCCTATGCTGCTATTTCCTGGCGCGGTTTGGGGACCAGATTAGTGGCGTGGACATCCCGTATGCCAATTTGAAACAGAGCCAACGGGCGAGACGCCGGTTCCACTATGACCAAGCCGTTCGAGCTGTAGTGCCTCTCATTGCTCGCGAAAAAACGCGCTCGACGGCCTTTTATACCCTCGGTCACTTGCACGCCCGCGAAGCGTTTGCGCCGGCACTCGGCGCGCTGAATGATGAAAAGGAAATCGTTCGCCTCAGAGCCGCGCAGGCGCTGGGGCGAACCTTGTCTGTGGGAGCGACGTCCTCGTCGCGACCGGACCAGACCGCGGCCGGGAGGCCGCTCCCACAACAACAACGGCAGGCCATTCCCAAACTTATCGTGGCGCTCGACGATGAGATGTGGACGGTGCGTTACGCCGCAGAGGATGCGTTGGTCGCGATTGGCAAACCGAGCATCGGTTCGTTGCGCGGTGCATTCACGAAAGCGAGCCAGCGGGCGCGTCCTCATATCGTCGCAGCCCTAGCGCGACTGGGCGACCGACGCGCGCTTGCGTTGGCGCGCGTCGAGTTGCGAGCCGAGAATCCGTTGGTGCGTGCGGCGATTGAGAAAGAGTTGCGCGACTGCTTCAAGCAAGACGAAAACACGCGCTGACCGGCGCAGGAAGCTCCGATGCAGCGCGAGGGCTACGTCTGAGAACTATGGCCGCCGGTGATGTAGCGTTCGAGTTCGCGAATGGTGAATTCGCGGTCGGAAATGATCGCCTTGACCACGTCGCCGATGGAGACGATGCCAACGAGCTTCTCTTTCCCCATGACGGGCAAATGGCGCAGGTGCTTGTCGGTCATGATCGCCATGCAGTTTTCAATTGTGTCGTCGGGGCTGACGTAGAGCACGTCAGCAGTCATCAATTCGCCGACCGAGGTGGTCTTGGATGATCGCCCATGCAGGATGACCTTGCGGGCGTAGTCGCGCTCGGTGAACATGCCCACGACGTTTCCATTTTCGATCACAAGCAAGGCGCCGACGTTTTTCTTGGCCATCAACTCGAGCGCCTCGTAGACGGTCGCCTGCGGCGCGATCGACCACACTTGGTTTCCTTTTTCCTGCAACAAATGCCTCACGCTATACATAGACATTCCTCCCGTTGCCCAACGGGCAGCAGTTTACTCGCAGCGCCGAGCCGGAGCAACTTTTTGATGGATCCATTTGCTCAGGTTGGCGGCGCAGTGAGATCCAGTTCGAAGAACAGCGCGCCGCAGATGGGATTATTGCGGTACGGCGGGATTTCTTTGAAACCCAGCGAACAATAGAGTGCGATTGCCTGCTTCATGGATGGCAGCGTGTCGAGTCGCATCCGCCGGTAACCGATGGCGCGCGCCTCCTGAAGGATGGCTTGCACGAGGCCGAGACCGTGCTTCTTGCCTCGGAACTCGGGCCGCACATAAAGTCGCTTCATCTCGCAGACTTCATTGGATATTTTGCGCAGCGCAACGCAACCCGCGGGTGTCGCGCCGTCCAATGCGACCAGCAGCCGTCCCTTGGGCAACGCGTAGTCGCCAGGCAACTCGGCCAGCTCCTGTTCGAAGCCCTGGAAGCAAAGATCAACATCGAGCGATGCGGCGTACTCTTCAAAGAGTTGCCGAATCGCAGCGAGTTGTTCCGCTGTCGTGGCATGGATCAGAGTCATCAGAGAAAGCTGGTCGGGGCGACTGGATTTGAACCAGCGACCTCCTGCGCCCAAGGCAGGCGCTCTAATCCAAGCTGAGCTACGCCCCGAACCGGTTGCATGAGAGTCTAAGGGAAACGTGGCCGCAAGGCAACTGCGCCAATGGGAGATCCTAATCCCGCCTCGGCGGGCTCAGGATGACAATCTCAGCCGGTCGTAAGCTTCACGATGACGAGTTTGCCGGCTTTGAGGACTTGTCCGTTCTGCACGGTCACGCGAGCCTTGTCATCGGTGATTTTCTGGCCATCAAGGCTGACGCCACCTTGCTGAATGAGGCGTCGAATCTCGCTGCGGCTTTTGAACTTGCCGGTCTTTTCGATGAGTTCGACGATCCAAGCCTCCGCGGATACGGGCAGAGTTTCGACGACTTCCGCATAGTCTTTCTTAGAGAACTGCTTTTCAAACTCAGTGGCGGCTTGGTCAGCAGCTTCACGACCGTGATACTGCTCAACCAGTGCTTTGGCGAGGGCATTTTTGGTTTCCATCGGGTGACGTGTTTTCAGTTCGGCGATCTCGGCGGGCGTTTTGCCCAGCAGGAGGCCGTACCATTTCCACATCAGGTCATCGGAGATGGACATCGTCTTGCCGAACATATCTTTGGGCGCGTCGCTCAAGCCGATGCAGTTGCCTTTGCTCTTGGACATTTTTTCGACGCCATCCGTGCCTTCGAGAATCGGCATGATCATGACAATCTGCGATTCTTGACCAGCATCCTTCTGGAGCTCGCGACCGACGAGGTTATTGAACGTCTGGTCGGTGCCGCCCAGTTCAACATCGGCTTGAACGACAACGGAGTCGTAGCCTTGCATGAGCGGGTAGAGGAATTCGTGGATGCCAATCGGCACGTCAGCCTCGACGCGCTTCTCGAAGGTGTCGCGTTCCAACATGCGAGCGACAGTCATCTGGCTCGCAAGACGCACGACGTCGGCGAAGCTCATCTTGGCGAGCCACTCGCTGTTGCGGCGGATCTCCAGTTTGTCGGGCGACGTGTCGAGAATCTTGCCCGCTTGCTCGAAATAAGTCTTCGCGTTCCGCTCGATGTCGCGCTCGCTGAGCACCGGGCGGGTTTTGTTTTGTCCTGTTGGATCGCCGATGAGCGCGGTGTAATCGCCGATGATGAGTACGGCCTTGTGGCCGAGGTCTTGAAACTGGCGGAGCTTGTGTAGCACGACGCTGTGGCCGAGATGCAAATCGGGCGCGGTGGGGTCGGCACCGAGTTTAACGCGAAGCGGGCGATTTTGCTCCAGCTTCTGCTTCAATCCCTCGCGAGTGTAGATTCTTTCCGTCCCTTGCTCGAGGATTTTGAGTTGTTCTTCGACAGATTTCATAAAAGCAAAGCCCCGCCTCTTGGTTTCCGAAGGGCGGGGCTCTTTGTACAGGATTTGAGCCGAAAAGCCTACTGGTTTTTGTCTTCCTCGGCCTGCTCGAACGCGTGCTCCAAGTCAACGATCTCTTCGCCAGGCTTGAGCGCGTCCTCGAACATCTGTTTCTCCGCCTCGAGCTGGTCGGCCGTATAATTTGCAGCCTTGATGCTCAGGCCGAGGCGGCGTTCCTGCGGATCGATCTTGATGATGCGGGCGACGACTTCGTCGCCGACCTTGAGCGCATCTTTGATCTTCTCGATGCGCTGTTCGCTGATTTGGGAGATGTGAACGAGTCCCTCGATTTTGTCTTCCAATTCGACAAACGCGCCGAAGTTGGTGAGCTTGACCACCTTGCCCTTGACGAGGTCGCCCATCTTGTAGCGCTGCTCGATGCTCTTCCAGGGATCAGGATCAATCTGTTTGATGCCGAGCGACATGCGCTGGTTGGCCGCATCGACTTCCAACACCACCGCGTCCACTTTCTGACCTTTCTTGAGAATTTCGGCGGGATTGTTCACCTTGCGCGTCCAGGACATGTCGGACACGTGGATCATGCCGTCGATGCCTTCCTCGACTTCGACGAACGCGCCAAAATTGGTCAGGTTGCGAACCTTGCCGGAGATTCTCGTGCCCGGCGGATACTTCTTGGGCACGTATGACCAAGGATTGGCTTCGAGCTGACGAATGCCCAATGAAATCTTTTGCTCGTCGCGCTTGATCTCCAGCACCATCGCATCGATCTCTTCGCCGGGCTTCAGGACATCGGAGGCACGGGCGACGCGCTTGGTCCAGGACAACTCCGACACGTGAACCATTCCTTCCACGCCATCTTCAAGCTGAACAAACGCGCCGTAGGGGACAACGCTGACCACCTTGCCGTGCACCTTGCTGCCGACCGGATACTTCAACGCGATGTCATCCCATGGGTTGCGGTTCTTTTGCTTCAACCCCAGCGAAACGCGCTCCTTTTCGCGGTCGACTTCCAGAATCATCACTTCGATCTTGTCGCCGAATTTGACCAGTTCGCTGGGGTGATTGATCCGGCCCCAACTCATGTCGGTGATGTGCAACAGGCCGTCGAGGCCATCGAGATCGATGAACGCCCCGAAATCGGTGAGGTTTTTCACGACACCCATGCGAATCTGACCGACCTGCATCTCGGAGAACAACTTCTTGCGCTTGTCTTCGCGCTCCTGTTCGATCAGCTCGCGGCGGGAGAGGACGATGTTCTTGCGTTCCTGGTTGATCTTGACAACCTTGAATTTGAAGGTCTTGCCAATGTACTCGTCGAGGTTGCGGGGAGGGATGACGTCGATCTGCGAGGCAGGGAGGAAGGCTTCAACGCCGATGTTCACGGTGAGACCGCCCTTGACTTTCGCTCTGACCTTGCCCTCGATCAGGCCGCCTTCGCTGCAAATGCTGACGATGCGGTCCCAGTTTTTCTTCTGCTCGGCTTTGTCGTGCGAGAGGACAACCATGCCGTTTTCGTCCTCGATTTTTTCGAGCAGCACTTCGACTTCATCGCCCGGCTTCAGGTCGTCTGCATTGTCAAATTCATATCGCGGGATGACGCCCTCCGACTTGTAGCCGATATCCACCAACACCTCGTTGGGGTGCACTTCCAGGATCTTCCCTTTGACGATCATTCCCTCGGTGAATTCCTTCACCTCGGAAAAGAGTTTTTCCATTGGGTTAGACATTCGTTGTGATTTTATCTCCTGCCTTTGGGCTGGCCGACTGATTGGCACCACGCTTGAAAAGGCGAGCAAATATAGGGTTTGGTGGCCGGCTTGGCAATGCCTATTTTAGCCCAATCAAGAAACGTCTGGGCAGGGCTCCAAGGCGGCGATCCGCCGCATGATCTCGCGCCCGACAGCGAGATACACGGCTTTCAATTCCTCGCCTCGCAGCTTCTCGAAATCGGCGGGGAAGGAATACGAGAATGGTTCGCCAAACTTGATGATCACCTGCGTTGGACGTGGGAACGATGTGTCACGCGGCAGTGCGCGCTCCGTGCCGAAGATTCGCACGGGCAAGATTCTGCACTGCGCTCGCGCCACGATCATCCCAACGCCCGCACGCGGTTCCTGCAATTGACCGTCCTTGCTGCGCGTGCCCTCAGGAAACATCAATACCGCTTTGCCCTCGTTCAACAATCGTAGCACTGCACGCGTCGCGCCGATGTCACCGCGGTCGCGGTTGATCGGCACGCAATTCCAGCTTCGCAAAACCCAGCCGGCAATCGGATTGCGAAACAGCGTGTCGCGGGCGAGATAAAAGGCTTCGCGCTCGCAAGCGAGGCCGAAAAAGGGTGGATCGAGAAAGCTCATGTGATTGCCCGCCAGAAAGACCGCGCCCTCACGTGGCAGTCGCTCGGCGTTGTAAATCTTTCCGCGGTGATAGAGGCGAAAGTACACGCGAAACAGACTTCGACAAAACCGATACCAGAGTCGCATCGTCAACTCAGGAAGCGCCCGCGGCAACTTTGCTGCGACGCCGATCCTGCTCCCGGATGTGCGCAACGATGAGTTTGGAGGTTTCCTCGGCGGTGAGCATGGAATTATCAATCACCGTTGCGCCCGGCGCGATTTGCAGGGGCGACGCGCTGCGCTGCGAGTCCAGCTTGTCGCGCCGCTGGAGGGACTGAGCCACGCCTTCCTGGTTGGCCCGAATCTTCATTGCCTCCAGATCGCGCGCCCGCCGCCGGGCGCGAACGGCAGGATTGGCGTCCAGGTAGAATTTGTACGGCGTGTCGGGAAACACCACCGACCCGATGTCGCGGCCTTCCATCACCAGATTACCGAACTTCGTCAGCGACCGCTGATGCTGAACGAGGACGTGTCGCACCTCCGGGATCGCGGCGACGGTGGAGACTTTCTCCGTCACGCGCGGATCGCGGATCGTGTCGCCCGGATACACGCCGTCGATGAACATCCGCGCCTCGCCCTCCGCCAGCTCGAAGTGGATCTTCATTGTGTGCAGCATCCCGATCACCGCGACGGGATCCTCCACGTCCACGCCGTTCTGGAGCGCCTTCCACGTGATCGCACGGTACATCGCTCCCGAATCGACGTAATTGAAACCGAGCATCTTGGCCGCATCGCGTGACACGGTGCTTTTGCCGCTGGCGGCCGGCCCGTCCACGGCCACAACGATCACCTTGTCTTGTGCAGCTTGGTTGCTCATTTTTGCAGTCGCTCCAACTTCTCCTTAAATCCCAACACCGCCAGAATCAGCAAGTGGTTGGAGACGCTCTTCGGACCGGACGCAGCAGTCGTGCAGTTCGGCGACTTCGCGAGCGGCTTGATTTCGAGGATGTCGGGCAATCATTTCGCGCTCATTGGGTGGGCGGGATGTTCCTGCGCCGCTTCTCCTCGGCCTGGCGCTTCATTTGGCGAACCTGCTCGACAGCCTGGCTCAACTTGGTGTCGAGCGGATCGAGTTTCTGCAATTGCGTGAGCACGGCAAGGGCATCGTCTTCGCGGCTCAGTTCCATGTACAATTGCGCGAGACGGAAATTGGCTTCCGGACTGGAGGGGCAAAGTTCCACCGCCTGCTTGAAAGCCGCCTCAGACTCGCTCGTCAAGCGCCGCTGGGCGTAAAGACCGCCAATGGCTGACCGCAACTTGGAGAACGTCTTGCGGGCCGCGTCGTTGCTGGTGAAATGCGGATCCGCCAGCAGCGCCTTGGTCAACGAATCCCAGAATTGGCGGTCTTGCGTCACGACTTTCGGGTCGAGTGCCATGAGCGGTTCATTGTTCAACTTCATGATCAGTCCGTGCGGCTCCAAGTATGGATACATCCAAGGGATGACGTAGCTTTCCTCTACGTAGAACTCGTGCTTGTTTTTGTTGTTGTCGAAAATCATCTTCGTCACAATGCTATTGATGGCCATCACGCCTCCAACCCCGGATACTCGCACGTTGTCATCACGGTTGGTGGAGATGCGCTCGTCCGACTGCCGTCCGCGTAATTGCAGCTCGGTGACATATTTCTGAAACGCGTTCTGCATCTCCGTTTCCGAGGGCACCCACAGTTTTTCGCCGTAGACCAAGCGCAGGTAACTCATGTAGAGACTGTCCACCAACGCGTTCTGCGTGACGATGAATTCCCATGGGGGGCGAAGAGGTGTCATGATGAACTTCGGTGTCGCGACGAAAACGTCGGGTGACTTCGCGACATCGCGAACGGCCGTGATGACGAACCGGCCCGGATCCGTTCCGCCGAAGAAAACGCTACCGGCGGGAATTGAGCCTAGAATGCCATCAGCGAACTTCTGCAACATCGTGGCGTCCCAGTCTCGAAATGTCGCGTAAGCTCCCCAAGTCTCGTGGATTGGGATGAACATGGCATTCCGCAGGCTTGGCAATGGCATGCTCACTTCCGACAGGCCTGTGCGGCGGTAAATCTCTTCAAAGCAATTTGAGACTGCAACCCAGTCACCTACTTCCGCTGCTTTGAAGAACTCGTGAGCTTCTGCCGGCACATCGAGATGAAGCTTGGCGGCAAGCGCCTCCGTTTGCTGGCGCTTTTGTGTGGCAAACATCTTCAAACGCGGGTCGGTGTCAACTGCGCCCCGGCTGCTGGCGATGCTACACGCTAACAGCAGGGCGCCCGTCCACGCCATCCTACCTCTGCGACTTCCAAACTCATGTTGTCTCATGACTTCCTCATCCACGTCTGTTGGAGCGGCCTCCCGGCCGCGACCGGAGTTGGAATTCGCGGCCGGGAGGCCGCTCCTACAAGCTTGCAGGAAATTCACGTGCGAAACCTCAGTTCGTCGCGGAAATGTTTGGCTCGTTTGAGCATCGCACGCAACTCAATGGCGTCAGCGTTTTCCAGCGTCGCTCGCAGTTTGCCCAGTTCCTCAATCAAGTGCTCCAAGGCGCGGACGATTTCATGGCGGTTTTCCACGCAAATCTCAGTCCACATATCAGGCGGCCCACTGGCAATGCGCGTGAAATCTTTGAAGCCAGGGCCGACGAAGTTTAGCGGGTGCGCGCCATCGCTGCAGACGACGTTGACCATAGCGGCGGCGACGACGTGGGGAAGATGACTGGTGCGGGCCACGATCTCATCGTGCGCCTGCGGCGAGAGGGTGCGCACGGAGCAGCCAAGCGCTTTCCAAAAATCGTGCACGAGTTGGAGCGCAGCTTTGTCCGTGTCTTCGCGCGGCGTGACGATGCACACAGCGCCGTCAAACAAATCGCGGCGCGCGGCTTCGATGCCGGATTGCTCCGACCCCGCCATCGGATGCGAACCGACGAAACGCGCTTTGCCCTCCAACGCCTCCGACAGGTGGGCGACGACGGAGTACTTCACGCTGCCGACGTCGGTCACGACGCAGTTGTGGGCGAGCGACAGCTTGATTTGCTCGACGAGCGGGCGCATCACGCCGATTGGTGTGGCCAGCACAACGAAGTCGGCGTCCGACACAGCGTGCTTGAGATCGCCCGTGGTCTCATCGGCCGCGCCGAGCTTGTAGGCTTCGTCCGCCGCTTCAGGTCGACGCGCCCAGACGGTGACGTGCTTGGCGACCTTGCGTTGGCGGGCTGCCATACCGATCGAGCCGCCAAGAAGTCCTGGGCCGAGAATGGTGAGTTTATGAAGCATGGTAAAAGGTCTTGTAACAGCAAACATTTGGTTTGGCAATCACGCGCCGTGTTTTCTATAGTCCGTGTCGTTGTAGGCCGCTTCTGTGAAGTGGCGGAACGGGGAAGGCGACTCAGAGAGTCGGGCTACAGTGTAGCAGTTCAAGGAGGAAGATGAAGGAGTTGGGGAGATTTTTTCGTTACGCAGTCATCGGTATTTGCAGTGTCGTTTTTGCCATTTCATGCGCTCCGACGCGACCGAGGACGGCCATCGCCCCAACGGCGCCGCCACCGCAACGAAGGCCTGTGGCCGAATTGCGCGGCGTGTGGGTGAGCGACCCGTCGAGACTGGATTGGGATGGTGCGACCGCCGATTTGCAGCGGGCAGGGTTCAACGCGATGTACGTCAACTTTGCTTCCGGGGGCGCGGCGTTCTATCCGCGCAGCAAGGTGCTGCCCGATCTCTCTACTGCGACGGCGGCTGAATGGATCAGCGGGATCGAACTGGCCCATCGCCGTGGGATTACGGTGCACGCCAAAATCATTACGATGTTCATGTTCAGGGCCCCTGCTGGTTTTCAGCGGCAGTTGATCAAAGCCGGCCGCGTCATGCGCAGGCCCGATGGACGTCCCGCGCTGCAGAACGGCTACACGTGGCTATGCCCTTCGCAACCTGCTAATCGTGCGCAAATCGCGGCGGAGGTGACGGAGATTCTCACGCGTTACCCCGTGGACGGGCTTCAGTTTGATTACATCCGCTTCTTCGAAGAGCCGACCTGTTACTGCGATCATTGTCGCCGTGAGTTCGAGACTTACCTGGGCAGACGCGTGAGACGCTGGCCTGACGACGTGACCGGCGGGGCGTTGACGGATCGTTTTTATGAATGGCGTCGGCAAGTCATCAATGATTGTGTCCGCGAGTTTACGTCGGTAGCGCGCAATCTTCGCCCGCGAGTGACCCTGTCTGCAGCCGTCTTTCACGACTTGGAGCGTGGTCGAGAGGATCGAGCGCAGGACTGGAAGCTGTGGTTGGATCGCGGTTATCTGAATTATGTTTGCACGATGACCTACACGCCGGACTTGCGCGACTTTGAAAATCGAGTGCGCAAGCAGCAGAACTGGGTTGGCAATCGAAACAGGGTGATGGTGGGAATCGGCAGTTACAAACTTGAGCGGATGAGCGACTTGATGGCGGAGATCGATCTGACGCGACGGCTCAACGCACCGGGTTTTGTGCTGTTTTCGTACGATGATGCCGAAGCGCGCCATTTACTGCCAGATCTGGCATCGGCGTCAAGCCCGACGCGATAGCTTCCCTTTTCCTCTTGCAAAGCCCCAGTTGGGGCGTAATATCAAAGGCTTGTACCACGAGAGGTCGTGGGCAGACCAAACCGTCTCGCGCAAGCGGGACATAAGAACAATCAACCAAAATCCAGTCATAAGAGACGGGATGTCCCGTTGGCTCGGCAGGCCGAGCCGGTGCGGGATGAAACAGCGGAGGATACATTGGCAAGCGTAACAGTTGCAGAATTGCTGGAAGCGGGAGTTCATTTCGGTCATCAGACGAGGCGCTGGAACCCCAAAATGAGGAAGTTCATCTTTGCCGAGCGCAATGGCATTCACATCATTGACCTCAACAAGACGCTCACCCAAATTCAGGTCGCCTGTGGTTTCTTGCAGGAGACCATTCTCAACGGCGGCACCGTCTTGTTCGTCGGCACAAAGAAGCAGGCTCAACAGGAAATCAAAGACGCTGCCAAGCGCACGGGGATGCCCTACGTGGTGGACCGTTGGTTGGGCGGGACACTGACCAATTTACGCACGATTCGCAATAGCGTCGGCCGCGTGAAGGAGATCGACCGGATTTTGGCTTCTCCCGAAGCGGAGCAGATGCCCAAAAAGGAAATCGCGCACCTCAAACGCGAGCAGTACAAACTGCACCGCAACCTCGACGGCATCGTGAACATGGAGCAACCGCCTGCGGCGATGTTTGTCGTGGACATCCTGCGTGAGCAGATCGCCATTCACGAGGCGCAACGCCTCAAGATCCCAATCATCGCTCTGGTGGACACCAATTGCGATCCCGATGAAGTGACGTATCTCATCGCTGGCAACGACGACGCCATTCGCGCGATCAAACTCATCACGAACGTCATCGGCGACACGATTGTAGAAGCGCAGGCCGAGTTGGGCAAGAAAGTGCCGCCACTGCAACCTGCTGGCGAGCAGCCGCTGACGGAGGCGGCTCCACCTGCGGAAACAGTTCAACCCGCGGCGGCCCAGCCCGCAGAACAAACCGCAGCTATCGCCTGACAGATTTCATCACGCTCGGAGCGTGATTCAGACCGCATAGACAAGGATAAAAAATGACCGCCAGAACCACACAAATTGACGCTGCAGTTGTCAAAACCCTGCGCGACAAGACCGGCGCAGGCATCATGGACTGCAAACAAGCTCTCCAGGAAGCCAAAGGCGACATGGCCGAGGCTGAAAAAATCCTTCGCAAGAAGGGCATTGCCGTCGCCGGCAAAAAAGCGGGACGCACCGCGAACGAAGGTTGCATCGCGAGCTACATTCACCACGGCAGCAGACTTGGCGTGTTGGTGGAAGTGAACTGCGAGACCGACTTCGTCGCGCGCACCGACAGCTTCCGCGAATTCGTGAAGGACATCACCCAGCACATCGCGGCAACCAACCCGAGTTGCATCAGGCGCGAGGACGTTCTCGCCGCGGTGGTCGAATCCGAAAAGGAAATCTACCGCGCGCAGATCAAGGACAAACCGCCGCAAGCGGTGGAGAAAATCGTCGCGGGCAAGCTGGAGAAATTTTATTCCACCGTCTGTTTGCTGGAGCAGCCGTTCGTCAAGAATCCCGAGGTCACCGTCAACGATCATTTGACGGCGACGATTGCGCAACTGGGCGAGAACATCGTTGTTCGCCGGTTCATTCGTTGGCAACTCGGCGAAGAAATCGGGGAGCAAAAGGTGTAGCTGCGCCTCTATGAAGCGCAGGATAATAGACGACAAGCGATCGGCGCTTCACAGAAGCGCCTCTACAACACGGGAGGATTCATCCGTGGCCACGCCATCCGCTCCGCAACCCAAATACCGGCGCGTGATGTTGAAGTTGGGCGGCGAGTCGCTTCAGGGCAAACGCGAGCACGGCATTTCCCCCGAGACCTGCGATGCGATTGCGCAGGAAATCAAGGAAGTTAAGGATCTCGGCATCCAACTCGCCATCGTCATCGGCGGTGGCAACATCTTCCGCGGGCAGGCAGGCACAAAACACGGACTGGACCGCGCCACGGGCGATTACATGGGCATGCTCGCCACGGTGATCAACAGCCTTGCGTTACAGCATGCGCTGGAGAAATGCGGAGTCCATACCCGCGTCCAATCAGCCATCGAGATGCGTTCTGTCGCCGAACCGTTCATCCGCCGCCGAGCGATTCGTCATCTTGAAAAAGGTCGCGTCGTCATCTTCGCCGCCGGCACAGGCAACCCGTTTTTCTCGACCGACACCACCGCCGCGCTGCGCGCCAACGAGATCAGCGCCGAAATACTTCTGAAGGCGACCAAGGTGGACGGCATCTACACTGCCGACCCGCAAAAGAATCCGGACGCGACCCGTTATGAGAAGCTCACTTACATGGACGCGTTGAAAGGCCGACTGAACGTGATGGATTCCACGGCGTTCAGCCTGTGCATGGACAACAAAATCCCGATCATCGTCTTCAACCTCTCCAAGCGCGGCAACATCAACCGCGTCATCCTCGGCGACCGCATTGGCACGTTGGTCAGCGAGTAAAGGCTTTCTGAGCCTTGTCTTGAGTTTGACGCCGCAGTTGGGTAAACACTTGGTGCGTGAATCGTCGCGCCGTGAGTCGGGCCAAAACTCAGCCTCAATGGGTGCGGTCGTATTCTGCGATCTTCTGGCGGACGGCGGCTTCGGCTTCATCGTAGACCTCGCGGATCATCGGATCGGAGAGCTGGTACGTGCGCTCTGCCAGTGACGTGGTAGCGAGGCGGTCGAAGAGGCGCGCCTTGGCGTCGGCGATGTCTTTGCCGTAGATGTGGTACGAATCGGCCTGCCAGTTGAGGCGGCCAAGCTTGACCGGTTTGCCGAGTCGCTTCTCCACCCCGGCGGCGATGATCTCATTGTTGAACAGGATGAAACCGAACATGTTCATGAAGCTGGCGCCCCAAGCGTCGTTGCTCCGGAAACGGATGTTGCAGTTGAGCCAGTAGGTGCCGGCATCGTCTTCCATCAGCCGGTACCAGATGGATTGGAGGCACGGCGGATCGTAGCAATCGAGGTCGAGATTGGGCATCCAGGTGATCATCTGTGCCTGCCGCGTGAACGGCTGCTTGGCGAGCTTGTGGATGACATGGTCGATCTGGTTGACTTCGAACGGGCCGGCCTTGACCGACTTTCCGTCGCGGAGTTCACGCCACGTGCCGTACGCAGCGAGGCGAGCATGGTAGGTGTATTCCCACCGGGTGTCGTGCGGGTCGTTCACGTTCTTGACCCAATGATCCTTGGCGCCCTGGACTTCCATGACGTACTCGCGCAGGTCTTCGATGCCGCCGGGGAACGCCTTGTGAATCATCGGCTCGGCGAACGGATCTAGCACGGTGAGATTCAGCGTGCAGTCGAGGCTGAGCGGGTCGCCCGGTTTGTCGTACTGCGTGCGGAAGCGGACGCCGTTCTCGTAAAGCGCAATGAGCGCTTTCTCGTACGCGACGGCGAGGCTTTGTTCGGTAACGTGAAGGACTGGGACATTTGTCATGACGGTCTCCGTGGTTGTTCATCCGAAGTGCGCGGCCAGTTCCCCGAAGTTTTCCAGCAGCATCGTTTCGGGGCCGTCGGGCGAAATCTCTTCGATCTCGTGTTGCCAGGTCGTGTGGTAGGGAATGAAGACCGTGCGCAGGCCGGCGGCTTTCGCGGGATTGATGTCGGAGCGCGGGGAGTTGCCGATCATCCAAGTGCTGGCGGGAGAGAGGTTGTGGGCGCGGAGGACTTCGCGGTAGGTGGCGACATCTTTTTCGAAGACGATCTCGGTCGTGTGAAAGTATGAGGCGAGGCCGGAGCGGCGGAGCTTGCCGAGTTGTTCGTCGGGCGTGCCTTTGGAGATGAGGATCAACTGGTTCCTGGCGTGGAGCGGGGGAAGTGTGTCTTTGACACCCGGCATCAAGTCTATCGGATGATGAAAGAGTTCCTCCTCTTGCTGGGTGACCCACGGTTCCAGGTCGGTGACGCCGTAGGCACGGGCGATTTCGTGGAGCGATTGGCAGTAGGCGCGGCTGCCGTAGCCGGTGATTTTGACGTTGCGTTGCTCGGTTTCCCAAAGGAGTTGCTGGGCATGTTGAGAAGCGACATGGCGCTCGCTAAGCTTGGCGATAAACGCCGCAGTGACCCGCTCGAAGTAGATGTTGTTTTCCCAGAGCGTGTCGTCGGCATCCATCAGGAGAGTTCTCCGTTCAGGGTTTCCACCTTCGCCAAGTCTACGGCCGACAGGCACGGTTTGGGGTTCAGGGTTCACGGTTCTTCGCATGTGGCATATCCTAAACTGGGAACCGCGAACCGGGAACTGTGAACTGCAGTTTTCCTCACTTCGCTATTGAATTTCGGAAAACAGTTTTCGTATGCTAGGCACCATGACCAAGCAAGAAGTCCTCGATACGATGGAAGAGAAGATGATGAAGACCCTGGAGGTCGTGCACAACGAGTTCGCGACCGTCCGCACAGGCAAGGCTTCACCGTCTTTGGTGGAAAACATTCAGGTCGAAGCCTACGGCACGCACATGCGTCTGCGCGAGCTGGCGGGCATCTCCACGCCGGAGCCTCGTCTGATCGTGATCCAGCCGTGGGACGGTTCCTTGGCGCAGGCCATCGACAAAGCCATTCAGAAATCTGAACTCGGCATCAATCCCGTTGTCGACGGCAAGATCATAAGGATCCCAATCCCGCAACTCGACCAGGAGCGCCGCAAGGAACTCGACAAAGTCGTCAAGAAACTCGCCGAGGACGGCCGCATCGCCATTCGTAACGAGCGCCGCCACGCCCTCGAACAGGCCAAGAAGCTTCAGAAAGACGGGGCGATCACCGAAGACGACCTGAAGCACGCCGAAAAGGAAATCCAGAACAAGACAGACGAGTACATCAAGGAAATCGACACGGTTCTGGCTCACAAGGAAAAGGAAATCCTGGCAGTGTGAATTGTAGCCGCGAATCTTATTCGCGGCTTTCTAGCCTGATTGCCGCTAATCATTTCCAGATCGGGACCTTCACCCGCCACAGGCGGGCAAGCCCCTGACCCCTCCCAAGAGGGGAATTCGGAACAAACTCCCCTCCATTGGAGGGGCCGGGGGGGTGGGCCTCAAGGCTGTGTGGAAATCATTCTCGGCAGTCACTTTGAATCCCACCGCGAAAATGTTTCGCGGCCACAAAAAACTTCCCTGTTGCCAACGCGTTTCAATCCGCTATAGTCGGCGCCGCGTTTCTTCGGTGACCCCATCGTCTAGCCCGGTCCAGGACATCGCCCTTTCACGGCGGTAACACGGGTTCGAATCCCGTTGGGGTCGCCATTCTTGTTTTTGCACATTTTGCGGGTTACGCTTCTTCTGATTTCTCAGGGCGGGACCGGGAATGATTCCACTTGAAGACAATTTCGACGATGTAATCAGCAAGGCACAGCTCGGCCTCAGGATGACCGACGAGCGCCTCGCCGAACGCGCCGGCGTTTCGTTGGAGGAATTGCGTCGGGCAAAGGCGGGACGGTTCGATGAGCATGTTGTGCGCAAGCTGGCTCCTGTTCTAGGCCTTGGCGAAGATGCGCTTGTCGTCCTCGGCCTGAAGGCATGGTATCCAATCGCGCGGGAGTTGGTCGGCTTGGCTCCGTTCAACACACGCTTCGAAGGCATGACGGTCAATGCATATCTCGTTTGGGAGCCGAAGGCGAGGCTGGCCGCCGCGTTCGACACCGGAGCAGATTCCAACGGCCTCATCCAGTTGGCGCGCGACAACGACCTGACAGTCACGCACGTCTTTATCACGCACGCCCACTACGATCACGTGGCTGACCTTGCGCGGTTGAAGAAGGCGACCGTAGCGAAGGCGTTCGTGAGCGAACTTGAACCGATTGATGGAGTTGAAACGTTCGCTGCCGGGAAAACCTTCGGTGTCGGAAATCTTCAAATCGAGACGCGTCAGACGAGGGGTCACTCGCGCGGCGGAACGACGTATGTGGTGCGTGGATTGGAGCGGCCCGTGGCCGCCGTCGGTGACGCGCTGTTTGCAGGATCGATGGGCAGGGGCATGGTCTCGTACGAGGAAGCATTGCGCACGAACCGCGAACAAATATTCACGCTTCCCGATGACACGATCATCTGCCCCGGCCACGGCCCGCTGACGACCGTGGGAGAAGAAAAACAACACAATCCGTTCTTCCCGGAGTTCCAGCGCGCTGCCCCATAGTAGCGCGGGCGTCTCGCCCGTGTCGTGCAGCGCCCTGACTCTGGAAAAGTAGGATAGGCATCTTGCCTGTTCACTGCGTGAATGCCAAGCGGGCTGGAAGCCCGTTTTACGAGGTGGACAAGCTGGAAGCTTATCCTACATTCGTGACAAAAAACCGCTCGTAGTTTATTCTCCTGCGTGAAATGGAAACTGCGTTTGTGACAGTTCAATCTGTACCCCGACGGCGCCACCCCATCTGGATTCGCTCCCGCGTGGCGGGGGGAGAACGGTACATCCAATTGCGCGACACGGCGCAGCGGCTTGGTCTCCACACCGTCTGCGAAGAAGCGCAATGCCCGAACATCGGGGAATGCTGGAGCCACGGTACGGCCACGTTCATGCTAATGGGCAACGTGTGCACGCGCCGCTGCAATTTCTGCTCGGTGGACAAAGGCAAACCGGGCTATCTCGACATGAACGAGCCGGAACAAGTGGCCACGGTCATCGCCGCGATGGGGCTGGATTATGTCGTGCTGACGTCCGTGACGCGCGACGATCTCCCCGATCAAGGCGCTGACCACATCGCGCGCACGATCGAGGCGATTCACCGGCGCGTCCCCGCCTGCGGGCTGGAGATGCTCATTCCCGATTTTCGTGGCGATCCCGACTACGTCCGGCGCGTCGTCACAACGCCGCTCACGGTTCTCGCGCACAACATCGAAACCGTGCCGCGCCTCTACAAACAAGTCCGCCCCGGTGCCGTGTACGAACGCTCGCTTCGTGTGCTGGAAATGGCGAAGGAATTCCGGCCCGACATCCTCACGAAGTCAGGATTGATGCTCGGACTCGGTGAAACGCACGAGGAACTACTCGCTGTGTTCACCGACCTGCGCCGACACGGTTGCGACATCCTCACCCTTGGCCAATACCTGCGTCCGTCGCCCGAACAATTGCCCGTGGTCAGTTATGTGACACCGGAAGAATTTGCCGAATTGCGCGACGCCGCCCTCACGCTCGGTTTCCGCCACATCGAAAGCGGCCCGCTGGTGCGCAGTTCCTACCACGCTTGGGAACACGCCAAATAAAGGATGAGGGATGAGGTCGGAGGGCTGAGTCAGGCCTTCGCCCGCCGAAGCGGGCTACGGCCCGCGAAGGCGGGAGATCCTCCCACAACAGTAGGGTAAGCTTCCCAGCTTGCCCTTTGCCGTTCGCAAGCTGGAAGCTTGCGCTACTTGCTCTGCACGTAGTAATCGATCTGCTGGCAGATGCGGTGCAGGACGTTTGCGTCGCGTTTCTCCAGCGGGGCGCGGCTGAGGACGCGACGCAGCGAACGCAGGAACGATTCGGGGTCGCCCTGGTGGGGGCGGAATCCAACCTTGCTGAGAGATTCGGCCAGATGTTTCAGCACGGATTCGACCTCGTGAACCGTGGCGAGGTCGTAACGCGGTTTCGGCACTTCGCCGAGGCTCGCCAAATAAACCTCGTACGTAAACAGCATCACGGCTTGCGCGAGGTTGAGCGACGGATGTTCGGCGGCTTGCGGTACGCTGGCGATGTCGTGACACTTGCGCAGTTCGGCATCGGCCAAACCCGCTTCCTCGCGTCCGAACACGATGCCGACACGATGGCTGTGTGACAGTTCTGCGATCTTCACGGCTGCCTGCCGTGCTTCGACGATCTGCGGGAACTGCGAGCGGCGTTTCCGATGGGTGGTGCCGACAAGCCAGTGCAAACCCTTGGTGGCTTCTTCCCACGTCGTTACCGGGCGCGATTTCTTCAGCAAATCGCCGGCACCGTGGCCCAGCATGATTGTCTGCTGGTGATCGGCAAAATCTTTCGGCCCGTTCACGACGACGAGATCGCGGAGGCCCATCGTTTTCATCGCGCGCGCGGCGGAACCGATGTTCCCCGGCACCGCCGGCTCGACCAAGATCACCGTGATGTTTGCGAGGTTCTGGGGTGCCGCAAACGTCAACACCGGCTCAGGATGTTTTTCGGTGGGTTTTCTCATTTGTCAGTAGCGCGGGCGTCCCGCCCGTGATGTTGTCCGACAGAACGAAACGGGC
>JBEKZD010000011.1:0-120205 GCA_049510215.1 Verrucomicrobiia bacterium
CTAATTTAAATGCAAGTTCGGACAAGGTGGCGGGATTGGATTTTATACACGAGAAAGCGCCAGAAGGTGGCGATCGGGATTTGATCGTTGGTCTGGCGGATACTTTTGAATTGGCTCTCCAAGAAGAAAACGTCGCCACCTTGGAGCGGCGACAGATTCGCCTTCTATTGGGAGAACGGGAATTACTCGGCCAGGGAGTGATTTCGGCGGATACCCTGCGTGCGGCTCGGCTTCCTTCCGCGACTTGGTTCGTCGGCGGACAAGTGCAGCGAGGCGCCTCGAACGAATTCGTGATAACCGTCTCGCTCGTCCACCCGGGATCTGCGACGGTCGAGACGTCGTTCACCAGACGCGGATCGTACCCCGTTGAATGGTCTAGCACCATCTTTGCCATAGCGCATGATGTTGCTTCCTATCTGCGATCCGTAACAGTACCCGCTCCGCGTCACGCCGGAGAATCCATGACCTGGCTCCCGGAGGCCACTCTGCCATTCTTCAAGGGACTGGAATGCTACGCCAGAGGCGATTACGCGGGAGCAATCGTTCAGTTTAACAAGGCGCGTACCGAAATCCAGCCATTTGACCTAGCGCGGCTTTGGGAGGCGCGCGCTTACCAGCATGCGGGTTTCCCGGAACTGGCCGAGTTTGCCATTCGCCCCTTAAAGATCAGGCAGCCGGCCGTCATCAACCCACCCGCCAAGCCTGTTGTAGTAGTCTTGGGCGGACGCGGAATCACCTCTACCGGGCGTGCAGCATTCATCCGGGAATTAGCGCGGAGTGGACGATTTACCGTGTTCGAACCGACATGGATCGGGGCCACGTTGCGGGAAGTAGATTTGCAGCTCACCGGACAAATGGCAGCGCCGCTTAACGAGAACAGCGGCTGGCTGGTTATAGACGACGTGGTTTTCCTAGACTCGATATCCGTCGAAGGCAATTCGTCGGCCTGTTTGCGGGCTCGGGAGTTGAGATTGCTTTCGGCGGGATTGGTCCGCCAAGCGATGCTCCAAGGACTGGAGAAAAACAAGGATGTGCAGTACGTCCGGCTTGCGCAGCAATTCATCCGTGCTAGGTCCAAAAAAAACAGCGAATCTGTGATCGAAAACAACTCTACAATTGATTCGTCGGCGATGCCCAGTCCATCCGACCCATTCGAGATTTCCTTCGCCAAAGCATTGCGCTTGGTACAGCAACATCCGACCAATCCGCGATATTTGATTGGCCTGTCCGACTATTACAGCACCGAATGGCTGCCGAAGGCTTGGCTGTTGGATCGTGCCATCGAACAGATCGGACACGACCGAACGCAGCCGGACGCTGCCTTCCTGCTGACCTCAGCACTGTGGCGGAAACGAAATGCGTCTCGCCGTCCTTGGTGGACGCCCGACGCCCCTTTGAAGGAGGATTTCGCGCTGCTCAACAAGTGGTTCCCGAACAGCCCTGAAATCATGACACTGGCTGAAGTCACAGAAAAGGCGGGGTCTTATTACACGCACAGCGCGCCCCAAGATGCACGTTATCTCGGCAACCTGTATTGGACCGGCAATCCCCAATCGCCACTCGGCTCGTGTCTTGCGTCGCACCAAACGTCTGCTGCGCTTTTGTCTGATAAGGAGAAGCTGGAACGTTTGCGTCTGCACCGAAAGTCCGGTGCCAACGCCAAGGCTTGGCCGCTTGCGGTATCGTTGCGCCTTAGCAAGGATCCTGCCATCGGCGCTGAGGCTCAGCAGATTTACATGGATCTACTAGGTGTGCTCATCCAAGAGTACAGGCAATACAGATCGTTTACGATGGCCAGTCAACAAGACGCAGCACAGGCTGTATGGACACGTGGGCAACTGCTTCTGAACTGCATCGACCGATATCAGCGTGGTTCAGTTATTAAGCTATGCAGCCGGCTGGCAAGGGAAACTAGAGGAGCCGAAGCACAATTTCGGTTCGTCTGGGAGCAGGTCGAACGGTACAAAGATGATTTTGATATAGATCCAGCTCTTGGGATAACCAAGACTGAGCTTTTGAACGGGGACGGGGGGCAAGGCCAGGCAACAATTTCTTGGTCCATCGGTTCTCCAATCATCGATTACTGCGTTCTGATGGGCGAACTGGCCGAAGAGATGCAGCAGCAACTGCGGCCCGATCTCGCGGGCAAAGTTTTTGATCGGCTTTACCACGAGGAAGACATTCCCGTGGCCAACCGTTTGACTGCGGCCTACGATCTGGCCGAGGTGTGTTATGAGACCGGGCGCTATTTCGAGGCGCTCGACCTTTTGGAGAAGGTGATCACGGATACACAGGGCACGACCACGCCCAAGGCGCGAAAGAACGGCGTCTCAGGAACCCTTGAAGAAGCCGCCTTCACATTGCTGAAGAAGGTCCGCTTGTACGCTGATTCGCAAATGGATTTCTGTCACTGTTGCGGCAAGCCATCCGACGATCCTCCGATGAAGCCGGCCAATTTTGAGAGCGTTGAGAAGCTGTTTGGCGAGTTGCAGGGCAGATACCAACTCCGTCAGGGGGCCGATAACAGTTCCGTTCAGAATGCCCTTCTGGAAAAAAAGGACGAAGTGCTGCCCTTCATACTCTATCAACTCCGACGTGGCGAAATGATGAATGGGTACACCCTCATTTTTTGCGGTCTCCTCGGTACGAATGCTGCACCGGCGGTTCCGTACCTTGTGCCATGGGTCTGTCACACAAGCTTCGAAAGTATCAACGCCGCTTCCGCACTTTCCCAGATCGGCAAATCGTCCGGCTGCTCGGTCCCGGCCCTGATTGTGGCAGCGGAAGAGTTTAGAGCGGACAGACCCACATTTGCCAAGAACGCGTCGTTCGCCCTGAAACAAGTCAGCCCAGCACCCCGTGAATCCGTTCCCTATCTGGCTCGGTTGCTTTATCATGCGAATCCGGCAGTTGCCGGTCGAGCGGCAAGGGCAATCGCAGAAAGCGCTCCCTTGGGCGGCCACGAATGGGAAGGCAAGCCACAACCGGAACTTGTGTCTCTGGTGAAGCGATGGTGGGAACAACAAGGTGCGAAGCAGAACTGGAACGCGACTGCCCGTTCGCAATAATTCGCGTTCCATCAAGTCGCTGGTACACCGATGGTCTGTACAAAGCTGCCATTCAGGAAGCCGCGGCTAGGCTGACCGAGGGTATGTTGCCCAAGCTGGCAAAGCAAAGGTGGCGGAGTAGCGGACATTGTTCGCTGGCGGCGTCGTCCTCTGCAACGCCGTTGGAGCGGCGTATGTTGCGGCAGTGCAGGACGTTGAGTGGCATCCGATCAGGCGGACGGACGGCGGCAAACAGGCAGGAAAATAATTGTTGCGCTTCTGGCTGTTTTGCATACACTAATTTCCGCTAGTCGATAGAAGAGTGAGTGAGTTGGTAGATTGTCAGGCGACCATGTTAGCTCGGTGACAGTCCGAAACCCGATGAGCGGGAACAGTCACGGAAACCTCCTACCGCAGCAGAAGGAAACATAAAACATAATGGCTACCAAGCTATTCGTAGGCAATCTGTCGTTCAATACCACCGAAGGCGATATCCTCGACCTGTTCAAGCAGGCGGGCAACGTCGTCAAATGCGAACTTATCGTGGACAAGTTTACCAACAAGTCCCGCGGGTTCGCATTCGTTGAAATGGGCTCGCAGGAAGAGGCCACCAAGGCCATCGCCGATTTTAACGGCAAGGAACTCGACGGTCGCGCCCTGACGGTCAATGAAGCCCGTCCTCGTGAGGAGCGTCCTCGCGGCGATTTCGGCGGCGGACGCGGCGGTGGCGGCGGCAAACGTGAATTCCGTGGCGGTCGTCGCTAGTTCAGGAAGACGATAACGACGTGTGGGGGCGCACGACCGTGCGCCTCTACACAACCAAGTGCAGTGCCTCGGCGGGCGTTGCGACCAACGCTTCTGCTCCGCTCTCGAGCAGTTCTTTTCGGTCGCGAAACCCCCAGAGCACCCCCACGGCATACATTCCCGCGGCACGAGCCGTGCGCATGTCCGTGTTGGTGTCACCCATGTAAAGCCACTGTCGGGATGGGATCCCAAGTTCTTCCGCGATTTGCAGCGCAGCGGTCGGGTCGGGTTTCAGCGGGACGTTGGGCAACTGACCACGCACAATGTGGAAAGGCCCGATTGCAGCCCCGAAGGAGCCTGTAAGCCGCGAATGCGATTCGCGGCTGCAATTTGGGTCGAAGTAGTGTGCGATCATGCGCTTGGTGAAATCGTCGGGTTTGTTGCTCAACACGGCCAGCTTGCAGCCGCGCGCGCTGAGCGTGTCGACAAGTTCGGGAATCCCCGCATAGAGCTTCGTCAGATCGAAGCAGTGCGCGTCGTAACGCTGGCGCATCAACTGCAGCGCCTCCTCGGCCAGCGGTTGCTTGTCAGCAGGCAGCGCCCGCGCGCAAAGCTGGCGTGCGCCGTCGCCGACCATGAAACGGTAGGCATCCACCGGGTGCGTTGGGCAACCCAGTTGCGCTAACGCCCAATTGGTCGCGTTGGCCAGATCCGCCAGCGTATTTGCCAACGTGCCGTCCAAGTCGAAGAGCACTGATCGAGATTCTCGTGTCATCGAAAACACTCTATCACATTCGTCTAGACGGTCGCGGGGTTTCAGGGTAGTATCACGGAAATCATCAGGAGGAAAGAATGAAGACAATTCGGATCGCTTCACTTGTGACGTTGGCGCTTTACGGGCTGGGTGCCGCCGGCTTCGCCCAGGGAATGATGGGCGGACCGAGGCGCGATCCCGGCGCTGGTCTGGCCGGGATCTTTGGCAAGGACAAATCCTTCTCGGCTGTCGCTCACACAACCATCAAAGACTCAAGCGGCAACGAGATGCAGATGGAGATCAGCTACGCGGTTTTGGAAGGGAAAATACGCACGGAAACGGACATGGCAAAAATGCAGGGAGGCCGCATCCCTCCTCAAGCCCTCGCGCAGATGCAGGCGATGGGAATGGATAAAACCGTCACCATTCTGCTGCCGGAAAAGCACACGGGCTACGTGGTTTATCCGGGGTTGAAGGCTTATTGCGAATTGCCGACGCCAACAGGCTCGTCGGCCACTGAAACCAACAAGCCGCCGAAAGTGGAGCGGACCGAACTTGGCAAGGAGACCCTCGATGGCCATCCGTGTGTGAAATACAAAGTCGTCGTGACTCCAGAGGGCGGGCCGGCGATCAATACGCTGGTATGGCAGGCCACCGATCTCAACAGTTACCCGATTCAAACCCAGACCGATGCCGGAGGCTCGACCATCACCACGCGCTTCCAGAACATCGACCAAACCAAGCCTGCTGCGTCGCTGTTTGGGCCGCCGTCTGACTACAAGCGCTACGGCAGCATGCAGGAATTGATGATGAGCGCGATGGGCGGAATGCCCGGCGGCATGCCGCGCGGACGTTCTTCCATGCCGCCGATGCCTCCGGGCGAAAAGGAGTAGCGGAGTAACGGGTTGACGGAGTGTTGGGCGGATGCTCTCTGTCGCCGCGAGACTCCAACACTCCACGCTCCAGCGCTCCGTGCCATTCCTGGCTTGATTCCAGCGCGCGATTGACGACAATCACGCCGGCATGAAAAAAGCGCCACAACGGATCTGGGGTGGACGATTTTCCGTCGCGCCCGCCAAAGAAGTCCAGGCTTTCACCGAGAGCATCAGCTTCGACTGGATGCTGTCGCGTCACGACATCGCCGGTTCCATCGCGCACGCGAAGGGCCTCGCGAAGGTCGGTGTCATCACCAAGTCTGAAGCCGCGAAGATCGAGCGCGGCCTGCGTGCCATCGAGCGCGAGATGGCATTGGGCAAATTCAAATGGGATCCAGCCTGCGAAGACGTGCACATGAACATCGAGGCGGTGCTCGTCCGCAAGATCGGCGCCGTCGGCAAGAAACTTCACACCGCCCGCAGCCGCAACGACCAGGTCGCCACCGACATGCGCCTTTGGCTGCGCGACGCCGTCCAACAGACACAACTGAGCATCGTCGAACTGCAACGCGCGCTGGTGTCGCTCGCCGAACGCAACGCGGACGTCGTCGTGCCCGGCTACACGCACCTGCAACGGGCCCAGCCCGTTCTGTTCGCGCATCACCTGCTCGCCTACGTCGAGATGCTTGAGCGAGACGCGCATCGCTTCGACGACTGCGCCCGTCGCGCCAACCTCTGCCCGCTTGGCTCGGGCGCGATCGCGGGCAGCACGATCAGGCTCGACCGCGCTTACGTCGCCAAACTGCTCGGGTTCGACGGCGTGACGCAGAATTCGATGGACGCCGTCAGCGACCGCGATTTCGTGGTGGAATTTCTGGCGGCGGCGGCGATTTGCGGGATGCACCTGTCGCGTCTCGCGGAAGATTTGATCCTGTGGACGAGCGCCGAGTTCGGCTTCATCACGATTGCCGATGCCTACACCACCGGCTCGTCGCTGATGCCGCAGAAGAAGAATCCCGACGTCGCGGAACTCGTGCGCGGCAAGACGGGCCGGCTCTACGGTCACCTGATGGCGGTGCTGACGATGTTGAAGGGACTGCCGCTGACGTACAACCGCGACATGCAGGAGGACAAGCTGCCGCTGTTCATGTGCGCGCAGACGTTGATGACGACATTGCTGATCGTCTCCGACATGCTCGGCCACACGCGGGTCAACCGCGCCCGCTGCGAAGCCGCCGCGAGCGATCCGATGCTGTTGGCGACCGATCTCGTGGATTTCATCGTGAAGAAAGGCGTCCCATTCCGCGAAGCGCATCACGCTGTCGGCGCGCTCGTGGCCGTATCGGAGAAGAGCGGCGTGCCCTTGCCAAAGCTTGCCGCGAAGAAGTATGGCCCTGCCGCCGCCCGCGTGTTCGATGTGCGCCGCGCCCTCGCCGCCCGCACTGCCATCGGCGCGCCGTCTCCGAAGAACGTCCACGCCCAAATCGCGCGCTGGAAACGAATACTGCGTGGCTCGTAATCCGTAATCCGTGCGTCGGCTCGCGGCGGCCAGCCAAGCACGCGACTCGAAGCATGACGCGGCCACATCGCTTGCACCTGAGAAATCCAGAAGACAGAGATGTCACCCCGGTTGCTTTGGCATCTCTGCATGAACGGGTGGAATGCGGTCCGCCGGGTTGGCGGCGGTTACTTCTTTTTATTGGCCGATTGTTTCGCGAACACGGCCTGCTGCTTCTGCTGTTTTGATTGCTCGGCTTTGGCTTGCTTCTGCGACGCCTGCTTGTGGACGGCTTTTGGGGATTTATCGCCCATAATCGATCTGCCTTTCGTCTGCGGGTTATCTGACCGACGGAATGATTGGTTTCTCCGCAGGTGGCGCGACAATAACTGATCCGGTCAGGCATGTAAACAACAGACACAAACTCAGCATCCTGGCGCGACCCTCCGACCAACTTCGTGCGCCCCGCTAGACGGGGTAAACTTCGTGGTGAGTTCCTGGGCATCGGAATCGGCGGCCTGCGCTGAACCTGAAACGATTTGCAGGAACGCAACCACCCGGTCTCAAAGCCGAGGCGCTTGGGAAGCGCCGAGACGAAGTCGTGTTGTTTCGACTCCCGCAGGGTGATGGTCGCGGGAGCGAACATCATCAACCGAGCGGCAAAGCTAGTGGATTTCAAGTTTCAAGGGCCTGTTGCCCAAATCGGTTTCGACGCCTTTCGGTGTAGCGGCGCTTCTGCGAAGCGCCGAATTCCTTACGGGAAACGAACGACCCGCGCTTCGCAGTCGCCGACGCGCCATAGCGCTTTGGCGACGGCGCGAAGCGCAGCTACAACCGGAAAATCATTTGGGCAACAGCCCCTCAAAAGTTGACCTCGATGATTGTTTTCTCAATGGGTAAAGCGGTCATGGGGACTTCGCCCGCAGGTGTTTTCGCATCACAGCGTCGATAGCAGCGGGTTCGCGAACTGCCAAGAGGAAAAGGTCGGGCAATGCGACCTGCCGAGCCGCTCCGCC
Organism: Verrucomicrobiia bacterium; assembly: GCA_049510215.1. GTDB lineage: Bacteria > Verrucomicrobiota > Verrucomicrobiia > Palsa-1439 > Palsa-1439 > JBEKZD01. The sequence goes on from JBEKZD010000011.1 coordinate 7,935, forward strand.
AGCATTCGCTTCCAAGGCATGGGATGTTCCTCGTCGCGATGCTACCCGAGGAAGTTCAGCAAGGACGAGTTTTTTTGATCACACGGGAGAAACTGTGAACCACGCGAGAATCGCCGCAGGACGCGGAAAGCCGGTGCAAGAGTTCTTGACCCTCATGCTGGTTTCCTACTGAGCGAACCGACATGCCCAGTGGGCACATGAAATGACGGGCAAGGGATCCGAGAAAAAAACAAAACACGCCCGTTACATCAGCAGTATGAGTTCTTACATAGTAGAGGGTGTCAGACTATGGCGACTGCCCGGTGCCGCCATCGCAGGATGCAAATGGACTGAGATCCACCGGCGTCAGACTATAGCCCCCGCCAAGTGCAGCCATCGCCGAGTTGATTTGACTTAGATACGCGGTGATGAACCAGCCTGATCCACATCCACCATATGTATAAACCGTGAGAAGCACCAATCGCCCGTTTAGGATTATAAATGCCGGCTGGCCACTGTCTCCGGAAGTCTTGTCCTCGTAAAATCTGCTGCGGGTAGCATCGGCAGGCGCCATGAACGAAATACCTGCAGTCACCGTCGAGATGTCTGATTCTAAGGCGCTCTCATCTTGGTTGAGACACAGCGCCGGAATGGGCTTTGAAGAAATGGGTTTTAACGAGTTCGGAAAATAGTTCGTGAAACTGGATGGCAGAACCTTGGCAAAAGTGATCAAATTGGTCGGGACATCGGAATCCAAGACCCCGATCCGAAGATCCGTCAAAGCGATTTGCATTGAGTTTGAGAGCACGCGAGTAACAACTGTATTATCATTAGCAACGAACCGCAGTTCTGTGCCGTTGGGAGGGAAGTAGTGGTTAGCAAACACCACGTGACGCGGACTGATCAGCGTGCCCGCCCGCCGCGTGGCCATCTCAAATGAGTTGTAAGCCGCAATGCAGGTGAGGTCGAACCCGTGCACCCAACAGTTCGTATTCCTGACGTAATTGGTTGTAGCGTGGTCCATACTCGCGTAGATCGACACATTTCTCGCCCACCAGTTCGAGTTGGTATCGAGTGCCGCTATCGCCAAGTTGGTATCGATCCCAACCGTAGCTACGTTACGAGCTGAACCCGGTTCGAAAAAGAATGGGATCGTCTTATGGATCACGCTTCCCAGCGCGTTGGTGTTAGTGTCAGCATACTGTAAGTAGATATCATCGGTAGGTTGGTTGTAGCTCTCCGGTAAGGTGTAGGTTATCGACCCGCCGGTCGTATCAAAGACGGTTGACGGCGACATGGTAGGATTCAGGCTCACTCGTAGAAATGGACACAGCGCTGGACCGCGACCCATGTTAAGCATGCCGATGGTAACTGTACCGACTCCTGAGAATGGATAACAGACGGTGCCGTTGACCGCCACAAGATCGGGATCTGGGCCGGGCACCAATCCTCTTCCCGGCGGAGCGAGTGGCCCGTCGGAAATGCCATCCCCATCGGAATCGGGGTTCAGAGGGTCCGTACCAAGGAGATACTCCTCCAAGTTGCTCAATCCATCTCCATCGGGATCGTCCGCAGCGCGAGAGTAGTCCGACTTCAACCCCGTGGGATGCCCGAAGTAGAGTTGCGTCCACCAGTCGGGGATGCCGTCGCCATCGCTGTCCTCTGGCGGCGGACTGCTTAACTGGCTGGTGTGCAGCCGGTAGGACGGGCTCGGCTCGCTGGCGCCACCGATGGCTTGGAACGATTGGACTCCGCCGTTGCCGGAGTTGAGAAACTCACCGGCGTTTAGCACGTCTATGTCCTTGATCCATTCGACGCCGCCGTTGCCGGGAATGTTGTCCACGATGTTTGTCCATACGCCGCTAATGGGGTCAAAACGTTCCAATGAGTAATACTTCCCACTGACAGACGTGAAATACACGTGGATATCCGCGCCTACCGGGATGATGGCCGTGATGCGCAGCACGCTGTTGCTATCGTTCGGGTCGGTGCCGTCGTAATACTCTTGGAGATTGGACACGCCGTCGCCATCGGGGTCGCACGACGCGCAGGAACTGCCATTGGTTGTGCGGCCGTTGCCGAAGTATTGCTGCCGCCACCAATCAGGGATGCCATCGCCGATGCTGTCATAATCGCCAGCGGCATAGATCACGCGAATGGTATTCGTGGCAATGTTCGCTGGCGCGGCGTTGTCACCTGCGAGCACGGTCAGCGTGTTGGTGCCGGCGGTCAAACCCGTGACCGCCGCCACCCAGTTGCTGTAGCCATTGGCGCTCAAGGCAGCAACGCCCTGAACTTCGACCCCAGAAACGCCAGAGGCATCGGCACTCGTACCCGCAACAGCAAAAGTCGAATTGGTGATGTAAGAATCGTTCGCAGGTGATGTGATGGTCAACGTGGGTGCCGTGGTGCCTTCAACCGAAGAGTTCCTCGTAGCCACGCGATAGAAGCGGCAGGTCGTATTGGTAGCCGCGCCTCTGTCGAGGTAGTTCGTGACAACATCCCCCACGTCGGGGATCACGATGTTCGGACTGATGTTAAAATAAACGCCCAAGAGGCTGCTCGCTGTCTGAAGCACGTTCGTTCGACCTCCGCCGGCCCGCCAAGTGAGCAGGACATCGCTTCCCTGTATCCCTATACCAAGGATCCGCAATGCCGAAAGCCCGTTGGTCGGATCGGTGCCGGCCTGAAACTCCTGCAGGTTGGTGAATCCGTCGCCGTCGGGGTCGGCGTTTGCGACGGCGGGATCGAACGGGTCGAGGCCGTACTGCTGTTTCCACCCGTTCGGGATGCCGTCACCGACCGCGCTCAGGTTCGGGTCGAGCACGAGGCTGCCGACAATCAGCGTGCCGCCGTTACGGATGAACAGACCGCAGGCATTCGTCATCACCAGTTTGTCGGCTTGCAGCACGCCGCCATTGAGGATCAACTCACCATTGCGCACCTCCAGCACGGCGTCGGCGGTTGCGTTGGTGACAACCACGCTGCCGCTGTCCAACTGAATGAGGTTGTCGCAAGTGGCCGAGTCAAACCCCACGGTAAGACCGGTGACGAGAATCGACCCACCGGCCACCACCAGCGAGTTGCCAGAGGCTTGGTCACCGACATAAAGCGTATCGCTCTGCCAAACGCCGCCGTCGACCACACGCACGCTGTTGTTGCTGCTGCTGACCTCGTAGCCTAGCTGACCGAACCCGCTCGATAGCGCTCCGCCGTTCTGAATCAGCAACACATCTGCAAAAGTATTCGAGCCAACGAGGTAGTTGCCCGCCCAGTTGCTGACGACGCCACTGATGACGTTGGTCTGGAAGTTGCCCGTGTACTGGGCGTTGACCAAAGTGCAGAGGTGAAGGGATAGGATAAGTCCAACGAACGTGCAACAGAGGAGATGAGCCCGACTGGTGGCTGGAGGCAGGCGGCAAGCCCGCCAAGAACGTGCGATGATCAGGCGCTCGTCCGAGACGGGCAATTGTAAAGATACGTGCACGTAATTTACATCCGCCTTCATCTGTAGACCGCTCGCAACCTGGGTGATGGGCCAAACTATTACTCCCGTCCCTGCGCCGAAGGCAAGCAAAATCGCGGCGGGGCAAGGTTTTCTGCGGGCTTTGCAGCGTAGCGTATCTCGGCCTCCTCGACCTTGTCCTTGCGGACGATCTGGTGCCGCCGCGTCAGACAGAGACACTCCAACTGATTGGCGAGCGACTCGCGGAGGGAGACCAAGCTTGATTATTTCTTGCGCCGCCTAAACGTCAGCAAGCCTACCAAGCCCATACCGACCAGCGTAAAGGTGCCGGGTTCGGGAATTATGGCGATGGCTATGCCCACCGCAGTCAACCCGCTCTGTGTCGGGCCGATCTCGTTCACGTATCCGTTGTCAATGTCAACAGTGGCCAGATAGCATGACGTGTCTGCGGCCCTCACCGACGCCCACAGAACGCCTGTCGAGGTATCGAATTTCATTCCGTTAACCTCGTCGCCGAAGGTCGGATAAGTCATGGTCTCAGCTATGGTTCCAACCCCGGTCGTCTGGTTGATAGTCCACAAATCAGCATAATCCGCCTTGTACAGGGTATCGAATGGAGAAAAGGCCAATCCGTTGCCGCTGGGGAAACCGTCACCAGTATCCCCGAGATAAGTCGCTACGCCGGTTGTTATGTTGAAGGTGTAGATAAGGCCGTCTTCGTATCCATACAAAGCGTTATCGGCGTGACGGAACGCAATGTCCTGAAAGTGGTCGGAGGCGTCCACCCCGGTTGCGCCAACTGCGGTTCCTGCGCCCGTCGCTGGATTGATTGTGATCAGGTACTGTACGCCGCCGGGGGTTGTGCCCACCCCGTAAAGTATTCCGGACGCGCTAAAATCAATCGCGCTAACCCCGTTGAAACCAATCGGCCCGATCGCCGTGGCCGCGCCGGTGTGCGGATTAATGTTGTACAAAGTGGAAGGACCCATCGAAAAAGAGTAGGCCGACCCATAAATGGTGGGGTCGGCCCGCACCTGGCTGAACGTAGCCATGGCGCAGATTGCCGCCAGTGTGGTCAGCTTTATCCAAGAACTCGTATTCCTAGCCACCCTCACGTTGCTCGCACTCTCCCAATTTCTCATAATCTCCCTCGCCATTTGAGAACTCGCCGTCCATTCCATCCCTGATCCAGTTCACTAGCACACGTTTGGATCAAACCCTTTCCACCTCGCGGTGAAAAAATCCGCTGGGGCAGTGTTTTACTGCCTCTCCAAGGCACGCGCACTCTCACAAGACTCCCGGCTAAATGCAAGCGAAAAATGAAGCAACACAAAGAAAGTTTCGTCAGTGCGTCGAAATACTTTGGAATCACTGCCAATCGCGTGCCAGAGGCAAGGCCAACATTACGCGGGGCACTTCAAAGAGACGCACGCGGTGATCGCTTGCCAAGATTCTGCTGGCTGTCGCGACGGCGATCCCGTGTACGGCGCACGCAACAAAGAAAAATGGGCGGCAAACGTACTCGTTTGCCGCCCGAAGCAATTTGCGGAACTCTCTCGGTTCTGGGCGCTAGCGCCGTCGGCGCGACCTAAGCCCCAAACCAATGAGGCATGAGATGCCAACGAGAGCGAAGCTGGAAGGCTCCGGAATCTCAAAAACATCCGCCGTTATTGTCCCTGAATTGAGTGTAAGATTGTTTCCGCCTGCGAAAAGGCCCCCGTAAATCGTGTCGTCCGAGCCAATAATATCCATGCTCGCATCTGGCGCGATAAACGTACCGAAGAGTGTTACATTAGCCACCGTCACGGTCAAGGCGTTGGCAGTGGATGACGTGTTCAGCAAGTTAAACAGGATATGGTTCGTTGCCACGCCGCTGCTCAATGACATCAGCGTTGGCCAGGTTCCTAAAAAGGCGACATTGTTTGACACATTGAAAACGAAAACGTCATTCGGACCGCCTTGTAGCGTCAGAGTGTGGAAGGTGCCGTTCAGGCTAATCGTCCCCACGTCAATGACGTTAGTGCCGCCGTTACCTATAATGGTGGTCGCACTATTAATCCGCGTGAAATTCGTGGTTGCCGGCAGGAGGGCTGCATAGGCAGAAACGGCGGCCACGGTCGCGCCTACAGTACTGTCGGCCCAGTATGTTCCATTGATGGTGAAGGCGTCACCGAAGTTCTGGGTTCCATTCGGTCCAAGCCCAACGTCCCCATTAGCCGTCGTGGCGCCATTGACCGTCAGAGAACCCCCGGCATAAACCGCAAAATTCGTGACCGTATCCAGACCCAACTGATCGATGTCCGCGTAGCTTTTCAATGGCAAGGCGAGCATCGAGATGAATGCACATAGGCCAAGCCAACGTAGGTTCGACGTAAAATCTAGCGACCCCCAAATCCCCTGATGTCTCATTTTCTTCGCCATCTTATCCATCCTATCTATGAGTCCGCCCCGACTCATTTCCCCAACGCCAGTGTACTCGCTATTACTGGATAAACAAATCCTAGCAGCGTCCCGGTTCATTGCAAGCTTTTTTTTCGTGTCGCTCGGATTCTTGTGCTGCGCCAAATCCCAAGCGGGTGCCTGCCTTGGAAGCGGGGCTTCTTGGTCCTCGCGGACTGAATTGCCTGTGCACCTGCAAGCGCCTGACTTCCGCCAGCACGGCGCTGAAAGCTTTCGGATCGTTCGTCGCGAGGTCGGCGAGGACTTTGCGGTCGAGGGCGATGTTGGATTACTGCGCCGCGCACAACATCACCTCGGACGTGGAAGTCATTCCGATCCAGCAGATCAACGACGCCTACGAACGCGTGATCAAAGGGCAGGTGAAATACCGGTTCGTCATCGACATCGCCAGTCTGAAGTAAGGGCGGGAGAACCTACGCCCAGGCTGTCAGCATTCAGCGTTCAGCGATCAGCGGGTGGAGGGGTTAACTTCGGTTGGTTGTCATCCTGAGCTTGCCCGCCTCGGGCGGGCTTGTCGAAACCGCAGCGGGCCGCTTGTCGTCTAGAGGCAAATCTCTGTCGTTCCCGGATGGCCGACCAATACCATTGTTCGACATTCCAAACTCAGGATCGAACCATGGCGCTGGTGCGGTTGTGAGACGATGCTTTCTGTAAGTTGTAAAGAGGCTGTTGAAAAACATCTTCGGACACGACGGAGCGTGTCCCTCCACTACGAAACACGCCTCCTTTCGGAAAACTTGGAGGGTCGCGCTCCGTCGCGACCGTGTTGTTCTCGACTATTTCAACGGCCTCTATCTAAAGCGTTGACACTTCAGACTACCCAAGAAAGTTTAGCAGCTCACGGTTAACTTGCTCTGCGTGGGTCCACGTCAGGCCATGCGGACCGCCTTTCACCACCACCAGCCGGCTTCCTTTGACTGCCTCGTGTGTGCGCTTTCCTGTGGCGGCGAGTGGGAGAATCCGGTCGGCATCACCGTGAATGACCAGCGTGGGCACGTCAATGCGTGCGAGATCCTTTCGGAAATCAATCAACCACGCCGAGACGCAATCCAGAGTGCCTTTGGGCGAAGCGCCGGCGGCGATGTTCCAACTGTGCCGGACGACCTCGTCGCTGATTAGCTTGCCGCCCAAAACGTCGACGTTGTAGAAATTCGAGAAAAAAGCGGAGAGAAATGCCAGCCGGTCGGCGGCGATGCCTTTCTTGATCCCGTCGAAGACGCTGCCATCCACGCCGCCGGGATTGTCGGGCGTCTTCAGCAGGAAGGGCGGAATGGAAGAGATGAAGACCGCCTTGCTCACGCTCTTGGTTCCGCAGGTGCCGAGATAGCGGGCCACCTCGCCGCCGCCCATCGAAAAACCCACCAACGTCAGGTCGCGAAGTTCGAGCATCGTGATGAGCTTGTACAAGTCCTCGGCGAGGGTATCGTAGTTGTAACCCGATGTCGGTTTACTGGAGTCGCCGAATCCCCGGCGGTCGTAGGTGATGACCCGGTAACCCGCATCGAGCAGGACGGTCACCTGTTTCTCCCAGGAACGACCGCTCAGCGGCCAACCGTGGACCAGCACGACCGGCTTACCCGCACCGTGGTCCTCGTAGTAGAGATCGATGTTGCCGGAGTTTTCTTTCCCGATATTGACGTAAGGCATGGAGACGCTCCTTTTCTGTTCGTGAAACAACAATTATCGGCGCGGAACGAGTCGCCTTGATGGGGAGTCCGCAGTCCAGCCCAAGATCGCCACCATCAAGAAACGCCAGCCCTAACGCGCCACCACCAACTTGCGAAAATAGGTAGCACACCATCGCAACAATGCAAGAGTGCTTTCGGGACGCCGAATTCCTTCGGGAAATGAACGGCCCGCGCTCCGAAGGCGTTCGGAGCGCGGCTACAACAACAAAGGACGTGTGGGCAATACACCCTTGAGTGCTGACTCCGATGACTGACTCCTGACTACTGCTGCTGCTCCCTCTTGACAAGAGACGGATGAAGCGGAAGATTGACGCCGAAAACGGAGGCGAACAGTTATGACCAAAACCGCTGCTTATGCTGCTGCTGTTGCCAGGGCGCCGCTGGCGCCGTTATTCATCGAACGCCGCGAGCCCGGTCCGCACGACGTGCTGATCGAGATCCTGTACTGTGGCGTTTGCCACTCCGACATCCATCAAGTCCGCGACGAATGGGCCACCGGCATTTTTCCCATGGTGCCGGGTCATGAGATCGTGGGACGCATCGCGAAGGTCGGCGACAAGGTGACCCGGTTCAAGGTCGGCGACCTGGCCGGCGTCGGCTGCTTCGTTGATTCCTGTCGGGAATGTCCCGAATGCAAGGCCGGGCTGGAGCAGTATTGCCAGGTCGGGCCGAACTGGACCTACAACTGCCGTGAACGGGACGGCAAGATGCCCACCTACGGCGGTTATTCCACTCGCATCGTGGTGGACGAACAATACACATTGCGCGTGCCACCCAAGCTGCCGCTGCAAGGCGTAGCGCCGTTGCTCTGCGCCGGCATCACGACCTGGTCGCCGTTGCGCCATTGGAAGGTGGGCAAAGGGCAGCGGGTCGGCGTGCTGGGATTGGGCGGACTCGGCCACATGGCGGTCAAACTGGCCGCTTCCTTCGGCGCGGAAGTCACGGTGTTCAGCACCTCGCCCTCGAAACAAGCCGATGCGAAACGCCTCGGCGCGCACCAGTTCGCGCTGACCACCCAAGCCGGGACGATGAAGTCGCTGGCGCACCGGTTCGACTTCATCATTGATACGGTTTCCGCGCCGCACGACCACGGGGCGTATCTGGACACCCTCAAGACCGATGGCGTGATGGTGTGCGTCGGCATTCCCACCGAGCCGTTGTCGGTGCCGCCGTTCAGCTTGATAGCGGGACGTCGAAGTGTGGCCGGTTCGGGGATCGGCGGCATCGCGGAGACGCAGGAAATGTTGGATTACTGCGCCGCCCACAACATCATCTCGGACGTGGAAGTCATTCCGATCCAGCAGATCAACGCCGCCTACGAACGCGTGATCAAAGGCCAGGTGAAATACCGGTTCGTCATCGACATCGCCAGTCTCAAGTAGCTGCCGCTACCACCGCTGGTTCGCCGTGTTCGACTTGGAAGACGAACGGCTCTGAGGCCGGCGGCGGAGCAATGTTGCGAGAGGTCAGTTGACCCCGACTATTAGATGTCATCCTGAGCGTGTCGAAGGATCTCTGTCGTTGCTGGAATGCCGAGTTCAGCTCAGGATACAAGGCTAGCGACACTGAGGTGGCGCGATGATGCTTCCCGCTTATTGTGGAGCGCGGATCCTTGGGACTTGGAAGCACTCATCACTTGCCAGGCTGGCCGTAGTTTTGTTGTATTCTGTTTAGAATGTCATCCACCGTGACGGAGCCGGCGGATCTGTTGCCAGGTGGGGCGTAGTTTTGTTGCGCTCGATTTGGAACGCTATTCACAGCAGGGTGGCTGGCATCATAGAGTGCCTTTTGTCTTTCCGCTTCTGCCTTGCCGGCGGCGGCTTTCTGCTCGGCGGCCTTTTGCTCGGCCGCCCTCTTCTCGGCAGCCTGCCGTTCGGCGGCCTGCCAAGCGACCGTGGCATTCTGGACGGCGGTCAGCCAGGCAGCGGCCTTTTGCGGATCATATCCGAATTGCTTCCACAGTTCCGGTGGCAACTTCGCCAAAGGCAACGTCGCAATTCCCACCTTGTGGTAAATCGTGACCGTGGCGGGAGTCAGTCTGCCCCAACGGACGTCTTCATAGGTTGTGCCATCGACTGTGATGCTGTTGGAAGTTACATTGCTCGTAACGACACCGGACGTATCGTTGCCGGTAACACTGGTGGGGGTGGGCGTGCCGGTTTCTTCTGCGAAAACTGCGTTGGCAGCGGCACTACAGAGTAGGGCAGTGATCCGGAGAATTCTCACCACGGCTTGACCTTTCAACTGTTGATACTACGACCATTGCCATTATTGGCAAGCCTTTTCGGGTAAGCTGGGGATCGAACGATGGGGTGCGGTTGCGAGACGATGCTCTCTGTAAATTGTAAAGCGTTGACCCTTCAGGGCCCCTCCACTGTGGGAGCGTCCAGCATTGCATGTGGAATCGGGCAGTTGACAGATGCCGGTATTTTCTATTACTTCCAGTGTTGAGTTCAGTTGCCAGGTCGCTTTGTATGGAGTCGATATATGAAAACAAAATCTCATGATCTGATTCTACCTGGACTCTTGCTGTTGTTTTTGGCGCTGCAAGTAACCGCTTGGGCACAAGCTTTCAAGGAACCAGATGCCAATTGTTGCCGGACCCTCCGAGTCGTTCTCTATCCATTTCTTCCTGCTCATGGCGATTATTTCTTTCAGGTGCAGCATGATTTCGAGGCCGCGAACCCACGTGTTAAGCTACAGATTTTAGACCTCAGCGCAAATTATTACGACCCTAAAAAGGCGGATTACGTCGGCGCAAGTGTGGCGGACGTGTATGAGCTTGATTCCATTCTTCTTGCTGATTTCATAAGTCAGAATCGCATCCAGCCACTCCCTCAGAAAATCCCGATCCGTTCGCAGGATTATTTGAAGAATGCTCAGTCCGCAGCTACGTGGGGCACAGTGTGGTATGGAGTCCCGCATTGGGTATGTGGGTATTTTCTGTTTTTCAGATCCGATGATCCCAATGCCGATAAACTCAGAAACGTCAAGGATCTGGCGGGCCTTGAAAAGATTGTAGGTGCGAATCATCAGGTAGGAGAAGGTGTTCTCGTGGATATGATGGGCAAATTGAGCCTAGGGGAGATGTATTTGGCCGCCGCATTTGATCGTTACTCCGACTGGGATCACGTGCGCCCGCATCTGCAACCGGATCAGAATCCCGAGGAAGAGATCGAATCAGACTTATGGAGGTTAAGCAGGCTGAGTGATGCAAATTTTGGCCGAAGTTCCCGCTATCATTATGCCGATGGTTTTTATGGGAGGCAATTTGCGCATGGGCACGGTCGGCTGTTGGTCGGTTATTCGGAAGGCCTTTCCCCTTTATTGGACGAGGAGAAGAATGCTTGTCAGAGCAATGAATGCATGAATAGTGCAATGATTGACGTTGCGGCCTTACCGCTTGATGACCACGCGTTGCACCCAATCTCGTGGGTTGATCTACTTACAATCGACAAAAATTGCACTGGCGATAAACTGAATGATGCGATTGCTTTCATTGACTTTATCAATCGCGAGGATGAAATGTTGAAGGCTCTCATGCCTGACAACAATACCTCTAGGTCGGCTCGCTATCTTCTTCCCGCCAAGGCGAGTCTTTACGCGAACACAAACCTACTGAATGCTGCACCATTGTATCCCAAACTAAGGGGGATTATCGAGGATTCTTTTCCTCCTGTTGGTACCAATATGAATGCGACCCTTCGAATCTACGGGGCGACTGTTGACAGTTTTTTGAGTGCTACTAATAAATCTCCACGTCCGTAACTCTACGGGGTCAAACTCTCGACCCTCCGCTCACCTGGTCGCCGTTGCTGCATTCCGACGTGCCCACTCACCGCTTGCTGGATTCAGACGTCAGTGCATCCGTTCGCAGTAATATCTCGTGATTACCACGCTCGGCCGTATTGCACCGGCGCGGGCAACGTATCCTTGTGCCCCAGCGTGCGCGCGGCGATGCGCGGCCAGTACGGTTCGCGCAAAAATTCCCGCGCCAACAGCACAATGTCCGCGCGACCGTTGCGGATGATTTCGTCCGCGTGCGTCGGCTCGGTGATGCCGCCTACCGCCGCCGTTGCCATGCCCGCTTCGCGCCGGATGCGTTCGGCAAACGGCACTTGGTAGCCCGGACCGACGGGAATCTTTGCGTCTGGCACCATTCCGCCCGAACTGCAATCAATCAGGTCAACGCCCTCGGCCTTCAACCGTCGCGCCAGCTCGATGCTTTGCTCAATGTCCCAGCCGCCGGCCACCCAATCCGTGCAGGAAATCCGCACCAGCAACGGCAACCGCTCCGGCCATGCCGCCCGGACGGCGCGCGTCGTCTCCAGCAGAAAACGGGTGCGATTCTCGAAACTGCCGCCGTAGCGATCTTGGCGTTGGTTTGAGATCGGCGAGAGAAATTCGTGGCTCAGGTAACCATGCGCCGAATGCAATTCCAAGCACTCGGCATCCGCCGCGAGCGACCGCTTCGCCGCGGCGACAAATTCACTTTGCACGCGGGCGATGTCCGCCTCGCTCATCGCGCGCGGAATTTTTGTTAGCTCACCGCCGAAAGCGACGGCACTCGGCGCGATGGTGGGCCAGCCGCCCGCGTCGTCCGCCAGCGATGCGTCGCCTTCCCACGGACGCGCCGCCGATGCCTTTCGCCCCGCGTGCGCAATCTGAATGCCCGGCACAGCGCCATGCTGTTTGATGAAACGATTGATGCGGGCAACGGGTTCGATGTGCTTGTCCGCCCAGATGCCGGCATCGCCGGGCGTGATGCGGCCTTCCGGTGAAACTGCTGTCGCTTCGGCCATGACCAAACCCGCGCCGCCCACGGCGCGCGAACCCAGATGCACCAGATGCCAGTCCGTCGCCGCGCCATCCACGGACGAATACTGGCACATGGGCGACACGCCGATGCGATTGCGCAAGGTGATTGATTTGATCGTCAACGGTTGAAAGAGATGCGGCGGGCTGCTCGAATGACTGGTCATAGCGAGGCCACTATAGCCCCATTGCTCACTTCGACCGAGGCCAAACTTGAATTCCCTGCGCGGCGGGCGGCAAATGACAAGGATGAATCCCGCCGGTGGGCGGGTCCGCCTTGCGGCGTGAGATGAGGGATGAATCCACCGTCGCCATTCGTGAGTCGCCGGCCCGGTACTCGACCAAGAGAAAGCGGCGCTGCCTTGCCGGTGGGGGTTGAGGTAGTAGACAGAAGTCAGAAGCCAGAATTCAGGAGAAGGGAAGGGTCGGCTCTCAGCGCGTAGCGGGAGCGACGGTGACTTCGATCCAGCCTATCCGCTGGATGTTCTGCGAATGATCTTCGACGAAGGGATTCTTTTCGGCGGCGATGCGGACGTTTTTGAAGGGGATGTTCACGGCATAAGAGCAGGTGACGCCGTTGGTGCCGGAGAGATCAGGATCGTTGGACCATAGCAAGCGTGACAGGCTGAGTCGTTTCCGTTAAAAGGATGGCCATGTACCTCGGCGTGGAAATCGGCGGGACCAAGCTTCAGGTCGGCGTGTGCGACCGGCGCGGACGGCTGCGGACGTTGGAGCGGCGAAGCGTGGAGCGTGAAAGGGGAGCACGCGGCATCCTGCGGCAAATCGAGAAGATTGTTCCCAGCGTTCTGGGCCGTTATGATGTCAAAGCCATCGGCGTTGGGTTTGGCGGGCCGTTCGACGTGGAGCGCGGACGGGCGGTGACGTCCCATCAGATCGCAGGCTGGGACGGGTTTCCCGTGAGACAATGGTTCGCGCGGCGGTTCAAGCTGCTGACGGTTGTCGATAACGACCAGAACTGCGCCGGCTTCGCGGAAGCAGTTTGCGGGGCGGGCAGGGGAAAGCGAAGCGTGTTTTATGTGACCGTCGGCACAGGGATCGGTGGTGGATTGATTTTGAACGGCGAAATCTATAACGGAAGATTTGGCGCAGCAGAGATTGGGCACATGAAGTTATTCGTCAGAAACAAGTGGCGGACAGTGGAATCACTGGCTTCCGGCCTCGCCATCGAGCGCGGCGTGAGCACGGTCGCCCAAGCGGCACAGCACTTGGGTGTCGCGATTGCGAATGCCATCGCGTTGTTGAACCCCGAGATTGTGATCGTCGGCGGCGGAGTGTCGCTGGCAGGCGATCAATTCTTTCGACCATTGAGGCAGACGGTGGAGCACTTGATCTTTCCGCCGTTTCGCGGGAACTGTCGAATCGTGCCTTCCAAACTTGGACAGGCAGTGGTTGTTGTCGGCGCGGCTCTGCTGGCGGCAACGCGGAGTTGTAGCTGCGCTTCTGTGAAGCGCAGGGGTCGCCAACACGAGGACGACGCTTCGCTCACCCCGAAAGCTTTCGGGGCAGGGAAGCGCCGCTACGTCGAAGGAGTTCCGTAATGCGTTACATGGTATTCGGCGACGTGCACGGAAATCTGGTGGCTCTGGAAACGGCGCTGGCAGCGGCGCAACGGCTAGGAGCGGAGGCTTATCTGTTCGTGGGCGACCTGATCGGCTACGGCCCGGAGCCGCTGGAGTGCATCGAGCGATTGCTGGCTCTTCAGCAGGAGGGCAAACTGGCGTGGGTCGTGGGAAACCACGAATTGGTTGTGCGGGGGGAACTTGATTCCGAAGGCTACAACGAGGAAGCCATGCAAACGCTTAACTGGACGCGCGAATTGGTGGACAGCACGCCGTGGGCGAAGGAGTTTATTGCCTCGGGGAATCTGACGGTACAGGTGGACGAACTGATCTGGCTGGCGCACGATTCGTTGGCGTCTCCCAGCAATGGACATTATCACCGCTACCCGCAGAACGCGAAAAGCGAGCTGGCCTGTTTGCGGTACTACGGGGGCCGCGTTTGCTTCTACGGCCACACACACTCGATGCGGGCAGAACTACTGCGGGAAGGCGAGGTCGTGCTGGTGCCCATGGAGACGCACGAGCCGGAGGACGTCGACCCGAAGCCGCTGCTCCTTCCCGCGCAGGAACTGGGATGGATCGGCGCGGGTTCGACAGGTTTCCCAACCAGTCAAGGGCGGCGGGCGGAATTCCTGATTCTCGACGATTCTGAGGGTGATGATTGGAAAATTGAAAAGTATGCCGCGACGTACTCGCGAGAGGAGGCTCGCGAGCGGGCGCTGAGGATTCTGACCGAAACGTGCAGTACGGCGGTAGCCGAACATGTCTCGCGCTGGTTGTGAGCAGCGCTTGCTGTCGCATCCCGGCACTGATAGGATGCGCGAACTCTCGGTGAATGCGTTTCAATACAGGCAGGGCGAACTGAATTGCGAGCAAGTCCCGTTGCGTCGATTGGCGGTGGAGTTCGGGACGCCGTTGTACGTTTACAGCCACAGCCACATCGAGGAGCGGTACGGGCAACTTGATAGGGCATTCGGCAGCCTCGACCACCTGATTTGTTTCGCCACGAAGGCGAACGGCAATCTGGCCGTGCTGCGCGCCGTGGCGAATGCAGGCGCGGGATTCGATATCGTCAGCGGCGGCGAACTGTTCCGCGTGGTGCGGGCCGGTGGTGATCCGCGCAAATGCGTGTTCTCCAGTGTGGGGAAGACGCGTGATGAGATCGAATACGCGCTGAAACTCGGGATATACTGCTTCAACGTCGAGAGTGAGCCTGAACTGCGCGCGATTGCCGAGGTGGCCCGCCGTCGGCGGCAGCGGGCGCCGATTGCGGTGCGGGTGAATCCCGGCGTTGATCCGCACACGCATCATTACATTTCCACCGGCAAGCACGAGAGCAAGTTTGGAATTCCGATTGGCCGCGCGCTGGAGGTTTATCGAGAAGCGTGCCGCTTTCCATCGCTGGAGATTCGAGGCGTGCAAATGCATATCGGATCGCAGATCACGTCTACGACGCCATTCCTGCAAGCTATCAAAAAGATATTGCCATTGATCGAGAAAGTTCGGGCGCTGGCGCCGACCACTTTGCAGTTCTTCGACATTGGCGGCGGTTTGGGAATTCGGTATCGAAACGAGCGGCCTCCGACTGCCGCGGAGTTTGCCGCAGCGGTCAAACCGCATCTGCAGAAGCTGGGGCTGAGAATCCTGTTGGAGCCCGGTCGGTTCATCGTCGGCAACGCGGGCGTTTTGCTGACGCGGGTGATTTACATCAAACGGACAGCGGTGAAGCGCTTCGTTATCACGGACGCGGCGATGAACGACCTGATTCGTCCTGTGTGGTACGGCAGTTATCACGACATTGTGCCGGCGGTTGCGTCGCGCCGCAAACTGATGACTGCTGACATCGTCGGCGCGGTTTGCGAATCGGGGGACTTTTTCGCGCAAGGGCGCAGGATACCTGAAGTGCGCGCCGGGGAGTTGCTTGCCATCATGAGCGCCGGTGCTTACGGGATGACGATGGCGTCGAATTACAATGCGCGACCCCGGCCCGCCGAGGTAATGGTCAGAGGTCGTCGGTTTGATCTCGTGCGGCGGCGCGAATCAATGAAGGATTTGGCAAGCGGCGAAGTCGTGGCGCAGTGGTCGGCCTGAGTCCGCGTCACTCAAGCAGTTGCCTGACGCAATCAATCAGCGTTTGGACGGGAAACGGTTTCATCAAGTACTTCACGCCCGTCTGGCTCAGGAAGAGGTTGATTTTGGGATCGGCTGCGAAACCCGTGATAAAGATGAATCGATCTCCGAGCAGTGGCCGCATGTTCACCGCCTGCTGATAAAGCTCGTCGCCCCGCAGCCTCGGCATCATCACGTCGCAAATGATAGCGTCGTATTCGTTGGCCTTGATTTTGAGGAGGGCCTCTTCGCCATCGTGGGCCACGTCAACGAGGAAATTCTGGTCGGCTAGAATCCACTGCAGGGCGACCGCCAGTTGTTGATCATCGTCCACCAGGAGAATGGCCTTGAACACGAAAGCGTCGGAAGGACGTTCCGCAAGATCAGGCTGAGGCTTGAATTCCATTACTATGTAACCTTAGCAACCTAGATGCCAAGATGAACATCAAAACCTTGCGAAACTGGCGAATTTGGGCGATAAAACCACCTGGATGCATCTGAAATTCTACAAAATGAGCGGAGCGGGCAACGATTTTGTCGTTGCCGACAATCGCCAGGGAGATTTCCCGGCCGACCCGAAAACCATTGCCAAAATCTGTCATCGTCGCCTTGGCGTTGGTGCGGACGGGGTCTTGCTGGTCGAGCCTTCCAAGACCGCCGATTTCACGATGCGCTACTATAACGCCGACGGCAGCGAAGCGGAAATGTGCGGCAACGGGGCGCGTTGTATCGCCCGGTTCTATTATGAGCACTGCTCCAGCGAACACCCCGATCTCACGTTCGAAACCAAGGCCGGCCAAATGCGGGCGGCCGTTCACGGCGACCACGTGCGGTTGCAGATGACCGAACCGCGAGACATTGCTTTGCGCAAAAGAATCCAGCTCAAGGGCGGCCGGCGGGAGTATCACTTTGTGAATACGGGAGTGCCGCACACGATCTTGTTCACTGAGGACGCCGATCGCGAGAAGGTGGAGAAGGTCGGAGCGGAGGTGCGATACCATAAGGTCTTCGCTCCGCATGGCGCAAACGTGGATTGGGTGCAATTGCGGGGTGAAGATTCAATCCGCGTCCGCACCTACGAACGCGGCGTGGAGGCCGAAACGTTGGCGTGTGGCACGGGCGTGGTCGCCTCCGCCATCATCGCCAATCTTGTTCACGGCATTCGGACGCCTGTGAAAGTCACCGTTCAGAGCGGGCGAATCCTCGAAGTGGATTTCACGCGACGCGGCGACCGATTTCGGGATGTATGTCTCATCGGCCCAGCGGAATTCGTCTTTGAAGGTACGTTGCTCTGAAGCGATGCAGCGCGGTTAAAACTCAGGGATTGACAATCCAACGCGACTGCTTATACTCAGCGGCGAAGTCTTTGGAGGTGCGCAGCCGTTCCGAAGTACTCGGAACGGTTTTTGTGCGCACGGGACTAAATGAAGAGAGGTGGGTTGAGTACTATGGCAACAGGCAAAGTTAAGTGGTTCGATACCAAGAAGGGTTTTGGGTTTATCCAACAGGAGGGTGGCGCCGACGTGTTCGTGCATTACACCTCAATCTCTGGTGGCGGTTTCAAGAACCTCGAAGAAGGACAGGCCGTGGAGTTCGAGCTGGTCGATTCTCCAAAAGGCCCGAAAGCTTCCAACGTGATCGTGAAATAACCGTTGCGCGAACTGAAAATCCCCTGACTGCCACAGCGGTCAGGGGATTTTGCTTTCCGTTGCTTGTGGTCCCGTGGGAGCGACATTCGCGTCTCGGTCGCCGGTCGCGCCGTGGGCCATTGTAGCCGCGAATCGCATTCGCGGCAGCCGAACGCGCCGGCGTCTCGTTTGACTCGGCTCCGCATCCTCGGCTTGTCGAAGTTCACCCCGTTGTACGGGGCAAGTCTCCCCGTTGCTTTGCGCCTTCGCGTGAGACCATCCGTGGCCGCTCCGACGCCGATTCAGTTTACGCCCCGGAGTTCAACCTCGAAGACGAGCGTGGCATTGGGAGGAATCACTCCACCGGCGCCGTTGGCGCCATAGGCCAGACTGGGTGGTATGGTGAGCTTGCGAACGCCGCCCACCTTCATTCCGGCCACGCCTTGATCCCATCCCTTGATGACCTGACCGGCTCCCAGTTGGAAGGTGAACGGCTGGCCGTGGTCCTTGGACGAGTCGAACTTGGTGCCGTTCGTGAGCCAGCCTGTGTAATGAACCGTCACGCTCTTGCCGGCAACGGCTTCGGCACCGGTGCCGACTTTGCTGTCTTCAATCTTCAATTCGGTCACATTGGCGCTGGGCTGAGGCGCTACGCTGGCCGCCGGTTGTGCTGTCGACGTAACCGGTTTGGGCTCTTCCCGCTTGGAGCAGGATGTTGACAGCACGACGAGCGATAGAGCGAGCGAATACGCCACAGCGAATCGAATCAATTTCATAATATAATCCTCATGATGGTGATGTTATAAAGTCACATCATACAGGTTTCCGCCAAATCATCAACCGCTACAAGCTTTCCGCGCCGCGTCGTGCTGTAGCAGGGTTTGCCTCCCCAAGCACCCGCGCAGTTTTCTTTTTGCGACGTTCTTGGTAATCTGACCCGGAGGAAATGGACGCCAGAATTATCATCCTGGGGGCCGGTTGCTTTGGCGGCGGATTGGTCGTTTTTTTTTGGGGACTGCGTTGCTTTCAGCGGAAGCGCCTGATGCAAAACACACCCACGTCCAAGGTTGAGGCCGTCGCGCTCGGGCTGGCCGAACTATGCGGCCGCGCCGTGCCCCAGAGAACACTCCAAAGCCCCATCGAACAGTTGCCGTGCGTGTATTGGCGGTACAAGGTCGAGGAATTCCGTACGAGCGGCAAGTCCAGCCACTGGGCCACCATCGACAGCGGCGAAGAGCGCGTGCCGTTTTACCTCGAAGATGAGACGGGGAAAATCCTCATCGTGCCCAACGGCGCCACGATTGATATTCCAAAGGATCTCCAAGTGGAGCCGCCCAAGTTTCCTCTGAGGAGCGAACTGTCCCCTTGCATTTTCGCGTTCGCCGAACAAAAGGGGATCGAATTGGACGGTGTGTTCACCACGAGGAAACGGTTCACCGAATGGATGATTGCCCCCGGCGATCCGCTGTTCGTGTTCGGCTCGGTGGTGGCTCCGGAGGGCCAACCGGCCGAGCCGACGAAGATTGGAGATCGGATCGTTTGTCGGGACCGGGCCGGTGATTTCTTCTTTATCGCCGACAAATCGGCGCGTGAGGTCGAAACCGAGTTCGCGTGGAAAGCCGCGGGCAGCATTCTTGGCGGTGCCTTGCTGTCACTGGCCGGGCTTGGTATCCTGTTGGAATACTTTCACCGATTATGAACGCCTTACTGATTGGCTTTGCGGTCTTGTTGGGGGTAATCGCCGCGGCGTTCTACGTCGTCGTCCTCTACAACGGGTTGGTGTATCTGCGCAACCAGATGGACAAAGGCTGGGCCAACATCGACGTGTTGCTGAAGCAGCGCCACGACCTGATTCCCAATCTCGTCGAGACCGTCAAAGGCTACGCCGCGCACGAACGCCACACGTTCGAAGCCGTCACCACCGCCCGCTCGACAGCGGTCGCGCTGCTGCCACAGGGACGAGGCAGCGCCCCCGACCTGGCGCAGGCCGAACAGGTTCTCGGCGGCACGGTCCGCTCGTTGTTGGCCGTGGCCGAGGCGTATCCGAACCTGAAAGCCAACGAGAATTTCCTCAGCCTGCAGGAAACGCTCGTGAGCATCGAAAACGAAATTGCGGAACGACGGGAATTCTTCAACAACGCGGTCAACCTCTACAACAACGCGATCCAACGGTTGCCCGACGTCTTCGTCGCCCGGTCGCTCGGGTACGGACCCGCCGTCTACTTCAGCGCCGACGAAACCGCCCGTGCCCCCGTGGCCGTCCAATTCAATGCCCCTGTCGGATGAGTGATTCGTTGTGTTCGCGACAACCGACGCCGGCCTGAAAAAGTAACTGCTGGCAACCGCCCCGTCGTCCTCGCCCACCAGCATCGCACCGCAACCGGTAGGGCGCGACCGCCGGGCGCGCCGTTCTAGTAGACATTGACCGGGAAGAGTAGCGCGGTCATAATCTGGCGCATACGCCATGAGAATCGCAGTTGGAGATATCATCTACAACATCTGCGAAATCATTAACCCTTCACTTCCTGTTCGGCGGGAAGCTGTGCGAGCTAAGGGAGATTTTGCTCCGTCCTCGGACTCGCCAATAACTAAGCCTGAACTCGTAGCGTTCGTCGCTGAATTTGCATCGAGAGACCCATTCATTCGTCTCTCTCTTCTTGAGAAAGACAACTCCTATGAACTGACTCTCCCGGACGATCAGTACGACCGGTTTCTGCGACAAGTGAGAGATTGGGCTTGCAGCGACAATTGGCTCAATGCGGACGGCCCGTACTACATCAGAGTGCAAAAGCACCTGAAGCGAACTCGTCGAAAGCGCTACGGTTCGGGTACGCTAGACGATGAGCAGAAATTTCATGAGTTACGAGTGTATGCTCCATCATTGGGGACGTTGAAGAGGCTCTTCAGCGAGAGAATCAATTTCGACAAAATGGACTGGCGGGACTTGGAGAAGGTGATCGCTGAATTACTCGAGGCTGATGGTTACGATGTTGAGCTACGCGGCGGTTCGAAAGACGGAGGGGTTGATGTTATCGCCTCCAAGAGGATTCCCCAGTTGGGACCGGTTCGAACTCTTTGGCAAGCGAAACACCTTCGACACGGCAATAAGGTAGGTCTCAGCACGATACGGGAACTTGCGGACGTCAGGAATGAGTGCAAAGCCACAAAGGCGATAATCGTGACGTCATCGTACTTGACCGCTGGTGCCCTTAAGAGAATCGAACGGGACGACTATGCATTGGGTAAGATCGAGCGGCCGGAGCTTGAAGAATGGATTAGCCGAACATTGTTTGGAAAGGCGGGCTCTGATTCTCATCGGATAGCTCTCCCAGCCTGAAGTAAGTGAAATCGGGATGATGGAACACTAGCGCGCTGACCCCGAAAAGGATTCGGGGCAAGCGCTTTCTTCATTCCGTCGCCTCGCCAACTCCAAAGTACGTGCAATCGGGATGATGAAACACCAGCGCGCTGACGCTAGCTTCCGGATCCATCATGAAACCTTCGGTCAATTGCACGCCGATTTCTTCCGGTTTGAGTAGCTTCCAGATGCCGGCTTGATCTTCGAGCGCCGGACAGGCGGGGTAGCCGAAGCTGTAGCGGTGGCCCCGGTATTTCGTCGTGAACCGGTCGATCATCGTCATGTCGGCGGGATCGGGGAAACCCCAATCTTCGCGGATATGACGGTGCAACCATTCGGCGGCGGCCTCGGCGGTTTCGAGCGCGAGCGCCTGTAAAGCGTGCGATTTCAGGTATTCTCCGCGCGCTTTGTATTCTTCGGCCCGTTCGCGGATGCCGGTGCCGGCGGAGACGACAAACAGGGCGAGCGAATCACGTAACAGGCGAGACGCCTGCGCAACTGGCGGAAGAACGTAGTCGGACAGGCACAGGCCGTCTGGTTTGCGCTGGCGGTGGAAGGCGAAGGTGTGAAGTAGCGCGGGCGTCCCGCCCGTTTCTTTGGCGCTACCGGAAGAACTGAACGGGCGAGACGCCCGCGCTACTTGATAAACCTTGATCGAGTTTCCATCCGCTTCCGCATCAAAATACTGCCACACGGCTTTGACCTTCATGAATTTTAACGCTTCACTCTTCAACTCTTCAACCGCCGCCGCCAGCTCCAGCGCTTTCGGATCGCGGGCAGCGAGCGCCTTCTCGAAGTTGGATTTGAATCCGAGATGCCGGACATACAACATCTGTGGGTTGATGTAGCTCCAGATCTCCTGCAGCTGCGGCACGTCGCGCACTTTGCGGTCCGGGTAGGGCGGCGGAATCGGCGGAAGATCAATGCGAACACGACTGCTGCGTTGGGTGGATTCGGGAAAGTCGACGGCGGCAGGCCCGGTCGCGACAGGAATGTCGCTCCCACGATGCTCTTCCATGACTTTGTCCCGTTCCGCGGGGTCGGTGAGACGGTTCATGATCGAGAGGCCGGTCATGGCGTCTTTGCAATAAATGACCACCCGCTCATAGCTCGGGGCGATGCGCGTCCGGGTAAACTTGTCACTCAGCGCCGCGCCGCCGACCAGCAATGGGACGGTGATACCGGCCTGTTTGAGATCGCCCGCGGTGATGGCCATTTGTTGCGCGCTCTTCACGAGCAGACCACTCAAGCCGATGACGTCGGGCTTGTGTTCCTTGTACGCCTTGATCAATTCCTCCGGCGGCACCTTGATGCCGAGGTTGATGACCTTGTAACCGTTGTTCGAGAGAATGATCTCGACGAGGTTCTTGCCGATGTCGTGCACGTCGCCTTTGACGGTGGCGAGGATGACCTTGCCCTTGGTCGAATCGGCTTTCTTCTCCATAAAGTTTTCGAGATGCGCGACGGCGGCCTTCATCGCCTCGGCGCTTTGCAGCACCTCGGCGACGATCAACTCGTTGGCGTTGAACAGGCGCCCGACCTCCTTCATCCCGTTCATGAGCGGGCCGTTGATGATGTCGAGTGGCGCGGCGCCTTCCTTGAGCTTCAGATCGAGGTCGGCGATCAAGCCTTCCTTCGTGCCTTCGAGGATGTAGTTGGCGAGGCGGCCGTCGAGAGGCAGGTCGGACGTCTTCTTCTTCACGCGGCTTTCGGCGGTGCGGAAATGCTCGTTGACAGCGGCGATGTGATGCTGGTTGATCGCGGCCCGCTGTTCCTTCGTCTGCCGACGATAATCGCGCGGTGCATCTAATCCTTCGTGTGGATGATTCCATAGCAAATCCTCGACGAGTTTCTTTTCCGCGTCGGGGATGGTGGCGTACCGCTCCAGCTTCTCGGCGTTGACGATGGCAAGATCGAGTCCCGCTTTGGTGCAGTGGTAGAGAAACACCGAGTTGATCACCTCGCGCGCGGCCGGCGGCAGACCGAAGCTGACGTTGCTGACGCCCAGCACGGTCTTGCTCCGCGGCAATGCTTCCTTGATCAGCCGCACGCCCTCGATTGTCTCGACGGCGCTGCCGATGTAGTTCTCGTCGCCCGTCGCGCAAGGGAACACCAGCGCGTCGAAAATCAGGTCTTCTTCGGGAATCCCGTGTTCGGTGCAATACTTGTGGGCGCGCTGGGCGATGGCCAGTTTCCGTTCCCGGGTGATGGCCTGCGCCTGCTGTTTGTCCTCGTCGATCGAACCAATGACCACCGCTGCGCCGTACTTTTTCAGCAACGGCAGCACCTTGTGGAATTTCTCTTCGCCGTCCTCGAAGTTGATCGAGTTGATGATGCTCTTGCCGAGGCAATAAGTCAGGGCCCGCTCGACGGCTCGCGGGTTCGTCGAATCGATCATCAACGGCACTTTGACCTTGTGAATCACCTTCTCATAAAAGCGGTCGATGTCGGCCAGTTCGTCGCGGTCGGTGTTTTCCAGGTTGATGTCGATGATGTGCGCGCCGCTCTTGACCTGCGCGCGGGCGATCTCGGCCGCCTCCTCGAATTTCTCGTCCGTGATCAGCTTCTTGAACGCGCGCGAGCCGACCTCGTTGGTGCGTTCGCCGACGAGCAGGGGACGGTTGTCGTCGGTCGCCTCGACCAATTCGATGCCGGTGTAGTACGACTTGCGCGGCGCGCGGAATCTCCTCGGCGCCTTGCCTTCCACCATCTGCGCAATGGCTTTGACGTGGGCGGGCGTCGTACCACAGCAGCCGCCGACGATGTTGAGCCAGCCATTCTTGACGAACCGCTCCAAGGACGAAGCCAGCGATGTCGGCGTTTCGAGATACAAACCTTCCTCGTTCGGCAACCCGGCATTCGGGTAACACGACACGCGCGTGTTGGCCATCTGGTGAATAGTGCGGATGTGATCGGTCATGAATTCAGGGCCGGTCGCGCAATTCAACCCGATGCTGAGCAAGTCGACGTGCTGCAGAGACGCGACGAATGCATCCGCGGCCTGGCCTGCGAGCATCGTGCCCGTCGGTTCGATCGTGCCGCTGACCATGATCGGCAGCTTCACGCCGAGTTTGTCGAACGCCTGCTGGATAGCGATGAGGGCGGCCTTCACGTTGCGCGTGTCCTGGCAGGTCTCGACCAGCAAAATGTCCACGCCGCCTTCGATCAGCCCGAGCGCCTGCTGGTGGAAATGCCCGACCAACTGCTCGAACGTCACGCCGCCCGTCACGGTAATTGCCTTCGTCGTCGGCCCAATGAATGCGTTTACGAAACGTGGTTTCTTCGGCGTCGAAAATTCCGCCGCCGCCTGGCGCGCGAGTTTGGCTGCAGTCGCGTTGATCTCGAAGCATTTGTCGGCAAGGCCGTACTCCGCGAGCACCAGCGGCGTAGCCCCAAACGTATCCGTCCCGATGAGGTCCGAGCCAGCCGCCAAATACTGGCGATCAATGTCAAGAATCACGTCGGGTCGCGTCAGCACGAGGTTCTCGTTGCATCCCTCCAGCGCAGGCCCGCCGAAATCGGCGGCAGAAAGGTTGCGCTGCTGGATCATCGTCCCCATCGGACCGCCGAGCACGACGATGCATTGATCCAGAACCTCGTGAAGCAGTTTGATTCTATCGCCGCTGTTGCCCATTGGAAGCCTGTAAATTAGCAGGCGCGTGGTCATAGCACAAGCGAAGCCGCGGTTCTCAGGCGGTTACAACACCGGAAAGATGTTGCCACGACACTCTACAGCCGTGCGGGAAGTGCCCAGCGGAGCAGGGCTGCTGATACCACGACGAGTCTTGTCGCAGTAGCGCGGGCGTCTCGCCCGTGTCGTGCGGCATCCCCAAATAGGAACGGGCGAGACGCCCGCGCTACGGTGGCGGTTTCGAGATGCACGGAGATGCGTCCTTGCGTGCCGGCGGATTTCGGGGGATGATGCTTGTCAGAAGGATCGAAGGCAATGAGGAGGACCATCTGTGTCATAGTCGCCGTCGTGAGCGCATGTCTCGTTGCTCGCGCGGCGGAAAAGGAGGCAACCATGACGCAATTCAAGTTGACCAGTTCTATGTTCGGCGCGAACCAACCGATCCCAAAGAGGAACACGGGTGAAGGCCCGGACGCGTCGCCCGCGCTGAAATGGGAAGGCGCGCCGCCGGCTACAAAGAGCTTCGCGTTGATTTGTGACGACCCCGATGCGCCCGTTGGCACCTGGGTGCATTGGGTCGTCTACGACATTCCGGCGAAGACGACCGAGTTGCCCGAGAACGTGGCGAAGATGGACACGGTTCCCGCTCTGGGCGGGACGAAGCAAGGCGTGAACGATTTCGGGCGCGTGGGCTACGGCGGACCGATGCCGCCGCGCGGGCACGGCGTCCATCATTATTACTTCAAGCTGTACGCGCTGGATGCCGAGTTGAATTTGCCGGCGAAGGCAACCAAGGCGCAACTTGAAGGCGCGCTGCGCGGACATATCGTTGCCCAGGCGGAACTGATCGGGACGTACGAGAGAAAGTGACAAGCCGCAGGCTTGTCATCCTGAGCGTCAGCGAAGGATCTCCACGTAACGTCAGAGATTCTTCGCTTCGCTCAGAATGACATCCGTGGTATTTGTGGCCACGATGGAAGCCGATACGACACGCATCACCGCGGACAAACCGTGTCTGCCGCCGTTTTCGAAGCGGCAAGAACGCGACCTGCTCACATCGCTCCTGCGGGACGTTTCCCGCTCGTTTTATCTGACGCTGCGCGTGCTGCCGCGCGAGATTCGGCCGCAGGTTTCGCTGGCGTATCTGCTGGCGCGTGCAAGCGACACGATTGCAGACACGAAGACGGTGGTGCGGGAGAAGCGGATCGAGCGCCTCCGAGAATTTCGTATGGTCTTGTGTGGGGAGGGTCGCGCTTCGTCGCGACCGTTGGCACAAAAACCCGGCCTCGACGGAGCGAGGCCCTCCAATCGTGCAGAAGCGACACTACTGGAGCGACTCGGCGATTGCGTCGAGATGTTCGCATCCTTCTCAACCGAAGACCGTACACGCATCAGCGAACTTCTCCAGGTCATCATCGATGGCCAAATCTTCGATCTGGAGCGATTTCCGGGGGAAAGCGAGCGGGAGTTGGTCGCGCTGCAAAACGACGATGAACTCGATCGGTACACGTACATGGTCGCAGGATGTGTTGGTGAATTCTGGACGAGGATGTGCAAAACCCATCTGCCCCAGTTGGAGTGTTGGAGCAGCGGAGCAATGGAAGAATTGGGGGTGCGATTTGGGAAGGGACTGCAGCTTGTGAACGTCTTGCGCGACATTCCCAAAGACTTGCGGATCGGGCGCTGTTATTTGCCCGTGAAAGAGCCGCGCACCTTGCTCGATCCCGCCAATTACGACTCGATACGACCCGAATACACCAAGTGGCTCGACCGCGCGGTCGAACATTTGGACGCGGGCTGGCAGTACACGATGCAGATTCCGTCGGACTTGTGGCGCTTGCGCCTCGCATGCGTCTGGCCGATTTGGATCGGGTTGAAAACCATCGCGCGATTGCGGCAGGGGAATCCGCTCGACCCATCGCACCGCATCAAGGTTTCGCGCGGGGAGGTTTATGGCTTGATGGCGCGGTCGTTTTTGGTTTG
Source organism: Verrucomicrobiia bacterium (assembly GCA_049510215.1). Taxonomy (GTDB): domain Bacteria; phylum Verrucomicrobiota; class Verrucomicrobiia; order Palsa-1439; family Palsa-1439; genus JBEKZD01. The sequence goes on from JBEKZD010000011.1 coordinate 34,632, forward strand.
CCAGAGCGACGCGGCGCTCGATGAGAGATATCGGAAGCTGCGGCGGACAGCCATCCCGTAGGGGCGCACCTGTGTGTGCGCCCGATGTCGGACAACCGAGAAACAGGGCAGACACGCAGGTCTGCCCCTACGGCAATTATGGCTTCCGTTGTTCGTCCTTGAAAAGCTTGTACTCGACGGAATCCACCAGCGCTTCCCAACTGGCTTCGATCAGGTTGTCGTGGACGCCGACCGTGCCCCAGATGTCGGCGCCATCGGTGGACTCGATGATGACGCGCGTCTTGGCAGCGGTGCCGGCCTGGGAGTCGAGGATGCGAACTTTGTAATCCACGAGCTGCACGGCGGCAATGGACGGGTAGAACTTCATTAGCGCGGCGCGCAACGCCTTGTCGAGCGCGTTGACAGGACCGTCACCCTCGGCCACGGTGTGCACGACCTTGCCGTTCACGTCCAGCTTGACGCTGGCTTCGACTTTGCTGCCGCCGTCCTCGCCGTAGCGATCCATGATGACGCGATAGGCCAGCAGAGTGAAGAACGGTTTGTGTCGCTTGAGCAGTTTCTGCACGAGGATGTGGAAACTGGCGTCGGCCGCTTCGAATTCGTAGCCCGCGTGCTCGAGTTGTTTCAGTTGCTGCAATATTTCGCGGACCTCGGGCGAGTCCTTCGGCAGATGGACACCCAACTCGTGCGCCTTGATCAACACGTTGCTGCGCCCGCTCAATTCGCTGACGAGCACGCGGCGGCGGTTGCCGACCGCTTCAGGCTCGATGTGCTCGTAGCTGCGCGCCACCTTTTCGATGGCATCGACGTGGATGCCGCCTTTGTGCGCGAAGGCCGTCGCGCCGACGAACGGTTGGCGGATATCGTGGCGTACGTTCCCGAGGTCGTCGATGAACAACGACAACTCGCGCAGATGCCGAACGTTCTCTTTCGGGATGCACTCGATGCCCATCTTCAGCACGAGGCATGGGATGACGGTGGTCAGGTTGCAATTGCCCGTCCGCTCGCCGTAGCCGTTCATCGTGCCTTGTACCTGCGCCGTGCCTTGCTCAACGGCAGCCAGCGCGTTGGCCGTGCCCAAGCCGCAATCGTTGTGCGTGTGAATGCCGACGGGGCAGGGGAGCGCCTTGCAGATTTCCGCAGTGATTCGTCCCACCTCGCCCTGCATCGAGCCGCCGTTGGTGTCGCAGAGCACGACGATGTCCGCACCAGCGTCCTGTGCGGCTTTCAACGTCGCCAGCGCGTAACGCGGGTCATCCTTGTACCCGTCGAAGAAATGTTCCGCGTCATAGACCACTTCTTTGCCGAGTTGTTTGAAATGGCGCACCGAGTCTGCAATCATCGCGAGGTTTTCCCCGGGCGTCGTGCGAATGACTTCCGCGACGTGCAACGGCCACGTCTTGCCGACGAGTGTGACAACGGGCGTATTGGCTTTCACCAGCATGTCGATCTGCGGGTCCTCCTTGCACTTTGTGTTCGCGCGGCGCGTGCTGCCGAAGGCCGCAATGCGAGCCTGCTTGAACCTCCGGTTTGCCACCTCCGTGAAGAAATCCATGTCCTTCGGGTTTGACCCCGGCCAACCGCCCTCGATGTAGTGCACCCCGAACGCGTCCAGCCGCTCGGCGATGCGGATCTTGTCCGCGCTCGAAAACGAGATGCCTTCGCCCTGCGCGCCGTCGCGCAACGTCGTGTCGTAGATTTTTACCTGTCTGCTCATTGGAAGACTCGAAGACTAAAACCAACCGCCGCGCTCGTCAACCTTGCACTTGGGCGGAGAATTGCCTCGACTTTTCGGCTCCGTTGTGCTTCAATATGCTTTGCGCGGACGAGAGAAGGTCTAAGGTCGGTTCATGATCATTCAACGCGGGGAATATAGGGCGCCTGCTTGCCGTTCCGGCTTCCTAACATCCGGTCTGGAACTGATTCTATGCGGGCTGTGCAGGCACGGGACGTTCTTCACGACGTATCCAACCAACCTATGTTTATGACCGAGACAATCCTTGGGACACCGTTGCCGATCGTGAGACGTCGGTTGAAGAATCGCGCCCCCGTTTTGCGTCTCCACGGCCCGTCGTTCAATAAAGTTCTCACTCGCGCCGGTCGTGCCACGGAACATGTTGCCGCAGCATGTGTTGCGATCCTCCTCTTCGCAACCTCCTCCGTCCAGGCCGCTGAAAGACAAGCGTTGCGCGGCCACGTGCCGAGGGCCATCGCAGACTTGAATTTGCAGCCCGTGGGCCTTCTTCCCGGCACGAACCGTTTGCATCTGGCCATTGGGTTGCCATTGCGCAACCAAGAAGCGCTCACTGCCTTGCTGCAACAGCTTTACGACCCGGCCAGTCCCAACTACCGTCACTATCTGACGCCAGAACAGTTCACGGAAAAGTTTGGTCCGACAGAACAGGATTATCAAGCAGTCGTCGCATTCGCCAAGGCCAACGGATTTGCGGTGACGGCCACGTATCCCAATCGCGTGGTTCTTGACGTGGAAGGTACCGTCGCGGACATCGAGAGAACTCTCCATGTGACGATGCGGGTTTACCAGCATCCGACGGAAGCGCGCATGTTCTACGTGCCGGATGTCGAGCCATCGCTTGACTTGGCGGTACCAATCCTACACATCAACGGGTTGGACAACTACGCGCTGCCGTTTCCAAAGCTTGTCCGGAAACCAGCCAGCAAGGTGGCCGTCGCGATGCCCAATGCCGGCTCGGGTCCGAGTGGGTCGTATCTGGGCTATGATTTTCGTAAGGCATATATTCCTGGGACAACATTGACTGGTACTGGTCAGAGCGTCGCACTGTTCGAATTGGACGGATATTACGCAGTTGACATCAGCAACTACGTGGCCCTGGCAGGATTGCCCAACGTACCGCTGGTGAATGTGCCGGTCAACGGTGGCATTGGCACTCCCGGCGTCAACGGCGGGATCGACGAGGTGTCATTGGACATTGAAATGGTGGTGGCAATGGCGCCCGGCCTTTCTCATGTTTACGTTTATGAAGGGCTGGATCCTGATTCTGTCCTGAGTAAGATTGCCAGTGACAATCTGGCTCAACAAATAAGCTCCTCTTGGGGCTGGTCGCCGGGACCTGATTTGGTTGCCGATGGCATTTTTGCCGAGATGGCGACCCAAGGGCAGACCTTCTTCGATGCGGTTGGTGACTACGACGCATTTGCGCCGGGCACGGCGGATACCTACGCTCCAAGCACCAGCACCAACATCACTGAGGTCGGCGGGACCACCTTGATGACGAGTGGTCCGGGCGGCGTTTGGACCAACGAAACGGTCTGGAACTGGAGAACAGCAAACCCGACGATGGGGGAATGGGGCGGCAGCGGTGGCATCAGTACGAATTATTCGATTCCGGTCTACCAAAAAGGGATCATCATGTCTGTCAACGGCGGTTCGACAACAAAGCGCAATGTTCCCGACGTCGCCCTGACCGCCGACAATGTTTATGTGATCGCCAACAAGGGTGCGGATAACGGTATCTATGGCGGCACCAGTTGCGCGGCGCCGTTGTGGGCGGGCTTTACGGCCTTGATCAACCAGCAGGGTGCCGCCAACAGCGTTCCGCCGGTCGGCTTTCTCAACCCGGCCATCTACGCCATTGGCCCGAGCGGCAGCTACACCAACTGTTTTCACGACATCACCACCGGCAATAACACTTGGGGCGGCAGTACGAATCAGTTCTACGCCGTTTCCGGCTACGATCTCTGCACCGGTTGGGGTACGCCGAACGGCACCAACCTGATCAACGCGCTGTTGGGTGCGCCACTGGTGCCACCCTATCCCTCCCTTGTCAGTGTCGGCTCGATCGTGAGCGGGGGCAATGGCAACGGTGTGATTGATTACGACGAGTGCAATCTGCTCTACCTCCCGGTCGCGAATGTCGGCTACGGGACCGCCACCGTCGTCAACGCCACGCTGACGACCAGCACGCCCGGCGTCACGATCACCCAGCCTACCTCCACCTATTCGAACCTCGCGCCCGGCGCAATCACCACCAACAACACGCCGTTCCAGATCAGCACCTCACTGTCATTCGTCTGCGGCACACCAATCCCGCTGTCGCTGGCGTTGTCCTACACCGGCGGCTCCAATACCAACACCATTACCCTGCCCACCTGCCAATGCCCGACGATTCAAGTGAACGGCAGCTTGAGTGCCAGCAGCCCGACGCAGAGCGGCAGCCTCTGGCCCAGTGGCACGAACAGTACCTGCAGTGCTGCGAAATCCTGCCCCGGGACGTATGCAGCGGGTACGGTCGCCTATCACGCTTACTCATACACGAACTCAAACAGTTCGGCAGTTTGCGTGTCCGTGACCGTCTCCGCAACTTGCGGTGATGACTACTACAGTTCCATTTTCTCGGAGGCGTATCTCGGCAATTACAATCCCGGCAGTCTCTGCACACACTACCTAGCCGACATGGGTGGCAACGACGGGCAGTACAGCGGCCCGGGGGTATTTAGTTACTCCTTCACCGTTCCTGCCAACACCAACTTCACTGTGGTCGTGAATGGGATGCACCATGGTTACTATTGCTCCAGTTACACCCTCACCGTCGCCGGCCTGCTCTGTCCATTGGATGGTGGTGGCGCGTGTGCCGGAGTCTCGGCGAATTTCAGCGGAACACCCACGAATGGTGTCGCTCCATTGGCCGTGACTTTCACCGACACCTCGACCGGCACAATCACGAACCGATTCTGGGATTTCGGCGACAGCACCACCACCAACACGACCGCGACCAACGTCCAGCACACGTACAACGCGGCGGGCACCAATACCGTGACGTTGATCGTCAGCGGGCCACTTGGCGACAGCACCAACACACGGCCCAACTATGTGACCGTGCTGACCACGTATCAGGGTTGGCAGATGCAGTACTTCGGCTGCATCGGCTGTCTGCAGGCGGCAGAAACTGCTGACCCGGATGGTGACGGCCAGAACAACCTCGCTGAGTTCCTTGCGGGCACCGACCCGACCAACAGCGCCTCGGCATTCCATATCATTTCGATTGTGCAGGAGGACGACGACCTTCGCGTCGGTTGGCTGGCGGGTGGGGGCAGAACCAATGTCGTGCAGGCCGTGAACGATGCCGGCAGCGGTTTTACGAACAGCTTCAGCGACCTTAGCCCGCTCTTCATCATTCCCGGTGCAGGCGATGTGCTCACCAACTACCTCGACGTTGGCGGCGCGACCAACGCGCCCTCCCGCTTCTACCGCGTACGGCTCGTGCCGTAGATGATCAGCGCGGCGCCTGCACTGCTAGCCGAGGTGTATTGCCCCTGCATCCTTCTCATCCGCCCTAACAAAACCCAAATCTGCCACGCTACAATCCGACAGCAAAACGCTAATCCCGGCGTTGCGCGATTTTCTGTCTTCTGGTATACTGAATCCCACTTGGAGAAAGCCAAGAAGCGCGCAGCCGCAGAAGGAGAAACTTGTCGCAAAATGCCGCGGGCGCCGCGAGGACGCCGTGGGGTTCTGACGACAATCACTTTGTGGGAAGACAAATGAAAACGGGAAATCTCCTGAAGTCCTACCTTGTTTTTGTAGTGACTCTCAGTCTGGTTGCTCTACATCCATCTCTCACTGCCGCTCAGGAAAAGTTGTCCCGGTCCCCGGTCAACCCGGCATTTGAAGAGTATCTTGCCAAACGCCAACAAGGGGTGGTTGCCCTTCAGCAAAATGAAATGTCGCGCGGGTACATCCCGCCGCCCATGCAATTGCCCGCGCCCAGTGGCGCCGTGCCCGCGCTGGTGGCCGGCCCGTTAACACTGCCGTCTTCTTATGACCTGCGCATCCAGGGCAAGCTGACGCCAATTCGGAACCAAGACGGCTGCGGTGATTGCTGGGCCTTTGCCACCTACTCCTCGCTGGAATCCTGTCTGTTGACCAACGAGACCTGGGATTTTTCGGAGAACAATCTCAATGTCTCCAGTGGATTCGATATCGGCTGTTGCATCGGTGGCAACAGTTACATGTCCGCCGCCTACTTGGCGCGCTGGAGCGGCCCGGTCAGTCAGTCGGATGACCCCGAGACCTGGACCGGCTGCACGACCGTGTCCGGCGTCGCCGCCCGAAAACACATTCAGGAGGTTTTGTTTCTTCCATTGCGCACCAGCGCGACGGACAACAACACCATCAAGCAAGCCGTAATGACCTACGGAGCGGTGTACACCGCCATCTTGGTCACGGGCGGAGCTGGGTATCTGCCGCCGTATTCGGACGCCTACTACAATGCCAGCACATACGCCTACTATTACAACGGCACCGCCGCCACCGACCATGCCATTGCCATTGTCGGCTGGGATGACAGCTTTGCCGCCAGCAATTTCAGCACGGTTCCACCGGGCAATGGCGCCTTCATCATCCGGAACAGTTGGGGCACCGCTTGGGGCCAGAGCGGCTACTTCTACATGTCGTACTACGACACCTGGGTCGGCAGGGAAGAGAACGCGGTGTTCGTGAGTCCCGATTCCACAGACAAGTACTCGCGCAACTACCAGTACGATCCGCTCGGCTGGGTGAGTTCGTTCGGTACTGGCTCGTCCAGCAATTATTGGGGAGCAAACATATTTACCGCGGTGGGCGCGGAGCAGTTGCGGGCGGTGAGTTTCTATACGCCAGTGGTGAATTCCACCTACCAGATTTATGTGTATACCAACGCAACATCCGGTCCAACCAGCGGCACCTTGGCCAGCAGCACCAGTGGAACCAACGCCCTACCCGGTTACTTCACGATTGCACTGCCCACGGTGGTGAATCTGACAGCGAGCCAGAAATTCTCAGTTGTGGTGAAATTCACGACCCCCGGCTACAACTGGCCCGTCCCGATCGAGTACGCTTATTCTGGATACAGCAGCGGCGCGACCGCTGCGGCAGGACAAAGTTATTACAGTTCCTCGGGCTCCTCTTGGACGGACTTCACATCGTATAATTCCACCATGAACGCCTGCATCAAGGCGTTCACTTCCGTCAACGACGTCAGCGTCACCCTGACGGCAGCGCCGAACCCGGTCCTGTGCGGCAGCAATCTCACCTACAGCATCGCCGTCAGCAACCTCGGTCCGGCGTGGGCGACCAGTGTCACCGTTACCGACCCCGTACCGGCCAACGTGACCTTCAACTCGGCCACGCCCTCCCAAGGCGCCTGCACCAATCAAGGCGGTAGAATCATCTGTGGCCTCGGCACGCTCGACAGCAATGCGACTGCCACCGTCTCCATCAGCGTCACGCCGACGCTCGCGGGCGCGTTGACCAACACGGTCACCGTCACGGCGAGCGAGCCTGACACAAATTCTGGCAACAACGCCGCAACCAACATCACCACCGTCACCGCCCTGCCGCCGACGATCACGACGTCGAGTCCATTGCCGACGGGCACGGTTGGTGTGGTCTACAGCCAGGCATTGATGGCGAGCGGTGGCACGACGCCGTACAGTTGGTCGGTGGTGTCGAACAGTTTGCCGGCTGGTTTGACGTTGGTGGCCAGCAGTGGTTCGATCACCGGCGCGCCGACGACGGCGACGACCGCCAGTTTCACCGTGCGCGTGACGGATGCCGGCAGCCAAATCGCCAACAAAGACTTCAGTCTGACGATCAATCTGCCGGCATTTCAGGCGTGGCAGGTCCAATACTTCGGCTGTACCAATTGTCCGCAGGCGGCCCCGGACGCGGACCCGTTGGGCAAGGGAATGAGCAACACCAACCAGTTCCTGCTGGGCCTGAACCCGACCAACGCGGCTTCGGTGTTCCGGATCACCTCCTTGGCGCAACAGGGCAACGGAACCAATGTGATTACCTGGTCCACTGCCGGCGTGCGCACCAACGTGGTGCAAGGCGCGGCTGGGGACGGTAGCGGCGGTTACAGCAACAACTTCACCGACATCAGCGGCGGCATCATCATCCCCATCGTCGGGGATACGATCACCAACTATACGGATCAGAACGGAACGAACGAGTACTACCGGATCCGGTTGGGCCCGTAGTCGGTCTTGCCCGCCAACGACTCTTGGGCCGGCTTGCCCGGCTGTCCCGGTCTTGCTACACTGCGCAGCATGAATCGGCTGCTGCTTGCCCGATGTGGCGGGTTCGGGGAAGACAAAGGGTATCGGGGTCATGTCTAATTATTCTTCATTCTGACCTGGCGCGCTAACACAACCGGCAATCCTCGTTGATGGAAATCCGCTCATCTGGTTTCATCGGGGCCGATTCCGGAATGCTTGCGGGGGACTGAACGGGCGGGACGCCCACGCTACTGTAGCTCAGTCGCTGCTCGCTCCATGAACTGCGGGCCCGAAGAGAGGCCGAGGGTCGAGGTTCGGCGAAGCGGTCGCCCGGAAACGGCAGAGACTTGCCCTGTGAAACGGGGTGAACGTCCGTTCGCGGTTAACTCTTCCCCAGGCCGAATGCGTCGTGGATGGCACGGGCGGCTTTGTCGGCGTCGGCCAGTTTGATAATCACCGAGATCTTGATCTCGCTGGTGGAGATCATGTCGATGTTAACGCCGTTGGCGGCCAGCGTCTCAAATATCTTCGCGGCAACGCCGGGATGCGAGCGCATACCGATGCCGACGACCGAGAGTTTGGCAACGGGTTGGGCTTGAGGTGTCTGCTGGGCGCCCGCGATTTTATTGAGGACAGGAGCCAGAGCTTTGGCGGCGCGGTCTGATTCATTCGCAGGCACAGTGAAAGAGATGTCGGTCCAACCGTGAGCGCTTATGTTTTGTATGATGACATCGATGTTAATATTCGCATCGGCAACAGCCCTGAAGATTTGCGCGGCCACACCTGGCCGATCAGGCACTTCGCGTATGGTGACTTTGGCCTGGTTCTTGTCAACCGCGACGCCGCGGATGACCACATCTTCCATTCTTGCGGTTTCTTCTTTCACGATTGTCCCCGGGTTGTCGTTAAAACTGCTGCGCACTTCAAACACGACGCCGAATTTCTTGGCAAACTCGACCGAGCGCGCCTGCATCACCTTCGAGCCGAGCGCGGCCAACTCCAGCATCTCGTCGTAGCTGATTTCCGCGAGCTTGCGCGCGTTGGGCACGATGCGCGGATCGGAAGTATAAACGCCGTCAACGTCGGTGTAAATCTGGCACAGATCGGCCTTGATGGCGGCGGCGATGGCAATCGCAGTCAGATCGCTGCCGCCGCGTCCGAGCGTGGTAATCTGACCGTCAGGCGTCTCGCCTTGAAAGCCCGCGATAGTTACGATGTTTCCGTTGTCGAGAAACTCGTGGACCCGCTTCGGCGTGATATTGGCGATCTTGGCCTTCGTGTGCAGGCCATCGGTGACGATGCCGGCCTGCGCGCCGGTCAACGACACGGCCTTGGCGCCAAGCCCGTGCAGCGCCATTGCCAACAAAGCGATGGTGGTCTGTTCGCCCGTCGCGAGTAACACGTCCATCTCGCGTTCGTTCGGTTCGGGATGGACCTCCCTGGCCAGCTTGATGAGCGAGTCGGTCGCGCCGCTCATGGCGGAGACGACGGCGACGACCTTGTTGCCCTGCTGTTGCGTCGCCAGCACGCGGCGCGCGACGTTCTTGATCCGCTCGGGATTGCCGACTGATGTCCCGCCGTATTTTTGGACAATGACCGCCATGGTGTTTCTTCCACCCTAAATCCGAATATCGAAATCCGAAATCCGAAACAAATTCGAATGAACGGAATTCATCCGGAAATCCACCTTCCCGTCTTTGTCATTCTGAGCGAAGCGAAACCGCTGCGGGCCATCTGTCGTTCGATGGCAAATCTCTGGTGTTGCCCCGGTTTCCCAAACGACCGAGACCCTTCGCTAAGCTCAGGGTGACAGCCCAAGTAGCTTTCAGGATGGGTTCCAAAACCTAAAATCGTTACTGGACGTCCTTTCATCTTTGCCCTTTTTGCAGCTTCGTGTTTGCCTCGGATTTCGTATTTCGGGTTTACGCTCCAATTACCTTGAGCGCTGCCTCAGTGTTCGCCAGGTGCTCACTACTCAAAACTCTCCACGCGGATAACGATGGTCTTGTCTTTCACGATGGGCAGTCGGTCGATCTCAGCCACCGCGTCGCGCACGGCGCGGTCTTTCGCTGTGTGCAGCATGAAGATGAGCGGAATCCCGCCCGCGGCGGGACTCGGCGGCTGGCCCCGACACTCGTGTCGGGGCTGGCCGGGCTTTGGGTCCGGCGCTTCACGCTGCAGCACGGATGCAATGCTGATGTCGGTATCGCCCAGCACCTTCGATACCTTGGCGATGACGCCCGAGCGATCCTCGACGGTGAGCCGCAGATAGTAGCGCGATTCGACATCATCAATGGTTCGCAAGCGCGCGTGCAGTCTGTGCGAGACAAACGCCGGCACGCGCTGAATGCTTCCGAACTTCAGATTGAGCGCCGCATCGGCCAGATCAGCAATCACCGCGCTCGATGTCGCATCCGCGCCGGCGCCGCGACCGTAGAACATCGTATCACCAACGACATCGCCACGCACGACCACGCCATTGAACACGCCGCTGACACTGGCGAGGACGTGATTGCGCGGGATCAGCGTTGGATGCACGCGGACTTCGACGGGGGCGGAGTCGGAAGTGTCTGCACTCTTGATGATCATCAGCATCTTGACCACGTAGCCAAGCTCGCGGGCAATCTCAATATCTTGCCGGGTGACGTGGCGGATTCCTTCGACGTAGGTATTTTCAAAACCCGTCCAGAAACCGTGCGCCAGCGACGCGAGGATGGTCGCCTTGTGGGCCGAATCGCCGCCGTCGACGTCCAGCGACGGATCAGCTTCGGCGTAGCCCAGTTTTTGCGCCTCGGCCAGCACTTCGTCAAAATCTTTTCCTTCGGCGGTCATGCGCGAGAGGATGTAATTGCAGGTGCCGTTGACGATGCCGTAGATGAGCGGGAAACGGTTGGCGACGAAACCTTCGCGCAAGGCCTTGATGATCGGGATGCCGCCGCAGACGCTGGCTTCGTAGAAGACGTTGGTGGAATTCTTCGCTGCGGCGGCAAAGATTTCCTCGCCATGATGAGCGAGGAGTGCCTTGTTGGCAGTCACGACGACCTTGCCGCGAGCGAGTGCATCGAGAATGATAGTTTTCGCGAAGCCGGTTCCGCCCACGAGTTCGATGACGACGTGCACGTCGGGGTCGCGGAGCACGGTTTGTGCGTCGGGAGTCAAAGTGTTCGCAGGGATCGGCAGGTTTTTCAGCTTGGATTCATCCTTGTCGCAAACCCATTTGAGATTGATGCGCATGCCAAGCCGGTCGGCAATGAGGTCCGCGTTGCGAGTGAGATTCTTCACCACCCCGCCGCCTACGATGCCGGCGCCGATCAAACCGATGTTTAGTTGTGACGCTTTCTCCATGAAGAAATGCCTTGCAATCAGGGCAGCCAGTGTACCGGCAGCTTCGAGCTTTGTCTAGCCCTTCGCTTGCGTTGTCTGAATTCGCAGCCGGGGTGGTCGGTGGGCATCGTCAGACGCAGGAATCCGCACGGGACACACCTCTCAAACACGCGTCCCGCGCGCGGAACGCCTGGCGTGCGTCACGCGACCCGATTAAGCCTGTGGCTGCGCGCGAGGTTCATGAGGCTCGCTGCCGCTCCGATCAGCGCGAGGCCCACGGCTCTGACGCGGCTCCGTGGGGCGAGCTTCGTTGATGGTCAACGCGCGGCCGTCGAGTTCCTTGCCGTTCAGGCCGTCGATGACGGCCTGGGCTTCTGCGTCGGTGGCCATTTCGGCGAACCCAAACCCGCGCGAGCGATTCGTGTAGCGGTCGGTCTTGATTTCAACGGCCGTACATTTGCCGCCGAGCGATTGAAGATGGGCGGTGAGAGCTTCCTGAGTTGTCTGGAAGGATAAATTCCCGATGTAGAGGCGCTTTGCCATAGCGGGTAGATCCTTTCGTTAATGCAGTTTTGCTGAAGAAATACTACGCACGGCCAGCGGCAGAGCGCAAGCGCATTTTACTTTACTCAAGGCCACGCACGAACTTCCCGATCCGCTCGACCGCTTTCTCCAAATCTGTCATCGCGGTACAAAAGCTGGCGCGCACGTATCCTTCACCGCCCGGGCCGAAAGCATCGCCCGGCACGACTGCGACGCGCTGCTGCTCCAGCAACTGCACTGCGAATTCGCGCGACGTGAGTCCCGTGCCCTGGATGGATGGGAACGCGTAAAACGATCCCTCGGGCAGATGACACGGCAGGCCGATTTCGTTGAGCGATTTCACGATGAAGTTGCGGCGGAGCCGGTACTGCTCGCGCATCGTGACAACGTCTTCGGCGCCGTGCAGGAGCGCTTCGAGGGCGGCCTCCTGACTGATGATGGACGCGCACAGCATCGAGTATTGGTGCACGCGCAACATCGCTTCCGTCAGCGCCGGCGGCGCGCAGGCGTAGCCGATGCGAAAACCGGTCATCGCAAACGCCTTCGAAAACCCGTGCAGAAAAACGGTGCGCTCCTTCATTTCCGGCAACGCCGCGATGGAGCAGTGCTCTTCTGAGTAGGTTAACTCGCTGTAAATCTCGTCGGTGAGCACCAGCAAGTCGTTCTCGATGCAGACGCGCGCGATCTTCTCCAATTCGTCGCGGCTCAGCGTCGCGCCCGTCGGATTCGTCGGGAAATTGAGCATGATGGCTTTGCAGCGCGGCGTGACAGCCGCGGCAATGTCCTCCGCGCGCAGGGAGAATCGCGCATCGGCACTCGTTCGGATTGGTTTCGCGATCCCGTGAACCAGCCGAACACTGGGATGATAGGACACGTAACACGGTTCGTGATAGAGAACCTCGTCGCCCGGATTGATTACGGCGCGCAGCGCGATGTCCAGCGCCTCGCTCACGCCAACGGTGACCAGGATTTCCCTGTTCGGATCGTAGCTGACGTGAAAGTGATTGCGAACATACTCCGCGATGGCGCGCCGCAGCTTCATCAACCCGAAGTTCGACGTGTACCCTGTCTTGCCTTGTTCCAGTGCGTAGATGGCCGCCTCACGAATATGCCACGGTGTGACGAACCCCGGCTCGCCAATACCCAGCGAGATCACGTTATCCATCGACTGCACGATGTCGAAGAAGTCCCGAATCCCCGAACGCGGAATCCCGCGCACGTGATCGGCTACAAAGTCGCGTTTCGTGGTTGGCGGCTGTTTCGACATGCGGCGCATGCTACCAGCGAATCCGGCAAAAAGCCAAGAAAAGCTCGAAAAACTTCTTGCGCTTCGGAAAGGGTGTGTCAATCATCCGGGCAGATGCGTAGTGACGTTCACAGCAGGAAAATCAGGATGGTTCCTGATGGACGGGCTGATTTGGTCAAGGGTGAGAAGTGCGACGGGTGCAGGGAACCGGGAGCAACGGAGTTCCTGCCGTCGGTGATCGCAGAGCGCGTTGCGGCCAAATCCAAACAAAATTCAGACGAACGCCGGAAGGGAGCCTGAGCGATGCCTCTCAAAACAGTGCGATACGGCTGGGTGCCCGACCTGCCTGATCAACGCGATCATCTTTACGCCGCGCCGGTGGAAACACTGGCTGCGCTTCCGCCGCGCGCGGACCTGCGTCCGCAATGTCCGCCCGTGTACGACCAGGGTCAGTTGGGCAGTTGCACGGCGAACGCGATTGCTGCGGCCATCGAGTTTGATCGTCTGAAGCAAACACTGTCCGATTTCATGCCGTCACGGTTGTTCATCTACTACAACGAGCGCGCGATGGAGCACACGGTGAATTCCGACAGCGGCGCGCAGATCCGCGACGGCATCAAGAGCGTTGGAAAACAGGGCGATTGTCCCGAACCAGAGTGGCCGTACGTCATTGCGAAATTCAGGACGGAGCCGCCGGCACGATGTTACCGCGACGCGGTCACGCACGCGGCGGTGTTGTATCAGCGGCTCACGCCCATCGCCAATCAACTCAAGGGCTGTCTGGCGTCCGGTTATCCATTCGTATTTGGGTTCACGGTGTACGAAAGCTTCGAGAGTGCGCAAGTCGCCAAGACCGGCCACGTCGGGATGCCCAAGTCCAACGAGCAAGTCGTAGGCGGCCACGCCGTCGTGGCGGTCGGCTACGACGAGGCGAAACAGTGGTTCCTCATCCGCAACTCGTGGGGCGCGCGCTGGGGCCTGAAAGGTTATTTCACCATGCCCTACGCGTACCTGACCGATCGCAATCTCGCGGATGATTTCTGGACGATTCGCGTGGTGGAATGAAACCGGTGGACAGCACCGGGGAGAAACTGCGATGAGCCTTCGTGATCTGAGGCCGTGTCGTTTGCGGACGCCGCGAGCGCTGGCCGTGTGCCTGATCGCCGGTGTGTTAACTGTCGGTTGTCGGACGATTCGTCCCGAAAACGTCGAGGCGTTCTCGACAGGCGTGTCTGGCGCTCGTGCCCAAACGCTGCTGGCATTTCAGGGAGTCACGGACCTGACCAGCCCGGCGATCATTGACTATGCTGCCTCCCGGCCGACGTTGAGCGACGCCAACTTCTTTGTGGTTCTGGACCCGAGTCCGTCGCAGCATGGGAGCAGGTTTTCTCGACGCTGGAGAAGTACAGCCAACATCTGGCGCTGCTGACCTCGCGCGATCTGACCAAGGAATTCAAGGATTCCGCAGTCGAGTTGGCTCAGCAAGTTCAAGACACCGGCAAACAACTCCAGAACGCACATTTGATCGAGCAGGCACCGGAGGTATCGGCATCGATCGCCACGGGGCTGACGAAGATCGGGGATTTGTTGCTGAAAGCCAAGGCCCAGTCGGAAGCTCGAGTCATCGTCCAGCAAGCTGATCCCACGATTGGGAAGGTCTTTGCGGAAATGGCCGAAGTCGTCGGTGCCAATCGGACCACTGGCATCCGTGGGACAGTCTTTGAGCATTGGGAGCAAATTAAAGGCAGGACCAAGGTCGACTTCGTGAAGGCCGTCGCCGAACACGATGAGGCGCGACGGCGCAACCTCGCGATGCAGTACGCCCACGAGATGAACCAGCAACAGGCTCAAGATCTGGTGTTGGCCTCATTGCGCAGGTCATTTCTGGCGCTGGCGGACGCGCATCATGCGCTGGCAAATGGAGACGAGGTTGGCGTCGGCGCCGCCATCGCGATTGTTAGTGACGAGGTGCGCGACACGCGCAGCCTCTACGACAAGTTCAAGGCTGCCACGAAGGACGACAAGAAATAATTCAAACCCACACGCTCGGAGGGCGCTATGAATGACGATCTGAAAGCGTTACACAGCCTGTTGCTGGCTCAACATCGAGCTCTGTCAGACAAACTGGGCCGGGAGACGGATCCCGACAAAGCGGAGGCGATTCTAACCGAGATGCAAGAGATCCTTCACCGGATCGATCTCGTGCAAGGTCTCTTGTTCCGCCGAAGCACCAAGGGGTTGACCAATGCGCTGGCCGATGTCCAATCGGCGGACACAGAGCTGACCAAGGCAATCCGACACATCAAGGACGTGGCGAGTTTTGTGAAAGCGGTGGCCGATTTTCTGAAATACGTGGACGAAGCCATCGACATCGCGAAGACGCTGGCGCCGCTTGCCCCCTGAATCGGTTGATGTAATGGAAGCTGAAGCCGTCCGTGCGGATTCTCGGCGCAGGCGTTGCGTAGGCTCTTGACCTCCGTGCCTTTCAACTCGATGCCCGGTTCATACGTCTCGTTTATGAAGTAATCGCGGCTGGACTTGTGGTTGTGAATCGCCGACGGCATTGCATTCACCAGCATAGCCGAAATCTGTCCACAGAGCGGTTATATCGAACCGGTACGAAAAACAAGCTTTGATAGAGGCGGAACTAAGTGATTGATCTATCGTCTTACTTCGGAGAAGTTCTCACCGTGAGCGACGCGAAACAATCACCGGTAATCTCTGGTCCCGTGGACGGGCTGGCGCCGGTGGGTAATTCTGCTGCGCCTCCAGCCGAATTGGAGTTGTTCGTCGCGAGCGTAGTGGCGCTGTTTTTGGAAGTCGCCTTTATTCGCTGGGTGCCAGCCTACGAGCGGGTGCTGGGGTACTTTACGAACTTCGTGCTCATCGCGGTGTTTCTTGGCCTGGGGCTGGGAGCGATGCTGGCACGGCGGCGGCGGGAGTTGATCCGGTACCAACCGATGCTCGTGCTGGGATTGGTCGTGGTGGCGGTCCTGTTTCAACGCTACGTGAAAACCTTCGGCGCGCGCGGCGACGTTTTCTACACGGATTGGTCGCGGCAGGCTAAGGTGTCGTTGCTGTTGGTGGAATGCCTGGCTTTTTTCTTCCTGCTGATCGCGGTCGTGTTCGTGCCGCTGGGACAGAAGATCGGTAAGGGCTTGGCCGCAGTTTCGTCGCCGCTGAAAGCGTACACTCTCAACATTCTTGGCAGCCTGGCGGGGGTGGTGGCGTTCACACTCATGTCGGTTCTCGAACTCACCCCGTGGTGGTGGTTTCTGGCGGCAGTGGCGGGGTTGTTGTGGTTGGCGCGGCGCGAGCGGCGCATGTGGCAGGCCAACGCGTTGGTCAGTGCGCTGACAGTGGCGATCGTGTGGTGGGCAGGCACGGATTACATCTGGTCGCCCTATAACAAATTGACGGTGCGTCCCATCGAGGCGCCATCTGGTGACGAGGGGCAGCCGGTCAAGCCGCGGGACATTCCCGCGCTCGCGCGAACGCAGGGATTCAGTTTAGCGGTCAATGACGACTGGTTCCAAGTTGCCAGGAACTTGTCCCCGTCCAGTGTGCAGACGCATCCAGAAAACACGAATGACCTGGCCCATTACGATTTGCCTTACAACATTGGGCGCCACTACGACGACGTGCTGGTGGTGGGCGCGGGGACGGGGAACGATGTGGCAGCCGCACTGCGCCACGGGGCACGCCATGTGGACGCGGTGGAGATCGATCCGGCCATTGCGCAACTCGGCAGAATCGCGCATCCCGAGGCGCCGTACCGTGATCCCCGAGTCCGGGTTATTGTGGACGATGCGCGCTCGTATTTCAACAAGACCGACCGCAAGTACGATCTCATTGTCTTTGGCCTTCTGGACTCGCACCGCTTGTTCTCCGGCATGTCTTCGGTTCGGCTCGATTCGTTTGTGTACACGGTGGAGAGCTTCCGCGAGGCCGGCAGCCTGCTGAACAGCAACGGCTTGTTGTGCGTCCAGCACGGGCTGGGAATTGATTACATGCCCCCTCGGCTCTACCTGATGCTCGCCGTAGCCTCTGGGATACGGCCCCTCATGATCGGCACTGAAGCCATGCCAACTTTTCTGGCTGGACCGGGCCTTCTGGAATACAAAGATCGGCCCCCGCCAGTAGAGGTGCCGATGGTGGCGCTCGCGACTGACGACTGGCCCTTCTTTTACATGGAAGGCCCGCAAATGCCGCCGGAGTATCGCACGGCATTGGAGGCAATGTTGCTTCTTGCGCTGCTCTCGCTGCTGGTCTGCTCCGAGGGCCAAATGCGGGGCCTCGACCGCCACTCCTTCCACTTCTTTTTTCTGGGAGCCGCGTTTCTGCTGATCGAGACGGTAAGCGTCACACGGTTCGCACTCCTGTTCGGGTCAACCTGGATCGTCAACTCGATCGTGTTCGCGGCCATTTTGCTGGTGGTGCTGCTGGCCAATCTCTGCACAATCCGGGTCGCGCGGATTCACACTGCGGCTCTGTACCTGCTGCTGGCCGGTGCCATTTTCGTGAATTTCGAATTCCCTCTGCACTGCCTTCTGTCCGGGCCCTTGGGTCTGCGACTGCTCGCCGCAGTGGTGTTGATGGGGGCGCCGATTTTCTTCGCCGCCCTGATCTTTGCCCGTTCCTTCAAGGAAACGACGACGCCCGAGCTGGCGTTTGCTTCAAATCTTCTGGGCGCCGTGGTGGGGGGACTGACCGAATACAGTTCCCTAGTAATCGGCTTTCGGTACCAACTGGCGATCGCCTTGGGAATGTACGCGCTCTCTTACTTGGCGCTGATCGGGCAGTCTAGAAGGCGGGTTCCCGCCACCGTGTGACGCGGGCAACGGTCAAATTTGGAGTCACCTCCCCGGGAATTCAGTTAGCTGCGGCGCTACTTGCGAGGGTCGAAGATGCCCTCGGTCAATCTTTCCCGACCTTGTCCTCGTCGAGGATTTGGTAGCCAATCTTGCCTTCGCTGGTTTCCTTCAGCGCGACATCCGCATGATCCATGCGTGGATCGGCCTGTATCAACGGTCGATGCCCTCGGGCGAGTTGGCGCACTCGCCGCGAGACGATGGACTTCCTTTTTTGTGAAGCAGGAGCCGATGAGGGCGCAGGGGATCGACGTTGCAGCGGTTGCCGAATTCGTAGGCAGTGATGTGGGCGTTGTAAAGCCAGACCTGGCGGCGCTCGACGCGGGCAAAGGCATCGTCGATGGAGGCGCGGGCGTCGCGGAGGCTCTTGACTTTCGTGCCCTTGAGTTCGATGCCTGCCTCGTACGTCTCGTTGATGAAGTAATCGCGGCGGGCTTTGTGGTTGTGAATCATCGGCGCCATCGCCCTCAGTATAACGGGCGGCCCGGCATGTCTTTGCAACGGTTTTCGCTTGACTGGAAGCCAGTAAACTGCGAGCCTTCGCCGCGCTGGTTGGGAATAGGCTAATCAGGCTCAAGTTGCGACGAGAGTTCGGCGAAGAAAATGAAGCAGCGCCTTGAACGCTGGTCGGCATGCGGTCGATTCCTTTCGCTTACCGCACTCTGCCGCTATACCCAAACGCACGCCAAAATGAGAAGCCAGCCATGAACGCCACTCGCATTGCAGTCATCGGAGTCATTGCCCTGAGTTTGGCAGTAGCAACAGCACGGGCGCAGTACACCGCCGACTACCAGACCAACACCATCAGCGGCGTGACCAACGACTGGGCGGATGACTACCTCGTCGGATACACCAATTTTGCCGATGTGTTGCTGATCCAAAACAGCGGCGTGCTGACCAACCATGACGGCTATTTGGGCTATGACTCCAGCAGCAGCAACAATAGCGTGCTGGTCACCGGCCCCGGCTCGGTCTGGAGCAACACTTACGCCCTGTACGTCGGCTACTCTGGCGCGGGCAACAGCTTGGTGATCAGCAATGGCGGCCAGGTGGTCAACTACTACCGCTACGGCTGCATGGGCTACAACTTCAGCAGCAGCAACAACAGCGTGCTGGTCACCGGTGCCGGCTCGGTCTGGAGCGCCAGCGAGGAGTTGGACGTCGGCTACTCTGGCGCGGGCAACAGCTTGGTGATCAGCGATGGCGGCCTAGTGGTGTCCTTACTTGGTGGGCACATGGGCTACGACTCCAGCAGCAGTAGCAACAGCGTGCTGGTCACCGGTGCCGGCTCGGTCTGGAGCGCCAGCGAGGAGTTGGATGTCGGCTACTGGGGCGGGGGCAACAGCCTGGTGATCAGCAATGGCGGCCTAGTGGTCAACGACATTGGCTATGTGGGCTCTTGGGGCAGCAGCAGCAACAGCGTGCTGGTCACCGGCCCCGGCTCGGTCTGGACCAACTGCGAGGTGGACGTCGGCTACTCTGGCGCGGGCAACAGCCTGGTGATCAGCGATGGCGGCCAGGTGCTCACCGGCCCCAGCTGCGACTACTACGGCGACGGCTACATGGGCTACGACTCCAGCAGCACCAACAACAGCGTGCTGGTCACGGGCCCGGGCTCGGTCTGGAGCAACCGCTGCGACTTGGTCGTCGGCTACTCTGGCGCGGGCAACAGCCTGCTGATCAGCAACGGCGGCCAAGTGGTCAACGGCGACGGCTGGGTGGGCTACGACTCCAGCAGCAGCAACAACATCGTGCTGGTCACCGGCCCCGGCTCGGTCTGGAACAACGGCAACGACTTGGTCGTCGGCTACTGGGGCGCGGGCAACAGCCTGCTGATCAGCAACGGCGGCCAAGTGGTCAACGGCGACGGCTGGGTGGGCTATGACTCCAGCAGCACCAACAACATCGTGCTGGTCACCGGCCCCGGCTCGGTCTGGAATAATCTCACCACCCTGTACGTCGGCTACGGCGGCAGCAGCAACCTGTTGGCGATCACCGACGGCTCGGTATTGGCCAGCAATCTGTTTATCAGTTACTCCGACCCTGACTACGGTGTCGCTTTGACCAATCTGGTTCGGGTGGACGGTGGCAGCTTGGTTGTCACCAACGCCGCTGGCAACGGCAGTCTGGTGGTCGGACGGGCGGGCGGCGAGGCGGAGTTTATCCTCAACGGCGGCACGGTGATGGTGGATGCGCTCGTTGCCACCAACGGTGCCAACAGCGTGGTCACCTTCAACGGCGGGCTGCTTAAGAGTCGTTGCACCGCCGTCACCAATGACGCAGCGTTCGCAGTGGGCAACGGCGTCAGCACGGCCGAGTTCCATCTGCTGGGCGGCGTTCATTCGTTTGCGAATGGCTTGCGCATCCGTGCGAACGCGTTGCTGTCCGGCTGCGGCACGATCAACGGCAGCGTGCTGGTGGACGCCGGCGGCATCGTGCTTGCGGATTGCGGCGGCACGCTCACCTTCACGGGCATCCTTACCAACAACGACACGATGCGGGCGGTCAACGGCAGCGTCCTCGAATTCTGCGGACCTGTAGTCAACAACGGGATCATTGACATCATGGACGGCACGACCAACTTCCATTCCTCTTTCATCAACAACGGCACTGTCGTGGACGCCTCCTACTTCATAGTGGTCGGCATCACGCGGCAAGCCGACGACATCAACATCACGTGGACAACCGTCGGCGGTGGCAGCTACGTTGTTCAAGTCACTGCGGGTGCCGCCGACGGCAGCTACACCAACAACTTCACAGACCTCAGCCCCGCAATTGCCATTCCAAGCTCAGGCCTCGGCACGACGAACTACCTCGACGTTGGCGGCGCAACGAACATGCCCGCTCGCTACTACCGCATCCGCCTTTCGTCGCCCATGCCTCCAGACCCGTGAGAAACCCGCCACAAAGCGGCCCGCCCGCTGCTACCGCATCCGCCTCATCCCGTAGGCGATTGCTGGCCGCAAGCGTCTGCCATGCTGGTGTCCCGCTGGGTTGGGTTCAGGGACTTGCAGGCGACATCCTCCGCAGCCGGGCCGACATCGGGAAAGCAGCGAAACTTCTCGGCTGGACGCCGCGCGTCGATTTCCGCGAAGGCATCGAGAAGACCGTCGCGTGGTGTCGCAGGGCGTATGTTATATGGGAAATGTCGGGTAACAACTATAAAGGAGATCGCAATGAGTAAGTTCTCTACACGTAATCTATACACATATCTCAGAACGTTCGTGTTCTTGTTCATCTGCGCTTGGGCGCTATCAGCCCATTCACAAACAATTACCTGGCTGGATCTGCCATGGCCGACCAACCAAGACTGGCTCGGCCCGCATGGCTCACCGGCCACGACCAATGGAAACGTGATCACGTTGACCGGCCAGGATGTGCTCTCCACGCAGTATTTCTCCGGCCCGTCATACATTTCCTACAACGTCACTTTGACCTCGGAAACCACCCGTGACGGGAGTTTCGAACTCTTCTTTGTTCCCAGTGGAGAGGCTTCCAACACTCTGCCCGACCCCTGTGTCGGACTCCGAATGGTGTTTAATCCCGACGGTAGTCCAGGCACTGTACTGGCTCAGACGAACCACAACGACGGTATCGTGTTTTCGAACGCATTCACGATCACCCCGCCGGCCGTGTATTCAAATGTCATTACCGTTGCTGGCAATGGGGTGGTGAGCTGGACGATCAACGGGCAAACCATTCCGTTGTCCAATTCGGTGGATATGCTATACAGCAGCTACCAATTCCGCCTCGAGAGTTGGGAGCCGACCCAGGTCTGGCAAGTCTCCAACTTTACTGTAGTGCCCGAGCCTGCCTCGGTAACCCTGGTCGGCGTGGGTGTCTTGTGCTTGGTCGCCGCGGTCCGCAGCCGCAAGCCGACGCGCTGTGTGCGGCGCCGCTAACATTCGGTCACAGCCCGAAACGGACAATAATTCAAGCCCAAGAGACTCGGCGTGTGTGCTTTCAATCATCTTCCGCCCGAATAGCGTGTGCGGGACTAATATGAGAGCGTGTCAGGCGAGGCGCTGTTTTTAACATCGCTCGGCCCAACCGCAACAAAGAGTGGAAGACCCCGCTGCAGATCCTGCGCGAACGCAATCCCAAACTGGACCCGGCCATCGCCTCCTGGCGTCCGCTTGACCTCGGCGCTGAACTCAGTCAATACTTCCATCGTTACTTACCCAAGAGGGGTCACAATCTACCTGTCCATCCCTCGTTTCTGCCTGCACGCCCCGCCACAACTTCCCCGATGTGGGCGGGCGCGGCGGCAGGCGGGTAGAAACGCCGAATTCCTTCGGGAAATGAATGACCCGCGCTTCGCAGAAGCGCAGCTACAACCGGAAAAATCATTTGGGCAACAGCCCCTATGAATCGCCGCTGCCGTCTGAGGAGAACCTATGCGGTCGGATCTCAGGAGAGCACGGCACATGTGGAGGTTGTGTTTCTTGCCGCGAATGCGTTTCGTGGTTCCAAGCTTTAGATTTGGACACCGCCGAATTCTTCTTGCAAGGGCTGCATTTCCATGTTGTTATTTTGCGCGGCGGAGAAGTTTGCGATGGTTAATCCACCTTAAACAGCGAGGCAAAAAAATGCGCAACATGACCGAGAGACAAACGGCACCCGCAGGCGACGCAGACTGCACTCAGCAAGAACCGCAACGCAATCGGAGACACGCCGAAGGATTCACGTTGACGGAACTGCTGGTGCTGGTGGCGATAGGCGCCGTCCTGACGGGCTTGGCTCTGGCTGACTTGAGCCAAGACCGTTCAAAGCTGTTGCAGGAGGCCTGCGCCAGCAACCTGAAGCAATGGGGAACGGTCTTTCAGATGTACGCCCATGACTACAACGGAGTGATCATGGTGAATTACCGTGGCCAGACAAATTACAATGCGAATTGGTACAGCTCCCTCGGCGTTTATGCCAAGTATTGGTCAACCAATAAGGTTGTTAACTCTGAAAGCCAGGCCCTGATGATGAAGGCGAAGTTGTGCCCGGCAATGCAGTTGACTACACCGCCTGCAGACAGCACGATCCCCGGCTACAGCATGATCCGGCCAGAACCCGCAACGCCAGATTTCAGGGGCTTTTACCTAAAGGACGTGAAGAAACCGAGCGAGCTTTTGGTCATGGTCGATTCCATCCCCACAAATAGCCTCGCGTACATAGGCGGGAACGGCGGGGGTGTGAGCGATGTGTTAGCGGCGACCAACCGTCATTCTGGCGGGGCGAATCTCCTGTTCTGTGACGGTCATGTGGACTGGAAACCGTGGGCCGGTATCGAGACGAACTTTGCAAGCTGGACATCTCTTTCTCCTTAAATCGGTGAGGGTGGGCCGGCTGTGCCAGCCTCATCTGAGAGGGTTCTGCCTTTCGTACGCCGCCGCTTTCGGCTGACTCATTGACGATAGGAAGCGCGGGGCGGCATACCGGGGTGTGGGTTTTCCACCACGATGAACGGGTTGACCGCCATGACGCATCACACCATCGCCCGTTGTCTGTTGACCCTCTTAGCGGTGCTCCTTCTTCCTGCCATCGGCGACACCCTCCGCAGCCAGGCCGCCATTCCGAAAGCGACGTGAGTTCTCGGCTGGACGTGGCCGGTGGACTTCCGTGAAGGCATCCAGAAGGCCATCGCGTGATGTCGCTGGCCGTCGTATCGAAAAAGTTACGCGGAAACGAAAGTTCTGGTTGCGTCGCTTTCGAGAATGAGTATAAAAGCTGCGACTCGCGATGTACTGGATCAGCAAGAGCATTCATAAACTGGGACGCGGGCGCCGACGGCTGTTGATTTTCCTGGCGGTACTCGGGCCGGGCATTATCACGATGATCGCCGACAACGACGCCGGCGGCATCTCCACGTATGCCCAGACCGGGGCGAAAACCGGCTTCAACCTGCTGTGGGCGTTCATCATCCTGGTGCCGATGGCGTATTACGTGCAGGAGATGACGGTGCGGCTGGGTGCGGTCACCAAACGCGGCCACGCCGAGGCGATCTTCGACGGGTTCGGGCCGTTCTGGGGCTGGTTCAGCATCTTCGACCTGGCGCTGATCAACTGGCTGACGTTGGTGACCGAGTATATCGGCATGACCCAGGCCATGAAGTTGTTCAACATCCCGACGTCGGTCACGTTCATCGGCGTGACAGCGTTGCTGTTTGGCATTGTGGTCAGCGGCAAGTACTGGACGTTTGAAAAAGTTACGCTCTGCTTTTGCCTGTTCAATCTGGTGTATATCCCCGCAGCGTTCTGGGCGATGAAGACCGGCAACGTGAACGAGGGATGGACCGCAGTGGGCCGTGGATTTTACGCACCGCACTTCCCCGGTGGCCTGACGGTGGAGTTGATCACGCTGATCATGGCCAACATCGGCACGACGATCACGCCATGGCAGATTTTCTTCCAGCAATCGGCCGTGGTGGACAAGGGGATGGACGTGCGCGACGTCAAGATGGGCAAGATGGACACGCTCGCGGGATCGTTCCTGACGTGTGTGGTGGCGGTGTTCATCATCATCGCCACGGCCGGCGTGTTCTATTATCATCCCGGCGGACGGATCACCGTCGAGTCGGCGGCGGAGACGGCGGCCCAGATGCCGCATGTGATGCCGCAGCATCAGTGGGGTTATTGGGCGCGCGGGCTGTTTGCGATCGGGCTGTTTGATGCGGGATTGCTGGGTGCGCTGTGCATTTCGCTGGCCACCAGTTGGGCGCTGGGCGAGGTGTTTGGCTGGGCGCATTCGCTGAACAAGAGCGTGCGTGAGGCGCCGTGGTTTTACGTGGCGTACGTGCTCATGCTGATGTCGGCCGGCGTGGTGTCGCTGGTTTCGAGTACGAAAGTGCAGGACGTTATCACGATCTTCGTGCAAGTGGTGGCGGTCACGTTGCTGCCTGCGGCGCTGTTTTTCCTGATCCTGATTCTCAATGACAAGCAGGTGATGGGCGAGCACACCAACACGCGCTGGCAGAACATCGCCAACTGGTCGATTGCCATTTTTGTGGTGGCCATCTCCACGGTGTACGGGATCTCCACCATTTACCCGGAATGGTTTGGAGGCACGCACTAGAACGGCAATTATGAACGGCCAACCCAATTCTCAACCGAAGCCTTCTGGACCGACGACGGTCGCGCAGCAGGGTTTCGAGTTTTACTTTTTCTCCGAGTTGTACAAACGACCGGTGTGCGCCGGCAAGGTCAAGGACCGCATTGGCAAGGTGACGGATCTCGTCTTCAAGATGGCGGACCCGTATCCCGAGGCGGTGGGGATCCTGCTGGACCACGGCTGGGGCAAACCCAACGAGTTCGTGACGTGGGACAAAGTGCGGAAGATTGAGGACGACGCGATTTTCGTGACCCCGACCGAGAACGGACAAGCATTTCCGCCGTTTGTCGATCAGCCGGGCTGGATCCTGTTGAACGAACACCTGATGGGGCAGACGATTCTGGACATTGACGGGCGGCGCACGGAAGTCGTCAACGACGTGCATTTGCTGGAGTCAAAGGGGCGGATGGTACTGGTGCATGTCGACATTTCCTTCAACGGCTTTCTGAGGAAGTGGGGACTCGGGCGGCTCACTTGGATCAAGGACCAATTCATCTCGTGGCGGTATGTTCAGCCGCTGTCGGTGGAAGACAAAGGCACGGACACTGTCTCGCTGTCGATCACCCGCAAACGGATCAAGAACCTGCCCAGCGAGGATTTGGCCGATGCGCTGGAAGAATTGAAGGGCAACGAACAACAGGCGGTGTTCTCCGCCCTGGATTCAGAGAAAGCTGCCGAGGTGCTGATCGAAGCCGAGCCGCGCGCGCAGCGCCAACTCATCGCCAATTTGCGGAAGGAACGGGCCCGCGGGATTCTCTCGGAGATGTCGGTGCCGCAACTGGCGGCCCTGTTTGCGGTGCTGCCGCACGACGACGTTACGGAATTGATGGGGCTGTTGCCGAAGGAACAAGCCGACCGCCTCGAGGCCCTCATCTCCCAGCGCGAGGTGACCGCGCGGACCCTGATGTCGGCGGATTATGTCGCAGTGGCGAAAGAGTCCAAGGTCGGCGAGGTGTTGAACAACATCCGCGTCTCGAAGCGCGACGCGGGCTGCATCTCCTACATTTACGTGGTCGGCCCGGAAAAAATGCTGGTCGGTGTCGTTGATTTGCGTGATCTTGTTCTCGCTGGGGATGCCATGGGTCTGGGGGACCTGATGGTATCGCCCGTCGTCTCGGCCCAGGAACATGATCTCCGGGACGACATCGCCGAGATGTTCGCCAAGTATCACTTTCGCATTATTCCGGTCGTGGATGACCAGGACCACATTCTTGGCGTCATCAATCACCGCGACGTTGTGGGCGCGACGCCGCGGGCCACGCCGGGAGGTTGAGGTATGCCGCGCATTCAGACAACTCCCATGGTCAAAGTGGCCCTGTATTCCCTGCGCATCTACCTGATCATTCTGCTGACACTGATCCTCATCAAGTTCATCCGGATCTTCTGTGCGAAGCCTGCCGACAAATCCGGCGCGAAGCAGGAAGAGCAACAGAAGCCGAACTGACCATTGGGGCCTCCGATCTGATCAACTCGGATTCTTGATTATCCCTAAAAAGAGGGGAGGCCGAGGTTTGGGGCCTCGGCCTCTTTTTGTCGGCTGGCGTGGAGAAGCGCCATAGACGAGGTGTGGTATAGGGTGACTGCCAATTGAGCAGGGGCGATGCCAGCCCCGAAAGCCTTCGGGCCAGTGTCAAAACCGCTGAATCGGGGCCGAATATGGCCTGAAAATGACGGATTCGACCGTCAAAACTGCGACGGACTGGAAGAAATGTTCAATTTTGAAACTGCGCTGGTGCGACTGCGTTCTTGACTGGCCTGCTGGCCGTCGTTACGGTTGGCGGCTCGATAAACACAAATGGGAGATTCAGCTAGAGCATGTCAGCGACAATCGAAAACGTAGCGCCTTGCCGCAAGAAACTGCGTGTGGAGGTCAATGCCGAGCGCGTGGCTGGCACCCGTGCGGAGATTCTGCAGGAGTTTCGCAAACACGCGGTCATTCCCGGGTTCCGCCCTGGCAAGGCGCCCGAGCCGATGGTAGATAAGCGGTATGCCCACGAGATCGACGAGGAATTACGCAAGCGAATCATTCCCGACACCTACCGCGAGGCGCTGGCTGAGAGCAAACTAAAGGTCGTCGGTTACCCACAGATCGAATCGGTCGAATACAAACCCGGCCAGCCGCTGGTTTACAGTGCCGCCGTCGATACCGCGCCGGAGTTTGGCCTTCCCGAGTACAAAGGCATCCCACTTGAGAAGAAGGAAGCGCCCGTGCGTGATGAAGATATTTCCAAGACCATCGGTGCACTGCGTGAGCAACAGGCCGACTTCGTCGCCGTCGAAGGCCGCGGGCTGCGCTCCGGTGATTTCGCGGTAGTGAACTACAGTGGGGTAGCCGACGGCAAACCGATTGGCGAATTGGTGCCAGAGGCGAAAACGATCGGAGAAAGCAAAAACCTCTGGCTGCTGATTCAGTCCGACTCGTTCCTGCCCGGCTTTTGTGACCAACTGCTCGGTGCGCAAACGGGCGAGAAACGCCAGGTGCTGATTGACTTCCCCGCCGATTTCCCACAAAAACCGCTGGCGGGGCGCAAGGCGACCTACTTCGTCGACGTGATCGCCATCAAGGACAAGAAATTGCCTGAGCTGAACGACGACTTTGCCAGGAAGATCGGTCTCGACGGCGTTGAGAAGGTCAAAGAGGAAGTCCGCAAGAGTCTGACGACCGAACGCGACAGCCAAATCAGAGCCGATCTGCGGAAGCAGATTGTGGATTACCTGCTGAGCAGGGTCGAGTTTGATCTGCCCGAATCGTTGGTGGCACAAGAGACGCGCAGCATCATTTATGATGTTGTGCGCGAGAACAGTCTGCGCGGCGTCAGCAAGGAAACCCTCGAAGAAAAGAAAAACGAAATCTTCGGGTTCGCCACGAACAGCGCCAAGGATCGCCTGCGCAGCTCGTTCATCCTCGACGCGATTGCGCGGGCCGAGGGAATCAAGGTCGAGGAGAAGGAAATGGAAGAGCGCATCTGGCAGTTCGCGCAACGCTATCGCGTGACACCCGAGAAGCTCAAAGCGCAGCTTGCCGAACGCGATGGACTGAGGGAAATCGAGGAGCAAATCCTCGTGGGCAAGACCCTTGATTTCTTGGTCTCGAATGCTAAAGTGGAGGCCGTTCCGCAGAACTGAGCGTTGCGCAACAAGGAGGCAGGGGAACTGCTGAACGTTTGAAGGAATGATCATGGAAAAAGCCCAGATTCTGATTCCGATGGTGGTCGAACAAACCGGCCGCGGCGAACGCGGTTACGACATCTATTCGCGGCTGCTCAAGGACCGCATTGTCTTCATCGGCACACCGGTTGATGACAACGTGGCAAACCTGATCATCGCACAGATGCTCTACCTGCAGTCGGAAGATCCGGCCAAAGACATCAACCTTTACGTCAACTCACCCGGCGGCTCTGTTACAGCGGGCTTGGCGATCTACGACACGATGCAGTTCGTCAAATGCGACGTGACTACTTACTGCGTCGGCCAGGCCGCCAGCATGGGTGCGGTGTTGCTCGCCGCGGGCACAAAAGGCAAACGTTTCGCGCTGCCCAACGCCCGCATCCTGATCCATCAACCGTGGGGCGGCGTGCAAGGTCAGGCATCGGACATCAGCATTCAGGCCAGAGAGATTCTCCGCCTCCGTGATCGGCTCAACGAGATTTTCGCTCTGCACACGGGCAAACCCATCGACGTTATCGCCAAAGACACCGACCGCGACTTCTTCATGTCCGCAGCGGAAGCTCGCGACTACGGTTTGGTGGACGACGTGGTGAAATCACGACGCGAGCCCGAGAAGAAAGTAGAGAAGGCAGCCTGAGGAGTCGTTGTGGCGCGCCCGACCAACCTGACGATGTGCAGCTTCTGTGGAAAAACCCACGGCGAGGTGCGCAAACTCATCGCAGGTCCGGGCGTGTACATCTGTGACAATTGCATCAGCGCCTGCAAGAGCATCCTCGACAAGGAACTCGGTCACCAGAAGGGCAGGACCGGCTTTCGCCTCAATGTTCCCAAGCCGGCCGAGATCAGACGTCAGCTCGATCAGTACGTCGTAGGCCAGGAACGCGCCAAGAAAACGATCGCCGTCGCCGTTCACAATCACTACAAACGGATTCAGCAGGATTCTTCAGTCGCCGAACAGAACGGCGACGCGCAGACGTTTCTCAGCCAGCACAGCGATGTCGAAATTGAGAAGAGCAACATTCTATTGATCGGCCCGACAGGCTCAGGCAAGACGTTGCTGGCGCGCACGCTCGCCCGTGTCCTCGACGTGCCATTCTGCATTGCCGACGCAACGACGCTGACCGAGGCAGGCTACGTCGGCGAAGACGTCGAAAACATCGTGCTGCGGCTGTTGCAGAACGCCGATTACGACGTCAAGCGCGCCGAGTTGGGCATCGTCTACATCGACGAGATCGACAAGATCGGCCGCAAGAGCGATTCGCCGAGCATCACCCGCGACGTTTCGGGCGAAGGCGTCCAACAGGCGCTGCTGAAAATCCTTGAAGGCACAGTGTGCAACGTCCCGCCGCAAGGCGGCCGCAAACATCCGCACCAGGAATACATCCAGGTCAACACCGAACACATCCTGTTCATTTGCGGCGGCGCGTTCATCGGGCTGGACAAGATCGTGCAGCGGCGGATTGGCGGTCACGCGCTGGGCTTCGGCGGTCCAGAGGGCGCGGCCGACATTGCCGACAGGACGCGGGTATCGGAGCACGTCGAACCGGAAGACCTGCTGAAGTTCGGAATGATTCCCGAGTTCGTGGGTCGCTTGCCGGTTGTTTCCGTGCTCAATGAACTGACCGAGGCAGAACTGATCTCCATTCTCACCGAAACGAAGAACGCGATGATCAAGCAGTACAGCAAGCTCTTCGCAATGGAGGGTGTGAATCTCAATTTCACCAGGGACGCTCTTCAAGCTCTCGCTCAGGAGGCGCTCACGAAGGGGACGGGCGCGCGGGCGCTGCGTGCGTTGCTGGAAAAACTCATGCTCGATTTGATGTACGACATTCCGTCGCGCGACGACATCGCCGAGGTCACCATCAACCGCGCCGTCGTCGAAGGCAAACGCGAACCGCTGATCCGCAAAAAGCAATCCAAAGACGCCGCTTAGTGGGACAGGCGTCCCGCCTATCGAGTTAGGAACCGCTAATCAGGTAGAGAATCAGGTAGAGAAACACGATTGGTGTCAGTGTCAGCGACATCAACTCGCCGCAGTAAGCGAGTCTGAAGCCCCACCAAAGATGTCGATCCGCCGGATTCCATTCGCCGCCGAGCGCAGACTTAGCTTGGACTCCCCGTCTGATGGCGACTGCGGCAAGAACCACACTCAAGCCCGGCACAAGGACCGCCAGCAAGAAGCTCGACAAGCCCCACCGAAAACAACTGACCGACTTCTTAATGCCCCGGATTCTGTCCATTACTTTGCTGGAAGCGCTGCTGTTGTTTGTGATCGATGAGACGCAGTTCCTGTCGGAGTTGATGGATCACATTGCCATTGACGACGACCATCACGGCCAGTATTGCCACGAGTGTCACGACCACCAACGTTGCTGAACCCCGTTCGCTTCTCATGGTTTCGCTCCCGTGACCGCTTGGAAAGTGAACAAGGGCCGCATGAGCACTTGCTTCTGCCCGCTGGCCAATTCCAGTTCCCAACGCCACGCGGTCACACGTTGCCGCGTTTCCAATTGCATCGCCGATGATTTCACGCCGCGCAAGGCAGCGATCCGTTGTCCGTCCGATGACTGTCGCCAGAGGACACCCTCGGAGACCGTGTAAACGATCTCACCGCTGCGCTGGGGAATAACAAATTGATCGGCAGTGGCGCGAATCGGCCCGGTGGCAGCGCGAACATCGTTGCGCCAGCGCTCGCCCGCGTTGAGAGCGCGCGCGATGTCGTCAGCATTGCGTCGCAGATTGTTGGAACCGCGCACGAAACGATGGTACGTGGGATAGGCCACGGTCAGAATGACAGTCAAGCACGCGATGTAAGTGAGCACCTCGATCAACGTGTAGCCGCTGCGCCGTTTCATTGTCCCACCGCCTCTCGCACGACCAGGGCGCCGTTGCGTGGACTGTCCGGTCGCCACTCCAGCCGCAATTGCTGGCCGTGCACGCTCAATACAAACTTGCCGGACGGCAGGTTCTTTGCGGCCTCAGCACGGACGGGGTAGGGGAGGACGCCATCGCCGAAGGCGCGCCATTCGCCCGCGACCAACACCTCCATTTCGCTGTCCACGATCTCCATCGCCACGGCACGCCAGTAATAGACCCGACATGCCCGCTGTTCCTGAGCGAACGAATAGGCGAGGGGAATAACCGTCGCTGTGAGAATCCCCATCGCCAAGACCAACTCGATCATCAGACTGCCTCGCTCGTTATGTTCTCGTCTCACCATAGTGCCAACTCCCACACCACCGAAGTGAGCACCTGAAACACGCCCACGGCAATCAAGCCGACGATGCAGCCGTTGAAGATGACCAAACCCGTCGTGATCACCTGCGAAGCGGCTTGCTCCAGTTGATAGGCTTTGGCATCCAACGCCTCGTGCCAGCCCGACAACGCCGCCATGAACCCGCCGCGGCCATGCGCCGCGTTCGTGAGACGCCACCGAAACTCGCCGGTCTCGTCGAACGCCTGCACCGCTTCCGTCAACGGCACACCTTCGCGTAACCGCTCCGCCACGAGTGCGCCTTGACGGATGAACACCCGGTTGTCGGTGCTCTGCGCTGCCAGTATCACCGCCTGTTCCTCCGGCACCTCTGCATCCAACAGGACCGCCAACATCGCCGAGAAATCGCGCTCCAATCGTTTCCGTCGCCACGGCAACCGGGAATTGACCGCATCGCTCAACGGTTTCAGTACCGGTGCGAGCCATGGAATCCCTCGCGGCCCGCAGAGATAAACCAGCACGGCCGACCAGATTATCGCCATCAGACCAAACTGGACGACGCTTACCAGAATACTGTGCGCCAACAGAAACCGCAGGACCGGCGGTAAGGGACCATTCGTTAGCTCATGCACGATTTCCTGAAGCTTCGGAACAATCACAATCGTGAGGAATGGCCAAATCAATCCGCAGAAGGGGTTCAGTGCCAAAAACAAAATCAGGTAGTTCACCGCGCTGGTGGTTCTGGACGAACGACTGGTCAATGTCCTGCGGCAGGCGGGCATGACTTTCCGGATATCGCCGACGTGCTCGCCGACCGCCAGCATTGCCGCCAGTTGGGGCGGCACCAGTTCGGGAACCTTTTGCAGGGCGTCGGACAACCGCAATCCCGTTTCCAGATACGCCGCCAGCAGAACGAAACGGTAGCCGAGCTTCTTATCACGGGATTTGGCAATCTCCACGATTGCGGTCTCGGCGCTGTACCCCTCTGCCAAGCCGGTCTCCAACAGATCGAGGAACATGCGCGCACGCTCCTGTCGTCGGAGCGGCAAGATCAAGAGGCTGTAGGCTGCGCCGGCCAGCGCTACCAAGGCCAACAACCAAATGAGAAAGTATATGACGACGGCGATCATTATGACAAAATTCCTATCCCGGCAAACGGCAAGAACTGTCCCAGTACTGCCTGAATCAAGGTGTACACTTGTATAAAAATCAAGGCCCCAAGCACCAGCACCGAGACTGGCAACGCCGCTTGCAGCAGGATCTCAGTCCGGTATTCAGCGCGGGCATGATAGATCTCAGCCGCCCGTTTTAGCCCCGACGCCAAGTCACTCCGGGCGCTGGCCACCAGCCAGATGAATAATGGCGGAAAACGCTTGGTAGGCGCCGCCATGCCTGCAAAATCGCCGTGGCCGCTAGCCAGTCGCGCCCGCCATTGTGCCAAGTCACCGGCGACCGCAGAGTCTCGTTCCAAGTGCGCCATCAGACCGATGGTGTCATCCAAACTACAACCACCTTTCAGCATGATTTCCATGGCCGATGCGACCTGCCAGAGACTGGCCTCGCGAAAACCCGGCAGCCGCCAGCGCAGCCGCGACTGCAAGCGCGGGAGTGCCGTGACAACGCCGACGGCAACGCACAGAACTGCTAACACCACCACCGGCAACCACAGACCGATCGGAGTCGCTCGCATACTGAACTCGGTAAGTGCTGCCGGGAGCACCCATTGGTCAAACACGTCGGAAAAAATCTTGGGTAGAACGCCGAGCATACCGCCGAACAAACCAGCCAGAAGAATCGACAGCGCCAGCGACGCAACCAGCACAATCGCCGGATACACCATCAAACCCTTCAGCCGCGTCCAGATCAGGTTGGCTGACTGGTAGTAGTCGGCCACCAACGTCAGCACGCCGGGCAGATCGTTGCTCTTGGCGCCGATGGTGAGCATCTGGACGTAAAACGGCGGCAACTTGCGCGCAGCCAGCGCCTGCTGGAAGGGAGTGCCGTTGGCCAGATCGGCGCGAAGTTTTTCCAGTTCGTCCCGCAGTTCGCCACGTCGCATTGAGGCGCAGAGTTGGCCGAGCGCGCTTTCCAACGGGATGCCGGTGCGCAGCATCGCAGCCAGTTGCTGATTGAAAAAGGCAAATTCGTCGAGGTTCATAAGCCCAGCACCCTCCTGATTTCGGCTTCGTCCGTGAGACTGCGCCGCACCAACTCACGGGCAGCAGTTTCCAATAACTCCAACGGCGTGACCGCTGCGGCTCCGTTTGCCTGCAGGCGGGAGCGCAGCGATTCATCCACTCTGACCCATTCCACCAACGGCACGCGGCCTTTGTAGCCCGTTCGCAAACAACTCTCGCAGCCTTCGCCCCGGCAAATGTCGCAAACACGCCTGACCAGCCGCTGGTTCAGCACCAGACCAAGCACCGACACCACGGCGAAACGGTCGGGGCACATCACCAGCAATCGCTCAACGACGCCGCGACACGAGCCGGCGTGCAGCGTTGTGATCACGAGGTGACCCGTCAGCGCGGCGCGCACAGCGATGTTGGCGGTTTCCTCGTCGCGGATTTCGCCGATGACCAGCACCTGCGGGTCCTGCCGCAGAAGATGCCGGGCGGCTTTTGAAAACGTCAGCCCGCGCGCTTCGTTGACCTCCGTCTGCATGACGTTGGGAATGATCTGCTCGACGGGATCTTCGACTGTGATGATGTGCCGCGAGCCGGACTCGGCAAGGTGGCGCAGACAGGCGTAGATGGTTGTCGTCTTGCCACTGCCGGCCGGTCCGGTCAGAAGCAGGAGGCCGGCGCTCTGGCGGAGGAACGTCTCCAATTCAGCGCGGGCCGGTTCGGGGAAATTCAGTTCACGCAGCGACGGCGTGCCCGTCGTGGTGAACAGCCGCAGCACAATTTTTTCACCGGTCACGGTCGGGTAGGTGGCGACGCGGATGTCTTGTTGCGCGCCGACATCGGCCTTGTCGATCCGGCCATCCTGCGGAAGCGAATCCTGATACGTCTTCAGCCGCGCTAGGAATTTGATCCGACCGAAAACGCGTTCAGCCGTTTCCTTGGGCAGGCTCGTGACAGGGGTGACGATTCCGTCGAGGCGAAAGGAAACCTCTGCTGATTCGCCGCGCATCTGCAGATGGATGTCGCTGGCGCAGACCGACTCGGCCTGCTGAATCAGGTCGTCTAACAACTTTGGAGCGACGACTTCCGACACGAGCCGATTGTAGCGTTTCATTTTGGAAAAGCAAGCTTACTCTTGCGGAGGCGACACATCGCCGAGGTCACCAGCAATCGCGGCGTCGTCGAAGGCAAACGCGAACCCCTTATCGAGAAAACATCTCGGCTGTTGAAGCTTTTTTCTCGGATTTCCGACCAAATGGCTCAAATTCCTATTCCCTCTGTCAAATGCTGGCCCCGAATGTCTGAGCACTAGCTGCTTTCCCCTCCGCGGAGGGAACGAAGGGGTGGGTTCCGCCTGCTCCGGATGCTTTCGGGGTAAACTTTTGAGGCGATGCATCGGTATCCGATGTATCACCGGTTGTCACGTCCCCGCGTGTGCTGTGGAAAACCGACCCCGGCTCCTGCGGATTCCGTCAATTGTCAGGCGTTGACCCCGGCGACTAAAAAAGAAGATTGACGACGACGCCGAATCGCCGAACACTTGCCCCGATTAGAGCGGGGCTGCCCGCCGCCATCGCCAAGACCAGCGCCGCCGGGGCGAACCTGAGCGCCAGCGTTCGGCGAAACAAATGAGAGGAAATAAAAATGCCACTGCATATCTTTTGGGATAACTCCAATCTCTGGGGAAGCGCACAGGCGTTGCGCCAGGTTCGAGAGCCAGATGTTCCGTGGGTCGCGCTTCGAGTCTACTTCCGAAACATCTACCAACTTGTGACACAAGATAGGCCCGTAACAACAAGAATCATGTCAGGTTCTGTCCCACCAGAATGCGAGGACCTTTGGGAATACGCGCGCCAAATCGGTTTCGAGACAAATCTCTTGCAGCGTGTCAAAACTGACGAGGACCAGCGCCGTCACGAACAAGCCGTGGACGAACTCCTTCACCTGAAAATGAGCAATGTCATCCTCGACTATGACCTACCACAGACGATGGTCGTTTTGTCAGGCGACAGCCGAGAATCGGACTATGGTACAAGTTTTCCCTCTCAAGTATTGCGCGCCCTGCGAAACGGGTGGGATGTCGAGGTTTATTCCGCTAGCATGTGTATTAGCCAGAGAACATATTCACCAATTGTGCAAGAGTTCGGAACGCGATTGCGAATCGTGCATCTCGACGGCCAATATGAGTCAATAACCTTTGTACGTGGCGGTGAGTATTACGAGAAGGATGCCGCAGGAATCCGTACTTACTTTACTGTGCCAGAGAGAATTGTCAGGCCTTTGTAGGCCGAACCAGCCGCCGGACTTTATTTCGCCCGAAGACGGGTGAAAAAGTCAGCGGTGACGTTGTGCCGATGAAAGAAAACAAACCGAAAATGCCGCATGATGCTTCCATCCGCATTGTCAAAACGCGACATGACCCTCGCGTAAAAGTAAAGTCTGACGGTAAGCCGTGGGACTATTCAATCTATCCTGACTTGAGTCAAAGCCAGATCGAGGCGTTTCAGACAATCGGAGAGACGCTGTATATGATTCAAATGGCCGAGAACGCCATCAAGATTTCCATTCGCTTCATTCTGAATGACGAAAACACCTACACAATCGAAGATCTCACAGCTCGCAATAGAGGAAAAAAGAAACGAACGCTCGGCCAACTCCTGCTGGAAGTTCGTAAATATTCAGATTTACATCCGCAGTTTGATGGGATGTTGGAGGCCTTTCTTGAAAAGCGAAACTGTTTTATCCACCAGATATTTTCTTCGAAAGAGTATGGTCTAAACAGCGATGAACAGCTTGCGCGCGTTAACGCCTTCCTTTGCGATTTACAGGATGATGCATGGAACGTTCAGAATGTTTTTCTTGGCTGCCTCAGACATTGGACGAAGGCGCACGGAATCTTTGACTCCCTCCCACAATCAATCCGTGAAGACAAGCATCTCACCCAGTTGGACGGGAAGGGATTTGAGCTATTA
This sequence comes from Verrucomicrobiia bacterium, assembly GCA_049510215.1. Taxonomy (GTDB): domain Bacteria; phylum Verrucomicrobiota; class Verrucomicrobiia; order Palsa-1439; family Palsa-1439; genus JBEKZD01. Next base: position 71,213 of record JBEKZD010000011.1, read on the forward strand.
TTGCGACAAAAGAAATAGAAGATGGCACAACAATCGGCCGGAGGTTATAGAAAACCCCAGACGGTTTTCAAAACCTCAGCCACACCGTTATCGCCTCTTTCTCTTTGGCTTCGCAGCCGCCACGAGCGGCGCGGTGAGTTTTTCGTAGAGGGCGAAGAGGTATTCGACGCGCTGGCGGTCGCTGGGGAACGGGTCGGGCCGGTAACAGCGATCCACGGCGTGGTCGAGTTCCTGATGCGCCTTGAGCAGCGGAGCCGGCATCATCAACGGGTCGTACAGATCGGCCAGCCCCGAAAGCTTTCGGGGCCAGCGTCGAGGTCGGGAACTTCGCCCGCGCGTCCAACACCGCCTGCGCCGCCGCTTCGACCGCCGTCCGCTGCTTGTCCGTCAACTGCGGCACGATAACCAACTTACTCAAGCCGCTTCCGCGCAGGGTGAACCGTGTAAAGGGCTTGGTCTTCCGCGACCAGACACGCCTTCTCGGTGATGGTGGCCTTTTCGAACATGAGCCGGGCGGGGGTGAACGGGTCAGAGTTCTCGGCTTTCAAATACCGGGCGGCCATTCGGCAATACTCAGGCTCGATCTCGACGCCGATGCTGTTGCGGCCCGTTTTCAGGGCGGCGACCAGTGTTGTGCCGGTTCCGCAGAACGGATCGAGGACGGTGTCACCGGCAAAGGAGAACATCTTCACGAGTCGCAGCGCCAATTGCATTGGGAAGGGTGCGGGATGGTGTTTTGTCGAGGCACCGGTGATGTTCCAGATTTGCTGAAACCATTCGCTGAAGTCCTTCTTGTTGATGCGGCTTTCGTCGCGCTGGCCGTTGGTCGGTTGCCGGTAACCGCCGGGCTTGCGCTGCATGAGGATGAACTCCATGTCGTTCTTGATGATCGCATTTGGCTCGTACGGTTTGCCAAGGAACTTCGAGCCGTTGGAGACTTCATACGAGGCGTTGGAGATTTTGTGCCAGATGATCGGATTGAGATTGTCGAACCCAATCCGGCGGCAAAGGACGGCGATGTCCGCATGGAGCGGGAACACTAAATGCCGGCCGAATCGTTTGCGCGAGACGCACACGTCGCCGACAACGCAGACGAGCCGTGCGCCCGGCACGAGGACGCGCAGGACATGCCGCCAGACCTTGTCCAACTCGCCGAGAAACGTCTCGTAGTCCTGGATATGGCCAAGTTGATCGGGATTCTCCTGATAGCGTTTCAGATTCCAATAAGGCGGCGAGGTCACCACGAGATGCACCGACTCGTCCGGTAGGAACGAGAGGTCGCGGGCGTCTCCGTGCACCAAGCGATGCATTGTCTGAGCCTTGGATGTCTCGTACTTCATAGCTCTTTGATTCGACCGGAGAATGCTGCCACATGTGCGACCAAAGAATTGGCAAACATCTGAAACGTGAGATCGGCTGCGGGTTCGGAGTATTCACCATTGGCTCCCTTTTCAGCGTTCGACATCATGAATGACGCGGCATCGTAGTGGCGCTCTAAAACGAGACGGCGACAGAATAATTCATATCGCTTCGCGTAGGACGAATTCCGAAACTCAGGGAACACTTTGAAATGTGGTTCTTTGACGCCGACCGGGCGGTTTGACGGGGCACAGTCCTCAAGAAGGAACATGTAGCCGATCCATGGCCGAACCCGCGATCCGAATGCTTTCTCGCGGAAAGCCGTCCACAGATCTAAAGCGCTACCCATCGCTTCTTCCGTGCGATTGTTAAAATTGTTTCCAAATGATGGGCCAACTTGGGATTTAGCTTCGAGCGCCGCTACCAACTGGCCTTTGACGACGACAATAAAGTCCCATTTCTTATTCGGTCGGAAGTAACCCGGCAATTCGAGCGAGTCCTGATAATAGATGTGCGACCGGTCAATCCCCGCTTCAGTGACAAGCTTCGTCAGTAATTCGATGAAGCCGTCCATCTGCGCACCACCTGTTACTGCTGAGCGCAGACCTTGATCCGAGCCGCCAGCTTCGCGTTGTTTCTGCAACTGCTTGGAACGGGTTTGCCAATAAAACTTAACTGCATCTGGAACATACTTCCGCAGTTCGGCGAGAGTTGAAGGATTTTTAGGCATTGTGTCGACGCCTCATACCAGCGGAGTGTAGCTGTGAGGAGATGCTTCGACAAGCTCAGCATGACAGAATGGCGGGTCTATGAAACCCCAATCGCCGGAGAGCTTCTTGACCGGCTCCTCAAACGTAGCGACGGTGCGGCGACGGACGCCGAAGACGTTGAAGAAGTCGTTCCAGTAGGATTGGCGCTCGGCGGCTTCGCGGGTTTCGCCTTTCCATTCTTTGCTAAAGGTGATGGCGCGATGGCGAATCTCGTTCCACGAGAGTGGCATGCTGCGCAGTGTAGCGAAGCAGAGACTCTGCGACAATCCTTCGTTTCACTCAGGACGGCGGCTGACTGGGGGGACAAGGGGCAGCGGACGCGACGAAGCGCGTCCCTCCAGTTCGGACACGCGCGGGAGCCGAGCAATTGTGTTGACCGGGTCGGGAAAGTTCTCCATCAGTTAACGCCGTGACGACCGAGAATTCAGTGAAGATGCCGCATGGGGTGGGGAACGCGTTTGCGTTTCAGGTGTTCAACACGATGTCGTTTACCATCGTGTTGAGCACGCCGATGCTCCTGTATTTCAAACGTCTGGACGCTTCGGCGACCGTTCTGGGAATCGTCGTCGCGCTGCCGAACCTGCTGAACATTCTGCAGATTCCCGCCGCCCAGTTTGTGGAGAAGATGGGGTACCGCGCGTTTGTGCTGCGCGGGTGGCTGGTGCGCGCTCTGTTCATCCTGGCGATGGCGGTGGTGCCGCTGTTGCCGGCAAAAATCGACGCCACCACCCGGATCGCGCTGATGCTGTTTCTCCTGTTTGGCTACAACGCGTCGCGCGGGATTTCGTTGTGCGGGTTCCTGCCGTGGGTCACGCACTGGATTCCGGAGCCGGTGCGCGGTCGTTACGTTTCGCGCGACCAGATGTGGAGCGCAGTGGCGACGCTGGTGACGATGATTCTGGCGGCGGTGTATCTGACTAAGCCGGAAGCACGACTTTCATATGCGTTCCTTTTTTTGGGGAGTCTTGTGACCGCGCTGGTCAGTCTTCTTTTTTTGCGCCGGATCCCCGACGTGCCCGTGCCGCCATACGCGGCGAGTCGGGAGAAAGTGCCGTACAAACAGATGCTGTTGCATCCGCCGTTCCTGAAGATCCTGATTTACGATGCAGTGTTGTTGACGGCACTGGCAGGCAGCAGCGTGTTTTGGATTCCGTTCTTGCGCGACACGTTCGGGGCCAGTGATGCCTTCATCCTCTGGATGATGGTGGCGTGGAGCGTTGTGATGACGGTGTCCCTTTGGGGGTTCGGCCATCTCATCGACCGCGTGGGCAGCCGCCCGCTGCTGGGACTGGGCACCGTCAGCTTCATCATTCATTTCAGCTTGTGGGGCGCGCTCGCGGCCCGAGTGCTGCCGTTCAATTGGGTGACGCTGGGCGCGATCCAACTCACGTCCGGGATCGGCAACTCGCTCTACAACCTTGCGAACACGCGATTGGTCATGGCGACTGTGCCGCCGATGGGGCGCAGCCATTTCTTCGCGCTGTTTACCGTCGTGACGAGCCTGGTGCTCGGTGTCTTGCCGGTCTTCTGGGGAATCCTGCTCGATTCGCTGGCAGGGTGGGGGACCACTTGGAGCGCATGGCAGTGGAACCAGTACAGCCTGCTGTACTGCGCGCTGATGCTCATCGTCATTGTCGCGTTGGTCTTGCGTAAACGGTTGAGCGAGCCGCGGGCAATGACCACGGACGCCTTCCTGCGCGAGTTGCTCGTTGAGACGCCTGGCCGCGCCCTCAGCCGTCTGCTGGCGCGCCGGCCTTTCTCCTGAGCTTGCCCGCGCCACTTGAATCCGTGTAAGCTCGTCGTGACATGATCGCACTTGTTGACTATGGAATGGGCAACCTGCGCAGCGTCGAGAAAGCGCTGACGCGGGTCGGGGGAGATGTGCGCATCGTGAGCGACCGCGGATCGGTGCTCACGGCGGACGCGCTCGTGTTGCCGGGCGTCGGCGCGTTCGGCGACTGCATGACGAATTTGGAGCGGTTGGACCTTGTCGAACCCATCCGCGAGTTCATCGCAATCAAGCGACCGTTTCTCGGCATCTGCCTCGGGTTTCAGGCGTTATTCGAGTCCAGTGAAGAAGCGCCCGGCGTGAACGGTTTGGCGATCTTTGCAGGCACTGTCCCACGGTTTGATTTTAATGGTGCTGCCACACAGGCAGGGATGACTGTGCCACCAAATGCCAGTGGACTGAAGGTGCCGCACATGGGGTGGAACCAACTCCGCATCCGCAAGGCCGACTGCCCGGTGTTGGCGGGCATTGCCGACGGCAGCTACGTGTACTTCGTGCACAGCTACTATTGCGCGCCGACCAACAAGTCGCTCATGTGCGCGACGACGACGTACGGCATCGAGTTTTGCTCGATGTTGTGGAGTGGGAGTGTGTTTGCGACGCAGTTCCACCCGGAGAAGTCGCAGGCCGTGGGACTGAAGATGCTGGAGAATTTTGTGAGATTGGCGGAGAAGTCAGGAGACAGAAGACAGGAGACAGAATGAGGCGCGAGCCGGCCAAGACATTCCGAGACTTGATCGTCTGGCAAAAAGCGCATCAACTGGTTCTGGCGCTCTACCGGTTCACGAACGACTTCCCGAAGTCTGAGACTTACGGTTTGACAAGCCAGTTGCGCCGTGCGGCCGTCTCCGTGCCGGCGAACATCGCGGAAGGCTTCAAGAAAATGGGTCGCCCCGACAAGGCGCGATTTATGAACACAGCACAAGGCTCCCTTGAGGAATGCCGTTACTATCTGATCCTCGCCGCGGACTTGGGATACGGTGGAACAGACGAACTGTACAACCAACTCGATGAAGTCGGCCGATTGCTCGACGCTTACGCCTCAGCTATTCTGTCTCCTGTCTCCTGACTTCTGACTCCTATGCTATGATTATTTATCCTGCGATTGATCTGAAAGGCGGCAAGGTGGTGCGCTTGCAGCAGGGACGCGCCGATGCCGAGACCGTTTACAGCGATGATCCTGCCGCCGTGGCGAAGCGTTGGGAGGACGAAGGCGCGCGCTACCTGCACGTCGTCGATCTCGACGGAGCGTTTGACGGCGAGCCGCGGAACTGGGACGCCGTGAAAAAAATCCTCAAAGCCGTGCAGATCCCAATCCAACTCGGCGGCGGTCTTCGCCGACGGTCGCAGGTCGAGGAAGCGTTGCAGATGGGTGTGACCCGCGTGGTGATTGGCACAAAGGCGTGCGAGTCGGCGGAGTTCGTTCAGGCACTGGTCCAGGATTTTGCCCGGCGCATCGTCGTCGGGATCGACGCGCGCGCCGGCTTCGTAGCGGTGAAGGGTTGGACGGAGCGCACCGAGTTGTCGGCGGTGGATTTCGCGCAGCAGATCGATCGGCTCGGCGTGGCGAATATCATCTTCACCGACGTCTCGACCGACGGCATGCTGGCGGGGCCGAATTACTTTGCGATTGCCGCGCTGTGCGCCGCCGTGCGCTGTAGCGTCATCGCCTCCGGCGGTGTCGGCAGCTTGAACGACGTGCGCCGTCTCCAACGCGTCGCCGAAGAGTACCCCAACCTCGTCGGCATCATCATCGGCAAAGCATTGTACGACGGTCGGATTGATTTGAAGCAGTTGGGAGAGTGACTGCCTGGCATTCGTTCCTTGCAGGTTGGCGACAAATGCCTTTTCTGGATGGAATATTGAACCTCACCCGCAATGGTTGATTTTCAGTTGCTGCATCGGGTAGGGTGGGCGCATGCAAACGACAGCGATCCTGGTGTGGGCGTGCGGCGTGTTGGTGGCGGTGGGCGGAGTGATTGGGTGCGCGAAGGTCGGCAGCAAGTTGCTGAGCCTGGCAACGCTGGTGATCTTCCTCAGCCAGTTGATGTCAGGCGCGGCGGACTGGAACTGACTTCTTGACTTCGACAGGCGAGACGCCTGTCCTACGCGCAATCATGGCTCACGAGTACATTCTGAAACCCGCGCATGGGCCGCGCGATCTGCACATCGACTACCACAAAGAGTTGAACGAGCAGCAGTATGCCGCCGTGACGGCGGGCGGCGCGGACGCTTCGCTGAACTCGGGGCCGATGCTGGTGATTGCCGGAGCGGGCAGCGGCAAGACGCGGACGTTGACGTACCGCGTGGCGTGGTTGGTCGAGCACGGTGTGCAGCCTGCACGGATTTTGTTGCTGACGTTCACGAACAAGGCCGCGCGCGAAATGTTGCGGCGCGTCGAATCGCTGCTGCCGACGGACATATCGGCGATCTGGGGCGGGACGTTCCATCACGTGGCAAACCGGATTTTGCGCCGGCATGCCAAGCTGCTCGGTTATGGCAGCGATTTCACGATCCTCGACCGCGAAGACGCGAAGGACATGCTCGACGATTGCATCGCGGAAGCGAAGATCGACACGAAGCAGGAGCGGTTTCCGAAAGGGAACGTGCTCGCGGAGATCTACTCGCTTGTCGTGAATACGGAACGCACCACCGAGCAGGTGCTCGCTCAGCAATACGACTATTTCTCGCACCTTGCAGGACCGATCAAAACGCTGCGCGACGTGTACGATGAACGCAAGCGCAAGGCCAACGCGATGGATTACGATGATCTGCTCGTCAATTGCCTGCGGCTGTTTCGGGAGTACAATGAGGTGGGCGAACGCTACCGCGAGCAATTCCTGCACGTGCTGGTGGATGAGTACCAGGACACGAACCGGATTCAGGCCGACCTCATCGACGCCGTCGCGATGCTCCACCGCAATCTGATGGTCGTCGGCGACGACGCTCAATCGATCTACTCATGGCGCGGCGCGAACTACCGCAACATCCTGAGCTTTCCCGAGCGCTACCCGAGCGCGCGCGTGTTCAAGATCGAAGTGAACTATCGCAGCGTGCCCAGCATCTTGAAACTCGCCAACGATGCGATCAAGGCCAACGTCCACCAGTTCGCCAAGGTGCTGCAGCCCGTGCGCTCGGGCGGCGGCAAGCCGTGGCTTGCGCCGTGCGCGGATGCGAACCAGCAGTCGCAGTTCGTCGCGCAACGTATGTCATCACGAGCGGGCTGCGGTTCTTCGAGCAGGCGCACATCAAGGACGTGAGCTGCTTTCTGAAGGTCGCGGTGAACCCGCACGACGAGATGGCGTTCAAGCGCATCTTGAAATTACTTTCGGGGATCGGCGCGAAAACAGCCGACAAATTGTGGGGCAGATTTCATCCGGTGCTCGCCGACGGCAAACCGCTCGTCGTTACGAGCGACGCCGTTCCAGCAAAGGCGCGGGACGAGTGGAAGAAGGTGGCGACGACTTTGAATCATCTGCGCAAGATGGAACCGAAACGGGCCGCTGACATGATCGAGGAGGTCGTCGAACGCTACTACGGCGGCTACCTCAAGGCGAAGTACCCGAACGCACGGGCGCGCGAGGAGGACCTGCATCAACTCGCGGCGTTCGCGATGCAGTTTGAGAGCGTCGATGATTTCCTGAGCCAGCTTGCGTTGCTGACAAACCTCGAAGCTGAAGACGCCAGCTTGATGACGACGAACGAGCAGGAGTTCGTGCGGTTGAGCACGGTGCATCAGGCGAAGGGCCAGGAGTGGAAGGCGGTGTTCGTGATCGGATTGTGCGACGGCATGTTTCCGTTGTCGCGTTCGTTGGACAACCTCGAAGGCGAGGAAGAGGAGCGGCGGTTGTTCTACGTCGCGGTGACCCGGGCGAAAGACGAATTGTACCTGGCGTATCCGCTGTTTCGGATGATGGGCGGCGACAGCGGCGGCTTTCAGCGTCCATCGCGATTTCTGGCCGAGGTGCCGAAATCCCATTATCAGGAATTGTCGCTGCGTCACCAGACGGGATACTGGTAGCCGGAACCGGTGTTGCGTCGTCGCTTCGCCGATCGGATTATGACTGCGCGATGTCCGGGTATCCCGAGGCGCAAATCCGTCCGAGCGGTAGTGTCCTAATTTGGGACGCCACCTCGGTTTCGCATTTCTTGACACGGGTGAGAGGGTCTCTTATCCTTGTGGCGTGAGCTTGACCGTTGCCTCGGAACAAACGCCGTGGAATCTGCGCCAGTTGCTCGCCCGGTCGGGGGTTATCGCAGAAGACCAAGCCGCCGAATTACTCAAGACCCCGCGCAAGCCGGGCGAATCGCTGGTGAGCATCTTGGTGAAATCGGGCGCGGTTTCCGAAGAAAACCTGCTCCATGCATTGGCCGGGTCACTTCACCTTAGTTTCACGCGGCTTACTGACAAGGAGGTTGAAGCGGGTGCGCGCGCGAAAGTTCCCACCAAGGTCGTTTTCCAGTACAGCGTCATGCCCATGCGGGCCGACAACGGCACACTGCTCGTCGCCACGAATGACCCATTTAATCTGGCGATGATCGAGTCGATCCGTCTCGTCACCAAGTGCCGCGTGCAACTCGCGCTCTGCACGGAAGCCGACATCCTCAAGGCGTTGAAGCGTTACTACGGCGTCGGCGCGGAAACGCTGGACGAGTTGCTCCAAAAGAACGTGCTCGATCTTGACGCGCCGGAACAGATCACCAAGGAGGATTTGGAGAGCGGAGATCAGGAAGCCAGCGTCGTCAAATTCGTCAACCAGATCATTTGGGAAGCCTTCAAGGAGCGATCGACGGACATCCACTTCGAGCCGATGGAAAACGATTTGCGGATTCGCTATCGCGTGGACGGCGTTCTGCATCAGACGCCCGTGCCGCCCCAGCTCAAGCGATTTCAGGCGGCGATCATCTCGCGCATCAAGGTCATGTCGAACATGGACATTGCGGAGCGGCGGCTTCCGCAAGACGGCCGCATCAACGTCCGCAGCGGCGGCGAGGAGATCGACGTGCGCGTGTCCACGATCCCAACGGCGTACGGTGAGAGCGTCAGCTTGCGGCTGCTCACGCGCAGCAGCATTTTCCTCGGACTGGAAAGTCTCGGGTTGATGCCGGACGACGAAAAGATCGTTCGCAAGCTCGTGGATCTGCCGCACGGGATCATTCTGGTCACCGGACCGACCGGCTCGGGCAAATCCACGTCTCTGTATGCCTTCCTGAGCACCATCAATTCGATTGACCAGCGCATCATCACGATTGAAGACCCGATTGAGTATGAATTACCCGGCGTCAATCAGATGCACGTGAAACCGGACATTGGCCTGACGTTTGCGAGCGGGCTGCGGCACATTTTGCGCCAGGATCCGGACGTGATCATGGTGGGCGAGGTCCGAGATCGGGACACGGCCGATATCGCCATTCGCGCGGCGCTGACGGGCCACCTGGTCTTTTCCACTCTGCACACCAATGATGCGGCCGGGGCCATCACGCGTTTGATCGACATGGGGATCGAGCCGTTCCTGGTGAGTTCATCGGTGGAAGCGCTCATCGCGCAACGTTTGGTGCGGACGATCTGCAAGTCCTGCAAGGAGCAGTACCAGCCGGAGGTTGAGTTCCTGCGCGAGGTCAACTTTCCCGGACTGGATCAACACCCCAAGTTTTACCGCGGCCGCGGCTGTGAGGAATGCCGATTCACCGGCTACAAGGGGCGGACGGGCATTTATGAGATTCTGATCATGGCGGAGAATCTGCGTCCGCTCATCATCGAGCGCACGTCTTCCACCACGCTCAAGCAAGCGGCCTGCGCCAATGGGATGAAGACATTGCGCGACGACGGTTGGGCCAAGGTTCGCGCGGGGATGACCACGGTCGAGGAAGTGGCGCGGGTAACGCAGGAAGACGAGGCGCTCGTTGGGACGTGAGCATTTGGGCGCGCAGCGTTGTCTAACAGCTAATGCCGACCTTCCAATATAAGGCCAAGACCCAAAAGGGTGAGCTCATCACAGGCACACTTGCGGCAGGTGATCGCCGAACGGCACTGGCCGAACTCGGCCGCCTTGGCTACTACCCGTTGCTGGTGGACGCCGCGGAAGAGAAAACCCGCATGGGCGCATTCAGTTTTCGCAATCGTGTTTCCACGCGCGATGTCTTGATGTTAACGCAACAACTCTCCAGCCTGTTACGTTCGGGCATGTCGCTGAGCCAGGCGCTGGAGGTGTTGGAGCGGCGCACGCGGAAGAAGACCTCCAGCACCCTTCTGGCGAGCCTTCGCAACGACATCGTCCAGGGCGAGACATTGTCGAGCGCGCTGGCCAGGCATCCCAAAGTGTTTCCAAAATTCTATGTCAACCTAGTCAAGGCGGGCGAAGCCAGCGGGACGCTCGACGAAGTGCTGGAGCGGTTAAAGCGGCATTACGAGCAGGCGGGCGAGGCGCGGGAGAAGGTGGTTGGTGCGTTGATTTATCCATTGATCGTCGTTTGCGCCGGCATCGGTACGATTATTTTCTTCATGACGTTTATGGTTCCGCGTTTTGCTCAGATGTTCAAGGAGATGCGAGCCACCATGCCTCTACCGACGCGCATGCTGATCGCCGCCAGCGGCGCGTTCACGTCCTATTGGTGGATCGGCGCGGCGCTCATCGTGGTTGCGGTGATCGCGTACCGGCAACGGGTGCGGACACCGGAGGGCCGTTTGGCGATTGACGAACTGAAACTGCGGCTGCCGTTGTTTGGCCGTATCATTACGGCGGGTGCGTTTTCTCAGTTTGCGCGCACACTGTCCACGCTGCTGGAGAACGGCGTCCCCGTGCTCAATGCCTTGCAGATTGTCGAGGACACGATGACCAACCGAGTCATTGCCAACGAACTCCGCGAAGCCCGCACACGCGTCACCGATGGCACAAGCATTTCGCAGCCATTGGCCAAGGGAAAAATCTTTCCGCCTCTGTTGCTGGACATGCTGGCGGTCGGCGAGGAAAGCGGCGAGGTGGTGACGGCGCTGAAAAACATCGCTGACATGTACGAGCAGGAATTGGCGCACACGTTGAAGGTGCTCACCTCGCTGCTTGAACCGGCCATTATCGTGTTCATGGCTTTCGTGGTGGGATCGGTTGTGCTCAGCATTCTATTGGCCGTGTTTGACCTCACAAGTGGGATCGGGAAATAAAAATGAGGAGATGTTTATGACGAAACGCAAAATTCGCGCAGAGGCGGGGTTCACGCTGTTGGAGATCCTGCTGGTCGTGGTCATCATCGGCATGCTGGTCAGCATCGCCGCTGTCAATATCGGCGGCCAGTCACAAAAGGCGAAATTGGTGGCCACTCAGCGGCAGATCGACGCCTACAAGACGACGCTCGGTGTTTATGAGCTTGAGAATGGGTTTTATCCCTCCACCGAACAGGGCTTGCAGGCATTGATCACGCAGCCGACGGCGCCACCTGTGCCGGCGAAATGGACAGGTCCTTATCTCGACCCACCTGTCGTGCGACAAGACCCGTGGGGGCACGATTACATTTACAAGAATCCGGGCACGCACAATCCTACCGGGTACGACCTGTATTCATTGGGTCCAACAGGTGTTGACGGTGATCCAGGCAACATTGGCAACTGGCAGTAAAGGGCGGGCGCGATGCGCCGCCTTTACTCTCATCGAGTTAAGTTTTGTGGTGTTTATCCTCGCAATGCTGATGGCTGTCTCCGTTCCAAACTTTGTCCGTTCCTATAATGCGGCAGTCCTCAATGAAACGGCGCGTTCCTTCGCCACGCTGTGTCAGTTTGCACGCATCCAGGCGGTGTCGCAGCAGCGAAATGCGACTCTGCACATCGATTTGGAGCGCCAGATGTTCTGGGTCAGCCAGCCCGTGCGCAATGAAGACGGCGACCAGGGGAATCAGTCGTTGAAGGTCGTCGAACTCTCCAATCGCGTGGCGCTGATTGAGGCGGTGCGACAGGATCAACCGCCGACAGTTGAGAAACAAATCGAAGTCAACTTCTACCCCAACGGTACTTGTGATCCCGTGTACGTCGTTTTGCAGGGGACAGAAAGGGGCAAGGGGCTGTGCGCGATCATCGATCCGATCACGATTCAAGCAACGATTTACGCTGCGAAATTATGAAGACTCGCGCCCAAGCTGGTTTCATCCTGTTGGAAGTCCTGTTCGCCACAACCCTCGTCGCAATCGGTCTGTTTGCGATCATCAACTGTCTGGAGCGGTGCGTGGCAGCGGCGCGCACGGTGCAAAATTACACGATTTCGGAAACGCTGCTGGCCAACCAGTGCTGCGTCTTCCGCGTCGAGCGGCCCACCGATATGCTCGACCAGGAAGGCGTTTTCGATGACTACCCGGGGTTTTCGTGGACGCGGAAATTCGAGCAAACTGATACCGACGGTCTCTGGCAGCAAATCATCACCGTTTACTGGTACGAACGGGGGAGATTGGCAAGCGACTCGGTCGTTGAGTACCGTTACCTGCCCGAGAAAGAGCAGTGAACAGCATGCATCGCATCGTGAAAGACAGGCAAAAGCAGGGCGCGTTCACTTTGTTGGAAGTGATGCTGGCAGTGACGATTCTCGGACTCGTGATGACGGCGGTGTATGCGACGTGGAGTGCGGCGCTGAGCGGATGGAAACGCAGCAGCACCATCAGCGCGGCATTTCAACGTGAGCGCGTGGTGATGGACACGCTGACGGAACTGGCGAGTTCAATTGTTTACTTCAACTCGAACAATGGCGTGTACGATGTCCAAGGAACGCACGACGATTTGAAAGGCGATACTGTCAGCTTCGTAACGTCCTCCGATGTGTCGTTGCCGCAGACCGAATCCTCGATCGCGGGCATGCGGCGCGTGACCATTGCTCTGGAGCGCGATGAGCAAGGCAACCCCTTTCTGTCGATCGTGAATACGCCTGCGCTCGAGCCCTCCGACACTTCCTCGGAAGACCAAATCCACGTCCTGTCTGCGAGCGTCTGCGGTTTTCAGGTGCGGTATCGTGACCCGCTGGATGATTCGTGGAAGGACAAATGGGAAGATGCCCGTGTCATCCCCGCGGCGATCGAGTTCACGGTTGCATTTGGCGGAACCGACGGACAGACGCCGCCCGTCATTGTGACGCGGGCAGTGGACGTTCCGGTGGCCAGATTTGCCATGCAGACGCAAGGCTTGCAGATGGACCAGCAATCTACGACCAATCAGATCCAACAGCGCAGCATCAATCTCTTGCCGCTGCCAACGGATACAGGGACTGGCGGGCAATGAAAAACACGATGGTTGAACGTCGAGACTTGTCGCAGTCGCGTGGTGTCGCGATGGTGATTGTGCTGTGGGTGATCATGGTTTTGTCCTTGCTGATCAGCGGGTTTGCTTTCACAATGCAGGTTGAAACGCAGGTAGCGTCCTTCAGTCGCAAGGAGCTGAAGGCCGAGATGCTGGCGCGTTCCGGGATCGAGGTTGCCCGGATGCAATTGATGCTGCACATGACATCGCCGACGGAATCAGGATTTGATGCCCTCAACCAGGACTGGGCCACCAACGAGACGCTTTATGTTGACCACGAATTGGGGGACGGCAAGTACAACGTGAAAATCACCGACGAAGAGAGCAAGCTGCCGATCAATCTGCTGTCGCAGGACCAGTTGAGGCGCCTGATGGATTTGTTGGGCATTGATCCGTCGGACGGCGACGTGATTGTGGACTCGATTCTGGACTGGAGGGAGCCGGGCGATCTGCATCGATTGAACGGGGCAAAAAGCGACTACTACGAAAGCCTGTCGCCGCCTTACAGCGCGAAGAACGCGCCGTTGGATCGCGTAGAGGAGCTGTTGCTGATTCGCGGCGTGACGAAGGAGATTTACGACGGCACGCCTGCGACCGAAGACGAGCCGGCGAGGCCGGGGCTCAAAAACCTGTTCACGACCACGTCGTCGGGTCAAGTCAACATCAACACCGCGTCGTCCATCGTGTTGCAGACGATTTTGGGACTGGACGACACGCACGTCGCGGCGCTGCTGACTCGTCGTGATGGTCCTGATGGAGTTCCCGGGACGGAGGACGACCAACCCTTTGGCTCGGTTGGTGAGTTTGGTTCCCAAGTCGCCGGGCCGATCACCGTGAACTCCTCCTACTTCACCGTGAAATCGACAGGAGAAGTGGGAGGCGCGAAGCGGACGATCATCGCCGTGCTGTATCGGCAGGGCCTGAATGTGGTGACGGTGACATGGAACGAAGTGCGCGGTGGCCTATGATTTCGTTGCTCAAACGTCGGAAGATTGCGCAGTTTCGCGGCCATCGCGGCTGGGCGGCGATCTTCTTCGGTGAGTCCTCGCTGGATCTGACCACCGCTCGCGGCTCGGGTGGCGATGTTAGCGTCGAGAACCAAACCTCTGCGCCGCTTCCACCTGCCGAAGAAACTGCCGATGCGAAATCGCGCTGGCAAACGGCTGTCCAGGATTTGCGCCAGAAGCTCAACCCACACGAACATCGCATCGTCACCGCAATCAGAGGCGAGGATGTCCTGTGTCAAACGCTGCGCTTGCCGTCGACGCAGGTGGAAGAGCTCAGGCAAATGTTGGATTTGCAGATCGACAATTTGACGCCGCTCCCGGTTGAAGAAGTGGTTTATAGTTTTGAGCCGCTGGAGACCACGAACAGTGAAACGTCCGTGTTGGTCGCGGTCGCGCCGAAAACCGCGGTCAACGAACGCGTGGAGGTATTGGAGGCGGCTGGTTTCCAGCCCGAGGTGGTCGGCGTTGATATCCTGGCCGTGTTCCGCAACTTTCTGAGGAGCCAGTTGCTGCCTACGGACGAGAAGCTGAATGCCTTCGTCCAGATCAGTCCCACGGCAGCAAATATCGTCGTGCACACGCACGGGGTCCCTGTCGCGATCCGCTCGGTCGTGTTGGGGGAGGCTTCTCTGGGCAGTGTCGAGAGTCGGACGGCGTTGCGCGAGGAGCTGCAATGGACGTTGGTCGCTGCCGAAGCGGACCATCCAGATCGCGAAATCGGTCGTGTGACGCTGGCTACGTGGAGCGAGAACTTGCGGGCCGAGGTGGAGGAACTCGCTCGCGGCTGGAATGGCGAGGCGCAGTGTTACACCAATGGCTCGGCGCCGTCGCCCGCAACGAGCCTGTGCATTGAAACCGCGGCATCGGATGCCACGCGACTCAATTTGCTTCCAGACGAGTGGCGGCAGCGGCGTCGCGCCGCTCAACGGCGACGACGACTCATCCTCAGCGGCATCGTTTTGGGAACGATCTATCTGCTGGGGTTGGCCGTGTTCCTGTCGCTGATGAGACTGCAACAATCCCGACTCAATGACGTGAAAGCCAAGATCGCGCAAAGGCAAACGGCGCTCAACGACGCGCGTGAATTGCAACGGCTGCTGGTGACGACGCAGAAGCAGCTCGACACGAAGTATTCGGCGTTGGAGATATTGCGCCAAGTGAGCGACGTGATGCCGGAGAACGTGAAGCTTAACGGATTCACGTTCAAGAAAGACCTGACCGTGGCGCTGAAGGCGCAGGCGCAATCGGTCCCGATCGCGAACGATTTCATCAGTCGGCTGGAGCAGTGCACGCTCTTTTCCAAGGTCACGCCCGGACAAATGCGCACGGAACTGCCTGCTGCTGGCGGCTTGACGAAGTTTGAGGTCACCTGTACTCTCAAATCCGCTTCCCCAGTGCCCGTGGGGTCAACGATATGGCATTGAATAAACGAGAAGGAATTTTGCTGGGCACGATCATCGCCTTGACCGTGGTGGGCGGAAACTACTTGCTGCTGGCGAAGCTCGCAAGCAATTGGCAGACGCTTCGTGGTCAACTGAACACCAGCCGCAAAGAGTGGAATGGCATCGAGGCTACCATTCAGCTTGCGCCTGGATGGCAAAAGGAGTACGCGCAATTGGGAGCGAGTCTCGGTCAAAAGTCGCAGACGTTTCAGCAACCCTCCGACGTGCGGGATAAGCTTGAGAACGTCGCCAGTACCTCGGGTGTCCTCATCAAGGACCGTCGCTTCATGCAGCCGGTCGAGAAAGATACGTACCGTGAGTTGCCTGTCCAATGCAACTTCGAATCAACCATCGTAACGCTGGTGAAGTTCCTCTACGGTATTCAGACGAGTTCGGGGTTTATGAGCGTCGAGGAACTTCAAGTAACTCCGCAGCTCGACAACCCGACCGTCCTTCGCTGCAGTATCAGACTCCAGGCTCTCACTGGCAAATCAGGGAGTCCCAAGTCGTGAACCTGCAGCACCTGCGCACTTTGCTGGGCGTCCTTGTCGCCGCAACCATGATTGCCGCTGGCGTATCTTTAGCAGAAGAGACTCACGATTTCGCTCGTTACCAGGTCATTGTTGACCGTTCGCCGTTCGGCCCAGTGCCGGGCAGTCAGGCGACGGCGACGGCGCTGCCCAGTTTTGCCACTCGTTTCGCGCTTGTCGGGATTGTCCAGTCGAATGGGCAGGACGGCGTCGTTCAGGCAATCATTGAGGATAAGGGAAGCCACAACACCTATTTCAAGACCGTAGGCGAGGCGGTCGACGACGTGAAAGTGCTGCACATCGAAGTGGAGAAGCCGCAGAGCATCGTATTACAGCGCGGGCTTGAAACGGCCACTCTGACTTTCGCAGAACTTGGCAGCAAAACGCCAACAGCGGCTGCGTCAGCGCCGCAAGCCGGGTCTGCGCTGCAACCCGGACCCGCCGCCCCCGTACCTGTGGGGGTGAGACGGATTCCATTCCGACGGGGGGATTGATGAGATCGTTGCTTTTCATTGCCGTATTGATTTGTGTCCTGAGTTTGACTGCACCCAGGTTTTCGGTGTCTTCGGCCGGGGCCGCCGCCGTGGAGACAGCGCCGGCCCGGGATGATAGCCAGCGACATGTTGGTTTTGTCGTTTTTCAGGGCGCACCGGTGCAGGCGGTGCTCGATTATTACGCGGCGACGCTGGCCAAACGCTCGATTATCTCCGTCCCCGGTAATCTGCAGGGCGTGATTTTTTTCCGGAGTCAGACCGACCTGACCGTGGAAGAGGCGAAGTGGGCTTTGGAGACCGCGCTGGCACAGGTTAACGTCGCCATCGTGCCCATGGGTGAGAAGTTCCTCAAGGTGGTCCAGATTAGCACCGCCAGACAGGAGGGCTTGCCTTTCATCAGCCCCAAGGAGCGCGAGTTGCCCTCTGCCGACATACTGGCCACGCAGATCATCCCGCTTCAATATGCCGATGTCGGTGATGTCGTCTCAGCGCTTCAGCCTTACCTGCATCAAGGATATGGACTACTGATGCCGCTCCCGAAATCAAACAGCATCCTGATCACGGAAACCGGCAACAACGTCAACCTGATGATGGAAATCATCAAGGCGATCGATGTGCCTTCGCCGCTGCGGATGGAAACGAAGGTTTACGTTCTGGCACACGCCAAGGCGGGCGAGGTCGCCTCGCGCCTGCTGTCGCTCATTCAGGAAGCCCAACAACTTGGTTCACGCGCTGCGGCTGCAGGGCAGCAGCCGGCGCAACCCCAGCCGGTGCGTCCCATCGTCCGGCCGCCAACACCAGGTGCGCCCACGACGGGTGGTGCTGCTCCTGCAGCTTCAGGTGCTCCTGCCGGGGAATCACTGATTGAAGGCAAAGTGATCATCACCCCTGATGAACGGACGAACAAGCTTTTCGTTCTCAGCCGACCCTCGAATTTCGCTTTTTTCGATAAGATCATCACTGAGCTGGACGCGAAGGTTGAGCCCGATGTGATCTTGAAAGTGATTAGCCTCAATTATGACACGGCCGAACATGCTGCCTCGCTGGTAAACGCGCTCATCTCAGGCGGGACAGTTGCTGGAGTACGGCGCCCCACCACAACCGGCACAACCGGCTCAGCGGGCCGATCGAGTGCGGCCCCACCGCCACCGGCGGCCGCAGGCGGTGCTGCTGGAGCGGCGGTCGAAGGCGGTTTTTTGCAATTTGCAGAAGGCGTCCGGATTTTGCCCGACGAGCGAACGAATTCGCTGCTGGTGATGGCGACCAAGGAGGATATGGCGCGCATTGAGCAGTTGATCAAGGAAGTGGACACGTCGGTGGCTCAAGTCCAGATCGAAGTGGTGATAGCCGAGGTGACATTGGACAACGAACTGGATGTGGGCGTGGACGTGTTTAAGCGGCTGTTCAACAACCCATCCTCGATATATCAGACGGGTGGCAATATCACCGACGGCAACACGCCCCTTCCATTATCCGTCTCGCAAGCGCAATCTCAATTGTACGGGCTCAGCGCCAGCAATCTACTACCCACCGCGTCGTCATTAGCGGGCGGGACGGGTGGTCTCACGTACTTCGCCACGTTTCGGAACTTGAACCTCGACGCAGTTCTTCATGCGTTATCGAGCACGTCCAAGGGCAAGGTGCTTTCGACGCCTGTCATCCAGACGATGGACAATCAGGAAGCGGACATTCTGGTCGGCGAGTCGGTCCCGGTGCCTGTCTCGACGGTTGCCAACGTCGTCAACACCACCGGAGGCACACTTAACACCGGATACGGCTTGAACTCCAACATCGAGTACAAAGATGTCGCCATCGAGTTGAAGGTGACCCCGCGGATCAATCCTGACGGCTACGTCAGGATGGAAATCGAACAGAAAGTGAACGATCTTGGCGCCAACGTGAACATCAGTGGCACGACTGTGCCGACCATTACGAAGCGAGAAGCAAAATCGTCGGTCGCGGTCCAAGATCAAAGTACCATCGTTCTGGGCGGTTTGATCAAGGAGAACAAAACGGTGACCGAGACGAAGACGCCATTCTTTGGCGACATCCCGTTTTTCGGTCAGATCTTTAAGAGTAAGACCAGTAACAAGACGCGCAACGAGTTGATCATCTTCATTCGTCCCACGGTGATGCGCACGGATGCGCAGGCGTTTGCCGAGGCGCGCCGGCGCGCCCGCCTGCTGTCATCATCAAGTGAGTTGGAGCTGGAAAAACAGTTCCTCAGAAATCCGACAAATGCCCCCAGCAGCACGTTGACCAATGACGCTCCTCGGTCCATGAATCAGCCAACAGACGGTAGCGCCTCACAGGAGAATGAGCGGCATGCGGCCAAGGTCAAAGCTCTGCAGGAACAGGCCGCGCAATCCAACTGACACAGGAAGACTGCTGATGACCGAGACCGCAGGTTTACAGGGCCAACGAGTGCGGATTGTGCTGCGGCGGTTTCATCCCCAGACTCCCCGCGAGGTCATCCGGGGGATCATTACGGAGGTGGACCAGTATGGTTTCCGTGTCAGCGGTCGGCGTTTTCACGATGTTGCTGATCTGGAAACATCGCAACCGATTGAGCGGCCTGCGGAATCAGACACGAAAGTGTATTGGGTGCCCTACAATTCGATTCGCTACAGCGAAATCATTCTCCCCGGCTCGACCTCGGAGCAGGAGGACAACGAGACCCAGAGACGCAAGCCGCTGATAGCGCAAGAACCCAATCGTCAGTCTTCATCCTGATATTGAGAGTTACCAAGGCCATCGCGATTTACGCCGTCGCTGTCGTCATTTTGAGCGCCTGGCTTGCGCCGTGGGTTTTTTGGATCATTCAAGGGGCGGGGCAGAACCTCCCCGGAGCGTCGTGGCTGAGCAAACAACCATTCCGCCGCGTCTTCGACCGCACGATCCTGATTGTGGCAGCAGTGGGTCTGTGGCCGCTACTTCGCGCGCTCGGTATTCATTCGTGGAGTGAGATCGGGTTTCCGTGCGGAAAGAACTGGTGGCGACAAGTCTTACTCGGAGTTCTGCTCGGCGTCGGTTCGTTTGCATTAGCGGCCGGGATGTTGATCCTTTTGGGTGCACGCACGCTGAACTCGAGCGTTCAGGCAAGCACATTCTCGTCGCAACTGCTCAATTTCATCGCGACGGCTATCGTCGTGGCAGTGATCGAAGAAACATACTTTCGGGGCGGTGTGCAGGGTGCGTTGCAGCGGGGCATGAAGCCGCTGGCAGCCATAGCGCTGACCAGCGCAATCTATTCGGCCGTGCATTTCCTTAAACCGCCGAGCGCAGACATTCCCACCGAAGCTGTGCGGTGGAACAGTGGCTTCAACTATCTGGTGCGGGTGTTTTCGCAATCGTGGCGAGCCCAAGGTGTCGGGTTGGGCTTCGTCACGCTGTGGCTCGCGGGGTCGATCCTGGGATTGGCGTTCGCAGAAACAAGGGGACTGTACTTGCCGATTGGATTGCATGCCGGCTGGGTGCTGACGTTGAAAAGCTACGCGTTCTGTACCCAGGCGACACTTCCACAGACCGCAGTCTGGTGGGGTGGAGACGCACTGATTGAGAACGCCATGATGTGGCCTGTGCTCGTGATTCTCTTGGCAATGGTAAACTGGATATGTCGCCACAAACTCGTACCTCTGCGCTGATCAGCGCAGTTGCGCCCTGGCTCAGGAGCGCGGTTGACCTGATCTATCCGCGCAATTGCTTGTTCTGCTCCGAGCCACTGGGGGAAGCGGAGCGCGGTGTGATCTGCTCGTCCTGCCTGGGGAAGGTGAAATTCATCGAGCCGCCGTTTTGCGAGCGCTGTGCGCTGCCGTTCGCCGGAGCGGTAACCGAGAGTTTCGTCTGCGGTTACTGCAAGGATTTGAAATTCCACTTCAGCCGCGCGGTCGCTGCCTGTCGGGCCGAAGGCGTGGTACGCACGAGCATCCACCGGTTCAAGTACAACCGCGAGATGTACTACGGGCCGCATCTGGCTGACTGGCTGGTAGGCGGTGCCAGACAATGGATCGATTGGAGTAGGGTGAATGCGATCGTGCCCGTCCCGTTGCATCCGCGCAAGAAACGGATGCGAGAGTTTAATCAAGCTGAGTACCTGGCCGTTGCGCTGCACCGCGCGGTTCAAGTCCCGGTCTTGAATCGAAATTTGCGGCGCGTCAAGGAGACGGTCACACAGACGGCTCTGCACGCGAGGGAGCGGGCCGCAAACTTGCGTGACGCATTTGCTGTCCGCGACGCGGAGGCGCTTGCGGGCAAGCGGCTGGTATTGGTGGACGACGTGTTTACGACTGGCGCTACGATGGACAGTTGTGCTAAGGTCTTGCTCAAAGCGGGCGCCGAGGATGTGATTGCATTGGCCGTTGCACGTGGAGTGTGAGCATGGACGTCTTCGAAAAACCAAAGATCAGCGAAACCAAAACAAAAAAACGCGAGATCCCAAGCGGTCTCTGGGTGAAATGCAAAGACTGCGGCGAAATGATCTTCAGCAAGGAGTTGCTCGCCAATCTGAAGGTCTGCCACAAATGCGATTATCATTTTACAATGACCGCGAGCGAGCGCATCGCTTCGCTTGTTGACGAAGACACATTTCGCGAAGCGGATGCCGATGTGGTCAGCGTGGACGTTCTGAAGTTCACCGGTGTAGCAGCCTACTCGGAGCGGCTGAAGACGTACCAACTGCAGACGGGATTGAATGATGCGGTGGTGACGGGTGTCTGCAAGCTGAATGGGTGCCAGGTATCGCTGTCTGTGATGGATTTCCGTTTCCTGGGCGCAAGCATGGGGTCGGTGGTCGGAGAAAAAATCACGCGCTGCATCGAGAAGGCGACCGAGATGAAGATTCCGGTGATTATCGTTTCGGCATCGGGCGGCGCGCGAATGTACGAGGGCATCTTGAGCCTGATGCAAATGGCCAAGACCAGCGGAGCACTGGCGTTGCATACAAAGGCAGGACTGCCGTACATCTCCGTCCTGACTCATCCGACAACCGCAGGCGTGATGGCAAGCTACGCGTCGCTTGGCGATGTCATTATCGCCGAGCCTAAGGCGTTGATCGGATTTGCCGGGCCCCGTGTCATCAAGGAAACGACACAGCAGGAGTTGCCGGAGGGATTTCAGACAAGCGAGTTTCTGCGCGACCGGGGACTGATCGATATCGTCGTCCACCGCAAGCAACTCAAAGGTTTGCTTGGCACGCTGCTGGATTATCTTTCGGGCAGCGGTAAGCGGAAGTTCAAGGCGGCAGGCTGACGCGGAGAGGCTGTCGCAAAACTTTTTTGCGGTTTCTTGGCGTGACCTATATCGAGACCATCGACTATCTTTTGGGCATCCGCTTGTTCGGCCAAAAGCTCGGCCTGGAAACGGCGCGTCAGCTTCTGCGCCTGATGGGCGATCCGCAGAATTCACTGCGCTTCATTCACATCGCAGGCACGAATGGCAAAGGGAGTGTCGCCGCAATGGCGCATGCCGTGCTGAGCGCGGCTGGGTACAAGACGGGGCTTTACACTTCGCCGCACCTCGTCTCCTTCCGCGAAAGATTTCAGATCGATGGCAAGCCGATCACAAAATCGGATGTTGTGCGATTGGTCGAACAAATCCGACCCTTGTCAGACGCAGTCGCACAGGACCCAGAGTTTCGGCAACCGACGTTTTTCGAAACCGTCACTGCGATGGCGCTCCAGCACTTCCGCGAGCAGGAAGTCGAAGTCGTCGTGTGGGAAACAGGGCTGGGTGGTCGGCTGGATGCCACAAATGTGGTCACGCCTTTGGTCTCGGTGATTACAAACATCGCCTTCGACCACATGCAGTATCTGGGCGAAACGCTCTCTCAGATCGCCGCTGAGAAGTGCGGCATCATCAAACCAAGCGTCCCCGTCGTCACCGCCGCCGCTGACGTGGAGGCCCTGTCGGTTATTCAACGTGCTGCGGGCGCAAGCTGCAGCCCCCTGACAGTCATCGGAGAACAGATCCGCTGGGAACGGCTCGGTGAAGATGAGACCGGTCAGCAACTGCGGCTGACGCGCTGCCGCGGCAACTATGGCGTGCTCTCCGTTCCGCTGCTTGGCCAACACCAAACTGTGAACTGCGCCACCACCGTAGCGGCTCTGGAAGCATCGGGACTGGAAATTGGCGCGGGAGACATGCGTCACGGGCTGACAAAAACGAGTTGGCCAGGCAGATTCCAGATAGTCAGCCATCAACCGTCGGTTGTTTTGGACGGTGCGCACAACGCCGCAGCAGCGGAGCGTCTGGCAGCGACGTTGCGCGAACATTTCGGTGGGCAGCGGCTCGCACTGATTCTCGGCGTGTTGCGCGACAAGAACTACGACCAGATGTGCAGGATTCTCGCTCCGTTGGCCGAACGCATCTTCTGCGTGCCCGTCAACAGCGAGCGCACAAGTGATCCCGCGCAGCTTGCCGACCTCTGCCGCGCAGCCAATGCGAAGGCGACTGTGACTGTTTCCTCAAGACTTTCCGACGCCTATGCCCGGGCAAAAGGCGGCGGCAGCGAAGCGATCGTTATCACGGGTTCACTCTTCCTGGTAGGCGAAGCGCTGAGTCGGTTGGGATTCCGATCTTCGCTCACGGCAGCCGCCGAAAACGAGCTGGTGCTGCAGTGAAACAAAGACCGCTGCGCGCGGTGTTTTTTGACGTGGGCGGCACATTGCTGCGACCCTATCCATCCGTGGGCGCAGTCTATGCCAGGGTGGGGGAACGCCACGGATTCACCGCGACCGCCGAAGAATGGGAGCGCGCCTTCCGCACGGCGTGGAAGACCGCAAAATCGGTCGAAGGCACGTCGTTGACGACGGCAGACAAGCGTTGGTGGCGTAGCCTGGTGTTTCAGGCGCTGGATGCTTTGAAGCTCAAAGGAGACGATCGCACCAAACACGCGTATTTCGAGGAGCTCTTTGCTGCATTCGCGCGCGCCGACGCCTGGCAACTGTATCCTGGCGTCGTGGAGGTGCTGCGTGGAGTTCGCGAACGGGGGTTGCACGCCGGCGTGATTTCCAATTGGGACGCCCGGTTGCGCCCTTTATTGAAGGCGCTGCATTTGGATGAACAATTGGATTCCATCACTGTGTCTTGTGAAGTGAAAGCTGAGAAACCGGCCCCGGAAATTTTTCAAGCGGCGCTTCGGACGGCTCGTGCCGGTCCGGTCGAAGCCTTGCACGTCGGCGACAGTTACGAGGAGGACGTGCGGGGCGCCGAAGCCGTTGGGATGCGTGCGATCCTGATTGGCCGAAAAGGCGGGCAGCAGCGCGATTGTCGAGTCGTTACGGACTTGAACGGGATACTCGCCGCGTTGGGATAACGTCTGCTAGCCCTGCTTCTGAGGCGGGCGCCGTGTGATCTTGTCTTTAACGTCACGGAAGCCGAAGTCCACAGCCGCAATCCTCTTAAATTCGGCGATGGCCTTCTCGTGTTCGCCCAGCGTCTCGTAAGCGGTGCCGAGATTATACAGCAGTTCCTTCTTGAGGCCGTCCATCGACGGAAGTTCCTGGATGGCTTGGCTGTATTGGTCGATCGCCATATCGTGCATCCCCATTTGCTGGAAGCACTGGCCAAGGTAATTCAGCGATGCGACACGCCGCTGCGGCTGGCCGACCGATTTCTGAAACTGGTTGATCGCGCCTTGAACGTTGCCCGCGCGCATGTAGAGAACGCCGAGCTCATAACGGTACATCAAATCGTTCGGATATCGTTCGACGATCCGCTCCGCGTCTGCCAAGAGAAGTTGGGTGTGCTTTTTCTCCAGCTCCGCGATTTCCTTTTCGATCGCCGCCGCGCTGGCGGGAGAGGAAGCAAGGTCTTCTTTTCTCTTTGCGATCCTGGCCAAAATCTGGTTCGCCTTGATCTCCGCGATTTCCCTTTCCAACGTGGAATCGGCACCGGCTTCGGAGGTAAAAATCTTTTCCAGGTAACGCAGCGCCGCATCGAAATCTTTATTTTGGGCATACAGCTTGCCGAGTTCGCGCTGAATGAGTGGGTTGTCCGGGTCCTTGGAAAGCTTCTCCAGGTTATCCTTAATCAGGTTGGCTGTCATGTCCTCAGCGCGCACGACGCGTGATTGCTGCTCGAGGGCGACTGCTTCGTCCTTGTCTTTGATGACGTCGCGATACGATTGTGCTTCCTCCCAGCCGCCGCCCTGCATCGCGCCGCGAGCCGTGGCGTCGCCGAGTCCTTTTTGCGCCGCGAAGTCGTTCGGGTTCATCCGCAGGAGCCGCTCGTAAACTTCGAGGGCCATATCGGGCTGTTCAGCCGCAAGGTACGCGCGCGCCAGCCAGTGCATGGTTTTCGTGTCGCGCGGATTGAGCCTGGTGTAATGATCCAACGTCTGAACCGTTGTCTCGGGGAAACCGGCCGTTTCGGCCGCCTCCGCCAAAACCAGGAGCGCCTGACCGTTCTTGGGATCTTCACTGAGGACCTGCTCGGCCAGGCCCATGGCCTCCATTGGGTTTTTGGAGGCGGCCATCTTCGCCTTGGTCAGCAAGGGTGTCGTTTTGGCGGCCACGAACATTCGTCTGAATCCGCCTGCCGACTCGGCTTTTTTCATCTGTGCCGCCCGGAGATGTCGTCGCGCCTCCGTGAAATTCGGCTCCTGCGACAGGCACTGGAGATACATTTCAATGGCGTAATCAAGATTCTTCCGTTCGAGAGCGGCGAGGGCCCTTTGGTAAAAATCATTGGCGGTGCGGTTAATGTTATCTTTAGTTTTCTCAGCCATGGCGATTCCCGGATCTGGTTTTTCTGAAACCTACAACGACGAGCAGGCCAGGGTCAATTGCTTTCCAAAGGCATGTGCCATGTTGACATGCGGAGTGGCTTTGTTAACATTGCAGGGAATGAGTGTCTCAGGAAACTCGGAGTGAAGCAGGTTAAGTCACTTCTTCTGGCCTCGGCGCGGTTCGGCGCGGCCACGCAACAAAAGCCGGTATTCCGCAAACAGGCCCACTCCGAATGACACTCGGGCAAGCTGTCGTTCACGGCATCGTTCAGGGACTGACGGAGTTTCTTCCGATCAGCAGCATCGCTCACTTGAAGATCGTTGCGCAGCTTTTGGGTTGGGCAGACCCCGGTCCCGCGTTTAGCGCGGTCATTCAACTCAGCGTGCTGGCGTCGTTGTGGATGTATTTCAACCGCGACATCGCGCGGATCACGCGGGCAACGATCTCCGGACTTGTGCGTGGCCACCCGCTGGATTCACCCGACGCAAAAATGGGGTGGATGATCGCTGCCGGAACTGTGCCCATCATCATTCTCGGTCTGTTGTTTCGCCACCAAGTCGAGACGAGCCTGCGTTCGCTGTACGTCATCGCCGGCGCAATGATCGGTTTGGCCGTCGTGCTCATGCTTGCCGAGGCCGTCGAGATCCACCGCAAACGTTCCGGACACAAGCTCAAGGAACTTTCCGATCTCGGTTGGTTCGATGCCATCGTCGTCGGCCTCTCACAATGCGCCGCGCTGATTCCGGGCGCTTCGCGTTCGGGTTCTACGATCACGGGCGGGCTGTTCCTGGGCATGACCCGCGAGACGGCGGCCCGCTTCTCGTTCCTGCTGTGCATACCGGCCGTTACAGCGGCGGGCGTGTTCGAACTGATCAAGGCCCGGCACGAACTGCTCGCCTCGCAGGCGGACGCCTTCAACCTCTTCGCCGGCACGGCAGTCTCCGCCGTGGTCGGTTATCTGGCGATAGCGTTTCTTCTGGGCTACCTGAGGAAACACAGCACCTGGGTATTCATCATCTATCGCCTAGCTCTTGGCGGCCTCCTACTCGCTCTGCTGCGCCTTGGCAAACTGACGCCCTGATTTATCAGCTCTCTCAGCCGTTAGCTATCAGCCATCAGCGGTCAGTTTTCCGCCTGCGCCCGGTCGGGGTGAACAGTAGGGCAGGCATCCCGCCTGCCGCCTTTACGCTTCACGCTCCCTGTCCTCATCCTTCATCCTTTCCCCGGCGGTCTTCGCTTGTCCCGTTGGATTGGCTTCGCTGAGTTGCGCCATTCTCATGGCGACGCATTCGGCAGCGAAGGATAAGCGCAACTCCGTCCATCACCCTGAGTGGACCGAAGCCATGGGCGCAGCCGAACGGGTTGTCGAAGGGACTCATTCTGCCGACGGTATGCCTCCGACTGAACTGATGAGTTGGATTAAGGATGGCGCCATCCATATCCGCAATCGTGAATCCCGTCGGATCGTGGACGGACACTTGGCGGAGTTGCGCGAGATCGGCAGCGGCGCGAGAGGCTACCTGACTGAGAATTGCGCCAAACAGACGGCTGGGGCGTCTTGCTCGCGTTGCGGCACGATGGTAAGCTGACGGCCTCATGTCAGTCATCAGATTTGGGACTTCAGGTTGGCGCGGCATCATCAGCGATTCGTTCACGTTCGCCAACGTCGAACTGGCGGCGCACGCGATTGCGCAGTATCTCAACGAGAATCCGCCTGCGGGAGCGCAGAAGCTCGTCGTCATCGGTCACGATACGCGGTTTCTCGGACGCGAGTTTGCGACGCGGTGCGCGGAGATCATCGCTGGCTACGGATTTGAAGCGTGGTTGACGGATCGTGATGCGCCCACGCCTGTGATTGCTCATGCCATTCGCACGCACCACGCCTCGGGAGGCATCAACATCACGGCGAGCCATAATCCACCCGAATGGAACGGGCTGAAGTTCAACGAAGCCAACGGTGCGCCATCGTCGCCAGAGACAGCGAAGGGGATCGAGAAGAAGGCGGAGGAACCGGGGAACGTGCAGCGTGGAGCGTGGAGCGTGGAGCGTGCGAAGGCGAAGGTGAAGACGTTTAATCCGATGCCGGAGTATTTCGCGCAGTTGCAGAAGCTCGTGGATTTTGAAACGCTGAAGCGACACCGAAAGAAGGTTGTTGTCGATTTGATGTTCGGGACGGGCCGGGGTTACCTCGATGCGCTGCTGGAACGGCGCGGTTGGTATGTGGACGCACTGCACGGGGAACTGAATCCGCTGTTCGGCAACTGTCGTCCCGAACCGATCAAGGAGAACATGGGCGAACTGCTTGCCCGAATGAAACGCAGGCGGGTGGCGCTCGGTCTGGGACTCGATCCCGACGCGGACCGGTTTGCGGTCATTGACAGTGATGGCACATTTATCAACGCCAATCAGGTGCTCGCGTTGACGCTCTATCACTTGGTTAAAAATCGGAAATGGACGGGAGCCGTCGTCCGCACCGTGGCGACGAGCCATCTGGTGGATGGAGTGGCAGGGTTGTTTGGTATCAAGGTTCACGAAACACCGGTTGGATTCAAATACATCGGCGCGTTGATGGAGAGCGAGCCGATCATTGTGGGCGGCGAGGAGAGCGGCGGACTGAGCGTCAAAGGTCATGTGCCTGAGAAGGACGGCATCCTGGCTTGTCTGCTGATGTGTGAGCTTGTCGCCTGCGAGGGCAAAACGTTGCGGAGGATTCTGAAGGAGATTCAAGCGAAGGTTGGGACAGTCATGAGTGATCGCATCAATCTTCGTGTAACCCCTGAGCGCAAGGAAGAACTGCTGCAGCGTTTCGCACAGGGCCTCGATGAGTTTGGCGGACAAAGAGTGTCACAGACAATCACAACGGATGGATTCAAGTTTTTGCTGAACGACGGGTGCTGGGTTATGTTTCGCGCCTCAGGAACAGAGCCGGTGCTTCGCTGTTATCTCGAAGCGCCGACGGCGCGGCAACTGAGCGCTTTTCGCAAGGCAGCGTTGAGTCTCGTGCAATAGGCAGACACCATGGGCAACCGCTGCTTATGTCTGGCGGTGACTCTGACCGCATGCGTCGTGTTCGGTGTTGAGGCGGCGGAAATCCGCGATCGCGACGTTTTCTGCCTCGGCGAATGGAAACAGCCGTCGTTCCAATTAACCCGGATTTCCCATATTCGCTTCACAAGACAATGTTATTGACCTAGGGGATAATCCCCTAACAAAATTAAAGCTCCGTCAGGAGCGACCTCGTCTGCAAACAAACGGAAGAGCCGACTGCCCCTTGAGTTTATAGTTGGTTTGTCCGAGTTGCAAAACCGCAAAATTAGTCAAGCGGTCCGTAATGGCGTTTGCTAGTTTAGCGTGCAAATGATCGGCACACGGCCAAAGCATAAGACAACGTGGAATGATTATCAGGAGCGCATTCTGCGGGTGTTGACGCATATCCAGGAGCACCTGGATGAGTCGTTGGATTTGGAGGAGTTGGCGCGGGTAGCGTGTTTTTCGAGTTTTCATTTTCATCGCGTCTTCGCGGCCATGACGGGTGAGACGCTTGCGGACCATGTGCGCCGGCTGCGGTTGGAGCGGGCGGCGATGGAATTGAGGTCGGGCGCGAAGCCGGTGATTCAAGTGGCGCTGGACGCGGGTTACGAGGCGCATGAGGCGTTCACGCGGGCGTTCAAGGCGGCATACGGAGTTTCGCCGGCGGAGTTTCGCCGCGCGACGGGGCCCATCGCCATTCGCGACGCGCCGTCCGGCGTGCATTTTCGGCCGGGAGTTCCTTTGACCACATTCAACACAAACCACATCACAACCAAAATTATGAAAGTCATTACCAAAAAAATCAAACCGATGCGCGTGGCTTATTTGCGGCATGTCGGGCCATACGAAAATGTCAAACAAACGGGGTTTGACCTCATGGCACGCCTATCGGCGGACAAGCAGATTCGCAAGCGTTCGGTGTTCATCGGCATTGGGCACGATAATCCATCGGTGACCCCGGCCTCGGAGCTTCGTTACGATGCGTGCTTCACGGTGGATGAAGAATATGAGCCGAAGAAGCCGGTTGAGTTGCAGACCATCGTCGGCGGCGATTACGCCGTGGCGAAAAATTGCCCGTTCGGGAAAATCAAGGACGCCTACCAGTATCTGTTCGGCAAATGGCTCGCGCGAAGTTCCCGGGAGTTGCGGCCTGCGCCCAGCTTTGTGATGCTGATGAATGCCCGGGACGCGGTCGCGCGCACGAAACAGCGGTATGATATTTATATGCCGTTGCAGCCGAAGCGGCCCCTGAATCTGAACATCGAAGTGAAAACGCTGGAGCCGCAGCGGGTCGCGTATATGCGGCATGTGGGGCCGTATGAGGGGGCGTATCGGGGATGGATGGATTTTACGACGAGGCTGAAGAAGGACGGGCTGCCCCGCAAGGATTCATTGTACATCGGCGTGCCCATGGATAATCCGAAGGACATGCCGCCTGAGAAATTGCGTTATGACACCTGCGTGACGGTGGATGAGAAGTATGTGCCCACGAAGCCGGTGCGTGTGCGAACGATAGCGGGCGGCGATTATGTGGTGGCGAGGAATTGTCCGATCATGGCGATCGCCAGGGGCTATGAGAAATTGTTTCGCTCATGGCTGCCTAAGAGCGGCCGCAAAGTACGGAAGGCCCCGTCGTTTATGGTGCGGTTGAATGGTCCGGAGGGGATAGGGTCGGCGTTTGGGTTCAGGGATATTTATGTGCCATTGGAGGTGGCGAAGTAAGAATCGGTGGGGTATTCCGCAATCCGCATTCCACCATTTCCTTAGCGCCGTTATACATAGTTAGGCGGCATCACACATCACACACAAACAAAACCCAAATCACCATGACGAATTCGCACTAAAACGCAAAACTGAGATAAAAATGAGGGTGACGTCGCCTAACAAGTCAAGCATTGGCCCCGCTGGTTCCCTGGTGAACCCGTTGCGCCATGCCAAATGAAAGCAAAAATATGCGATTATGCCGGATTGACCCCTTTCTGAATGCCAAAATCATCACCACCATGGTTGCAGCCGCTTTATTTCTGCCCGACCGGTTGCCTGCCCAATCAGCGACTCCCGCTCCTTTGACCAAAGACGCACCAGCGACGGATTTGCGGATCAAGATGCCGGGTTCACCGCTGGGCATTGCGTGGGGTTTTCTCTATGGATACCTAAACGTCAAACCCGAACAATTCATGCCGCAAGCGAGGCAGCTCGGAGCCGGTTTTACCAGGGTTTGTTTATTCTGGAACCAGATCGAGCCGCAGAAAGGCCAGTACGACTGGCGGTCGGTGGATGCCTTTGTGGATCAGTTGAATTCTCCCGATGAAGGATTAATCTCATTGTTCTCAAGTTCGCAATGGGCGGTGGAGCGCCCTTCGGCCTTGCTGCCACCTGCGCCGGCGAAAAACCTGGAGGACTACCACCGTTTCATCCGTGATTTGGTCAGGCATTGCAAGGGAAAGGTGCGTTACTGGCAAAACGATGGGGAGCCGAATGATCCGATATTTTGGTCGGGCACCAAGGAGCAATTCGTCGCGCAATTGAGGGTTTTCCATCAGGCAGTCAAGGAGGCGGACCCGTCCGCGGTGGTGGTGGTGGGCGGATATGACGGCCTCTTTGAGCCGCCGGGAGCATACCAGTGGCCGCATTCGCGGGCGGGGCTGGATTTTTTTGATTACGTTTTGAAAACGGGCAGCAACGCGTTTGATGTGTTTGATCTGCACCTTTATGCGGACCCTTACACGATCATGGCGCGGGTTGACATTATGCGGCAGAAGATGCGCGCGTTGGGTTACGAGAAACCGATTATATGCGCCGAATACGGCGGGCCGGGTTTCTATGGATTTTACGAGAACTTGAAATACGTTTCGCTTCTGACGCCCTGGACGCAATCGGTGCTGCAAACGGGTGCGAACGGGTTTGGGACTCCCGATCAATCGGGCAGCAACCGGATTGCCGAACTTTACAAAAACATGAGCACGCTCGCGCCGGCGACCCAAATGTTCCTGCTTGGTTGTTCGCCGGAATTGGAGGCGAAGTATAATCGCATCCAGTCACGCGATCTGGTCATGCGGAACGTCTTCGCGTTCGCCGCCGGAGTGCAAAAAACGCTTTACGCGGAGCTGAAGCCGGTCCAGAGCGAACGCGACAATCTCATGACGCTGATGCGCGGCAAGACTGGATTGCTCGATTACGAAAACGGCTCGCTTCAAAAACGCACGCCCACGGCCGAGGCTTATCAACGCATGGCGAAAGTTTTTAATGGCGTTCGCGCAGTGAGACAAATCAGTGTTCCGGGGAAGCCGTCCCTATTTTTCTTTGAAATGGATCGCGGCGCGCGCGGCCCCGCTTATGTGATCTGGGAACGACGCGATGCCTTTAGCGGCGAAGACGCGCCGCCGGTTCCATTTGACTGGGCTTGGACGACGAAGCCACCGACGGCTTCCGACGCGCTGGGTCAGGTCGTGCCCGTCCAGGTGGCCGATGGCCGGTTGCATTTGAATGTTTCCGTGACACCAATTTTTTTTGAGCCGGTGGAATGATCGGCGCGGATGCCAGGCCGGTTGAAGCGAAAGTCGAGGAACTGGCTACAACGATGGGTGCCAGCCAACGCTCCAGACCTGGGACAGTTCTCGCTGGTCACCGGTGGCCTGGCGGCGAACACCGCATTCGGCTTCGTCGTGGTCTCCGGGTCGAAATTCGATACCTACGGTCAGATTGGCGTCGTATTGCTGGTGGGCGCTGCACTCACCATCCTTGGACGAACGCTTCAACCAATCTGAACGGTCTGGCATAGTGGGCCATCGACACCACGTTTTCGATGTCCAAATCGCCTAACGAACAAGGATAGCCTAAGACGTAATCTGACCAAACCACGATTAAAAAGTATGAGGCGCACGCCGATGACCTGTTCTCGGGATGAGAGCAGCAGCATCACTTACCTGGCCAAGGGACAACCGGTGACAGCCATTGGCCTCGGGGAGACGATGGATTACGTCGCGGCACGGACTGTGACGGACCAGGCCCGAGGGTGGGTGGACGTGAGGGCATTGGAATCCCTTCCTGCGGGATTGCTGGATGCACTTCGCAAGCGTCGCCACCTTGCCATCGCCTGTCGGGAACTGATCGCGCGGCACCAAGTCGTGCTGGCAATGACGCGCGATGAAGTCGGTGCAAGCCTCGGCAGACCTGACCGTAAATCCCGTGTGCGCCTGCCAGCCGGCGACCACGAGCAGTGGGTTTACAAGACCTACCGTTATCTGCCGACTTATCGTTGCGACTACAGCGGGAAGGGGAAGCCGCGACAAGTCGTGTCGTACAAGAGAACGCTGGCAGGTCGTAAGGTCGTTACATTCCGGGACGATGAAGTCATCGCCCTTTCTGACAAAGCCGAGGAGGGGGCGCAGCCGCCAGCAGCGGCTGTGATATACCACAACCCCCCAACGTAGGAAATTGAAGGGCAGACTTGATTCCAAACCCCAGCAGTCGTAGCATTCAACCAGTGGCTGGCAAAGGAAACACAACTTGGCAATGAGACGGTTCATTATGACAAAGAGAATAGCGATTACGTTGGCGGTCTTGCTTCTCGGGCTCAATCTGGTCGTGGCGGCGCGGATTTACTCCCAAGCCACCGCGAAGACTGAAAAGGACAATCCGTACGCCCAGATGGAACTCATCACGAGGGTGATGGAACTGATTCGCAAGGACTACGTGGACGCTGAGAAGGTGGCCTACACGAATCTGACGTATGGCGCGCTGCGCGGCATGCTTGGCTCACTCGACCCGCACAGCCAGTTCATGGAGCCGCAGACCTATGAGGACATGAAGGAGGACACCGAAGGCAAATTTGGCGGCTTGGGCATTCAGATCGCCATGTCAAAGGAAGGTTTCCTCACCGTGATCGCGCCGATCGAAGACACGCCCGCAGCACGCGCTGGCCTGCTGCCAGGCGACCGCATCGCTAGAATTGAGGGGAAGGTAACCGACAAAATGACGTTGCCCGAAGCCGTTCGTCAGCTTCGCGGCGATCCGGGTACGAAAGTCACGATCAGCATCTTCCGTCAGAGGGCCAAAGACCCCGGCGAACGCATCAAGGACTACACCATTGAGCGCGCTGTGATCAAAGTCGATAGCGTGAAGGACGCTAAGATTCTGCAGGATGGCATTGGTTATATTCGCATCACGCAGTTTAACGAGCCGACGGCCGGTGAATTCGACAAAGCCCTGGACAAATTGCAGAGCCAGGGCATGACTGCCTTGATCCTTGACCTGCGCAACAACCCTGGCGGCCTGCTCGAGTCCGCACGCAAGGTTGCCAGCAAATTCGTGCGTGCGGGCGACCTGATTGTTTCCACCGAAGGCCGCGACCTTGCGCAAAAGCTCGTGTACAGGTCCGAGCGCGGCAAGAAACTGCTCGACGCCCCGGTCGTTGTGCTCATCAACAACGGGAGCGCCAGCGGCAGCGAGATTGTGGCGGGCGCACTACAGGATTTGAAACGGGCTGTGCTCGTCGGGGAGACAAGCTTTGGCAAGGGCTCGGTGCAGAGCATTCTGCAATTGCCCGATGGCTCAGCCGTACGGTTGACGACGGCGAAATATTACACGCCGAGCCACAAGGTCATTCATGAACACGGCGTGACGCCCGACATCATCGTCCCGATTTCCGAGGAGGACGAACGCAAGCTGCAGGAGCAGCGCCTCCGTGCGAGCTTGCCTCCCGAGGAAGGCGCGGAAAAAACCGAAAAGATCGCCGATGTCCAGTTGGATCGCGCCATCGACGTCATCAAAGGCGTCGAGCTGTTCGCCAAGCAGGCGAAGCTGGGCAAACAAACGGTCAAGGCCACGGCGAACACGCAATAACCGCAGCTTCAATTGCGGTGAAAATTCTCGGCGTCGAAACCTCCTGCGATGAGACGTCCGCGGCAGTTGTCGAGGACGGGTGGAGGATTTTGTCGAATGTTGTCGGCTCTCAAATTGACCTGCATCGCGCTTACGGCGGCGTCGTGCCCGAACTCGCTTCGCGCAAGCACCTGGAGTTGATCGACACAATCGTTTCTCAGGCTATTGCCCGCGCATCCACCCGGTTCGAAGAGATCGACGCCGTCGCAGGCACGTACGGCCCCGGCCTTGCCACGTCTCTGCTGATCGGGCTAAACGCGGCCAAGGGCATCGCGTTTTCGCTGGCCAAACCGTTCGTTGGCATCAATCACATCGAAGCCCATCTCTATTTGCCGCTTCTGATTGAGAGTGCTGAACGCACTCCACGCTCCCACGCTCCGACGCTCCCACGCTCTGACGCT
Source organism: Verrucomicrobiia bacterium (assembly GCA_049510215.1). GTDB lineage: Bacteria > Verrucomicrobiota > Verrucomicrobiia > Palsa-1439 > Palsa-1439 > JBEKZD01. The sequence goes on from JBEKZD010000011.1 coordinate 105,912, forward strand.
CTGTTTCCGATGGTCTCACTGATTGTCTCCGGCGGCCACACGATCCTGGCTTATGCGACGGCCATTGGGCGGCACGAGATCCTTGGGCAAACGGTTGACGACGCGGCAGGTGAAGCGTTTGACAAGGTTGCGAAACTGCTGGGACTCGGCTATCCCGGCGGCCCGGAAATCGACAGGCTGGCCAAACGGGGCAATCCGGCTGCCATCGCCTTTCCTCGCAGCATGCTCGACGACCCGAGCTATAACTTCAGCTTCAGCGGTCTCAAGACCGCGGTGCTGTACTACTTGCGGAAATACCAGTCACCAATTACCGATCACCGGTCACTGGCTGACATCTGCGCAAGTTTTCAGGAGGCCGTGGTCGATGTGCTCGTGGGCAAACTGATTCGAGCGGTCGTGGAAAAGGGCGTCAGAACGGTCAGCGCCTCAGGAGGCGTGTCCATCAACAGCCGGTTTCGTGAAAAGCTGACTGCGGAATGCCAACGGCGCGGTTTGAAGCTGCTGCTGGCCCCGGCAGAGTTGTGCACGGACAACGCCGCGATGATCGCAGCCCTGGCCTTTTACAAACTTCAGGCCGGCCAGCGTAGCGAATTTGCGCTCGAAGTCGCGCCGTCGATCGGACTCGGTGTGGCGACAGTATGAAAACAGCCCGTCTTTTGGTGGCCGACAGCGAGCATGATGCCAACATGCTCTACGCTGTTGGCATATTTGTGCCCGACCCGTTCATCTTCCTTGAGATAGGTTGCAGGAAGATCGCCGTGCTGAGCGATCTTGAAATCGATCGCGCGCGGAAGCAGGCGACGGTCGATGACGTGCTCTCGCTGACCCGCTACCAGAATAAACTCAAACGCTCGGGCGTGAAATTGCCGCGCTTGATCGACGTGCTCAACCGCGTGTTGCATGAGTTCCGCGTCCACGCGGTGGAAGTGCCGAGCGATTTCCCCATTGGCCTCGCTCGCCAACTGCGGGGGATTCGCATGAAGGTGAAGCCCGACCCGTTTTTTCCCGAGCGCGAAATCAAAACAGCCGACGAGATCAGGAAGCTCGCCAAGGCGCTGCGTCTGGCTGAATGCGGCATGACCGCCGCGATTGACGCGATCCGCGCCAGCCGTATCGGACGCGACGGCTTCCTGTGGTGGCACGGCAACAAGCTGACCGCCGAGCGTGTGCAAGGGCTTGTCAACGCCGCCATTGCCGGTCTGGGAGGCACAGCCAGTCACACCATCGTCGCCGGCGGCAATCAGGGCTGTGATCCCCACGAGGCTGGCCATGGGCCGTTGCGCGCACACAAACCGATCATCATCGACATCTTCCCGCGCGACTGTACAACGGGGTACTGGGGCGACATCACCCGCACCGTCGTTCGTGGGCGGGCGAGCGAGCATGTGAAAAGGATGTACGTCGCGGTGTTCAAGGCACAGGAACTCGCTTTTCAAAAGTTGCGAGCCGGCGTCAACGGGCAGGACGTTCACAACGCCATACTGCAACTGTTTCGCGAGTACGGTTTCACGACTGGCCGGCGCAACGGCCGGATGCATGGCTTCTTCCACGGCACGGGCCACGGAGTCGGCCTGCAGATCCATGAACCGCCACGTCTCAGCGCCGTGGACGCGACGCTGCGCGCAGGCAACGTGGTGACCGTCGAGCCCGGACTCTACTACTGGGGCGGCGGCGGCGTGCGGCTGGAGGATGTCGCCGTCATCCAAACCCATGGCGCGTGCAATCTGACGAAGTTCCCGAAGGTGCTGGAGATTTAGCCGGACTTGTTCATGAAGTTTTGAGCAGCGCGGGGCGAGGAGATTTCCCCTCTCCCTTTCCAAGGGAGAGGGCCTGCCCGCCGAAGCCTCGGCGCAGGCGGGTCAGGGTGAGGGTTCGATCTGTGACAGGATGAAAGGGTCTTGAGTTCTGGGCCTGTGCTTGTATTGTTAGCCGAAGTTTGGAGGCTGATAACAAATGACTTACTCAGAGATTTCGATATTGCTGTTGGTGCTGATTCTTGTGCCGGGCATTGTCGCGCAGATTCGCGTCAGCTCGGCGATCAAGAAGTATTCACAAGTTCGGTCCCGCGGAGGGAAGACGGGAGCAGAGGTCGCAGCGGAGGTCATGCAGGACGCGGGCATCTATGACGTGACCATCCAGCAGGCCAACAGTTTCCTGGGCGACCACTACGATCCGACGAAAAAGACGCTCGTGCTGTCGCCCGGCGTTTACGACAGTGACTCGGTGGCGGCGATCGGGATTGCCGCGCACGAGGCAGGACATGCCTTGCAGCACAAGGACGCTTACGCGCCGTTGCAGGTGCGGATGGCGGTGGTGCCGGCGACGATGTTTGCGTCGCAAATGTTGCCCTTGGTGATTATTGGCGGCTTTTTCTTTCGCATCCCGATGTTTATCACGCTCGGCATCATTGCCTACGCGTTGATCGTGTTGTTTCAGTTGATCACGCTGCCCGTGGAATTCAATGCGAGTGCGCGCGCCAAGCGGATTCTGCAGCGAAGCGATATCGCGGCGCGCGACGAAATGGTGGGCATCAATCGCGTGCTGAACGCCGCGGCGATGACGTATGTGGCCGCCCTGATCGCAGCCGCCGCGCATCTGGCGTGGCTGATTCTGGCGAGTCGCGACCGTCGGTAACGCGCTGAAGCCCGAAGCTCGGAGATCGAAATGCGAAATGGCTGCAAAATCCGAGCCGGCAATGTGGCAAGCCCCGATTGTTGCTCTGGGTGCGCGGGCCGGACTGGACTGTGGGGTCGAGTCTCGTGGGCGCGTTGCCCAAATCCGTTCTTGTCTCTCCCGATGTAGTGGCGCTTCTGCGAAGCGCCGAAGTTGCTCAGAAAACGGAGAATCCGCGCTTCATAGAAACGCAGCTACAATAACAAACGCTAATTTGGGCAACACGCCCTCATCTTATTTTAGCGATCCCATCACGACCGACGGGGGGGGAATTGACGAGTGGCCGATAAAGAGAATCCAGCGGCGATAGGGCGGGCTAATGCGCCAGCGAGGCGATGCGCTGCTGCTTCTCGCCGTACGTCAGTTTGCGGAATCGTCGAATCTCAGCCGTGCGCCGCGCGGGCTTCAGCCTGTCGAGATAGCGCACGTAACGGCGACCCAGGTGGTTCGTGGCGCGGTAGCGCTCGGCAAGCAGCGGTTCTTCGTAGGCGAAATTTTCGGAGTCGAACACGCAAGCCTTCAGCCAGCGGCGGTCAGCATCCGTCAGCCGCTTCGGCGTATTGAAGAACGCGCAGTACATTTGCAGGATCAGATACGTGTCGATCTTGGCTTGCAGCTCCAGGTCGCGGACGAATGTTTCAGCGGTGATGTCGCGCTTGCCTTCGCGGAATTTGAGGGCGGCGTGCACCGCGTGGTCCAATTCCTCCAGAAAGACCATGAATGGCAGAACGTTTTCATCGTTGAGGCTGTACTGTGGATTGTTTGCCTCCAGCGCCTCAATCACGCGGGGATCATAATAGATGCCCATCCGCAGCTTGCCTTCCGCAACCCGCAGGAATACCCGGCCCAAATCAGAAATCTGCGCGGCGCTCGCTCCCGACATGGAAGCCAGCACCTCGCCCCGCTGCAGGCTCAGAAGGAATTGCTCCATGTTGATCCCCGTGCGCCCGTAGGTGCGCTCCAGCAGCAACTGAATCTCGCGAAGAAGGGTCATTGCGCCGGACTCCAGACAGGCTCAATGCAGAGCAACTCGTCGGACAGACGATTGAGATCGCGCCGAACCTCCGAAAACCGATCGGCAATGGTGCGGTACACGTCAGCCAGCGCATGGCGATGCGCCAAGCGGTGACCGGAGGCGAGCCGGTAGTTTGTGCTGCCAACTTCTTCGTAGAAGGAAATGTCGGGTGCGCCACGGACAGCCGCCCGGTACCGTAAGTGTTCGGGAAAGATTCCAGACATGAACAACGAGTAGTTGCCGACATGGACGCGGACGTGAAATTCAATTTCAGAAGAAGCTGCCGTCAGCGCCGCCAACATGTCGGCGACATAATCCGTGCATTGGCCGGGCAGGTGCGGCAAAGCGCGCAGCCGTCGCACATCCAAGAATGCGGTAAGCAGACTGGCGATGTAATCCGCAATCTCACGATCAAACTCGGAAAGCAAACGCCGTGTCAGCACGTAAAAATAGAGTCGCGGCGACACAGCCATGCATTCTGGAGATTCGAGCAAGGCACGGAAAAGCTGCTCGCTTTCCAGTGCCGCGTCACGCGCAGCAGGGTCCGTCAGTAACGCGGTCATGGAGGCCATCTTTTGCGGGTCTTTGGCCAGCGTGACTCCGATGGCCCGAAAATCCTCAGCGGTGAGTTGGTCTCTGCAATTGGCCGTTATGGACGTCATCGTTTGCTCTATCTGCTTTTACATTAGCACCTTAGATGCCACTGTCCATGCCCGTCGAAGCCAGCAAAAATATGCCTTACAAGTTTTTTGGGGGTGCAGAACGAGGAATGAAGAGCGGTCAGCCGCTCTCGCCGCGCGATCATTTCAGGCGGTCAACCATCTCGCAGGCAGCAGCCACAACCCTCACCCTGACCCTTTCCCCGCTCGCGGGGGAGCCGAGTCCGCGAGACGCTGCTGTCGTGTGCGGCAAAGGATTAAGAGCCTGTCCTGAGTCCCCGAAGGATGAGGGGCGGGTTGGCTGAGCCAAACTGACGTGCCCATCAGCCAGGGTTGCCAAGACCACGGAACATCCACCGTTAAACTCGGAAGTCGCTGATCGGTTTGCCGTTCGGAAGCATTGATGGACGGAGGGCAACCCTGCTCAAAGGACATCATGCGTCTGACCATTGCCAACTTCAGCGTCTCCGCCGCCTTCTCAGATGACCTTCGCCGCCCGCAGTGCCCGCTCGCCCTTGATCGGATTCGCCACATGCACGATAACCATCACTTGCTGGTCGTGCGCGACTGCCGACGCGTACATGTACTCGATGTGCGCATGTGACCTGGCAAAGATCGAAGCAATGCTTGCGAGTCGGCCAGGCTTATCGGAGATCGTAACACCGAGCACAGTGGCCTCGGTGACGTTGTAGCCGAGTTTCTCAAGCGCCTTGCGCGCCTTCTGCGGGCCGGAAGTTACAAGGCGGACCATGTTCAGGTCATAGCCAGACGACGCGTCGATGGCGATGAGATTCACCCTCGCGCTTGCCACTGCCCTGAGCGCTTCGGCAAGTTTGCCCGGCTTGTTCGGTGTGACGATCGTCAGTTCCTTGAACACCTTCATCGCGTGCCTCCGAGGATTTGAGATGCAATCGCGCGCGGTGACATGGTAAAAACAGCCGCGAACACGACGACCATCTCACTTTGACCTTCTGATGCCGATGTCTAAAGCATTTCCGCAAATTGGGCAACACCTTTTCATCGGGCTGGCGTCCACCGAACTCACGCCTGCCAACCGCCGCCTGCTCAACACCGTCCGGCCTGGTGGCGTCGTGCTCTTCGCGCGCAACGTCGAATCTGCAGCGCAGCTTCGTGACTTCTGCGGTGCTATTCAACGCGAGTTTCCGTTTCGTCCGCTCGTGGCCATCGATCAGGAGAACGGCCGCGTGAATCGTTTGCGCGACATCATCGGCGAAATCCCGACGATTCCGCAACTCAAACGGTCAGGAGTGCTCGATAAGGTCGAGGACTTCGGGAGAATGATCGGGCATTGGCTGCACCAGTTGCGCATCGACGTGAACTTCGCGCCCGTGCTCGATCTCGAACTGTTTGACGAGAAGACGGACAACGCACTGCGCGAACGCTGCTGGGGGCGCACCGCAGACGAAGTGATCCACTGGGCGGGCGCGTTCCTCGACGCAATGGAGCGCGAAAACGTAACCGCATGCCCCAAACATTTTCCCGGACTCGGTGGTGCGACGCTCGATTCACACGAGAATCCGGCGACGATCACGCGTTCACGCGAACAAATCCTGCACGAGGATGCGCTGCCGTACGCGACGTGGATTCGACGGCTCGACATGATCATGGTCGGGCACGGCCATTATCCTGCGTTCGACGGACGATATGGAAATGGGCGCAATCGCACAACTCGGTTCGCTTGAAGACGCCGTTGTCGAAGCGTGCCGCGCAGGCGCTGACGTGATCCTCGTATGCCACAGTGCAGAGAAGGCGCTCGCGGCACACGAAGCTCTCATGAAGGCAGCGGAGCAGGGCAGGATTGCCGCACAGCGCCTCCGGGAGTCGGCACAACGCATTGCGCGGTTCCACACGGAATGGATCGCGCACAGGACGACATGAACCGGGCTGAGAAACTCAGCACGAGCATCGTCTGTTGTCGCCGTTGCACGAGCGAGGGAGACGTTGTAGCCGCGAAACATTCGCTGCGCATGTCTCGCAAGCTCGGCTTTCGCGGCGAAGCCCGGGCCGCGAATGAGATTCGCGGCTACAGGCTACCCAGCAGTCTGGCCGCTTTTTTGTTATCGGCAGAGTGCAAGACGAGCAATGCCTCTCCACCGTGTGTGCCGCCGGTGGCGTAGAGATAATCGATGTTGATCTTGGCGCGGCCGAGCTTGCCGGCGATGTCGGCCAGAGCGCCCGGTTCATCCTTCACCGATACGCAGACGACGTTGGTCTCGCCGACATCCAGCCCGTAACGCTTGATCACAGCCTTGGTCTTTCGCGTGTTATCGGGCACGACACGAACGATGTTGTACTCAAATCCTCCCGAACCGTCGACCGCGAGAAGATTCACTTTCGCCTTGGCGAGTGCGGCAGTCAGGTCAGCGAGAGCCCCCGGACGATTCGGCAGGACGACGGACAGTTCCTTCTTGATAGCCATGACACTCCTCCGTTGAACTTGGGCTCAGAGTACGCCGTCGTGCTAGGTTTGTAAATTGCGTTTTCGGCTTGACGCGGCTAACCCGCATGTTGCACGAGCCTTCGTGCAACACGCGCCCGCAGGGCCGACAATTGGGATCTCGAGCCAATTGTCGGGGTGCACCCCGACAACGCACTCTGTGTTGTCGGCCTCTGACAAATGGAGTTCCCACTCCATCTGTCTTGAGGTGCTTATTGAACCAGCACACTGGCACTGGTGCAATAAGCAGGCTAACGCACGCCGCCGTACGCGCTAGTTGCGACCGACTCGCGGCCGATTGTCGAATGGAGAATCAATAGACCAGCCACCGGTCGAGCCTATGAAGACCGATGCCCTGAAAACTGGCAGATCAAATTGTAAAGGACGCCACAAACAGGCATAACAACTGCTAAATCAAGGTCATATGGGAAATGTCGGTTCAAACCGCGTGAAAGACTACGCTGGATAAAGGATACCGAAATGAGAATGAATGTGGAATTCATACAGTCGGGTAGGAGACTCGAATGGAAATGCGTATTTCCGATTTTCGTGGCGGTGGTGGCAGCGATGATGCTGGCCACGCCCGCACCGGCGGCGACCAATGCTGTCGCCGATGCCATGTGGGCCAGCGTCGACCAAATCGTTGCAGCTGGCGTTGCCGCCAGTGGGGGCGACTCGGCGAGTGCAGTCTCCGCGCTCGATACTGCGGAGAGCTTGCTGAATGAGGCTAAGGCGGCTCTCTCGTCTTCTGGTTTCGATCCGGTGAAGTTCGGGAAGAAGATTGACGCGGCGGACAAACAGCTCGTTGGCTTGGAGAGCTACCTCGACAACTCCAAGTGGACCGAGAAGTCGGCAGTGAGCAAACTCGCCAGCGCCGCCAAGTCGCTACAGAAACTTGCGAATCTCGCGGGAAGGCCGCTTCTGGAGGAGGTTACGCCGAATAATAGTGCGGGGTTCCTCAAAGCCGGCGCGCTGGTTACCATGGCGTTTGCCATTCCTCCGGAATGCACGGACGCGAATGTTTCCATCAAGGCGGCTCCGGGAGTGATCGCAGACTACTCGATCTCCTCGTCGGGGGAGATTCACATCACAATGGGATCGACCCAGGGCGGTGCTGACGTCAGTGTGACCGGTTGCGGCTGCCCGGTCGAGTGCTGTAGCCGGGAACTTTACAACTACGGTGGGAAGCCGGTGGCGGGACTGCCTGCAGGGTTCCCCCAAGACCTCCCCACGGGAACCTACCTGATGACCTACTCGTGGAGTATCGCCAGCATCACGTGTTGCAGCGGCGGGAATTGCACAACTACTCCCGGGTACTCCGTTCCTTCCGCGTCATTGGGCACGTTCCCGATGACGAACCTGAAGACCTTCTCGAAGATACTGGTACAGGCTTTCAACGCCGCGGTGGCGAGCGTCAGCGAGCCGGGCTGCACTCAGAACGTGAGCTACTCCCCGTTCGCCGACGACGCGTTCACGGTGACCTACACTGTGACCTGTTCCTCGGCGGGATGTACCGGTGGTACCACGACGATCCAATTCACTCTGCAAAAGCAGTAGCCCCGGCGTGGCGAATATCGTATAGCGTCGTCACGGGGTCAGACCTACAGGGCGTGTTGCCCAAATGGTGTTTATTGTTGTAGCCGCGCTTCTGCGAGGCGCGGGCCGTTGATTTTCCGAGAGAATTCGGCGCTTCGCAGAAGCGCCGCTACACCGGAAGTGGCAAGAATTGCTTCGCAGAAGCGCCGCTACACCGGAAGTGGCAAGAATTGATTTGGGCAACAGGCCCTACAGGTCTGACCCCTTTCTCTACGCCGTCCGCGCTAGCTGCGACCGACTCGCGGTCGATTGTCGAATGGAGAATAAATAGATCAGACCCCGGTCGTTGTCGTACCAATACCGAGAATAGGATCGTCGTGATGCCACCCTTTGTCATTGGCGTTGACACCGTGGACAAACAGGATTGGTTCTGGATGGTACACCCGCGTGCGCGAAGCTGCGTCATTAGCGGGCGGGGTCCAAGGAATCACCTGCGTTTGTTGACCGGACGCGATGCGAACAACGGCGCACAGGAACACAACTATTCGTATTAGTTTCATGTGATCACCAGCGACATTCTTTGTCCAAGCCGTTGTGACATTCAGCCAACCGCGACCCCCCAATCAGCTTGGCCTGCGTCAATTCGGTATCGGTGACTAGGATGCCTGAGATTGTGTAGCCGATGATGCCCCCTTTACCCCAGTGCGGCCAACCAAAGGTGTAACGTTTCCCTTCGCAGAGCGGCTGTCCAAGAAAGAGATTCTTCCCGGTCGTGGCGTCTATCATCGTTCCTGTTATGCCGGCATATAGGACTCTGCTCCCATCCGGACTCCAGACGGGATATGTGCCGCCGTGTGTGTTGCGTTTATCGCTCGGGTTCGGAATTTGATGTGCATTGCTACCATCGATGTTCATTAGCGACACCCACGAAGCCCCTTTGAAGTTGTGGACATAAACAATCTGATTGCCGTCCGGAGAAATACTGGGTTGCGCGTAAGTAACCTCGTTCGTGCCGACCAACAACCGCTTCACTTGCCCACCATTGGAATCGCACATGGCGATGTTGGAAAGTCGTGGATGCGTCCCACGCATGATTTCAGCGAAAACAATCCTCTGCCCGTCTGGTGTCCAACTCGGATGATCAATGCCAGTAAGTTTCTCGCCCCACTCTGGACGGATAATCTGTTTCAACTCAGTCCCATCAAAGTTCACCGTCCACAATCCGGTCACGTCACTGCCGGCAAACAAAACGGACAGCGCAATCTTGCGCGTCTTCCGGTTCACCTCCATCCAAGTTGAGTAACCTTGCGTATCGATGGGGTAATTTGGATTCTTCCATAACTCCTTGATCTCCATCTTCCCGCTTCCGTCAGCCTTCATCTTGCAGAGATAGATACTGAGACCGCGATTTTGTGTTTCAAGCAGTCCCTTTGTGAACGAGCCAACCTGCTTTAGAAAATAAACTTCATCCTCTGTATCACTGAACTGCGGCGGCTCGTTGGTCTTGCCAGACCACGTCATCGCCGGCCCCCAGTCGGCGCATAGGTATTCGATGTTGGCGAATTCTTGTGCGATACCAGTTGAAATCGCCAAGAGCCACAAAGAAACAACGACGACCAGTCGCGACAGGAAAGTCGCTCCTACGATATGTCTTCTTTTGGTTTTTATAGTTCTATTCCGTGGGGATGTTGAACAGGCTGTCGTCCAGTCCTTGGTTGACTTGGATGCCGGTCGTCGTGGATTCGGTGACGATTTGTTCGCCGCTGTCAAATGCCAGCGTCTGCCGATGCAAGGTGAACAGCCAATGACCAGTGAACACTTCGACCGGATAGAGATACTCTGATTTCATTAATACATCTGCGGTTTTCCCGGACATCTGCGTGACAAAACCGTACCGGTAATCCGTTGTGAAGTTCAGCGACGGCCAGAGCACCCCGGCCTGCGGAGTAAGCCCCATGTCAAACATCATCGAATTGGCTGAATTCGAAATGCCGGTGTTGCTGCGGGTCTTAGACAACGGAACATCCCAGAAGAAGTCTGAAACACTGTTCCCCGCAGTAAGGTCGCCGTTGATACTTTTGGTCATCGCCCCACCGATGTTCATTGCATCGTTGTACCACCAATAGACACTGGGGTCACCCATTAAAGGTTCCGATCAAGACAAAAGTTTCCCCCACTGGTTTTCACAGCCTTCGTTGCTTCTTCTTAGGTTTAGCCCGAATTCTTTTCGGGGTTGAACCATCCACCGCGAGCCGAGTCCGCTGTCCGCGCCTGGGCTGTTTCTTGTCGTTGTTTTGTGCAGTCACCCATCTGGCTTGAGACCACGCACCGCGCTTGCGCGCGGCACCGCGTGACCCTTGTCCGCTCTGCGGACCCAGAAACTGCCGCAGGCCGAGGGGTCATGGGCGGCAACCCTCAGTACCGCATCGTGTCCATTCGTTGAGGCTCACAACTCTGTGGCTCGGCCCCGTAGGCTTTCGGGGCCGTCCAACCCCTGCTGGCTCGCGATGCAGGCAAAACAGCCGATCCTCTCTCGCTGCAAACGGTGGGCGGCGACCGCTCCCAATCAACTCTGGTGGTTGTAAGCCAACCCCGGTGCAGGCTTGCCGTCGCCGCCATAATCTCAGCCAAACATCTTCTGCTCGTCGAAGTCCACGTCGTCGCGCAACACGTAGTAGGCGGCCTTGGCCAGCTTGCACGCCAGCGCCTAGTGAACGACTAGGGGCCTGGTCTATCCATTGTTCAATCTTCTTCTGAGCGGCGGTTAAATCGCCACGATGCAGTCGGCGGCGTTGTGGCTCGGCGAGTTCACAGCCCTGATAAAGCGGATTTTAGGGTCACATCTTTTTCATTTACTCTGACGGCGATTCGATCCTTTGCGCGGTTTTGGGATCATTGCGCGTTTGCCACCGCGTCGGTTGGGCGGGATGGGCAATTGGAGTGATGGAGTGCTGGGGATTGTCATTCATGGTCACGACGCTCTTTTGCAGCATTCATGCGGTGGCTGGAATTGCAGTTCGTCCGGTTGTGTCATTACTCCAACACTCCGATACTCCATTACTCCGTTCATCCACCAAGATAGCTTTTCTTCACCTGTTCGTTGTTCATCAGGTTCTGCGCGGTGTCGTGCAGGACGATGCGGCCAGTTTCTAGCACGTACCCGCGGTGGGCAACGTGGAGCGCCATGTTCGCATTCTGCTCGACCAGCAAGATCGTTGTGCCCTGTTGATTGATCTCACGGATGATCTCGAAAATCTTTGTGACGATCATCGGCGCAAGGCCAAGCGACGGTTCGTCAAGCAACAGCAATCTTGGTCGCGCCATCAGCGCCCGCGAGATCGCCAGCATCTGTTGCTCGCCGCCGCTGAGCGTGCCGCCAAGCTGATTCTGTCGCTCCTTCAAAATCGGGAAACTGGAAAAGACTCTCTCCACATCGGCGTTGATACCGTGGCCGTCGTGGCGCTGGAATGCTCCCATTTCCAGGTTCTCGCGCACCGTCAACCGATGGAAGATGTGGCGACCTTCAGGAACCTGGCTGATTCCACGCCGGACAATCTCGTGAGGAGGCGTGTTCTGAATCTGTGCGCCATCAAACATGATGCGGCCGCGTCGGCAATGGTTGACGCCACAGATCGTCATCAACGTTGTGGACTTGCCGGCGCCGTTCGCTCCGAGGACGGTGACGATCTCGCCCTCGTTGACCGTGATGTTGACGCCCTTGAGCACCTCGGTCGGGCCGTAACCAGCGTGGAGGGAGGAGACCTCCAACAAGGGATGAGGGATAAGGGATGAGGGATGAAGTGTCATGACGGCGGGCGATTCTTGGTGTTGCGAACCATGGTGACAAACATAGCTGTGAGTTCACCCGTTTCCTTCAAGAGAGGCATCAGCCGCTCCTCAGGAAATAAATTGGCCTCCGCGATCAGTTCGAGCCAGTAAGCCGATTCTTCAAGCTCTTGGAGCGCACCATCGACTTTGTTGATGAAGTCTGCGTTCGATTTGGCCCGACAAGCCTCCCGATACTGCGCGCCTACCGACGTGCCAGATCGCAGTAGCTGCTTGCCCAACACTTGCGCTTCTGTCTTTTTCGGCAGAGCGACATACAGCCGTATGATTCTCAACGCATACGCTTTCGTGCGCCCCTTCATGTCTTGTCGTTTGCCGTCACTCATCCCTCAGCCCTCAGCCCTCATCCTTTTCCCAAGTACGCTTCGATGACACGCGGATCGTTGCGCACCTCGGTCGGCGTGCCCTCGGCAATCTTTTCGCCGTAATCTAGGACGGCGATGCGGTCGGAGATGCCCATGACGACACGCATGTCATGTTCGATCAACAACACCGTGATGCCGCGCCCGCGAATCTTGTGGATCAATTCCATCAACTCGCGCGTCTCGGCTGGATTCATGCCCGCTGCAGGCTCGTCGAGAAGCAACAGTTTCGGCCTTGTCGCCAGCGCGCGGGCGATTTCCAGCCGTCGCTGTTCACCGTAAGCGAGGTTGCGCGCCCAAAAGTCTGCCTTTTCGTCCAGCCCGACGAAATGCAGTTCCTCCATTGCTTTCTGCGCCGCCGCGCGTTCTTCGCGCGCCGCGCTCGGAACGCCCAACAGCGACGACAAGACGCCAGCCCGTGTACGGCAATGCTGCGCGACCATCACGTTTTCCAGGGCCGTCATCTCGCCGAAAAGCCGCACGTTTTGAAATGTGCGCGCGATACCGCGTTCCGTGATTCGGTCGGGTCGCAATCCCGCGACGTTGTCGCCCTCAAAATAAATCTCGCCGTCGGTCGGGGCGTAAAATCCCGTCAGACAGTTGAACAATGTCGTCTTGCCGGCGCCGTTCGGCCCGATGATCGAGAAAATCTGGCCCGTGCAGACGGTGAGGGTGACGTCATTGATCGCCTTCAGCCCGCCGAAATGACGGGAGAGACCGCGGGTCTCCAAAATCGTTCCGTTCGTCGCCGCGCCGTTCATGACGTAGTCTCCAACTCGATCTTGCGGCGCACACTGCCGAGCAATCCTTGCGGACGGAAAATCATCATCCCGATCATCACCGCGCCGAAAATCATCAACCGATAATCGAGCAGGGCAGGGAATTCATCACGGAGAACCTGTGGCACAAGATACAACACCGCCGCGCCGAGGATCGGGCCCGGACCGCTGCCCATGCCGCCAAGGATCACCATGGAAACAATCAGCACGGATTCGTCGAAGCGAAAAACCTCGGGCTCGACGTACCCCTCGCGCGCCACGTAGATCACGCCCGCCACCGCGGCCCAGATGGCGCTGAGCATGAACGCGATGACTTTCATCCGCACCGTATTGATGCCCATCGCCCGCGCAGCGGTCTCGTCCTCACGAATGGCAATCCAGGCGCGGCCGATCCGTGAGTTCACCAGGTTGCGCACGAGCCACAGGCTCAACAGCAAAAGCCCGAAGACGAGGTAGTAGGCGATTTGCTCGCCTGATTTTGAATGGGGGAACAACGGAGAATGGGCCAGCCTCGGAATCTTTGCAGCCGACGAAATCACAATCCCACGGTCGCCGTCAGTGATGTCCGAGAGATTCTTCAGCAGAAACCGGACGGTCTCGCCGAAGCCCAGCGTGACGATGGCCAGATAATCGCCCCGCAGCCGAATCGACGGCAAACCAACCAGCACACCGACGATTGCGCCTGTGATCATAGCGGGCAGAATCGCGACGTAAAACGGAACGCCCCACCGTAAATACATGATCCCAAACGTGTACGCGCCGATTGCGTAAAACCCCGCGTAGCCAAGCACGAGCAGGCCCGTCATGCCCACTGTCAGGTTCAGTCCCATCGCCAGCAACATGTAGATGCCCGTGAAAATCGCCAGTCCAAGGTATTTGTCCGAGATGAAACAGGGCAGCACAGTGAATCCTAACAGCGCCACCACGCCAACGATAATGCGGTTTTTGGAAACGAGCGACGCCTGT
>JBEKZD010000012.1:0-77029 GCA_049510215.1 Verrucomicrobiia bacterium
CAGGCCTCCGCCGGCAAACCCTGCCATGATGAGAGCACTCGCCCGAACTTGGGTCTGTCACGAGGTTCCGGTAGCAGGCGGGCCAGCCCAGAAGGCTTTCGGGGCCAGCCGGTCAGATCGCGCTTCACGGATGCACGAGGCAGCCGGGACATTTGACGGCGTCTTTGTCGGAACAGAGGATGTCGAGACGCGACGGCGGGATCACGACCAGACGCCCGCAATCTTGGTCCGGCAGAACTTGCAGCGGCCGGCCTCGATGTTGAAGCTCGTGATGGCAAACACGTCGCGCTCGATGAGGGCGCGCTTGCAGCCGGGACAGAACGTGGTTTCCACGTCGGGCACGCCGCGGACGTTGCCGACGTACACGTAGCGCAGGCCGGCCTTCTGCGCGATGGCGCGCGCCTGTAACAGCGTCTCCACCGGCGTCGGCGGCAGATGTTCGAGTTTGTGCGCAGGGTGGAACCGGGAGAAATGAATCGGATGATCCGGGCCGATGTTCGCCGCCAGCCAATCGCACATCCGGGCGATTGTGTCCGGTTTGTCGGTATAGGTCGGGACAACGAGGTTGATGATCTCGAACCATACACCCATATCCTTGAGCGTCTTGAGCGTGTTGAGAATGGGTTCCAGCCGGCCGGTGTTCAGCTTCCAGTAAACGTCTTCATCGAATCCCTTCAGGTCAATGTGCGCGGCGTCCAGGTATTGAGCCAAGTCGCGAAGCGGCCGCTCTTCGATCGAGCCGCACGTCACCATGATGTTCCTGATTTTCTTCTCACGGGCGAGCTTGCAGGTGTCGTACGTGTACTCATAAAAGGCAACCGGCTCGGAGTACGTGTAGGAAACCGACGGACAATGCAGTTCCCCGGCCAACGCTACCACGTCCTCGGGGAACATGCTCAGCCGCGCCATTTCCTCCATGCTCAACGCAGGCGGGATCGGCGGACGCAACCGAAACTCCGGGCCGCGAGGGTCCTTCGTTTCTTCGGGTTTCTTCTGCGAGATCTCCCAGTTCTGGCAGTTCAAGCAGCGGAACACGCAACCGGCGGTTGCCAGCGAGAACGACTCGGTTCCCGGCAGGAAATGAAACAGTGGTTTCTTCTCGACCGGGTCAACGTGAAAGCTGCACGGGTTGCCGTAGGCCAGCATGTGGAGCGTGCCGTCGCGGTTGATCCGGTTGCGGCAATGGCTGCGGTCGCCGGGCGCGAGGATGCAGTTGTTCGGGCAAATCTTGCACTGCACGTTGCGACCAAGCTTGAGATAGTGGTAGCCCTCTCTTGTCCAGCCGCGCTTTTGCCAGAGCGCCCATACTGCATCGCTCGGCGCGTCACCCTTGAAAATGTCGGCGGGCGCCTCACTCTCCACGAACCGACGGAGCCACTCGATCAACCCTCCCGCTCCCGCAAGACAGACCAGACCGGCAACGCCGTACCCGATTGCCTGGCGCCGGCTGATCCCAATCCGTTTCGGGTTTCGGGCTTCGAAATTCGGATTCTCCCCTATTTGATCCATCGCCATCTCCGCATCGCCAGATAAACCGCGCAGACCACGTGCACCGGGAACAACACCAGCAACGGCACATGCAACGCCTTGTGAAACGCGAGCGCTGTCTTCTCGTTCATCAGGACTCCAAACCCGAACCGTCCGCTCATGGCGAATCCGGTCACCAAGTACAATAGCAGCAAAAACAACAGCGGCCAACTCGTGACCCGCAACGTCTTGATCGCATAGTGACCAAATCTCCGCATGCCTCAGCCTTTCCGAAGAAGAACGACCACTCCGCCGATGACGTTCAGTCCCGCCGTCAGCAGACAGACAGCCGCCACGCCGATCAACGGAATCAGAAACGTGCTCGCCAGCAACGCACCCAGAGATGCGCCGACGAAATCGGCCGTGTACAGCCGTGACGCAGTGGCGGCACCACCGACAAACTCCACTTGAGAAGCAACTGGAAACTCCATGCCAACCAACATTGCCAGAACAAACGTCAACAAAGCAATCACCGCCCGCACCGTCACAAGGCCGACCGCCGTCCCGCTCAATCGTCCAAGCGTCATCAACACCAGTGGCACCAACACCGACAGCCCGGCAATGGCGAAGGCGAGCACGCTCAGCAGCCGCCGTTTTCGTAATCTGTCATTCTGAGCGGAGCGAAACCGCTGCGGGCCGTCTGTAGTGGGACGGCAAATCTCTGTCGTTTCCGAACCTCCTAACGACTGAGGCCCTTCGCTTCGCTCAGGGTGACAAATCATTCCGGTTGCCCTGAGCCGATTCCCCATCCACGCGCCGACCGCCAAACCCGTCATGAACACCGTGACGATGATTCCCAACTGCCCATAGACCGAGCCGTAAAGAATCTGGAAACCGAGCAACAACACGACCTCGAGCGCCGACGCGGCAAATCCCGACACGAAGATCGCCAGCGGCACGGGACGAATCGTGAACAGATAAACCGCGAGCGCGACCAGCAACGCCGTCTCCAGAACACCGAACCTGACCTTGAACTGACTCATCCAGTGCATCAAATGGTAATAGTATAGGACCGGGCTGAAATCCCTGTTCACGGCTGCAATTTGCGCCATCGCCCGCTGCAGATCGCTTATCCGGTCGGGCGTCAACATCGCATCGAGGTAATGCCGATTCACCAACTGCGTAGGGATGCGCCGTTGCTCGATTCGTGCCGCAATATCAGGAAAGAGTTCACCATCCGATGCCAGAAAGAAGACTCGTTCGCCCGGAATCACCAGCACGTTTCGGAACGATTGTTTCAATGTCGCATGAGCCGACGCCAGCATTCGTGCCAGTTCTTTGCTGACGTAGTTTTCGTAACGCCCCAGCGAGAATGCAATCACGCCGTCTTTCGTCAGCACCCGCCTGATCTCGCTGTAGAACTCGGCAGTGTAGAACCGATTGAGTTGCGATGTGGAAGGAGCGGGCACGTCCACAATCACCACGTCGTAACCAGTAGCGCGGGCGTCTCGCCCGTTTCGTGCGTTGGCCGGAAACGGGCGGGACTCCTGCCCCACCTGTTTCACAAACAACCGTCCGTCGGTGTTGACGACCTTGATCCGCGGGTCGGCCAAACTATCCGGTAGATACTTGCGTCCCGCTTCGATGATCAACGGATCGAGTTCCACGTAAGTCACCTCGCTGACGCCATACTTGAGGATCTCCCTGGCCGTTCCCGACACGCCGCCCGACACCAGCAACACCTTGCGCGCGTCGGGCCTCTGCGCCATCGCATAGTGAACGGTTTCTTCCACCTGCTCGACGTTGTACGTCGAAATGATCGGCAACCCGTTCTCGATGAAGTTGAACTGTCCCGCCGACTCCGTGACGATGAGCTTGCCGTAAGGCGAATTCTTCCTGAACACGATCTTCTGGCCGGGGTATTGCCTCGCCGTCGAAATCGCATCCACATCGGCAACGGACATGAGACCGACAACCGCGATCCCCGCAGCAGCCGCGACTACCGCCAGAGTTCTTCTCCCGAAGCAGAACGCCAGAACTCCCGCCATCGCCAAGTTCAGCAGGGACGGCAGATACAACATGGCGAAATGATCCAACCATCGGACGAACACGAAACTGAACAGCACTCCGCCGATGATGCTCCCGACGCTGTCCGCCACGTACACCCCGCCGATGCCCGACGCGTCCTCCATTGTAGGCCGACTTTGTAAGTCGGCGTTCCCATCTACGCCGATTCGCAGAATCGGCCTACAACCCGCGATGATCGCACACGCCAGCGTCAGCAGAAATCCGGACACGATGCAGTATGGAAACAGCAGAACGAAACTCGCCATAATCGTCCCGGTCACGCCGACCAACGCGCCACGGACGAACACCACGTCGCGCAATGTCCGGAGCAGATACACCTGCGCCAGCGGGATGAGAGCAACGAGCAAGAGTAAGAGTACGAGCAAGAGTCGTGGATTTCGGAGACGGTTGCTGGTCCGTCCGAGCCACGCGCCGATGCCCGTCAACAACAGCCAGTTGCCGAGAATGATTCCCAACACCATCTCATTACCCGAAAACGCCCCCAGCATCTCCCGCATCAGCGCCAACTCCGTGATTACGGAAGAAAGGCCAAGCGCGCCGACTGCCAAGAAGATAAGTCGTCGATTGGGCCGGGCCACGACTTCAGCGTCGTTTTGTCTACCGTTTGTCATTCTGAGCGCAGCGAAGAATCTCTGTCGTTACCGGTGGAGACCCTTCCCTCCACCCAGGGTGACATCGTAGACGAATAGCGGATTGCGAACGAAGGTGCGACGAAAATTGGTTTATGTCCCCCGCTGGCGACGTTGACGAAATGTTCAGCTTGGGTGGCAACTGGCCGCGTTTCGCGCGGCCCGCTGGTTCCTGCAAGCCATCTGAGCCGTCCGGTGAAACGTCGGCGCAAGGGGCACTGCTATCCTAGCATTTTGGCCTCACTCTTGGTCTTTTTCGGCTTGCTTTCCGACCCCATCGGGTTCATACACCGCTCCCAAGGTGAAGATGTGGATAGGGTTACGGTTTCAGAGCGTCGGCTGTGCGTCGGAAGACTCGGACCGAGGGAAATGAGCGGATTTGCATACGGATCACATCTGGGGACTCCCCCTTAACCCCCTGATCGGACCCCCATTTCCCCTGCGCTCCAAAAGCAATTTCCTATCAGTTCCTCATGCAATACATAGGCGAGTATACGCAATTGATTAAGTTGATTCTTGGTGAATCAGGCAAATATTTTCTTTTGTTGTTATCCTCCGTTCTGGCCATTCGCCTGTGGCGAAGGCTGTCGAAGATGTCCGGCAAAAACAGACGACAGAATCTCCTCCTGGCTTGTCTTGCCAGCGCGGCGGCATCGGGAATTGGATATTTTTCGATCTATCACAGCCTGAGCCTCGTCTATTCAGCCTATGGAATGCGGGCCTTTAGCGACGGCAATCTTACGTCGGCGGTTTCCCTTTTTCAGACGTCTTCGGAATACTGGAAAAGCACCGACGCGCTGGGAAAAGAAGGTGTCTGCCTGTTGTTCTTAGGAAAAACCGATCGAGGAATGCAATTCCTCGACGCGGCGAAAGCGTTGCGCAAGGGCAAGAACACACCCTTTGAACAATTCTATAAAGGTTTATTCTACTTTTTAAGCGAACAATCTGACAAAGCCATCCCGTTGCTCGAAGCGGCATCGGTTGATACGACTTATCGCTGGCAGGTCACCAAAATTCTCGCTGTCATCCAAATTGACAAAAACAATGCTGCGGACGCGGCGCGGCTTCTGAATCCCTTCCTGCAGGTCGAAGTCAAAGAGTGCGACCATGCGTACATCATGGCCTCCCTCAAGTTGCTGGCAGGGAAAAATACCGAGGCGCAGGCCCTCCTGGACAAATTCCCATCCGCCAGCCTGCCGTCGTTCTGGAAGTCCCGGTTTGAGAAGCTCCGGGCAAAAACTCAAAACTAAATCGCATGATCCGGAATTTTATTTCATTCGTCCTGCGTTGCCGGTTGGAGAATGTGATGGCCGTGGGCATCTCCACTTCGCTGGTGGTTTTGTTCCTGACCACCCGCCTGTTTCGTTCGTTTAGTTTCGGAATGCAAGATTTGATTTTCATATTGCTTCCCGTTGCCATCCTGAGCTTGAAAAGCTTTCTTGTGATTCTTTCGCCCTCGAAAAATGAAGACGAGGAGAATTCCGACCTGATCAACTTCCTTGGCCAGTTTTTTCAGCCTTTTGTCAAAATCTTCCGGGACTGGTTCCCGTTTCTGCTGTTGAGCGCCTGCTATTTTTCCCTGTACAGCAACCTGATGTTGCGAGTGAATCCGCATACGGCAGATGCGCTTCTGGCAAACATTGACGCCGCCGTGCTTGGAAACCAGGCGGCCTTTCTTCTCGAACGGTGGATTCATCCTTGGATTACCGACTTCCTGAGCTTCATCTATTTTTCGTTTGTGCTGTTTTTGCCCGGAGTCGCTTTGTATTTCTATCTGGCAAAAGAAGAGGAGGCGTTTCGTCGCCTGATGATGGGCTACCTGACCATCATTTTGATGGGGGTGGTCAGCTATCTTATCGTCCCGGCCATCGGCCCTGAAAAGTTTTTTGCCGACCGGTTCACTCGTGATCTTCAGGGACAAACACTCAGTCGAGGCGTTGACTACATCATCAATGCTGCCCGGGTCGCACATGACTGCTTTCCTTCGCTGCATGTCGGAATTCCGCTGCTTTTGTCTTTTTATCTGCGTGACTATCGTCGAAAGGCGTTCATCCCTTCGCTGGTCTATGTCGCGCTCATGTGCTTTGCGACTGTTTATTTGCGCTACCACTATGTCATCGATGTTGTCGCAGCGTTTGCCTATGCTCCGGCAGCGTATTACCTGAACGATTTTCTTCTCGCGCGATGGCCGGGCGAACGAGCCTCGGTTTCTTCCGTTCAGATCGAGTAATCGAGAAGCCTTGGGACCGCTCCCGTTATTCCGACGACTCCGAATGGCGAGAACCGGCTCACACGCCGAGGCGGCCTTTTTCAGCATGATCGGCGTCTGCTTCATGCCTGAACCCCCTGATCGGATCCCGTCTCCCCTGCGCTCCAAAAGCAGTTTCCTATCAGTCCTCGTCCCTTGCATGATACGCGTGGCGAAGTTACAATTGGACAAATCAAAACCGAATTATGTCAAAGTTGAATTCCATTTTCAGATTGGTCGCCGGCCTTTCGCTTTTATCCGTCGGCATTTCCTGCTCCCAGTACCCCAATGCGCCTACGGCGCCCCTTGATGTTTACGACGGTTTTGAAGCGTCCACCTTGAGCAAGGTGTGGGACACCGACAGATTCGTTCCCGGCGCGGTGCAGATGCAAACGAACATTTTTCGCGCAGGCCGCGGCGCGGCAAAAATAACCGTTCACGCCAAAGATAAATTTGAAGCCGGAATCAACGGCAACAGTGACAGCGAGCGAGCGGAATTGTTGGAGGCGAGAAAGCTGACCTCGAAGGAAAACGAAGCTTACGAGTTTTCCTTCAGCATGTTCATCCCGACGAGTTTTCCAATCGTCCCGACGCGGCTGGTCATCGCGCAATGGAAGCAAAAGTGTCCCGGCGGCAATTGTTCGGATGACAGTCCGGTGCTGGCCATTCGCTATATTTCCGGCGTGCTCAGAATCACGCAGAACATTGGCAAAGACCGAACGACACTTTATCAAGAGCAGGGCGAGTTTCGAAACCGGTGGCTCGATTTCAAGTTTCAAATCCGGTTTTCGACGAACGAAAACGGACGAATCAAGGCATGGCTCGGCGATAAACAGGTTGTGGATTACAGGGGCGTCACGGCCAATCCCGAAAGCGCGGCCACCGGATACCCGAGCCCAAGCCGTTTTTATTTCAAGATGGGACTCTATCGCAACGTGATGCCCGAGCCGATGACGATCTACATCGACGAATATCGAAAGAAACAATTGCCCCAAAACGGTCTTTAACCCCCCTGATCGAACGCCGTTTCCCCTGTGCTTCAACGGTCAGTCTACATCTCCGACTCTTTGAACGCTTCGACGTGGTAGATGAGGACTTTGACATCGCGGCCGCGCCAGGCGTCGGGCGGGCAACCGGCTTTTTCGGCAAGGGTATTCAGGAACTGCACTTTGTCGGGAATCTGCTCCCAGACCTGCGGCAGATACGTGGCGCCACGGCCACCGATTTGCAGGACGACGCCATCCTTGTGCGGCTGCAACTTGTTCAGCAGATCGTCGGGTGAACTGAACGCCAACGGCTCGGGAACGGTCAGGACGCTGACTTCGATTTCGATCTTGTCGAGTTCGTCGGGTCGCACGGGTGTGAACCGCGGGTCGTGGAGGGCGGCGCTTTGCGCGTTGTCCATGATGGCTTTGTACAGAGCTTCCTGTGGCACGATGTGACCAATGCAGCCGCGCAACTGATCGCGCTTGGTCAAGGTGACGAAACAACCTTTCTTCTCTGTGAAGCTGGTAGGAAACGCGTCGGCAGCAGCATCGGGCAGCTTGCCGTTCGTCACCACTTCACGGAGGGTCCGCCGCGCCAGGTCCAACATAAGTTTGCGTTCCGGCGTCGTGAAGCTCTGCTGTCGCGGTGTGTAGAACACAATCGCGGCGTAACCGACGACGGCATCCTTGTTGCCGGCGGTGTCGCCGCTGTTGCGGTAGTCGAGCAGCGTGGCTTTCCAGCCTTTTTGTTTGGCGAGATACATCAACGCCAGCACCGGCGTCTTGCCGCAAGCGTCGCCGGACGACTTCATGCGGTCGATGTCGAGATTGACGATGGCATCGGTGGTGACCTTGTCCCTCGCGCGGGCTTCGTCGTACGGGTGATAGTGGCTCAGATCCGAGCTCGCGATCACCAGCGTCTTGTCGTCCACTTGACCAACCAAGACGCCCGCCATTTTCTCGGGGTCAACCTCCCCGGTCACGACGGGCACGAGCGTGAAATTCTTCAGCGTCTTTTGGAGGAACGGCACCTGCACCTCGCCGGAATGTTCCCACGTCTCCGGCGTGTCCTCGCCGGCGGGCGGTACGGCGTGCGACGCTTGTGAGAACCATTGTGGTCGCTGCACGAAACAGCGCGGTTCGAGCACAAACGGATTGATCTTCGCCAGTTCCCGGGCCTTGGGCGAGACCGGTACGTCGCCGAGCGGCGTGCGGTAGACATCTGCATTGGCCACCGACGCGCCGGCAAATGCCGCGTAGTGGCTCACCGCAAGAAGCATGACGGTCTGGAAATCGTGACCCGACAACAGCCGGTACGCCGTTGCCGCGACCGGCCCTGAATACGGATACCCGGCGTGCGGACAGATCAAAGCGCGCAGTTCACCGTCGATCGTGTGCGGCGTCGCCCCGGCCAGCAACGCATCGAGAGTTTGCGACAGCGTAGCCTGATCTTTCGGATAGAAGATCCCGGCGACAGCCGGCTCACGGATCCGCTTTGGCGCAGCCGGGGTGGCAGCCTTCTGCTCGGGTGAGTTTTGTCCCTCGCAAGCCGCAGCCAGAATCATCAATGCCGCGACTGCGGCGACACCAATACTGGCGAGCACTTTTCTTTTGCCGCTCATCGGTTTCTCCCGTCGTGCCGATCTTGTATCACATTTCCCGTCCGAACCGCCAGCGATAACGCTGCCAGTGGATTCTGAAAGCCGTGGTTTGAGAGCGGAAGGCGGAAAGCTTGAACGCCTCCGCGCATTCTGGCAGAATCCAATGCAGAGAGCTTATGCCGGAAAGGCATGAGGCAGCCGCTAGATTTGGGGAGAAGCCTGAGTGGAGAATAAGGCCAATACAGTTTCTTGGCTGGCGGCGGTCGTTCCGACACCGCTGCTGGCTGTTGCCGTGCTCTGTCTGTGCGTTGCCAACTTCGGCTCAGGGGCATGGAGTCGCAACATCTGCTTGGAAGCGCTCAAAAGGCACGGAGAGATGCCAGAATACCTGGCGAAACTCGACGATCTTTTTGGACATCAGATGCCGTCGGGAAACGTCTGGATTGAATTCAAAGGGTTCAATCCTGAACGGGGAGCCGATGAAGGATTCATGACGTACGTCTATTATCGAGGCAACTATGCCGGTTACCCGCGCCGCGTTTACGTCTCGCCTCCATCGGCCGTTGTAAACAATGGCGAGGCGATGGTGCAGCAGCGTGCTGTTTTGGATCAATCACTTACACAGAGATTACGAATACACTGGATGGTCGTCTTCTCTCGCAACGAGCAGGGAAAGATTTCCGTCAACATTCTGAGGACGCAGTAAGTGGACTGGGTCTGGCTGACATTCTATTTGGCCGCGATCGTGGTCTTCGGCACGGCAGGGGCGATGCTTTCCGGAGAAAATGAGAAGCCTCAGTTCTCCCATAAACTGGGGCTTGTGGTAGTCTTCGGCACGGGAAGTCTTGGATACGGATTGTTTCTACTCGCATTGTTTGGTGTGCGTCCCACCCGATGGCCCTTTGCGGTTCTCTCTTTGGTTGCTGTGATGGTCGCCGGTGCGCATCTGATTCGGAGAGGAAAGGCTTCTCTCCGAGGAGTGCGCATCGAGCCGCTGCACGTCGCCTGGAGCCATGTGGGATCCGCTGCTCTTCTTATTCTGCTGGTCGTGTTTCACAGCATTGTGTTGGTTCACGCGTTGGCTTTTCCGCTGTATGAGTGGGATGCATTCGCAATCTGGGGACTGAAGGCAAAGGTCATCGCCGCGGAGGGAATCGTGCCCCAACCAACTTACTTCACAGACGTATCACTCAGTTACAGCCATCTCGACTATCCTCTTATGGTGCCGTTCTTGATAGCGGGGGTTTACGGTGTGCTCGGGCGTGTCGATGACCAAATAGCCAAGCTGGCTCTGCCTTTGCTCTACTTCGGGCTGGCATGTCTCGTGTTTACCTTCAGCAAACGTCGATTGCCGACTTCAATGGCTCTCGCGGTAGCGGTTGTTGTGATGGGGTCTCCGGTGATGTTGCGCTGGGCCGGATCAGGCAACGCGGATGTGCCGATGACAGCCTTCTACACCACGTCGGTCGTGTGCTTGTCTGAATGGGGAGAGGATTCGAAGTGGTGTTCGTGTGTGTTGTGTGGAGTAATGTCGGCGTTCGCAGCATTCACCAAGAATGAAGGGTTGGTTCTTGGGGTCTTCAACTGCGCGATTATGTTTTTACTACCAATTCGGAGTGTTCACTGGAAAAGGCGCTTGGCTGGTGCGGGCCTCTGCACGGCAGTTTTCCTCCTGCTTGTTTTTCCTTGGTTTGTTTGGTCGAATGGAATTCCTCATACCCACGAGAACTATCTGGCGCATCTGCGATTCTCGGAAATCGCCAAGAATGCATCCCGCATTCCAATCATCCTTGCCGAATTTGCGCGCCAGATCGTGAGTCTGAGCCGCTACGGACTGCTATGGCTCATCTTGATTGTGTCAGCCATGGTTGGATGGCGTGCGTTTCGGAGTCGGACTACGGTCGTAGTGTGGTCGCTTCTTCTGCTTCAATTGGGCGTCTACGCCCTGATCTTCCTGGTGACTCCGTGGGATGTACACGTGCAGCTCAGAGTAGCGTTAGATCGGCTTCTATTGCACGCGGTGCCTTTAGGGGGGCTGTTGTTAGCACTACATCTATCTTTCGTGAGGCAAAGTAACGGAGACTCGAACAACCGGGTTGAATTGGACGTGATTCCACTGTCCCACCACGCTGCTCACCCAAGCGTTGGCGACAAAGCATGACACATTCTCAGAACTGTAGTCACCTCGTCACTCCACTCGTGGTTTTGATTCTGCTGCCAGCGTCTGCTCGCTCAACAGAGACCGTGCTGTAGCCGCCCCGCTCTGTCGGGGCGCATCCGGGCACCTCGCCCGGAGCGGGGCGGCTGGATCTTCCCCGGCTCGAATGGTGGTATCCAGATACGCCAAGGAACGGGCGGGACGTCCGCCTGCGTGGCCGAAGCCACTTCGTCGCGGCGAAGGCCCGCGCTACTCAGATTCTCTCGTCGCAGGCCGCGATTTTTTCGAGGCGTTTACAGTTGATTATGCGGATTTGGCTGCCGCAGTTTGCGACCGCCAACGATACCCAGCCGCTCTTCACGACCGTACCATGATGAGCATCATTTTGAAGCGTTGGACGGCTTTCAGGGCGTGTGGCCGGTTCGCGGGCATCAGGATCAACTCGCCCGCCCGCACACGGCGGCCCTTGCCGGCGATGGTGATCTCGGCTTCGCCGTCGAGCACCTGCACCAACGCGTCGAACGGCGCGGTGTGTTCGCTCAATCCCTGCCCGGCATCGAAGGCAAACAGCGTGACCGAGCCGGTTTTCTTCTTCAGCACCTCGCGGCTGACGATCGCGTCGGCCTGGTAATCGACAAGATCAGACGGACGGGCTGCGTGGATGCCGAGACTTCTCTTGGATGTGGGTGATCGTTTGCGCGCCATGATGATTCTCCGTTGGTTTGCCAGTGACGGCAGCTTACCGAGTGACGGCGATGGGAACAAGCGAGAACGAGCGGTGCCACAAACGGGCGAGCGGCATCTGGTCACTGCCACCAAATCAACTGCGATATCCGATGTAGCGGCGTCTCCCTGCCCCGAAGGCTTTCGGGGTGAATGAAACGCCGAGGCGTTGATCAAAGGGTTTCGGCGGCTCGTTCACCCCGACATTGGATGTCGGGGCAGGGAGCCACCGCTACACCGGCCAGAGTCGCGGCGACGGTGATGATGTCCAGACACGCCAAGAAACGGGCGAGACGCCCGCGCTACTCAGATTTTCTCGTCGCCTGCGGCGATTCTCCGTAGGCGAGCGCGGTTGAGGGTGCGGATTTGACTGCGGCGACAGGTGAGTGTCAGGCGTTGGCCGGAGGCGAGAGTTTCCGGGATTGCATCCCAAATCTTTTTGCGGTAGTCGTTTGCCGAGCCAGCGACTCTCGGTGGCATTGGCGTTGCCAGGGCGGCGTGGCGCAACGCGCGCTTCCGGTTGAAGCGTGTGACGGAACAGGAGTGGCCAATTCAAACCATAGACAATGGATGACAGCGCAAATACGAGCCCATGGCCGCCCAAGGCACCATCGCTGATTCACAATTGGCTGAGTCTGCTGGGGTTGATTGTGGCAGCCGGCAGTTTTTTCGCTGTCCTTTGTTTGTTGGCGATCGATTTCTTTGCCCAGTTCAGCAATCCGTACATGGGCATCCTGACCTACTTCGTCGCCCCCTTCTTTTTGATTACCGGACTCATTCTGGTCGTTGCCGGCATCATCGTGGAACGCCGTCGGTTGGTGCAGCGTGGCCGCGTCGCACTGACACTGTTTCCCATCATCGATCTGAACCGGCCCCGGCACCGTAAATTGCTCGGCAGCCTGGGCGGATTCGCTGTCGTGTTCCTTCTGCTGACAGCCATTGGCAGCTATCGCAGTTATCATTTCACCGAATCGACGCGGTTCTGCGGACAGACCTGTCACGCGGTGATGCGGCCCGAGTTCACCGCCTACCAGAACTCGCCACACGCACGCGTCACCTGCACGGAATGCCATATCGGCCCCGGTGCGACGTGGTTCGTGCGCTCCAAGTTGTCCGGCAGTTACCAGGTCTACGCGACCCTGTTCGACAAGTATCCGCGGCCGATTCCGACCCCTGTGAAAAACCTCCGCCCGGCTCAGGAGACCTGCGAACAATGCCACTGGCCGCAGAAATTCTACGGCGCGGTGGAAAAGGTCGGCACGCATTTCAAGTACGACGAGAAGAACAGCCCGTGGACGGTGGAACTGTTGCTCAAGGTGGGCGGCGGCGATCCGACGCACGGGCCGGTCGGCGGCATCCACTGGCACATGAACGTCGCCAACAAGGTTGAGTACATCGCGACAGACGAAGCGCGGCAGAAGATCGCCTGGATTCGCTTCACGGATTCCAAGGGCAACACCACCGTGTACGAGGCGAAAGAGAACAAACTGAAGCCTGCACAGTTGGCCAGCGCATCCGTGCGGCGGATGGACTGCATTGACTGCCACAACCGGCCCACGCACATCTTCCGCTCGCCCGACGAGGCGGTGGACTCCGCGATGGCGCTGGGGCGGATCGATCCGGCGTTGCCCTCGATCAAGAAAAACGCCGTCGACGCGCTGGCCGCCGTCTACCAGACCACCGCCGAAGCCCTGCAGAACATCGCCGACCTGCTGACGAAGAAGTACGCGTCGGCCAACCTCGCGACCGTCCAGCGCGCCATCGCCGAACTCCGGAAGATTTACCAGGCGAACTTCTTTCCCGAAATGAAATCGCGCTGGAAGGTCTATCCCAACAACATTGGCCACCTTGAATGGCCCGGCTGTTTCCGGTGCCACGACGGCCAGCACGCCAGCGCCGAGGGCAAGACGATTTCTGTTGACTGCAACAGTTGCCATACGATTATCGCCCAGGGAGCGGGGACGGACTTGAAAACGCTCAGCGCCCAGGGATTTGAATTTCAACATCCGTCGGAGGAACTCGCCGACGCATGGAAAGGTCAAAAATGCAGCGACTGCCACAACGGCGGCTCGATGTGATCGGCGTGGCGCTGGTGTTGCTGGCTGCCATCATGGCCGCGCCAGCGGCAGAGATCTCTTGTCTCAAATGCCACGGCAAGGAGCAGGGGCTCTATGCGCAAAGCGCACACGCGCAGGCCGGGCTGACGTGTGTGGATTGCCACGGCGGCGATCCCAAGGTGAACGACGAGACCGCGCACGCTACCGACAACTTTAAGCGGCCAGATAACAAACGCGGCATCGCTGAACTCTGTGCCAGTTGTCACAGCGATGTGCGCCGGATGAATCCGTACGGCCTGCCTACCGACCAACTCGACCGTTACAAGACCAGCAAGCACGGCGAGCAACTGTTCGAGCACAACGACCAGAACGCGGCCGTTTGCACCGATTGCCACGGCGTACACGATATTCTCTCATCGAAGGCACCGGCCAGCCGCACTTGCCCGACCAACGTTCCGCAGACTTGCAGCCGCTGCCACAGCGACGCGAAGCTCATGGCTCAGTATCAACTGCCCGCTGACGTCGTGACGCAGTACAAGACCAGTTATCACGCCCAATTGCTCTTCGAGAAGGGCGACCTGAGCGCGCCGACCTGCGTCACCTGCCACGGCAACCACGGCGCGACGCCGCCGGGCACCAAGGAAGTCGGCCAGGTCTGCGGCAAGTGCCACATCCGCCAGCGCGAGTTGTTCGAGAAAAGCCCTCACGCAGAGGCGGCCACAGCCGGGTTGTTCAGCGAATGTGTCAGTTGCCACGGCAATCACGGAATCCAGAAGGCGTCGCTCGCGTTGTTCGATGAGAGTTGCGTGCACTGTCACGCCAATAATCCCAAACAACTGGGCGTGCGCGATGCGGTGGCCGGTCTGATCCGCAAAGAGCAAAGCGCCTACGGACACGCGGCCGCCACAGTCCACGACGCCACCGTGCGTGGTCTGGCGACGGACGATGACCAACTGTTATTGCAGGAAGCCAAGACGCAGGTCACGCAACTGGAAGCGCTCCAGCACACGCTCTCTCTCCAACAACTGAAGCCTGTGGCCGCGCATTCCGGAGAGATCCTCAACCAAGCGATCACGGACATCTCGGGCTTGGAGCGGTTCGAGCGCTGGAAACGACTCGCGCTCGGCCCGATTTGGGGGTTCCTCATGGTGATGGCGGTGCTGTTCTGGGCGAAACGAAGACGGCTTGAGGTAGGGCGCGACTCCGTAAACGACACGCGAGCAGGCCGCCGGGCGCGCCCAGAGGACACAACCAGCGGACGGCCCGGCGGTCCGTCCCCACCAGTTTCAGGATGAACACCGAGCAAAAAGTCTCCCGGCGAATGTTTCTGGATTGGCTGTTGACCGGCGGCCTGATCGCGTGGGCGATTGCGTTCGCCGCGCCGGTGCTCAGCTACGTCTGGCCGGCGCAGCGCCGAGGACCGAGTGCACAAACGGTTTCGGCGGGCAAGGCAGCGGACTTCGCTGAATGGCAGACGAAAATCGTCGCCGTCAACGGGTATCCGGTCATCGTGATCCGTACGCCGCAGGGTTTTAGTGCGTTCTCGGCCATCTGTACGCACCTCGGTTGCATCGTTGGCTGGGATGCGCAGCGGCGGCAAATTGCTTGTCCGTGTCACGCGGGGTTTTTCGACATCAACGGCCGCCCCGTTTCCGGTCCGCCGCCGCGGCCGCTGGCCAAGCAGGGCGTGATGGTCGTCAACGGGGAAGTGATGGTGAAATCCACATGAGCCGCACGCGCGAACGCAATCATTGCTCATGTAGCGGCGCTTCTGCGAAGCGCCGGACGCCCGCCGCAACCGAACGGCCCGCGCTCCATTCACCCCGAAAGCTTTCGGGGCAGGGAAGCGCGACTACGACGACACCGCGATGAGTCTCTACCCAAAGCTCCGCGCCTGGTTGGGCCAACGCATTGACATCGGCGTGGTGGAGAAGTTCGTCGATGAGCAGGTGCACAAACCGCTGCCCAAGGAAACGGGCTTCTGGCATACGTTCGGCAGTTTGTCGCTGTTTCTGTTTCTCAACCAGGTCGTCACGGGCATTCTGCTGATGATTTATTATCGGCCGACGACGAACACCGCGTTCGAGAGCGTGCGTTTCATCATGACCAAGGCGCATTTCGGCTGGCTGATCCGCGGGCTGCATGCATGGGGGGCGACGCTGAT
The DNA here is from genome assembly GCA_049510215.1 of Verrucomicrobiia bacterium. GTDB lineage: Bacteria > Verrucomicrobiota > Verrucomicrobiia > Palsa-1439 > Palsa-1439 > JBEKZD01. Next base: position 16,122 of record JBEKZD010000012.1, read on the forward strand.
GATCCTGTGCGTGCTGGTGCACATGATGCGCACCTATTTCATGGGCGCGTACAAAAAACCACGGGAGCTGACCTGGGTGCTGGGCGTGTTTATCCTTGGTTGCACCGTCACCTTCGGATTCACCGGCTATTTGCTCCCGTGGAACCAGCTTTCGTATTGGGCCACTACCGTCGGCACCGAGATCACCGGCGCGATTCCGCTGGCAGGCCAGTATATGAAGCTGCTGCTGCGCGGCGGCGAAGGCGTCACGGACGAGACGCTGGCCCGGTTCTACGTGTTGCACGTCGTGGTGCTGCCGTGGGTGCTGACGATGCTGATCGTGGCGCACTTGTTCCTGATGCGTGTGCAGGGGTTGGCCACGCTGGAGCGGGTCGGTGAAGAAAAACCGATCGATACGGAGAACGGCGTCCCGTTTTTCCCCCACCACGTCTTGAAGGAGGGCGTGGTCTTCAGCCTGCTCGTCGGCGCGCTGGTAACGTTGATCGTGCTCTGGCCGGTCGAATTGGGAGAGAAAGCCGATCCGTTCGTGACGCCCGAAGGTATCAAGCCGGAGTGGTACTTCCTGTCCACGTATCAGTTGCTGAAGTATTTTCCAAAGACGCTCGGCCTGTTTGTGTCCCTGATTCCGCCGTTGCTGTTGCTGGTTTGGCCATTCCTCGACCGAAGTCCCGAGCGTCATCCCAAAAAGCGCCCCGTTGCCGTGAGCATCGGTGTGGCCGCTTTGGTGCTGGCGCTCGTCTTCGGCCTGCTCGGCTATTTTTCCGAGCGCAACACCACGTTCGGCGGCCGCCCGTATCATATCGACATCTATGGCGTGCCGCATCCGCAACAAACAGGCGGTGAACGATGACAAGCTGTCAGATGCCGCCGCTTCACCGCCAAATTGTCAGTTGAGTTTCTGATCTCCATCCGGAGTCACTGCGCGAAATCACGCGGCGCGACGGGTGTATCTGGATACCACCACCGAGAAAGGGCGGGTATTGTAGACCGTCTCTGCGAGGCGGCGCGCCGGTGGGCATCGAAGACCACGCCGACTCACAGAGTCGGCCTACAACGGTGGCAGTGCTCAGATGCGCACGGCGCGACCACCGTGGCAAAAGCCAGTTGCAAAATCTTCGGTTTTATCTAGACTCGCGGTGGCAAGGCCATTGTTAAATCGACGGCAAGCCAAAACCGACAACGGGAGGACCGATGAGAACAACGGTGAATATTTTTTTGATGCTCGCAGTCGTAAGGTTTGTCTTCGGCACATGCTTCGCCGAGACGCGTGATCCTGCGAACTACGTGGGTTCAAAAGTCTGCGGCATCTGCCACAAGAAAAACGAAGACGGCAACGCGTTGGCCAAGTGGCAAGCAGGACCGCACGCCAAGGCGTCCGAGTTGCTCGGCACGCCCGAGGCGAAAGCCGCCGGCGCCAAGGTCGGCGTCGACAGTCCTCAGACCAGCAACAAGTGCTTGAAGTGTCACTCGACCGCCTACAACTTCACCGAGTCGGTAGCGACCGAAAAGATTAAACCCGAAGAAGCCGTTTCCTGCGAATCCTGCCACGGCCCGGGAAAGAAATACATGGCGAAGTCCACGATGGAAGACCGCGCGAAAGCCGTTGAGGGCGGACTGGTTTATCCCGCTTCGAAGAGCTGCGAGCTTTGCCACAACGACCAGAACCCAACGTGGAAACCCGATCGCTACACCACGAAGGACGGCAAGAAGGTCGGCTTCGATTACGACCAGGCCTTTGAGAAGATCAAACACCCGGATCCCCTCGTTAAGCATTAGGTCGCAGGCAATGGGGGAGTGGCCATGGGAAACCCCGGCAAATTGGAAAAGGGCGTCGCGGCAAGACTGATAGACACGCTGGCGTCGGTCAAGTTTGCGTTTGCCGTCGTGGTTGTTATCGCGGTCGCGTGTGTGGCGGGAACGATGCTGCCGCAGGGCACGGACGTCGCGGCCTACCTCCACAAACATCCGGAAGCCGGCGGACAAATCGCGCTGTTGGGCACTCTCGGTCTGACGCGCGTTTTCTACTCATGGTGGTTCATCGGACTGCTGTGCGTGCTCGCCGCCAGCGTGGCCGTGTGCAGCGCGCGCCGCTTTGCCACCGCGCAGCGCACGACCGGTTTTGCCCGCGGTCGCGCGCTCGGCTCGATGCTCACGCACATCAGCATTCTGTTGATCCTTGCGGGAGGCGTCATCCGCGGCGTGTGGGGCGAAAAAGGGTACATCGAATTCCATGAGGGCGACACTAAAGCGCAGTTCATCGTCGAAGGCAATGAGAGGCCGCTTCCGTTCGCCCTTCATCTGGCCAAGTTCGAGATCGAAACGTACGCGGCCAAACCGGTGAAGCGGGATGACGACCCGGACCAACTCCTCGTTGCGTGGCCGGAGAAGAATCTGAAGGCCGCGTTGCCCATCAAGCTCGACGTCGAGCAACAGTTCGCGGATTTTCGCATCAAGATTCTCAGGTACGTCCCAGATTTCAGCATCGACATGAGCACGCGCGAGGTCACCAGCCGCTCCAACGAACCGCGCAACCCCGCCATCCTCGTGGCCGTCGCCGGCCCGAATTACCAGAACCATCACTGGCTGTTCGCGAGATTTCCCGATTTCGCGATGCCCACGAAGGACGGCCACGCCAGCCCCGACCAGAAGTCGGGGTTGCAGATGGTGTATGAGAATCACGCCACCGCGAAGCCGCAGCGCATCGAAGGGCCGATCAAGAGTTTCAGGAGCACGCTCGATGTTATCCAAGGCGACAACGCCGTGGTGCGGGCCAAGACGATCGAGGTCAACAGCCCGTTCTCGTACAAGGGCTACACGTTCTATCAATCGGGGTACAACCCGGACGACCTCTCTTACACCTCGCTACAGGTTGTGAAAGATCCCGGCGTGCCAGTAGTGTACGCGGGGTTCTCGCTGATGATCGTCGGGTTGTTCGTCGTGTTCTACCTCAACCCGTGGCTCAATGCACGAAGGGAGAAGTTGTGAAGCTGTTCGTCGCCGGCTTAAGTTACAAGACTGCACCTGTTGAGGTGCGCGAGCAGCTTGCGGTGACACCTTCCAAACTGGTCTGCCGCGCGTGCCGCCTGAAAATCTGCGGCGATCTCGACGAGGTGGTGTTGCTCTCAACCTGCAATCGCGTCGAGATCTACGGGACAACGCCGCGCATGACGGGCCGGATCGATTCCATTTTTCGGTTGTTGACGCAAAGTGCGCGCGATTTCAGGCCGCTCGTTTACGTGCGAGAGGACGCGGAAGCGGTGCGACATCTATTCTCCGTGGCGAGCGGCTTGGATTCCATGGTTCTTGGCGAAACGGAAATCACGGGCCAGGTGAAGCACGCCTATGAAACAGCTTACGCGGCGCGGCTCACGGCCAGCGTGTTGAATCGCGTGTTCCAAAAGGCTTTGCAGACGGTGAAGGAAATTCGTTCGCGCACCGGGATCGGCCGCGGCGCGACGTCCGTTGGAAGCGTGGCGGTCGAGCTGGCCGAGAAAATCTTCCGCGGCAGCCTCTCGAAAAAGACGGTGATCATCATCGGCGCGGGCAAGATGGGCGAAGCGTGCGTGCGGCATTTGGCGAAGAAGGGCGCGAAGTCCATTCTCGTTTCCAATCGCTCATACGACCGCGCGGTGGCCTTGGCTACGGAGTTCAACGGACGCGCCGTCCGTTTCTATGATTGCCTGACGGCGATGGCCGATGCCGACATCGTGGTCAGCTCGACAGGTTGCCCGCAGACAATTTTGCATCGGCCCGACGTGGAGAAGTTGATGCGCGCGCGGCGGAATCGGCCGTTGTTCCTGATCGACATCGCGGTGCCGCGCGACATCGATCCCGATGTGCAGCGACTCGACAACGTTTACCTGTACAACATCGACGACTTGGAGGCGATCGTGCGCGAGAACGTGCGGTCGCGCGAGCAGGAGTTGGCGTTGTGCCATCAGATCATCGACATGCGGGTGGCGGCGTTGATGGCTAAACTCAACCTCGAAAAGGAGCGGCTCTATGACGTGGGCCTTCAATCTCAGCCTGGCTGGGTATCTCACAGCTCTGCTGTTCTCGGCAGCTAACCTGTTCTCGAAGAAAGGGCGGTTCGCCTCGATTGCGACCGTGTTCCTGTCGGCGGGCGCGCTGGCGCAAACGACGTACATGATTCTGCGTTGGCTGGCGGCGGGCCGCGCACCGTTCAGCAACATGTTCGAGTCGATGGTGCTGTTTGCGTGGACGATTGTCGTCGTGTATTTGGCTCTGCAGGTGCGCCGCGAAATTCCCGTGCTCGGCACTGCGACGGCGTTGCTGGCCGTGTTGACGCTGGCGTATGCGAGCACCTACGAGACGAAAATCCAGCCGTTGATGCCGGCGCTGCGCAGCAACTGGCTGACCGTCCACGTCTTTACTTGCTTCCTCGGCTACGGCGGGTTTGCGATCGCCGCGCTGTCGAGCATTGGCTACCTCGTCACGCCGAAGAGTCGTCCGCAGATTGAAGTTGCCTTCGACACGGCGACAGCGAAGACGATCTCGTTCGGTTTCCTGTTCCTCACGGCGGGCATCATCACCGGCGCAGTGTGGGCGAATTCGGCCTGGGGAACATACTGGTCTTGGGATCCGAAGGAAACGTGGTCGCTGATTACCTGGTTCATCTACGCCGTGTTCCTGCATTGCCGCTTCATGCGCGGTTGGAAAGGCAAACGCGCTGCGTGGATTTCCGTCATCGGTTTCGCGTCCGTCATTTTCACCTACTACGGCGTGAATGTCCTGCTGGGCGGGTTGCACAGTTATGCGACCTCATGAACAGCTTCTGGCTTGTCACCCTGAGCGAAGCGAAGGGCCTCTGCATGCATGCTCACGAGCGAGCAAACCAGCAGAGGTTCTTCGCCCGCCCCGAAAGCTTTCGGGGCAAGCTCAGAATGACAGCGTTTGGAGGCGTGCATGGTTTCTGACGGCAGTGCTGATGGTGGTGTTTTCGTGCACTTCGTGGGCCATTGAGAATTCTGACTGTTTCGCCTGTCATTCTGACCGGACGCTGACCAAGACCAACGCGACCGGCAAAGCAATCTCGTTATTCATCGACGAAACGAAATTTGGCCGGTCGATCCACGCCAAGAACCTCTGCACAAGCTGTCACACGGACATCACTGATCTGCCGCATCCCGAGAAACTCAAGCCGGTCAGTTGCAGCCAGTGCCACCGGGTGGAGACGGAAATCTATCTCAAAAGCGATCACGGCCAGGCAATTCACAAGGGCGTGTCGGAAGCGGCTTCCTGTCAGGATTGCCACGGCAATCCACACGAGTTGCTCAATTACCGCAATCCGGCGTCACCGGTGTTCCGCATCAATCTCCCCGAGACCTGTGGGCGTTGCCATGGCAGCACCGCGGAGATGGAGAAGTTCCACCTGCGCCAGCGCAGTCCGATCGTGAGCTACGAGAAGAGCGTCCACGGCATTGCCCTTCTGCAAAAGGCGGAGATGAACGCCGCGGTCTGCACGGATTGCCACGGTTCGCACGACCTGCACAAATCCACCAATCCCGCTTCCAAGCTCTACTGGCAAAACGTCCCCAATACCTGTGGGAAATGCCACGAGAACGTGGAGCAAACCTACATGCGCAGCGTTCACGGCCAGGCGGTCAAGGCCGGCGTGCGCGATGCGCCTGTCTGCACGGACTGTCACGGCGAGCACACGATCACCGCGGTCAAACTCGCCACCTCCCGGGTATCCCCGGCCAACATCCCTGAGGCGTGCGGCCAGTGTCATGCCGCACAACGGATCGTCACGCAGTACCGTTTGCCACCGAACGTGTTCAGTACCTACATTCAAAGTTTCCATGGCTTGGCTTTGCAGGGTGGGAACCTTACCGCCGCCAGTTGCGCCTCCTGCCACGGCGTGCACGACATCCTGCCCGCCAGCGATCCCCTCTCGATGATCAACCCGAAAAACCTGCCTCAGACCTGCGGCAAGTGTCATCCGGGCATTGGCACCCGGCTCAGCGCCGAATTCTTCCGGATCCATGCTCCGCCCGGCGCGGCGGAAGGCAAACCGTGGATCGTGAATTTCATCACGCGGCTCTACATTGTGCTGATTGCGCTGACCATCGGTGGAATGGCGATATTCAACTTCCTCGACTATCTCTGCAAGACCCGCGCCCACATCCGCGCCGTGCGGGCAAGCGACGGCGAGCCGCGTCTGACGCGTTGGATGCGCGCCCAACACTTCTTGCTGATGGGTTTGTTCATCCTGCTGGCATACACCGGCTTCGTGCACAAATTCCCCGATGCGGCGTGGAGCTGGCCGTTCCGCGCGCTGTCCAACGGCAGCTACCTGCGGGGGATGATTCACCGCGTCTGCGGCTGGACGTTTGCCGTCTTTTTCGTGGTCCATCTGACTGCATTGGTGGGCACGCGCCAAGGCCGGGCGAACTTGCGCGCGCTATGGTTTGCCTGGGCTGACCTGAAGGATGTCTTCGCTCAGTTGGCCTTCAATCTCGGCCTACGCCGGACGCCGCCGCCGCACCGGCGCTGGAACTACGCAGAGAAGGCGGAGTACTGGGCGCTGGTCTGGGGCTCGGTGGTGATGATCATCACGGGCGTGATGTTGATTTTTACCGAGACGGTGCTGCGGTTGCTGCCGAAGGTCTGGCACGACGTGGCGCAGGTGATTCACTACTACGAAGCGTTGCTCGCGACGCTGGCAATTCTGGTCTGGCACTTCTACTGGGTGATTTTCGATCCCCAGGAATATCCAATGAACCCCGCATGGCTCATCGGAAAGAAAGCGCCGCACAAGTCGCGCACAGTCGAACCCGCACGGGAAGGAGAAGAAAACGACAAGGGCCACGTTTCGACACAACAAAGTGATTGATTTTGGGTGCGAAACTGTGCAGTTTGGCGGGCATGGCACTGCGGCTGACGCCATGGCTCGATCGGAACCATCCGTTGCCAACAGTCGTAGAGAAAGTGAGACGGCAATCGTTTTGTGACGAGACCGGACCTTGTTATTCTGGCATATTGGCTGCCATGGAGAGAGAGCGGAGGAGGAAGACAATGCTTGGGAACTCTGTACTCAATCTTAAATCGCTCGTGAACGTCGTGGTCGTCGCTCTGGCTGCCTTGATCGCTCTGCCAACACACGCCACAGCGCCAAATGGCGCGCAGCTTATATCCGTGGGCGTGGGCGGCGACCTGACTTCAGGAGGGCAGGTATTTTATCGGATCAGCCTTGATGTCACAAGCCCGGGTGACTTGAAAGCCACAGCTTCGATCCAAGGCCGTCGGTGGCGAACGACGAAGTTTTCAGTGCTCGCCAGCTCCGTGGATTCGCTCGGCATCCAGTCTTTCATCAGTGCCCCGGTTTCCATCCCGACAAACTTTGTCGGCAATGCGAAATTGCGGGTCAAGGTGACTTATGACAAGAAACGGATCGGCAGCAAAACAGTCTTGGTTACGATCAATGCGTCTCCTCCTTCTCCCACCGCCGCTCCTCCAACGACGTTGTACGATGTCGGGTTCGGTACTTCGGTCCTCCTCACCAACGTTGCTTCGACGAACGGATTGACGCCCCCGTTGACCTACTCATGGAAGATCACTGATACAGACGTGCGCACCAATGCGACGATCAGCAATGCCAGCTCAAACATCGCCAGATTGACGACGTTGTCCGTCACGAATTTCATTCCCGTGGCTGGAGGAGTGGGTCTGATTCCTGTGGACAACGACGAAATGACCAGGAGCACCTACCACCTCAAGGTCACCGTGACCGACACCGTGCTGATAAACATCGGAACTCTGACGGTGACTTCGGCCAGCATGTCTCCGGGACAACCGTACCTTCCGCTGGGCGAAAAGCAGTACTTCTCGCAGTTGAGCGATGATACGAATTCAGTTCCTACATACTCTTGGAGCCTGCTTGGAGGTCCGTCAGGTTCGACGGCCACACTGGGCGCCAACACAACAGCCTTCACCTGGCTGCAGCCTGATCGGGAAGGTGACTATACGATTCAAAGCACAGTCATACTCAGCAACATCAGCACCAGCGTCCGCACGACGAATGTATCGACCTTTGTGGTGACCGGTGCCAAGTATGAGGGCATTGCCACCTGCGCCTCTTGCCACGGCCCGTTCCCACAGGTCGGGCTGACGGACATGGTCACCCCGTGGAGCCAGACCGGCCACGCGACGATGGCTCAACGCGGTGTTGATGGTCTGCTTTCACCCTCTTACAACGAAAGCTGCTTCGTTTGCCATACCTTGGGTTACAATCAGGCGCCGCTAGCGGCGTCGAATGGGAACTTCTATGCCGTCGAGAAACAACTTGGCTGGACGTTCCCGACGGTGCTGCAGACGGGCAACTATGCGACGATGCCCACGAACCTGCAGAACCTCGCCAACATCCAGTGTGAAAGTTGTCACGGCCCCGGCAGTCAGCATCCCAGCCAATCGACGAGCTTGAACGGCGCCGTCTGCGCGAGTTGCCACGAAGACGGCAGCCACCACGTCAAGCCGCAGCAGTGGGAACTTTCACCACACGATGTGGCATACGAGGCACTGTCCGAATCAGAAGGCACCAGCGCCACTTGCGCCCGCTGCCACGCTCCGATGGGTTTTGTGGATCGGCTCAAAGGCAAGAATCCCATTCGCACTGGAACAGGCAATCTCAGTTGCCAGACCTGCCACGATCCGCACGTCAACCCAGCCGCCGGTGCGCATCAACTCCGCGTCTATGACACGGTGACTCTGGACGACTCAGTGGCTCCGACGCCACCGACGTTGACCGGCCAGGGCACCTCCGCGACGTGCATGTCCTGCCACAACGCGCGACGGAGCCCGCCGCCGACATATTCCTCCTCCACCACGTTACCGCACGATAGCACGGCCACTGACGTGCTGTTGGCCATCCGTGCCTCCACGAATGTCATGGCCATTGTGAGTGGGGCGATGAACGTGATCGCGACCGTGACGCTGGAGAATTCCGCTCACCATACCGTAGCCAAATGCGTCGATTGCCACATGTTCCAGGGATCCAACACCGTCGGCGACCACACCTTCAGCATGACCGACAGGCTGACCGATGCGGACAATGTCGCCGCCTGCAACCAATGCCATGCCGGCGTGGATCCTGTCACCGACTTCGACCACGTGTCCGTCCTCACCTCCGGCCGCCCTCACGGCGGCGATTATGACGGCAGCGGCATCACCGAAGGCGTGCAAACCGAAGTGGATGGCGTGCTGACGAACCTGGTGACCAAGATGCTCGCCACGGGCATCACGCGAGGGTCAGGCGGTTCGGCTTGGACCTCACTCACCAACTCCGCCTCCTATCCAGTCATTTACGCCGCGCAGCGCAACGCCGTCTGGAACGAGTTCTTGATCGAGCGCGAACTGAGCCGCGGGGTCCACAACACGCGTTTCGCCGTCGGGCTGCTGCAATGGAGCTACACGGTCCTGAGCACGAACACAGGTGGGCGTGCGTACAGTGACGACTTCCCCAACGCTGACATCCTCTATCGCTAGAATAAGGAGAGGCAACCTGTGAGCACGACCGGCCAAACAGGTGCAGTACAGAGACGGACGCTCCGACCTGGAGCCATCGTCGGCATCATTGGCGGGATTGCCCTGGCGGTTGTGGTCATCTCGTGCGCGACGGTGGACCGGGTGGTCATGGCGCCTCCAATGATTCCCGGCGCGAAGTACGTGGGCATGGACCAATGCGGGCTTTGCCACGAGAAAGAGGTCAAGAACTTCAAGCTGGCCTCCCACGCCCGCATCCAGATCCCCGGCGAAGGCGAGCGCGTTCAGGGCGAAGGTTGCGAGTCGTGCCACGGCCCCGGCAGCTTGCATGTGGACGCGGGCGGCGGCAAGACCAACATCGTCAATCCCGCCAAAAGCCCGGATGCCTGCTTCCAATGCCACCTCGATAAGAATGCTGAATTCAGTCTGCAGCATCATCACCCGGTCAAGGAAGGGCGCATGAGTTGCATCGACTGCCATGATCCACACGGCGAAGACATTAACCGGCCCAAAGGGATGATGGTTGTGCGGGTCAATGACCAGTGCGCGCAGTGCCACCGCGAACAGAGCCGTCCGCACGTATTTGAGCACGAAGCCCTGCGCGAGGGCTGCACGACCTGCCACAATGTGCACGGCTCGATCAACGATAAGATGCTTGCCGAGCGCGACAACAATCTGTGCTTGAAATGCCATGCCCAGGTCGCCATGCCTCATACCTCTGGCACGACATTCATCGGCAACTTCGATCACACGCCGTTCCTGAGCCGGGGCACGTGTTTCAGCGCGGGCTGCCACACCGCGGTGCACGGGTCGGACATCAACTCGCACCTGCGGTATTGAGCCTCGTTGATTCATGAACCGCATCGCATTCCAACAACCCATCACCTTGATCCTTTGCCGCAACCCCGACAGTGTGTCGGGGCTCGCAGACTCGGCTCCCCCGCAAGCGGGGGGAGGAGATTTTCCCTCTCCCTTTCCAAGGGAGAGGGTCCGGGCGAGAGTTGAGCCGTTGGCGGAGTGTTGTTGGTTTGAGCGCATCACGATAAGCACGCTACGAATAATCCGGCTGGGAACACGCTCATGAAGAGATCGATCCTGAAGACGTTCCTGGTCACCGTCCCGGTGTTTGCGTTCGCGGCGCGCCCTGTCTTCGCGGACGAAACTAATACCGTGGCCGAGCCGAGCGTGACGGTTACACCGATGGCCCAGTACGTGACAGTGCGCGGCGACGCGGCAAAATTCCGTGAAGACTGGGGAATCAAGGACGGCTGGACAGGCGGCATCGAGGATGCCACGTATCATCAGAAGCTCGGCAAAGACTGGCAGTTGAATCTGCAAGGCCGGGCAATTTTCGATGCGGAAGATTACAGGTTGCGGCTGGAGATTGTGAACCCGAACGTCGGCTTTGTGCGCGCGGGCTTCACCGAGTTCCGCACGTATTACGATGACAACGGCGGATTTTTCCGTTCGTTCACCCCGTCCTCCTTCCAGTTGGGCCGCGACATGTTTGTCCGCAACGGCGACATCTTCTTCGAAACCGGTCTGACGCTGCCGAATCTGCCGAAACTGACGCTCGGTTACGAACGACAATTCCAAGACGGCGGCAAGTCCCTTCTGGAGTGGGGCCCGGTCACACAGGGTGCCACGACCCGGAACATTTTCCCGTCGTTCAAACAGCCGACTGAAACGACCGACATCATCAAGCTGGGAGTCGAACACGACATCACCAGCGTCCACATTGCTGACCAGTTCCGTTTCGAGCATTTTCATCAGGACACGACGCGGTTCGACGCTGCCACCAACCTCGTCTCCGGCGGGGCCCAAACCGTGGCGATCCATGAAGATTACCGCCACGACTCATTCTACAACACGTTCCACATGGACCAGCACGTCAACGACAAGGTGTACTGGTCGATGGGCTACATGTTCACCACGCTCGATGGCGGCGGCAACCTGGCTATGAACACACAGCCATTCACCACGCCGTTCGCCAACGATTGGCGGGCGCAAGCAATCGCTGTGGACCTGGATTCGCACGTGGTTAATCTCAACACGATGTTCGGCCCGTTTGCCGGGCTGAGCTTGTGCGCCGGGCTGCAAGCCGAGCGCACGTCGGGCAATGGATTCAGCGATGCACTGTTAACGGCCATCGCCGGCACCGGGACGACCAATGCGCCGAGCGCGCTTATCCTCAGCACCACGGACAAGGACAGCCTCGAAGAGACCTTCGGAATGCGCTACACCAAGATTCCGTTCACCACGCTTTACACCGAAGGCAAATGGATCGAACAACAGATAAACCTCGGCGAACGTGAAACGGGCGACCCGGCGACGGCCTTCACGCGCCGAACCGACACCGATATCTTTCGGCAGGACTACACCGTCGGCTTCAACACCGCGCCTATTCCTCGCGTGACGCTTGCGGGCCGCTATCGCCACAGCATCTACCAGAACGACTACGAACACGAAGTGGACACTGGCGTCAGCGCTCTTGGTTATCCCGCGTTTATCACCGGCCAAGACTTCATCGAGGATGAAATCATGACCAAGCTGACCCTGCATCCCTGCCGCTATTTCAATATGGCGTTCAAGTACCAGAAGCTGGCCACCGATATCAAAACGACCACTGAGTCGGTTCCGTTGCTGGCGCGCGGCGGCGAGTTGCTGTCCGGCAACTTCGACGCCAACATCTACAGCGTCAGCGCCACCGTCACTCCGATCACGCGGTTGTACCTGACGGGACTGTTCTCGTTGCAGGACACGCGGACCATCGCGTTCGCCAACGGCAATCCCGCCGTGATCCCGTATCATGGCAACGTTTGGACCGCGATGGGCACCGCCGGCTATGCGCTCGACAACAAGACCGACGTGAACGTCGAATACACCTACTCTCGCACGGACAACTCCACCGTCAACGCCTCCGCAGGCTTGCCGCTGGGACTGTCTGATCAGCGAACCGGTTTGCTCGTCGGCCTCACGCGGCGAATCTCCAACAACGTCATGGCCCGTGTGCGCTACGGATTCTACAACTACAACGACCGCAGCGGCGGCGGCATCGACAACTACACCGCCCACCTCGCCAGCGCCAGTTGCACCGTCCGGTTCTAGCCGGTTTTACTCTACCGGAGTAATGGTCACATAACCCGTTTCATTCGTTCCGGTGAAGAAACCGGCGCCGAAATCCTGCAACTGCAGCGCGGCGCCCTGGAACTTCACTGCCTTGCGAGTCCCGGGAGGCAGGAAGCTGCCGCTGAACGTCCCATTCTTCGGCGCAAGCTTCAGCGTCAGTTTGGTGACATTTCCGGGCAGGATCGTCACAGTGTTATCGGTCGCCACCATTACAGAATTCGACAACACAGCGCCAAGGTTCCCGCCGCCAAGCGTTAACATGACAGTGCCGGTGGTGTTGGTCAGGCTGAGCATCGGGCTGCCTTTGGCTGGGGCCACGTACTTCGAGCCGAGCAGCGTCACAACGTTGTTCGTGAAGCCCGCTGGATAAAAGTGGTTGGCAGGTACCGGCGGCTTGAACCAGTCCACGGTCGATTCGATGGCGTTATTGGTGATATTCAGCCAGCCAACACATGAACCCTTGTTCCCGTACAACAGGACATAGAGTGGACCCGTGCCGTATTTGGAAATTGGAACCGTGCCCGTCAGTTTGGTTCCATCTCCCAGCGTGCCGGATAACTTCCCGATCCCCGTGGTGGCGATGGTCAACGTGCCAAGGCCCCAGCCTTGAGGAAGGTTCGGATCGTTGTCTGCAGGTGGCGTCACCACGAAGGTGTACACGCCCGTCTGTGGACAAGCGTTTGCCTTGCTGAAGACCGCCAAATCCGCCACCAACTCCGACCGGAACTCGCCATTAGAGACCGTGCCTGTAATCTCCTCCGTGCCGTTCGTCAGATCGAGATGCAAAATCACTTGCCACGAACTCGATCCGCTCCCCGTGACTGCATTCGTCACATTCCCGCTTTGATCAAATTGTCCTCCGAACGCGGCGCGCCCTCCACCCATCGTCAGGTTTGCCGCAAACGAACCTGTTTCCGCCAGCACAAGCGTGAGAGACCCGGAACTCGCCTGCGAAGGCGCATTCGTCTGGATTGCCAAACCGTTATACGTGCCTTGAAAGGGAACGAAAGTCGCGGCCAACGCCAATCCCTGCCGAATTGTGTCGTTGTCCGTGTCCGCCACATACACATTGCCGCTGCTGTCCAGCGCAACTCCTATCGGCCTGTCGAAGCGCGCGGAACTGCCGGTGCCGTTGGCGTTACCGGACTTCTTGGCCGTCCCGGCGATGGTGGTCACCACCCAGTTCGTCCCCACCGGAGTGATCTTACGAATAACATCATTTCCTGCATCGGCGACATACAAGCTGTCGCTGGCATCCACCGCCAACCCCGAGGGTTGGTAGAACCGCGCGGTGTTGTTGTTGCCGTCAGCGCTGCCGGACGTCCCGGCCTTCCCGGCGATGGTGGTCACCACCCAGTTCGTCCCCGACGGCGCAATCTTGCGAATGGTGTTATTCCCATAGTCGGCGACGTACACATTGCCGGCGCTGTCCACTGCCAAACCTGCGGGACTTTCAAACCGCGCGGTGTTGTTGGTGCCGTCAGCGCTGCCGGACGTCCCGGCCTTCCCGGCAATGGTGAATACCCACCAGTTCCCCCCCGAGGGGACAATCGCGCGAATGGTGTTATTCCCATCGTCGGCGACATACACATTGCCGGTGCTGTCCACTGCCACACATACAGGATTGGAGAATAGCGCCGCACTGCCAAATCCGTCGACGCTGCCGCTAGCCCCGGCCGTCCCGGCGATGGTGGATACATCCCAGATCCCCGACCCCAAGGGGACAATCTCGCGAATCGTGCTATTCCCGTAATCGGCGACATAAAGGGTGCCATTACTATTGTTGATCGCGATGCCCGTGGGATAGTTAAACAAGGCGGAGGTGCCGATGCCGTTCGTGCTGCCGGTAGTCCCGGCCGTCCCACTAATAGTGGCCACCCCCCACTCCCCCAACAGAGGAATAGGACTAATCTCACGAATGGTGCTATTCCCATAATCAGCGACATAAATGTTGCCGCTGTTGTCCACCGCCACGCTCATGGGATCGTTAAACAACGCGCCGGTGCCAGCTCCATCGACGCTGCCGGTCGTCCCGGCCGTCCCGGCAATCGTAGTGAAATTGTATATCTGGGCGAAGACAGAATTCAGCCCCAAAGTCGGAATAACCGCTGCCAATAAGAACGCCTTGCCGAGTTTCATAAAATGTCCTTTCACACTGCCGGGTTCTGCTGTGATCATCCAGCGCGAGGATAAATTTCATCAGGCCGCTATTAAAGCGAAAATCCCCCGCTGCCGGTCTCCAGCGTTTCTGCCGACATTCGGCAACACTAGCATGACAGTGATGGTATCGCCAACATTACAGGAACGTCATGGAACACCGTCTCCAAAGCGGCCTAGCTTCCATTATATCACAGCGCCGCGTTTCCAACAACGTTGACTGTCACCGTGTTGAGCAATCCGCCCCGGGGCTGAGCTCCTGACTGGCCACCCCCAAGGACCGGGTTTCCCACCTGTTCCCACAGTACCAGAGAATAAACGATCCATCTCTCCATTACCCACCTCGCAGGAGAAGCGTATGACGAAGCCGATAACACAATGGGGTGGAGGCCGGCGCTGGCGTGTTCCTCGCTTGAGAGCATTCCCTCAGCTCCTCCCATCCAGCCCGGCAACGATTGGATGGATCGCCAACCTCTGCTATTCTTGGAACGTGGATGGTCTGCTTTCTCAGTTGTCGGGTTCATCGCCGAAACAAGGCGCGACACTCAACCGGCTCGGGGTTGTCGTGTTGGTGCTCGGACTAACCAGCGCCTGCCTTGTGTTTTGGATTGGACAGCGCCGGATTGCGAGACAGTCAAAAAGCGGAGCGACGACCACTACGGCAGGCGACTGGCAGGATGGCACCCTATCAGTTGAGGATTCCAAGAAAGCCTCTCGTGACGTTGAAATGTATTACGGCAAGATCGGATTTCTGATGGTCAGACTGTCCGACTGGTGGAAACGTCCCGAATCGAAAGCCATCGTCCTGGCAACCGCTTCAACCCTGATTGCGGCCGGCTGTTTCTTTGCCGCCCGCCGCCTGTCCCCCGACGCTTCGTCACCCTCCTGACAGTGCCGCCGCTTCGCGCTTGCTATTCCTTTGTCGAACGCGTCACAGCACGGCAGTTCTCAGAGTTGCAGGGCAAGCCTCATCGGACGTCACCGGGTCGCATCTCATTATTCTTCATTCTGACCTGGCCCGCCAACACAACCGGCAATCCTCGTTGATGGAAGCCGAGCGTAGCGAGACGCCGAGGGGTGATTGGGCGGCAATCCGCTCATCTGGTTTCATCGGGGCGGCTGGAAGTATTGATCATGAAGTCGATCACCGCCTCACTCACCTTGTTGGTCTTCAGGTCGATGATTTCGTCCGTACTCAGCCGATAAACCGTACGCGAGTTGCGGATTTGACTGAGGATGACTGTATCGCTGACCCCCGCTTTAACCAGCGCTTTGATGTCAGAAACACTCCCGGGCTGACCCTGATTGCTGCGCTGGACTGGCTGTGAATCTTGAACCACTGGCGACGGTGGTGGCGAACTGTAAACCACGGGTGGCGAGTAATAGGACACGGGCGGCGAGTAGTACACAGACGGGGGATAATAGTAGTCGTAGTAGTACGGCGCGCCGTAATAGGATAACGAAAACGCCCAAGGGTACCACGAACCGCCCCAATATCCACCATGGTAACCACCCCAATATCGACCATGGTAACCGCCCCAAGATCCACCATCGTGACCGCCCCAAGATCCACCATGAGACCAGCCACCATTTCCACCGTAATATCCGCCGTGGTAGCCAGCGGCTGCCAGTGTCCTTGGCGCAGCCAAGAGGCCGATACTGACGGCCACCGCGATTACCCCGACGAGTTTCGCCGCTCGTGTCATAACGCACCCCCTTCTTTTCATGAGAAACGCTACGCCTCACAGCTAAAACTGTCAACCCGCCGCTCAGCGCTCTGGACGGCGAACACCAAACAGCCAGCCGAGGTGCTGATCTCTGGGCGCTTTTTTGTTTGATGAATTCTTGCCGGGCGCGTAGGAATGGTCGCATGAAACGATTCTCTCCCATCCTCCTGGCGTGTGTGCTGGCAATCCCGGCCTCTGCTCAAGATGCCAAAACCAATGCCGCACCTGAATTGAAGAAAACAGCCACGGCTGGCCCAGCCGTCACCACACCGGACATCCAAACACCGGGGCTGTCTTTCCCCGTGTCCGCAGGCGTTGTCAGCGCTCCATTCGTTGTGACCAACGGCTATCTTTATCAGCCAGCCCCTCAAACAGGTGTTACCGAGGGGGGCAAAGCGATCTACAGTTTCACGATCACCAATGCTGGAAACTATGTGATTCACGCAGTGGTGAATGCGCCCGCCATGGAGTCGAACTCGTTTTACTTGAATATTGACGGTCCGCCGGAAGATCCCACCATGATCTGGGACATTGACGTAACGACTGGATTTGCCGAGCGGGTCGTTAGCTGGCGGGGGGACGGCTCGGATACCGACGATCAATTTGTTCCCAAGCGTTTCAACCTTGCTTCAGGCATGCATAAACTCGTCATTCATGGCCGGGAACCCGACGTGCAATTGAAAACCATCTCCATACTTCCCGCCGTCGCCAACTAGTCCGCGTAAAAGCAGAAAGGCAGCCTGGATGGACGGCTCCATGTCGACCGTCTTTTTGGATTTTCCCACCCGTGCTTGCCGGCTGTGTTCCATGTTGTGGTCTCAACATCCTCTGCCCAGTCTGCCACAAAGAGAATGCGCCGCACGTGCGGCGGACGGAGGCTGCAGCACAGCAAGACAAAAAGCTCAAACAAAAGCCAGGAAGGCGGCGAGATGACACGCTGCGCAAATTGTCAAGCGTTGCCTGTCACTCCCTTTCGCCACGACGTACATGGGGTCTCATTTTCCATCTGCCTTCTTTTTCCACTGGCGAATCTTCTCCACAACCATCTCAATGTCGTCGTGGCCGAAAATCTCTTTGATCGCTGCGTGCAGCTTTTGCATGTGCTCCATCATGCCGGGCGGCGTGCGGGTTGTTTTTTCAGCCTCGGCGACGATGTAGTCATACACAGTCTCGCGAACTTTCATCGTCTGCTGGCCGGCCTTTGGCTTCTTCGCGTAGCTCATCTTCACTCCAAGCTAACGCTAACCATACCCGCGAGGTAGCTCAATGTTCTAAGTAGTGACCTATTGACACCTGAAAGCACTTCTGGTAAACGGTGCGCGATGAAGCAGAACGTCGAAACAAAGACGCACAAGCCCTCACGCCGAACGGCGAATTGCCGGAGCGGCGGCGGTACGCACGGAAGGAGATGATAGCCGACGGCGGCATCTGATACCGTCCCGACGTTACTCGTAACCGAGAGGAGCCGGCCATCCAGCCGAGCGCGGCGGCCCAAGAGATCATCGAGGCTGCCGAGTTCAGAGATGCCCAGATGGAAGGTAATGCTCGGTGAGACCGCGTTTGTTGCAGCAACCATGGGAACCGAACGATTCGAAACATGACAGATAGGCCGGAAACGCAAGGCGCACCCCTGCAGGGGCCGAGCATGGCAGTGGTTCGGGCGGCTACGGAAATTGCAGGGAAAATCTCTGTCGTACCTGTTTACAGCCGAGCCTTGGGTGAGTCGTTTGCCGAGATTATCGAGCGACACACTCATTCACGAGAGTTGCTCGTCGCCTGTAAACTGGCCAGGGATGCATTGAGCGCATTAGATGCGTCCACGGACGTCGCCCAAAGACAGCGCGAAATGGCAATAGCAGCGCTGGAAAAGGTAATAGCCGTTGTCGAATAAGGTTTCCCAATCTGCTTTCTTTCGTGCCTTGCAGTTTGCAGGAGCCAAACCCTCCAAGTCCCGAGGGACATCATTTGCGCTTCGTGCGGCTCCGCAATAGACGGAGACGGTCGCGCCCTTCCGCCATCCTGCGCTGCCGCTCCGATAATCGGAATCGCGTGAGCGCGGTTTCGGGTGCCGACAAGTTGTCGAGCAGGGTCTCGGATGACCGCCAGATTGTCAGGCGGTCGCCATCTCGCTTTTGACTGCGTCCAGTCAGAACTAATTGAATGGCAATTGATTGCCATTCTGCTTGCGTGAGTGGCATCGGCACTGCTAAACCTTTGTGTGTATATGGGCGCAATATCGGACAACCATGAGTTGAGACTGCTTTTTTGGGAGACGACTGCCGGGTGCAACCTTGAGTGTATCCATTGTCGGCGGCTCGACGTGAGCAAGCAACTCATGAAAAACGATCTCACCACGACCGAGGCGCTGCAATTCGTCCGCGACCTCGCCTGCTTCGCAAAACCCATTCTGGTGCTCTCCGGTGGGGAACCGCTGTTTCGCCCGGACATTTTCGAGATCGCCATGTGCGCCCGCGACTGCGGTCTGCTCGTGGCGCTGGCGACGAATGGGACACTGATCGACGAAGACATGGCCCACGCCATCGTGGATAGTGGCATCAAACGCGTTGCCATCAGCATCGACGGCGCGGACGAAGTCACGCACGACAATTTCCGTCGTCAACCCGGTTCGCTCAGGGCGGCGCTCAACGGGTTCCGCAATCTCCGCCGGCGCGGCATGAGCATGCAGATCAATTGCACTGTCACCAAGCACAACGTTCACCAGATTGAGACACTGTACGCAACGGCCCGCGAATTGGGTGCGGACGCTCTGCACCTGTTCATGCTGGTACCGGTGGGCTGCGGCGTGCAGATTGCCGAGTCGAACATGCTCTCGTCCGAAGAGTACGAGCGCGTGCTGAATTGGATGTACGACAAGAGCAGGGCGCGGGAAATCCATCTGAAGGCGACCTGCGCGCCGCATTATTTTCGGGTGATGAAGCAGCGCATGGCAGAAGACAGGAGACAGGAGACAGAAGTCAGCAGCCAGGAAACCTCACGGTCAAACGAGACGACGCGGTCGGGAGACCTGCGCCGAACAGAGTCGCACCCATCACCCATCACCCATCACTCTTCATCCCATCAGCCCGGCATGGCGGCGATGACGAAGGGTTGTCTCGCGGGCAGCTCGATTTGTTTCGTGTCGCACACGGGCGAGGTGTTCCCGTGCGGCTATCTGCCGGTCAGCGCGGGCAATGTCCGTCGTCAACATGTAAGCGACATCTGGAACGGTTCCGAAGTGTTCGCGCGCCTGCGGGACGTGGATGAATTGGAGGGCAAGTGCGGTCTGTGCGAGTTCAAGAAGATCTGTCTCGGCTGTCGCGCGCGTGCCTTCTACGCGTCGGGCAATTACATGGCGGAAGAACCGTGCTGCGTGTACGAGCCTAAACGAATGCGCGACCTCGATCATTTGTTCAAGGAGTTGTGAAAGAGCATGGTTAGCATCACCAAACTTTATTGCGGCGAAGAACAGCCGGCAGACAATCTGCGCTACGGTCACGGCCAAGACGCGCCCAAGTCGGCTGCCGAACGCAAGCCGATCGTCGTCTGGAACGTGACGCGCACCTGCAATCTTCGCTGCGTCCACTGCTATTCCGACAGTTATGCGCAGAAGTATGCCGGGGAACTGACGACGGACGAGGCCAAAGGTGTCCTCGACAATCTGGCGAATTTTGGCGTGCCTGCTGTTCTGTTCTCCGGCGGCGAACCGCTGACGCGTCCAGACCTGCTGGAGTTGATGGCTTACGCCACCGACAAGGGGTTGCGCGTGACGCTGTCCACCAACGGGACGCTGATCGACAAAGAGACAGCGAAGCAGTTGAAGAAGATCGGGCTCGCGTACGTCGGTATCTCACTCGACGGCATCGGCGAAACCAACGACATTTTCCGCGGCCGGAAAGGCGCGTTTGTCACAGCGGTCCAGGGGATTCAACACTGCCAGGCCGTCGACCAGAAGGTCGGTCTGCGCCTGACGTTGACACGGCGCAACTGCATGGATCTGCACGACATCTTCGATTTCATCCAGGTGTCGGGCATTCAGCGCGCCTGCTTCTATCATCTGGTTTATGCGGGTCGCGGCAATCGCGCTGACGAACTTCCTCACGCGGAAGTGCGCCGCGCCATGGACATCATTTTGGAGCGCGCCCTCTGCTTCCACGAGCGGGGACTGCGCAAGGAGATCCTGACGGTCGATAACCACGCCGATAACGCGTACATCTATTTGAAGCTGCGTGAACGCAATCCCGAGCGGGCCGAGCAGGTCCATCAATGGATGCAATGGAACGGTGGCGGCGCGAACTCGTCGGGCATCGGCATCGCCAACGTCGACACACAAGGCAACGTTCACCCTGACCAATTCTGGCAGACGACCACACTCGGAAACGTCAGACAACGCAAGTTTAGCGAAATCTGGTCGGATAATTCGATCCCGTTGCTGGCCCAGTTGCGCAATCGACTGCCGCTGCTGAAGGGCCGGTGCGGTGCGTGCCGCTTCAAGGACATCTGCGGCGGTAGCTTCCGGGTCCGCGCCTGGCAGGTGCACGGCGATCCGTGGGCGTCCGATCCTGCTTGTTATCTGACCGACGCGGAAATCGGTCTGGTGGACGCCGCAGCGACGGCGAGCGCCAATTTGTGACAAACGGAGAGCTAGTTGATCAACGCGTGCTGCGGTACCAGGAGCAACGCGGGCTTGATGCCGTGCCGGCGTACGGGACGGGGCTGCAACTGATTCTCAGCGGCGGTCAACGCGTCTATCTTGCGCTGTCGGCAACAGAGTTGGCGTTTTACTTCGGGTCGGATCTGGCCATTCACTACGACCTGGAAGCGCGGCTGGTCAAAATGGCGAAGCCAAACGAGTATTGGCGGCGCAGCCTGTCGAATCGGGGACTCTTTAGCCGCAAACGCACGCGCGAGGAAGGCGGCGGACTCGAACGCGTCGTGCTGGCATCCGACGATATGGATGCGCTGGTCAGCGAAGCCCACAAGCAAGTCAAACCGGTCCACGACGAATTGCAGAGCGGAACTGCCGCCATCGAGTTTGGCAAGCCGTCGCCTCAGGAAGCGTTGGATCAAATCTCCCCGCTGCTGGCGCGGGTGGCGCAATTCGACGTCAAAGCGGCGCAACGCGAGGCAGAGCGTTTCCGGGCTGTGTACGGTCGGGTGGCTGTGTTGCCGCCGGACGAGTACAACGCGCTGGTCTTGCAGGCGACCGAAGGCTGCGGCTACGGCGGCTGCATGTTTTGCGAGTTGTACCGCGGCGTCCGGTTCCGTGCGAAGACGCCGGCCGAATTCGAACAGCATATCCGCGATGCCCGCCAGTTGGCGGGCGCGTCGCTGCGGTCGCGTCGCTCAATCTTTCTCGGCGAAGCCAATGCGTTGACGCTGCCGCAGCCAACGCTGGTGGAGATGCTGCACGTGGTGAACGAGCACTTTGAATTGCCGCCGTCGGAGGAGCGCAAAGTCGCGGCCGGTTGGTGGCTGGGTAGTGAGACGCGCTTCGCCGGTATCGCCTCATTCATGGATGTGTTTACGGGGACACCGCGGAGTTCGCACGACTTTATCGATTTGCAGCGGCTGGGGTTGCGGCGGGTTTATATCGGAATGGAAAGCGGCGATGACGCGCTGTTGAAGTGGTTGCGCAAGCCTGCTAGCGCCGAGGCGGTGATCAGGTACGTGCGCAATCTGAAGGATGCTGACATCGCAGTCGGCGTGATCGTGCTGATTGGCGCAGGCGGGCAACGGTTCGCGGCAACGCATGAGCGCGAGACGGCCCGCGTGCTCAATGAGTTGCCGTTGGGGCGCGGCGACTACGTCTATTTCTCGCCGCTGTTGATTTATCCCGGCGGGCCGTATTCGGCGCAAGCGTTCGCCCAAAACGTCGAATCGCTTTCGCCCGCGCAGCGGGACGACCAGGAAAACGCCATCCGCGCAGCCCTGCGGTTTGACCCGAATCGCGGTCGTCCGTATCTGGCCCGTTACGAACTGGAGACGTTCATTTACTGATCCGCGATGCACGATCCGCAGCACAACGCAAAGATAAGCGAAATCCATGTGACGCCGGAAGCTCCGCGCATTCCGCCCCTGCCGACCAACTGCGCCTAACGTCCCCGAACTCGCCTCTACATGAGCCTTCCATCCTATGCCAGTCATAGAGTGCCCTAATTTCCTTGACTGGAGGATTGATTTCGTTATAGCCATTCAGACTGCCTAGCGGGGCGTAGCCAAGACGTTCGCCTCGCCAGTTTCGGGTTCCAGTTGGCGCGAGAATGTACTTAAACCATAGTTCCATCGTAACGGGCGTGTCCAATAACGCTTTCCGAAGTCCTGTAGCCTCCTACCTGACCCAAGCTCGCGACGAGTGCGGCGGTCAACGCCCGCTACTCGATTGTCCATCCACCCAATTCGACAGCCTGCCTTTCGCGCGCGACGAAAACACCATCATGGAAACAAAAACCGTGGTTGTGAACTCAACCAACACGAACACGACGCGCGGCCGTTCCAGAGCCGCTTGCGCCGCGAGGCTGCTGCCGCTGCTGCTACTGTTGACGCTACCCGCCCCAGTGCAAGCCCAATACTATTATACGACCAACTCCGACAATACCATCACCATTACGGGATACACCGGTTCCGGCGGGGCCGTGACCATCCCCAGCGCGATCAATGGCCTGACGATCACCAACATCGGGGACCATGCGTTCAACGAAGGCTACGTCCCGACCGGTATCACGATTCCTCCCATGCCAGCGAGTCTGACCGCATCAGTCATTCAGGATAGGCGTGAAGAGATTGCCCGAGAAACGAAGCGATATATCGCCCACCACTTTCCGGACGGTAAAATGCCGCCGAAGCACGATTTTAGTAAAAGCCGGCCGGTGCCCAGAAACAAACAAACGGCTTCAGGTTACACAACAAGCATAACAAATGGGCTAACGCCAGGCGGCATCGGTTATGGCGTTTGGTACGACGACACCGCCCTTATTTGGACCAATTCGACGGTGGTCGATTTCTACGCCATCGCCCCAGCCTTTCTCGGTCAGTCTATTTACTATCTGTATCTGACCTCAACCTGTCGTGCTCAACTGGGCACGGAGGCGTTGGTGGACTACAATAGTACATACGGGCCGGAGTTTTGGGTTTATGACTGGGCACAACCGGCTAATAGTCGCTGGCAGGTCCTGATCGATCTGCCCAATGATAATCCGCAGTACCTGACCACGCGCCCAGATGAGTTCGCCATCACGAGACAGATGGTACATATCCGCAATGGAACCTATAATACGGGATTCAGCAACGGCCTGTATTACTGGGAAAATCGGGTCGAGTTGTTTGATTTTAACCGGGCAGGGTGGGATCTCATGTATTCTTATGATTACACCACCGCGTACCTGACGAACAACGTTTACACCGAGGGTAGTTACTACGGCTCTTGGGGACCCATTATAGAGACATTTCACAGCTATACCAACATCAACCCAGTCGGATTCGATCTCATCCACCTGTTCCAGGATGGCAACCCCAATCCTTTGTGGTTGACTCCGTCCAACTGCTACCCCTCCGAAAATCTGCCGGTGCCACCCTTATCGACTTCGACAAACTGGCAACTGCTCGCGGTAGCGCCCTACACCAGTTTCGTTGCTGCAATTAACTCAAACAACTTGGTTTCAAGTCAGCAGACCAACTTTGGCACCTTGTATGTGACAGTCAATACCAACGCGGCATCTTTCTGGGTGAGCACCAACGTTGCAGTGGCTTCCTCCGGATGGGTGACGGACCCCAGCAGCAATAGCTGCTTGACCGTTGTGGGATTCCCCCCGGCACAATACTCGATCAATTTCTACCCTGTTCCGGGACTGGCCACGCCCACGCAGCAGGTCTTCGTGATCGCCACCAACAGCATCACGACCGTTCAGGCCACTTACGGGCCGGCACCACCGCTAAGCATCACCACGACCAGTCCGTTGCCCACGGGCACCGTCGGCATCGCCTACAGCGCAATCATCGCAGCGACGAACGGGACAACGCCGTACAGTTGGTCCATCACCAGCGGCGGGTTGCCGGATGGCTTGAGCCTCGGCAACAGCAACGGCGTCATCAGCGGCAGGCCGACGACCTACTGCACCTCGAACTTCACCGTGCAGGTGACCGACGCAAACAGTCTCAGCGCGACGCAGGCATTCAGCCTGACGATTAACCCGACGGCATGGCAGACGTGGCAGTTGAGGTACTTCGGGTGTACCACCTGTCCGCAGGCCGACCCGAATGCGGACCCATACGGCAAGGGCATGAGCAACACCAACCAGTTCCTCGCCGGGCTGAATCCGACCAACAATGCCTCGGTATTTAAGATCGTATCGCTTACACCACAAGGGAGCGACATCATCATCGTGTGGCAGGCTGGCGGCGGCCGGACGAACATTGTGCAGGCCGCCAGCACCGTGGTTGGCGGCAACAACTTCAACGACATTAGCCCGGCATTCATCTTGCCGGGGGCGGGGGACGTATTCACCAACTGGGTAGATCCAGGCGGAGCAACCTATTCGCCGACCCGCTTCTATCGCATACGCTTGGGCCCGTGACCGGCAGACGATCCAAGCACCTATAAAGTTTCGTATGCGGCTCAGCCTGGCCCGTGAAACTAGGCGTGATCCCTGGAGCCGCCTGCTATGGACTGGCGGATGGGTCGGGCCATGACACGAAGACTGGCTCATGAAAGCCATTCTCTCAATAGTCAAGGTTTGACCCCTTTACAGGTTCAGCAACACACGGACAGAGTGTTCGCGCCGAATCCTGTTTACGATCCGCGCCAAGCGATGGAAGACTGGTTAAGGACACGATGCGGATGATCGAAAGGCGGCGTGTGCACCGCCTCGATACAACATTGCGCCAACGCAAGCGGTGGCCGCTGTTGGCCGCCACGCGCCGAGACTTCGCTCTGGCCTCAATCACTTTCGCCGCGCCCCGCGCATTCCGCCCATGCCGACCAACTCCGCCCCACCTCGTTTGCTATCCCACGAAGCAATTCATTATTCTTCGCTTGAGGGTCGAACTTGCCCGGCTTGACAGTCGCTTGCAATGGGTGCTAGATCGCCGGACCAAACACCCGAAGGAGAATCTCGTTATGAATCACAAGTCCTATCCAACAGACCTTACCACCCACAAAGAGCCAACCCCGACCACCGCAAAAAGCAAGGGGCACAGATGGATTCCCCTTTTCGCCACGGTCGCAGTGGTGCTTCTTCTCGTCCCAATCGCCTCGGCCGTGCTCCCGGACAATTACTTGCTCTTCTCTGTCTTGATAAAACTCAGTGACGGTTCATTCGGTTCGGGATTCTTTTATGGGTCAAAATCAAACGTTTTTCTTGTCACCGCAAAACACGTGATCTTCAATCCTGAAACTGGCAACTTGAACGCTCAATCCGCCAAGGTTCTTTATTATTATAACCAGCCTTCCAACACGCCTGCCAACACTGAGATGAGCATCGACTTGGTTGGTCTCTATTCCAATACACTAATCAAGGCCCATTCAACGCAAGACATGGCCGTGATTCATCTTGGCAAGATGATATCAACGACGCAATACGTCTATAACGCATTCATCATGGTCCCTCACCCGATAATCGTAACCGTGCCACTCAAGAAATATGAAGACGTTCAAGTCTCAGACGAAGTTTATCTCTTCGGGTACCCCAGCTCAATCGGAATCAGAGATATCGCAGGATTCCCGCCTCAAATAGACTATAACCTGCCCCTTCTTAGGAAGGCAATCGTGGCAGGGAAGAACCCAAACAACAGGACAATCGTACTAGATAGTCCGACCTATTTTGGCAATAGCGGTGGGCCAGTTCTAGCTATCGAGAATCCATCGCTCGGTATTTACAAGTTCAAACTCATCGGCGTGATAAGTCAGTATATCCCCTTCGCTGAACATATCGAAAACAAGACCTACCGCGTTGGATACATACAACTTTCGAATTCTGGCTTCTCAGTGGTGACGCCTGCTGATTCGATTCTCGACATTGTCTGGTAAGGAAACCGCCCCACAACGACCACCTCCTTGAAAACGTGGGCCTCGACGGCCCACACCCTCGGCAGAAGTTCCCCAACCGTGTTTCGGTCTGGGCACACCGAGTCTTCGAGTCTGACTGAGGGGCACCGCGTCGCATTCCGTCATCGGCGAGGGCGACGCGTTATGGCTGGCGCGGCCTTGCGAACTGTGCCAGAATCTGTGAACATTAGCGGGTCAGTTGGCCCGCAGCAGAGAATGGCGCTTTGCGAAATCAGCGCGCCTGTAGCTCAGTTGGATAGAGCATCGGATTTCTAATCCGACGGTCGGGCGTTCGAATCGCCCCAGGCGCGCCAAATTTGAGCTGCAGCCCGGGCTTTGTGGTGTGTGACAGGAGGAAAATGAAAACTGTGCATCGTTGTCTCAAGACGTTGTTGATACTCACCTTGGTAGCGTTCAGTTTCGAGGTGATCGGTTGTGCGGGCACCGGCCATCGTCCTGCGGCGACCGCCCCGAGCGGAACACAGGAGGCACAGGTTGCTCCGGCCCAGTCTGGTCCTGCTCCCGCCAAGATCACGTCCATCAACGCGAAGTACCGGTTCGTGGTCATCGATTTTTATTCGCGCGCCTTGCCGCCGTTGGGCACGCACATGACGGTTTATCGAGATGGGAAACAAGTGGGTACAGTGCAGATTACGGAGCCGGTGCGCGCGCGGTTCGCCACAGCCGACATTCTTGAAGGCGAGCTGCGCGTTGGCGACGAAGCGCGTTAAGCAGTGACGACGCTGAGCGTAACGGGACGCCTGCGCCACTATGCTCCGAATTTGTCGAGCCGTTTGGCGTTGGCCTGCATGAGACGAATGAGGTACTTCGATTCGAAGACGCCGAGCGAGCCCTGGTTGGCAGCGCGCTCGGTGAAACGGTCGAGGCCGTCCCAGCCGGCGATGTCGCTGCAGATCATCACGGGTTGCGGATGCCAGGAGTGGCCTTTGACGGGTACAGGCGTCGAGTGGTCGGCCGTGATCGCCAGCACGGTGGGCATCTGTTTCATCAAGATCGACAGCGCCGCGTCGGCTTCTTCGATCGCAGCGACTTTCGCCTGAAAATTTCCGTCCTCGCCGGCCGTGTCAGTAGCTTTGACATGAACGAAAACGTAATCAAACGCCTTGAGAGCATCGACTGCTGCTTCGAATTCCTCTTTCACCGTCGATGGACCTTCGATCTTTTTCATGCCAACCAATTGGGCAAGGCCTTTGTACATGGGATAAATCGCAATGGCAGCGGCCTTCAGTCCGTAGCGCTCCTCGAAGGTGGGGATTTTCGGCTGATGCGCGATGCCGCGGAGCAGAAAGCCGTTCGCCGGCTTGCAGGTCTTCAGCAACGGAAGCGCCTGTTTGTAAAACTGTGCCACGACTTTTGCGGTTTTGGCAGTATTCGTCGATTTACCGAGCGGCTTGGCCGTGGCAATCGGCAGGCCTTCGCGATGCGGGTCGGTGTCGCTCAACGGGCCTTCCAGCCCCTTGCCGCGAAACACGACAACAAAGCGATGGCCTTTGCCCGCTTTGATGATGAGTTCGACGTCGCCGATCTTCTTGTTTTTTTTGGCGAGCAACGCGCATTGTTCTTCGCAGACTTTGGTGTCGATGCGGCCGGCGCGACGGTCGGTTACGATGCCTTTGTCGTTCAGCGAACAGAAGTTGGCGCGGGCAGCCACATCGCCGTGCTTTAAATTGATGCCCAGCCCAAGCGCCTCGATCACGCCGCGGCCGACTTCGTACTCGAGCGGATCATATCCAAACAGACCCAGATGCCCCGGGCCGCTGCCTGGAGTGATGCCCGGCGCTACGGGGATCATCCTTCCCTGAGTCGCATATTTCGCCAGCGCATCCAGGTTGGGTGTACGAGCAGCCTCCAAAGGTGTGCGAAAGCCGGTCTCTTCAGTGGCGATATCACCCAGCCCGTCGAAGACAACGAGCGCGAGTTTCGAATCGTTAGCCACCAGCAGATTCTTATACAGATCGTCGAGATTCATTTATAAATTCCTCAATTTGACCTTGAAAAAGCCTTTCTGTCGCGTCATGTTGGCACACGCGTCGCTTTGTTGTCAAAGACGAAAGCACTTCAAACCGTGACGAAGTTGCACAAGTAAACTGATTCGGCCAGCGGTGAAGAACACATTCTTAAACAAGCTCATTGATCGTATCGATCGCGTCGATCCGCAAAGCCTGCAGAGTTTCGTCCTGAAACTCTCTCGCGAGAAAGGTTTTCTGGAGACTCTGTTCAACACGATCCAGGAAGGCATCATCGTCAGCACAGCCGATGGCCGGATCAGTTATCTCAACACGGCGGCAGCCGAACTCCTCGGCCTCAACGTCGAGCAAGCCATCGGCGAACCTTTGTTTCGTCACCTGCGTGATTTGGACTGGCAAAAGATCTGGTCGGCTGACAAAGAGGAGTGGAGCAAGGTGATGACCCACGAACTCGAGGTGTTTTACCCGCGCCATCGTCTTCTGAGTTTCTACATCGTTCCCCTGGTGGACGAGGAAAAGTCCGTCGTCACGGGCATGGCTGTCATTTTGCGCGATGTGACCGAGACCCGAAAACAGACCGAAAGTGCCATCGAGTCCGAAAAACTCTCCGCGCTGACGTTGCTGGCCGCTGGGGTCGCGCACGAGATTGGCAACCCGCTGAATTCCTTGAACATCCACCTGCAACTCATGGAGCGGGAACTCAAGAATTTGCCGCCCGAAAACGCCGAGCGATTGAGGAAGGACTTGCGCGTCGCACGAGACGAGATCGCCCGACTCGACCGGATCATCAGCCAGTTTCTGCGTGCGATTCGGCCGGCCAAGCCCGACCTGCAGCGCACCTCGATCAACGATATCGTTACCGAGACGCTGAAGTTGTTGGAGCGGGAAATCTCTGACCGCGACATCCTCGTCGAGCAGGAACTGGCGGCTGACA
This sequence comes from Verrucomicrobiia bacterium, assembly GCA_049510215.1. GTDB lineage: Bacteria > Verrucomicrobiota > Verrucomicrobiia > Palsa-1439 > Palsa-1439 > JBEKZD01. Next base: position 45,597 of record JBEKZD010000012.1, read on the forward strand.
TCCCTGCGAGTCTGGTCGACCGGGCCCAATTGAAGCAGGCGTTTTACAATCTCATCAGGAACGCCCTGCAGGCCATGCGTGCGGGAGGCATTTTGCGGATTCGCACCGAGGCGACGGACAGCCATCTCGTGGTTTCCGTCATTGATACAGGACAGGGCATTTCGGCGGAACAAATGGGGCGAATCTTCGAGCCGTACTACACCACGAAGCCAGACGGCACTGGCTTGGGTCTGATGATCGTGCAGCGGATCGTGCGCGATCACGGTGGCACCATCGACGTGGAGAGCGACGCCGGTCGTGGCACGACTGTGCGCATCAAGCTGCCGATTCATGAGAGGCGGATGCGCCTCTTGGAAGCCGCGACCGAAGGAGAGCAAACCCGTGACTGAGTCAAAGAAGCCGACGGTTCTCATCGTCGACGACGAACGCAGCACGCGTGAAGGGTTGGATCGTGCGCTGCAAAACCGTTATGTAGTGGTGCTTGCCGAAGACGGGCAGAAAGCGGTGCAGTTGCTGGAGTCGCAGCCCATCGACGTCTTGGTCACCGACCTGAAGATGCCGGGCATCGATGGCATGGCCTTGCTGCGGCGAGCGACGTCGCTCCCGGCACCGCCCGTCTGCATCATGATGACGGCCTATGGCTCGATCGAAAACGCTGTCGAGGCGATGCAGGCCGGCGCTTATCACTATCTCACCAAGCCCAACATCAACCTCGACGAACTCGAACTGGTCATCCAGCGCGGACTCCACGGTCGCCGCATCGAATCCGAAAATGTCAGCCTGCGCGCGCAACTCGACAAGAAGTTCGGACTGGAAAACATCATCGGCGCTTCGCCCGCGATGCAACAGATGTTTGAGGTCGTGCAGCAAGTTGCGCCGACCCGGGCCACCGCCCTGATCAGGGGCGAAACGGGGACGGGCAAGGAATTGATCGCCCATGCAATTCACAACTTAAGTCCGCGCAAGAACGGGCCATTCATCGCCGTGCACGCCGCCGCGCTGACGAGCACGTTGCTGGAGAGCGAGTTGTTTGGCCACGAAAAAGGCGCGTTTACGGGTGCGGTCGAGCGTCGCATCGGGCGGTTTGAATTGGCAGATGGCGGCACGCTGTTTCTGGATGAGGTCGGCGAGATTGAGCCGGCGATGCAGGTGAAAATCCTGCGGGTGCTGGAGGAACGCGCGTTCGAGCGCGTCGGGGGACAAAAGACGATCAGCGTGGACCTGCGGCTGATCGCGGCGACGAATAAGGACTTAAAAAAGCTGGTCAACGAGGGGAAATTTCGGGATGATTTGTTTTACCGTCTCAGTGTGGTCAGCGTATCGTTGCCGCCATTGCGGGAAAGGCGCGAAGATATTCCGTTGTTGGCCAATGCGTTTCTTGGGCAGTGCAGTCGGGACAACAGCAAGCCCGTGCGCGAGATGACGCCAGAGGCGCTCAACGTGTTGATGGCGTATGACTGGCCCGGGAATGTACGCGAATTGCGGAACACGATCGAGCAAATGGTGGTGCTGGCGCGGGCTGAGCGCCTGACTTTGCGCGACGTCCCGGCGGCGATCCGCGGCGGCGCGGATCTCACGAAGATTTCGGTGGTGCGCACGGGCATGACGGTCGAAGAGGCTGAACGGCAGTTGATCGTTCAGGCGTTGAAGGAAACGGGTGGCAACCGCACGCGTGCGGCTGAGAAGATCGGCATCAGCCGCCGCACGTTGCACCGGAAACTGAAGAAATACGAACTAGAGAATTCGTAGTCAAAGCAGGAGCTAAAGATTATGGCGACAGAAAACACGATTCAGACGGCGGTCTGGCAGATCGAATTGGGCCGCGGCAAAAAAGTTCTCCAGTGGTTGGTGCTTGTTTTGGTGGCGGTCGCCTTGGGTCTGGTGTATACCGCGAGTCAATTCCGCGGGCTGGAAAAACGCGAAGCGATGGACATGGCGCAATTGGCCCGCAACATCGCGCGCGGCCAGGGATTCACCACCTATCTGATTCGTCCGCTCAGCCTGTGGCAGCTCAGGCAATTCACGAACGATCACGAGCAGCGGCTGATGCAGCATCCGGACCTGTGCAATCCGCCGCTGTACCCGCTAGCGCTGGCGGGCTTGTTCAAGTTGATGCCCGCACGCGTTTTTGATTTCGACTCGAAGAGCGAGCGCGTGTACGCCCCCGAGCGTTGGGTGATTCTGCCATTTGACCAGATTTGCCTGTTGCTGAGCTTGTTGCTGGTGTACTTCTGGGCCAGGCAACTCTTCGATCAACGAGTGGCACTGACAGCGGGCTTGCTGCTCCTTTTTTCGGACACGCTCTGGTCGTACGCAGTTTCGGGGTTACCGACGAATTTCTTAATGCTTCTCTCATTGCTCGCCGTGTACTGTTTGTTTTTGGCCGACCGCCGGTTGAATCCGCCCGAGATCCCCAAGACCGAACAGGCCGGGGTGGGACAACTCGAGGCCCGGCCCCCCCGTTCCCCGCGGGTAGGCCACCTGATTCTGGCAAGCGCGGTTTTACTGGGGCTGTGTTTCCTAACGCGTTATCTGAGTGCATTTCTCATCGTGCCGATGGCGATCTATGCGTCGCGTATCATGCGCGGAAGGCGCTCGGGGTTGTGGGCGCTTGTGTACGTTTTTGTCTTTCTGGTTGTCATCACTCCCTGGCTGGTGCGCGACTACCGGGTGTCAGGCAGCGTGCTGGGCGTCGCCAAGTATCAGATCGTCGGTGATGAAGCCCTGCCGCGCTCCTATCGTCCGAACCTCGGCGGGGCGTATTCGATCCGGCCCATGCTCTCGAGGTTCTTGGTGCGGGCTAGGGGTCTTTCGACCGATTCACTGAAGCAGATCGGTTCTGATTATTTTATTTTCTTCTTTGCGGTGGGGCTGCTGTACGCATTTCGCCGCCGCGACGTGACGAGATTGCGGCTCGCGGTGCTGGGTGCGCTGGCTTGTGCGGTTTTCGGAATGGCGCTGATTGGGACTCCACCGGAACAGAACAGCCCGGACGTTCATGGTGGCAATCTGCTGGTTTTGTTCCTCCCGCTGGTGGCGGTGTATGGAGTGGCGTTCTTCTATCTTCTTTTGGATCGAATCCCTTTCCGCATCCGGCTCACACGCGCCGCTGCGGTCACAGCGTTTGCCTTGTTGAACTTGGCGCCGATGATCTTCACGTTGCTGCCTCCGCGACGAGGGCCGTATCCTTATCCGCCGTACATCTCACCGGTTACTCGCATGGTGGCCCAGTGGTTTGGCCAAAAAGATGTCGGGGTAAGCGATCTTCCGTGGGCCATGGCATGGTACGGCGACCGGCGGACGATCTGGTTGCCAACGACGATCGACGATTTCAATGACCTGCATGATTTTGCCCCGCCCAAGGGTGTGTCTGTGTCGTTCCTGATGCTCACGCCTTATATGCTGAATCAGCCCATGCAGACCGGAGTGACCAAAGGCCAGTATAAAGGATGGGCGGCGGTCATGCACGGGCAGCTTCCGCAAACCTTTCCGCTCAGAGCCGCCACGCTCTTGCCGCCCGACAACGACCAAATCCTGCTGGCCGACAAGGTGCGCTGGGCGCCGCAGCAGAGCCAGGAATCGCAAGAACCCCAAAAGGCTCAGGCCAGCCAGTCACCACCAGCGACAAACTCCGCACCGTCATCGCCACAATCCACGCCACCATCTCCGTGACGACACGCGGCGACCAACGCTCGCGCAAGCGGTGACACGCGGATCATTTCCGCCGCTTGGAATTCGCTTTCACGCTGCTGGCAGGTTGGGTATAGTGTAGATGGCGGTGCGATTGATGAGCTTCAAGCCTGCGGCAGCCTTTGTGGCTGGATTGTGGATCGGCGCGGTGGTGGTGGCGGCCATCGGCGCGTTCAATCTGCGCGTGTGGGAAAGCGCGCGCCGGGAGAGAGCGCCGCGAACCACGGCGGAACCGGTGGCCAAGGAGGACGATATTCAGCATTTGCGGCAGGAGCGGGCGCGGTTGACGGCCGAGGCGCAGCGGCTGCGGGAGACCGTGGCCGAGCTGAAAAGCAACCTCGACGCCCGCACTGCGCTGGAGGCGCGGCCCGAACTTCGCCGCATGCCTTTCCGCGAGCGATCTCAAGGAGACGAGTCAGCCGAGGCTTGGATCGCAGAGGCTGTAGCCAGTGGCGACATCCAGTCGTTGCCGCGCTTGGAAGAATTGGCAAGCCAGAATGACGAGGCCGCGCTGGCGGCGCTGGCATCCATGGCCGACCGCGACGGCGGGGCGGCGCTGACGCGCGTGTGGAACTCAAGCTCCTTGAGCTTTGCCAACAAGGTGAAGGCCACCCGCTACCTGACCGCCACGCTGGAGGCAAACCCACGCATCACGGAAGTTCTCCAATCTCTGTTCAGTTCACCCGCAACCGATGTGCGCTTGCTTTACGCTGCCGTGGACGGCATTGCTGATCCAGGGGTTGGAGCAGTCCCCAGCCCGAATCCGCCAATTCCGTCGCTACCGCATCCCAAACCCGACTTCGACCTGCGCGTGCAACTGCTGGACACTTTCACGGCATTGATCACCGACCAGCGCTTGCGCGACCACGCCGACCGCGCCCGCGACGAGTTGCTGACACGCTGGGTGCAATCCGAGCCAGCGGCGCAGTAGGGTTGAAGAGACGAATTCCTTTTCAGTATTTTTTTCGCCACAACCTATAATGACCGCTAACAAGGAGGCGCGTGCAGGATAGTTTGGCCATTTCATTCCGCGCGGGGCTGGCGTTTTTACTGGCGGTGGCGGGCGGTATCGTCAGCGCGCTGGTCGGGATCTCTCACAAAAAACTCTGTGGGCTGATCAGTCTGGCCGCAGGAACGTTGATGGGCGTGACGCTCTTCTCAATTCTTCCCGAAAGCGCGGCAGACATGAAGTGGTGGGAGCTGGCCATCGCCTTGGGCTCCGGTTACGTCGTGTTTTTCCTGATCAGCAAATATGTGTATCACGTCTGTCCGGCCTGCGCTGCGAGTCATTTCGACGAAGCCACGGCGCATCGATTCAGCGAAATCGCCACGGCGCTGATCATCGCGCTGGCCATTCACAGCACCATGGATGGCGTGGCGCTGGCGGCGGGCCACGAAGCCAGCAATGCGACGATCCACGGCGGACACGGCAAACTGGATTTGTCCGTTCTGCTCGCCGTGTGCGTGCACAAGGTGCCCGAAGGACTTGCGCTGGGCGCGTTGCTCCTCGGAGCCGGCTTCAAGCGGGTGAACGCGGTCGCCTGGGTGGCCGCGGTGGAAGTCACAACGATCATTGGCGGCGTGCTCGGCTTGTGGGTCTTGCGCACAGTCTCCATGTTCTGGTTGGGCGCGGTGCTGGCGCACGCGGGGGGCGGCTTCGTGTTTTTGGCCGTGCATGCTGTCCTTGGAGAAATGGTGAAGCACAGCAAGCCTGCCATCATTACTAATTTTGTGGCAGGAGTGGTGTTGATTGCGCTGTTGAACTTGGCGATCCGGACGTTGTGAAGATAAACGGCAAAATCGTGTTTGGCGGAATGGCAGTCGCTGCCATCGTAGTGGCCCTTGCGCTGATCGCGTGGCTGCGCATCGAGGAATCAAGGCATCTCACGCAGCCTCATCGCGTCAGGACGTACGGCGGCACGAACTATGTGGTTCAAGTGCTGGAGACTACTGTTGGCAAGACTGACGTTGGCTACGCGCTCATCGTGTATGCGCGGCTTGAGAACCCCAATCCATACGATGTCGTCTTGCGCCGCGGCTGGTTCACTCTGGCCGATCAGCACAAAGATTGTTTCCTGCCATCGACGAATGGCACACAAACCGCCTTGATCAAACTGCCCGCCAGCGGTGTCCTAGAGAGGGAAATGTTCAGCTTCGACCTGCCGCCAGACGCATTGACCGGAAGCGTGGAGATGAAAATCGGCGAAAACGACTGGGTGATGATCAAGAACAAGAAACCATTTACGCGCCAGCTCCGCAGCGGCGAGTTCGTTTCGTTTCGCATACGCGAGTGGTGAGCGATTCAAGGAGGTACTGGCCATGTGGAAACGCATCAAGTTCTACACTGTGTCGGCGATCATCATCGCGCTCGGCGCGACCGCGTTGTACTATCGCTACCAAGCGACGCGCGGCGTCGGCGCGGTGCGCCGCACGATCGACCCGCCTGCAATCGTGCAGGAAATCAAAGCACTGCAGGAATTGGCGACGGTCAAATACACCATACAAAAAGTCATCGGGCTGGAAGAAGAAAAAGTGCCATTTGGTTCCGAGTCGCTTCTCATGGTCGTGCAGGCCACCGTCAAGGGTGGAATCGATCTGTCGGAGTTGGCCACTCAAGATGTAAGAGTCGCGGCCGACAGCAGCATCACAATCAAATTGCCGCCCCCAAAAATCCTCGACATCTACATCAACGACAAGGAAACCAAAGTCTGGCAACGCACCAAGACCTGGTGGACGCCTTGGGTATCATTCAATCCCGAGATGGAGCAGCAAGCGCGTCTGGCGGCCCGTGAGTACGTGCAAGCCGCCGCGCTCAAAATGAACATCTTGAGCAACGCCCAGCAGAATGCCGAGACGACCATCCGCCGGTTCCTGCGCCTGCTCGGCACCGGATCGGTTCGGTTCGAGACGGCAACCGCGACGCCCACTTCCTTGCCGCCTGTTGAGGCGCATTGACTTTGCCGCCGATTCGGGCATGATCTCACCCAATTCACCATGAATGCTGCAAGACACAGTCTGATCGTCATCACCACCGTTTGCATTTTGTGCGCCGGTTGCATTGCCCGCGCCGATGAGGCGACGAATGTAACGGTGTCCATCACCATTCGCGAGTGCGTCGAGCGCGCGCTTCAGAACAACTTCGACATCAAGATCCAGCGCATCAATCCAAGCATCAATACCTGGGGTGTCGTGTCCGCACAAAGCGCCTACGATCCCACGCTCTCGGGATCAGTCAGCTACCAGGACAGCACGACGCCTCTCTCTCCAGAGCAAGAGGCCTCGCTCCACATCTCATCGCTCAGCCAGCAGAATATGCAGTCAGAGTTGGGGTTGGCTGGCAAATTGCCCAGCGGGGCAACATACGATCTCTCGGCCTCCGACACACGTACGTCAGGCACGCTGAATTCCAACTTCGTGTACACGGGGACGACGGCTCTGTCGTTGACCCAGCCGCTGCTGAAGAATTTCGGGTTCGGCGCGAACGCGGCGGCCATCCGCATCGCACGCAAGAGCCACGACATCAGCGTCCAGAATTTTATTTTTCAAGTGATCAACAGCGTCAGCGCCGTGAACAATGCTTACTACGAGTTGATCTTTGCGATCGAGGACTACAAAGCCAAGCGCGAAGACCTCGGTCTTGCCCAGCAGTTGCTCGATGAAAACCGCAGGAAACTCCAGATCGGCACGATGTCCCCGCTGGACGTGGTGCAGGCCGAATCCGGCGTGGCTTCACGCCAAGAGGCCATCATCCTCGCCGAGCGCGCGATCAAGGACAACGAGAACGCGCTCAAGATCCTGATCTCGCAAAACGTGGGCGAGTTTCAGGGCGAATCGTTCGCACCTGTCGATTATCCCATAGTCGAAATGGTTGAAACCGATGTTGCCCGCAGCATCCGCACCGCCTTTGAACAGCGTCCCGATTACATCGTCGCCAAACTGACCGTTGAAAGGCAGAACATCCAGGTCAAATTCACACGCAACCAGCTCTGGCCGGAAATTGATTTGAATGCCAGCTACGGGTGGGCCGGACGTGGCGGAACTTTCGATGACTGGGTCGGCAATACGGTGGGTACGCGCGAGAATCCGGTGTGGGCTGGGGGCGTGACCGTCACCTTTCCGCTCGGCAATCGCCAGGCGCGGGCCAATTATCAGACCGCACGCCTGCAAGTCGAGCAGTTCCTGCTCCAACTCAAACAACTTGAACAACAGATCATTATCGCGGTGGACAACGCCGTCGGTCACGTCCAGACCAACCTGAAGAGCGTCGAAGCCGCGCGCGCTGCCACCCGGCTCGCCGACGAATCGTACAAGGCCGAAAAGACCAAACTCCTCGCTGGCACCTCCACAACGTTCCTGGTTCTTCAGGCGGAATCTCAATTGGCCGATGCGCGTTCCGCCCAGATCCGCGCCGAGGCCAATTACAGCGAATCGTTGGTGGCGTTGGCCCAACAAGAAGGCACGACGCTGCAGAAGAACAACATCGCGCTGGATGAACGTTTCTAACGAGGATGTACCCAATCCTCATTCGCACCCCGTGGCTTGACATTCATACTTACGGCGTCCTGGTCGCTGCGGGCTTTCTGATCGGTCTCTCGGTCGCCGTGCATAACGCCAAGCGCGAGGGGTTGCATCCCGAACACATCAGTGATCTTGGCATCTGGCTCATCGTGGCCGGCATGGCGGGCGGCAAACTCTTCCACGTCGTTTTCTTCTGGAACGACTTCCTTTCAGGTTGGCGTGCGGAAGGCATTCGGTCGTTGCGGGAAGGCTTCGTGTTTTACGGCGGGCTCATTGGCGCCAGTCTGGCCGCAATCGTTTACACGCGAATCAAACGGTTGCCGCTGTGGAAAGTAGCTGATGCCTGCGCTCCGGGCGGCGCGCTTGGCCATGCATTTGGTCGGGTGGGCTGCTTCTTTAACGGTTGCTGCTACGGAAAAGCCTGTTCACTGCCGTGGGCCGTCAGGTTTCCACCGCCGCATCTCATGGCGGGTATTCCCGTGCATCCAACGGAGATTTACGAGGCGCTCGGCGATGTTGCCATCTTTCTCGGATTGACCGCGTACTATCGACGGAAACGATTCGACGGCCAGATTTGGTGGCTGTACGTCTTGGCCTACGGCATCCTGCGGTTCGCCGTCGAGTTTTTCCGTGGCGATTACGCCACCTATTATCTCGGGGTCTTCACGCTCGGCCACGCCATTGCGGCAGTCACGATCATCGTCGCGCTCATCGCGTTTGCTCGGCAGATTGCCATGTCCAAACGCACGAGTCAGTAAATGATCGGCCTCTTTCGCGGCCAACGGCTTCGATGCGGTTCGCGCCGGGCTTGAGCGTGACTTCCTTCCAGAGGAAGATGTGGTTCCCCGAGCGAACCGGTCCCAGCGAAACGCCGTTGACCTTCAGTTTGACCTCGTTGCAGTTGGAGTAGATTTTTACCGGCGTCTTCGGCTCGGTGCGGATGGTGAACCGGCGGCTGGTGACGTACACAAACGGCTCGGTCGTCCAGTTGGCCTTGTACCAGAAAAACGTGTCCTTCTTCACCTTGCGGTCGTAGGTGACCATGCCCTTGTCGTTGCGGCCCAAGTGATCACCCTCCTTCCGCTGGTCGGCGGCGAAGTCGAACATGTTCCACAGAAAAGTGCCCCAGAGCCACGGACGATCTTTCATCGCTTTCCAGGCCGCTTCGTGCACAACGCACTGCCATTCTTCCGGATGCCACGGGCTGACCGGCTTTGGCTGTCGCGGAGGGATTTCGTGTTGAACGATGCTGGCGCCGGCGCCGTATTCAGTGATGCCGACGCAACGTGCAGGCAGCGTCTGATGCAGTTCGTCGAGCTTGACCGGCCAATCCTCAGGCTGGCCGCTGTACCAGCCGTAATACCAATTGAAACCGATGATGTCCGTAATGCCGGCGCTCGGGTGTGTCGCTGGCACACAGCAACTGGCAGCGACGGTGAGGCGCGTCGGGTCAAGCGTTTTGGCCAGTTTGTTCAGGTCACTAATCAACTCGCATTCCGCCGCCTCGGGCAGCTTGTCGCGGAACCTCAATTCGTTGAACAGACTCCAAAAGATAATGGATGGATGGTTGTAGTTCTGTTTGATCAACTCGGTCAATTGCTGGCGGGCATTTTCAGCAAAGGCGGGGGATTCTCCCAACTTGTTGACCAGGGACAACTCGGCCCAAACGACGAGTCCGCCGCGGTCGCAAAGGTCATAGAAGTATTGAGCGTGCTGGTAGTGGGCGAGACGGATGGCAGTGCATCCCATTTCCATGATCAGGTTGAAATCTTCTTCGTGCTCGGCGGGACCGATTGCCCAGCCTTTGTCGAGCCTGTCCTGATGACGATTGACGCCGTGCAGGGCGACGTGTTGGCCGTTCAGGAAAAACCCTTTGTCGGGATCGGCCCGGAAGAAACGCACCCCGAGCGGTTGCGTGACGCTGTCAACAAGCTTGCGCCCGTCTTGAACCTCGACGGAGACCTGGTAAAGGTAGGGATCGGAGCGGCCGTTCCAGAGATGCGGCTTGGGCAGCTTGATCGTTTGCACCGCGTCGCGGCTGCCGTTGGCCGGCACTTCCTGCTGCGAACCAGTGCCCGCCACGCGTTTGCCACCGGCATCAGTGATTGTGCAGCGGACAGTGGCCTTCTTCGCCGCATCGTTCGCGTTGCGAAGTTTGGTCGTGATTTCCAGTTCGGCCAAATCAGGAGTCACGCGGTTCTGCCGGATGTAAACGCCGGGTGACGCGTAATCCAGCGGGCTGATGGAAAGTTTGTCGAGCACCAGCAGATGCGCGTCGCGGTACAGGCCCCCGAAAACCGTGAAATCACCGTCCAGCGGCGCGATGTCCGGGTCACGGGCATTGTTGACCTTGACGGCAATGACGTTGTCCTGGCCGACCCGCAGCAGTGGGGTGACATCGAAACAAAACGCCGCGAAGTTTCCCTTGTGCGAGCCGACGAGTTTGCCGTTGACGAACACGTCGGCCACCGTCGCCGCGCCGTCGAACTTCAGGAACAGGCTCTTCCCGGCGTACCGCGAGTTCACTTTCAGATGCCGGCGATACCAACCGACGCCGCGGTAATAATCGTTGCCGCCGTCCTGGCCGTCCATGTTGTTCCACGTGTGCGGCAGGTTCACCGTCAGCCACGCGGAATCGTTGAAGCCCACGGCCTGCGCGCCGGCGACATCTTGGCGGATAAACTTCCACTGGTTGTCGAGTCCGACATCCGCGCGAGGCAGAGCGAACACGGGACCGATGGTCGTCGCCAAGACCAGCGCAACAGCAATGATAGGTTGATAGAGTTTCATAGCATCGCGTTTACCCTTCTAGCAGTTCGTGAAGGCCGTTTCCAGTAAAACGATGCGAATTCGTTTTCGGTACCAGCGCGTGCGAGATGCCCGGCAAAATGAGATGGCACGAACCGGCGGCGAGACAGGCGAAGAATCAACGACCGGACGGGCGGACAGAGGAAAGGAACTGACTGGAAGTAGTCTTATTAATCTTCGGTGGCACAGGCGTCCCTGCTCCGACTGGAGTCGCGAGTTCTGCTCGGACCTGTGCGGGCGGATTTAGACGTGCTGGGGCTGGCGCTTCGCACACAACCGCGCTCTGCACGGTTCGGAAAACCAAAACCCGTTGATGTGCTTCCACTTCAACGGGCCGGTTGATTTCAAACTGGCCGCCGGGTTCCGGTGAGGGCTTACAGATCGGTGATCGGTTTATGCCGGGGCACCAGTATCTTCATAATGCCCCAAGCCGTCAAATAGCTCAGGGCGCAGATGATGAACATGATGAGGTAGGCGGTCTGCGGCGTTTGTCTGAAGGCGTCCGTAAGCCGGCCCGCCAGCAGCTGTACAATCACGCCGCCAATGGCACCGGCTGTGGTCCCGATGCCGGTGACCGAGCCGACGGCTTTTTTCGGGAACATGTCGGAAACCGTCGTAAAAAGGTTCGCCGACCACGCCTGATGCGCGGCAGCGCCGACGCAGATCGTCGCGACAGCCAGCACGGCGGCCATTCCGCCAAAGCGGTTGACATCGCCAAAATACTGCGTCAGCAACACCGCCAGCGGGGCCACGGCGATGAGGAACATCGCCGTCATGCGGGCCTTATAGACCGGCCAGCCTTTTTTGATGAGGGTCATGGGAATGCTGCCGCCATAGACGCTGCCGACGATGGCCACGCCATAGACGATGAACGTCGGCATGATGATTTGCGCCTTGGTCATGTGAAATTGTTTGATCAAATAATCCGGCAGCCAGAACAGGTAAAACCACCAGATGCCGTCGGTCATAAACTTGCCGAAAAAGAACGCCCAAGTCTGGCGGTAGTCAAAAAGCCTCCCCCAGGAAACCTTTCCCTTGTCCCCGTTGACATCACTGGCCACGATTTCATCGTCAATGCGAATATAGTCGTGTTCAGCCTTGGAAAGCCGCTTCTGTTTATCAGGCGTGTCGTAGAGCCAAAACCAGAAAATCAACCAGAGAAAACCGGCGGCACCGGTGAGGATAAAGGCCATTTTCCATCCCCGCTGGTCGCCGAAATAAATCATGCACCATGGGACAAACAGCGCGGCCACCATCGCGCCAAAGTTCGAACCGCTGTTGAAGATACCGGTGGCCAGGGCGCGTTCACGCTTGGGAAACCACTCGGCCACCGTTTTGATGGACGCGGGGAAATTGCCGGCTTCACCGACGGCGAACGCACTTCGGATCATAATGTGCATCGCCAGCAGCCGTCCGATAAAGGCGTTGGCAATCCCGCATACCGACCAAACGATGAGCGATAGGGCCAGACCCAGCTTGGTTCCGATTCGATCAATGACCCAACCCATAACGAGCGTCATGCCACCGTAGAATGCCGTAAAGAATGAGGTCAGATAGGCGAAGTCGGTGTTTGACCAACCAAACCCCCCTTGTTCCACCGGTGTGCAGAAAAATGCCTTTAGATAGCTGATGACCTGCCGGTCCATGTAGTTGAAGGTGGTGGCAAAAAACAGCAGGGCGCAGATCACCCATCGGTAATGCCCCACAGAATTTGGATTGTCGGTACTGGTGGTTGTTCCGGTTTCCGTGGCGGTGTTACCTGTGTTGCTCAAGGTGTTGTCCTCCGCTAGAGAATTCGATTTGTGTTCCTTCCAATCCCGCCGCTGCGAAGCATGCGAGAATAATCAGATGCACGCCGCACGGTCAAGATTGGATTCCCTTGAGTGGTGGTACAGTTTGCTGTAGCGGCGCTCTGCGAGCGTCGAAATCACGTGCATCGGCGGTCATAGACCGCCGCTACAACCTTCGAACTGTACCACTACCTTCCTTTGACGACGCGTGTAATCCGCTCTCGCACAACGATGCTCGGTTGCATAAAATCGCGCCATGACAGTGCATGTCGCCACCGAAGAATCACGGGGCCAACGATTGGACCGGTTTCTGCAGTCGGAGCTGCCCGGACATTCGCGCGCATTCCTCCAAAAATTGATCGAGCAATGCAACGTACTCGTCGATGGCAAACCGGGCAAGCCGAGCTACAAGGTGCGTACGGGCGACAAAATCTCCGTTGAGATACCGCCGCCACGCCCCTTGGAAGCCGCGCCGGAAGCGATACCGCTCGACGTTTTGTTTGAAGATGACGACCTGATTGTCGTGAACAAACAGGCGGGCCTCGTCGTGCATCCCGCCGCTGGCAACGCCGAGCACACGCTCGTCAACGCGTTGCTGCACCACTGCCGCGGCCAGCTCGCTGGCATCGGCGGCGTTCAACGCCCCGGCATCGTCCACCGGCTCGACAAAGGCACCAGCGGCTGTCTTGTCGTCGCCAAGACCGACGCGGCGCACCAATCCCTTGTCGCCCAGTTCAAATCGCGCGCGGTTAAGAAAATCTATCGCGCCGTCTGCTGGGGAAGCTTCAAGCAACTCAGCGGGAGAATAGAGACGGCTATCGGCCGCAGCGCGCATGACCGCAAGAAGATGTCGGCTCGCGTGGCCCGTGGCCGCCCGTCGCTTACCGAATATCGCGTTCTGAAACAATTCGGACAATTCGCGCTCGTAGAACTCACGTTGCACACAGGCCGCACGCACCAGATTCGCGTCCACATGGCGCACATCGGCCATCCCATCGTCGGCGATACCGTTTACGGCCGCGCCCGATCACCGATCACCGACCTGCCCGTCGCAGCCTTGGCGAAGGCGGGTCACCGATCACCCTTTTCAGTTGCCCGTCCACTGCTGCACGCCTATAAACTCGGTTTCGTTCATCCGCGCACGGCGAAGTTCATGGAATTCGTTGCGCCGATGCCGGAGGAGATGACGAAGGTTTTGACACAGCGGTAGGGACGGACTGCCGGGCCGTCCGTGATGAGGCGGCTCGCCCAGCGGTCGAGCCCTACCAACGACAGAGCACATGCACGAGTTACACCAAATCATTGATGAAACCATCGCGGCGCTGGAGGAAATGAAACGCTCCGGCGTCACACACGTCGAGGTGTCGCGCGAGACACTGGATCGGCTCAGTAGCGCAGGCGTCTCGCCCGTGGTCTTGCGGGACAACGGAACGGGCGAGACGCCCGCGCTACTTGAACTCGCTCCCATCGAAGCCCGCGCCAAAGCCTGCACGAAGTGCCCGGATCTGGTCCGGTGCCGCCACAACGTCGTCTTCGGCGTCGGCAACGCGCGCGCCGAGTTGATGTTCATCGGTGAAGCGCCGGGAGCCGACGAAGACGCGCAAGGCGAACCGTTCGTCGGTCGCGCGGGGCAATTGCTGACGAAGATCATTCAAGCGATGGGCTGCCAGCGCAAAGACGTGTACATCGCCAACGTGCTGAAGTGTCGTCCGCCCGAGAACCGCACGCCGTTGCCCGAAGAAGTGGCGAACTGTCTGCCATACCTGCTCGCGCAGATCGAGTTGATCAAGCCGAAGGTCATCGTTGTGCTCGGCGCAACCGCGATGAAAGCGCTGTTAGACATCCAACTCGGCATCACCAAGATGCGCGGCAACTGGTACAATTTTCGCGGCATCCCGATCATGCCAACGTTCCACCCCGCCTACCTCCTGCGCAATCCCGCCGCCAAGAAGGAAGTCTGGCAGGACATGCAGGCCGTGCTCGCCAAGCTGGGATGTGAAGTGCCGAAGCGATAACGACATACGGTTCTCGCAGAGGCCACGGAGGCGCTGAGCCTGTAACCGAACTGATAGCCGCAAAGATGCGCAAAATGCTCAAAACGCTTTGCGCCATCTGCGCCTTCTTGTGGCCAACGCTTCACACTCGCATGAAACGAACGTGAAAATCCGGTCACAGTAGCGCGGGCGTCTCGCCCGTTCCCGTCCGGCTTGCCCACCGCCATCAACCACCGTCTCTCGCAGAGTCCGCAGAGGCGCTGAGGTCTCTGTGTTCTCTGTGCGCTCTGGGTGAGACAGTTGCTGATCACAGACCGCTGACGGCCGAGCGCTGAGCACAATCCCCCCGTTTGATTTCAACGAATCCCGGGCTCGTTGTCCAGCATCTCATAAATATTATGGGGGTCGCAGCACAATGAAACAAATGACCCAAGAATCTGATGCCGTCATGGAGTTGGTCCGCCTCCAGCGCGAAGAAGTTGCCAAACATAAGTGGATCGAGAGCGAGAAAGCAGGTCACGACATCGGTTGGGACCAAGCCCACGCTGACTGGCTGGTGAAATACTTTGCCGAATGGGAAGGCCACCTGCCGAGCCGGGTCATCGACGACGCCTTGCACGCGCGGGCACCGAGAAATCGGCGCCTAGTGGTCAGTGACCGGTGAGCAGCGATCAGTGATCGGCTGAACGCTGAACGTTTACCCCGAATCCTTTTCGGGGCCGACGCTGGCTTTCTCTCGCAGAGGCCACGGAGGCGCTGAGCTTTTGGCCGATTCGTTGAGGGGACGAATCGGCCAAACGTCGCCGTCCCGAGAGTCCGCCTGATTCCTCCTCTCAAGGAATCAGGCGAGGTCGTTCTCTGAGTCTCCGCGGGCTCTGCGAGAGAAATTCATCCGTTTGATCTTGATCTGATCGCCCGATCTGTGGATCAGATCGTTGAAATGAAAAAGGAACACCAGAAACCGGAATTGGTCTTGGCCCAACTCGGGACGCTCAGACTGAACGAATTGTCAGGCGCTTTCGACATAGAGACGAAACAAGGTGCAATCCTCAGACTCTACCCAAACTCTGAAGAAGAAATCAGACACGGGGTGCATATCGATGAAATAGAGGTTGTGGAAGCCAAACGGGGAAAGGGAATCGCGACCAGGGCCCTGGCTGCGTTGTGTCGCTTGGCTGATGATCATCGCTTCGAGTTGAAGGGAGGCCCTGTCGGTTTCAGTGATGATCCCTTTCGGGAACGATTTGTTGGGTGGTTGGGCCGTTTTGGTTTCAAGCGTGACGCAAGCTTGCCGCCAGTGGATGATCGAACCGCTTTCTATGTCCGCAGGCGCCCCAAAGTGCGACCGTCATCACGATGATTTCGGCAAGCTCACGGCTCACCGGGAGGCGATCTACGCTTGCTGAAACGCCGCTGCCGAGCAGTCTGCTTGGTCGCACACGCCGCAATCTGTCAAGCTCGCAACGACAAATATCGTGAGGTGCGAGACCGAAATCTTCCGTGTGAAATCCAGTTGATCGCCAAGATCGGCGGTGATCTAATCGCCGCTGATGAACCTCTCAATGACCGGCGAACTGGCTTCCGAGTACCACAGCGGCTCGCAGCGCGCTCGCGTTGTCACAGAAGCGTGGGGCGAGAACAATCTATATTGCCCGAACTGCTCTTCCCCGAGACTGGACCGGCTGCGAAACAACACCAAAGCCAGTGATTACTCCTGTCCGAATTGCGGCTTTTGGTATCAGCTCAAAGGGCAACAAGCGCGAATAGGTAATCAAATCAACGACGGCGCTTATGGCGCGATGGTGGAAGCGATCCGTAGAGACGCGACGCCCAACTTCTATTTCATGCAATACGAGTTGGCGACCTGGCGCGTGAAGAATTTGCTGCTCGTTCCAAGTTTCGCGTTTCCGACTTCGGCCATCATCAAGCGCAAGCCTCTCGCGCCCACTGCGCGTCGGGCAGGCTGGGTAGGCTGTAACATCGCGCTCAGTCGGATTCCCGCGGACGCCCGGATTGCCATCGTCACGGAAAGCCAGGTTTCGTCTGCGAAAGATGTCCGCGCGCAATTTCGCCGCGTCAAACCGCTGGCCGAGATCAAAGCCAACCAGCGCGGCTGGACGTTGGACGTGCTCAACGCCGTGCGCCGCCTCGGCAAGTCGGAATTCACGACATCAGACGCCTACACCTTCGTCCACGAGATGGAGCAACTGCACCCCGACAACCGACACGTCCGTGATAAGATTCGCCAACAGCTTCAAGTGTTGCGCGACCGCGGTTTCCTCGTCCAAGCCGAGCGCGGCGTGTGGGCGGCGAAGGAGAGCACTCAGAAACTTTAGGCGATAAGGAGGTAACATGGACATCACTTTCAGTTGCACGAACTGCGGACAGAAACTAGAGGCCGATGAAAGTGGCGCAGGAGTCTCGATTGACTGCCCCAAATGCGGCAAGCCGGTATACGTACCAAGCCGCCAAAGCGTATCAAAACAGCAACCGCCGAAGAGAGTCTCTCTCAATCCCACGCAGGAATCCAGTTCCTTGCCCCCATCAATCGAAGGCAGTCTTCACTGCATCTTTATCGCCACGGTTCTGTTGGTTCTTGGACTCGTTCTGTTTCGTAACGGCTCGGTGGCCGGTATGATTTGTTATGCTCTGGCGATTCCCTTCCAGATCGGAGCCTTATTCTGTGCCATCTACGGAATCTGCCTAGGTTCGATTAAGCATGGCTTGGCATTGTTGGCCGGAGTCGGGGTGCTCTGCGTGTTAATCATGGTTGGCCCCCTCTGGGCTGCTGCGAAGATGAATACTGACGCTTCACGGACGATGGAGGACGCACAGAAACAAATGCAACAGATGTTTAAACAGTATCAGCGGTAAGAGGAAGAAAAGAGGAGCATGCTGATGAAGAATCGTTTTCTTGTCGGGCTGATTGCGGGAGTCATCCTTACCGTTCTTCTGATTGTCGGTGGAACGTCCATCTATTTTGCTGGAGGTTACGCCCCCGTGGCGACCGCGGCCGAGCCGATGCCGTTCGAGAAGACGCTGGCCAGTATCGCCCTGCACGCTCGTGTAGAGAAAGAGATGCCGAAGAATGTGCCCATCGAACCAACAGAGGCGAATCTGATGACAGGAGCGATGATTTACCAACAGCATTGCGCGGTCTGTCATGGTTTGCCCGGAGAGCCAAAGACCGCCATCGCGCAGGGGATGTTCCCTGGTCCGCCGCAGCTATTCCACGGCAAGGGTGTGACAGACGACCCTCCGGGCGAGACTTACTGGAAAGTGGCCAACGGCATCCGTCTCACGGGTATGCCCGGATTTCGCAGCACGCTGAAAGACGAACAGCTCTGGCGGGTCAGTCTGTTGCTGGCGAAGGCGAACGAGCTTCCCGCGTCGGTGAAGAGCGTTCTGACGGAGAAGGATTCACCGGCAGGAAAGTAAATCCCGGGGCACGAGTTGGTGATCAATCAAGCGATCCCAAATGGCGCGCGGCCCCCGAAATGGGTTTGCGGCAA
Source organism: Verrucomicrobiia bacterium (assembly GCA_049510215.1). GTDB lineage: Bacteria > Verrucomicrobiota > Verrucomicrobiia > Palsa-1439 > Palsa-1439 > JBEKZD01. The sequence continues at coordinate 63,909 of JBEKZD010000012.1, forward strand.
GCGTGTGGGCGGCGTTTGAAGGGATGATCCGCCTACGCCGAGGCTACGGCGGACAAGGGGATGAAGGCGGAGGGATGAGGGCGGGGAAAACAGCAGTCGTCAGGAGACAGAAGTCAGGAGGCGGACGGCTCTGCCCTGAGCGTCTTCGGGGTAAGGGCCAGCCATCCCTACCGACTTTGCGTCTCTTGCGCCTTTTTGCGGCTAAGACCCCATCTTCGACTGCTTCTCCTCTTTAAGATTGACACGCGGGTGGGTGTCACGGATTATCCCCGGCAGCGTGCTTACATTCGCGTCAAACCAATAACCGAGGAAAACCCTCAGAACCCAAGGAGATTGTTATGACGGACGCGACGATGCCCCCCCAATCGACTGCCCCTCAACTCTCGCAGCAGGAGATCGACAGCGGCAAGACCATGGCGCTACTGAGCTACATTCCCATCGCTTTTCTTGGCCTGATTGTGGCGATTATCTCCATCTCCCAGAAGAACAACGCGTTTTCGCTTTATCATGCGAAACAGGCGCTCACACTGTATATCTGTTGGATTGTCGCCGTCCTGTGTTGTGCCCCGCTCTTTTTCATCTGCATCGGGATTCCGCTGGTGATGGCCGTGAACGTGGCTGCGCTGGTGCTGTGCGTTCTAGGGATTATCAACTCCAGTTCAGGCCAATGCAAACCGTTGCCCGTGATAGATAAACTCGCCGACAAGTGGTTCGGAAAGATTCAGAAAGTCTAGCCTGACCGGTAACGGCATCGGGTTTCACGCAAAGGTTCACCCCGCTCCGAGCGGGGCAAGAAGGTGCAAAGAACAACACCGCAGAAGAAGTAGCCGTCCCTGCCTTGGAGCGTGCGGTAGTGTCCTGATTTGCAGTTTGGAGGGACGCGCTCCGTCGCGTCCGTTCGCGAAATGCGGCCACGACAGAGCGTGGCCCTCCAGATTAGGACACTGCCGAGCGTGCGCGTTTGTTGACTTCTGCACTCCGGATGGACTAGGATGTTCGTGTGAAAGCGATGGCTGAAAAACCGGAAGTCATTCTGCGCAACGGCAAACCGGCCGCGGTGATTCTCGACATTGACGTGTATGAGGAGATGCTGGAACGGCTGGAGGATGCCGCGGACTTGCGCTGGCTGCAGAAGATGCGCCGGAAGCCGACGCACTATCGCCGGCTCGACGACTTCTTGAAAGAGAATTCGCCCCGTGTATGAGGTTCTGCTCGAACGATCGGCAGAACGCGACTTGAATCGTCTGCCGCCCGATGCGTACGCACGGATTGTTCCCCACCTGAAAGCCCTCGCCCAAAATTAGCGCCCGGTCGGCTGCCGTAAACTCATCAGCTCCGCCCACGACTGGCGAATTCGCGTGGGCGATTATCGAATCGTGTATGAGATTGATGATGGCCAGCGCATCGTGCGGATCAACCGCGTCCGTCACCGCCGCGAGGTGTATCGGTAGCCGGTTGCGGCGTGGCCCCGAAAAACAGCTATCGGGGCATCCGCCTTCGCCGAGGTTTACCCGCCTTCGGCGTGGCTACGGCGGACAAGGGGATGAAGGCGGAAGGCGGAAGGGAAAAGCAGCAGCTTTCAGCTATCAGTCGTCGAAATCCCGCTGAGACAGTCGCTTTTCGCTGCGACGAATGACGTCCGCATCTTTCGGCTTCCAACGGTTCGCACGCTTCCGCTTGTGAGGTTTGCAGAGGCCGCAGGAGCGCCTCTTTTTCTTGTATGCTTTCCTCACGGGATTGTTTTCACGCCAGAATGTAGCGGCCGGTTTTCCGGGTGCCGACGCGGCGCACCAAGCCCACTTTCATCAAGGGATTGAGCAGGTCGAGCGCGCCTTGCTTGGAGACGCCGAGCGCATCCCAAATTTCCTGTGGGGTCATACTCTTGCGGTCGCGCAGCAACTGGAGCAACTGTTCCTGCCGGGGGCGCAGCACCAGTTTCTTGCGGCCGGATTGCGCGGCGAACCGTTGGATGCGCGTCCAGACCTGCTCCAGCGTGTGATGCAAACCCTCGGCGGCGTATTCGAGCCAGCCCGTCAGGTCGCCACCGCGCTTGTGTACGTCTTCGAGCGCGCGGTAGTAGCGCGGACGGTCGTGCCAGTAGAACTCGTCCATGGCGAAGATGTGGTGCGTGTCGAACCCGCGCCGGTACAGTTCCCAGAGCGCGAGCGCGCGACCGGTGCGACCGTTGCCGTCGGCGAACGGATGGATCTCTTCGAAGCGGTAGTGCAGGATGGCCGAGGAGAGAACGGGAGACAGGGTCGGCGCCTGTTTGTTCCACCAGTCGAGCAATTCAAACATCAGCCCGGACACTTCCTCCGCCCGCGGCGCGACGTACTTCCCCACGCGCACGGCGACGGTCCGGTAACGACCGGCCACGCCCTGAGCCATGACGCTGCCCGCGATGATCTTGTGCAACCGTAGCACGTCCTCATGGCGGATGGGACTTTTGCGGGCGCTCTTTTCGATGAAGCGCAGTCCCGCAAAATAGTTCAGCACCTCGCGCTTGGAGCGCTCGGTCACTGCCGGCAAGTCCTGCCCTTCTTCCAGCGATCGCACCTGTTCCAACGTGAGGGGGTTGCCCTCGATGGCGGTGGACGAATGCGCGTTGCGGGCGCGCGTGTCCTTCTGGAGCGCCGGCACCCATGGCACTTGGACGGCGGCCGACAGAATCTTCTCACGCAACGCCGCGATCTCCTCGATGCGCGACAGCAACGCCGGCGTGACGCTGAATTGCGGTTCGTAGCTCATGGGGCATGACCTTACTTGTGAGTCAAGTGTAAGTCAAGTTGTTAGTCAAGCGGCACACAACGGGTTTCGGACGGCCCGTCGGGCCCTTCCCGGCCACAACTGCCGACCGGGCCGTGCTGATTGCCGGGAATCTTTTTGCCTAATCCTTTTCCTTGGTCAGATAGGCGATGAACTTGTCCTCGAACGCCTGCTGGTCGGAGTATTTGCTGCCGTAAACCTCCCGCCAAGCGGTGGCGAATCGCGCGCCTTCGCTCTGCTGCTTGATCAGCTTCATCAGGGGCGCCATGCCGCCGTGTTGATAGTACAGGAAACTCACCAGCCGCTGCGACTCGGTGTAGAACGCCACGACCTCCTCCTTGGATTTCGGATAATCAATGGCGCTGGTCAGGTCTTTCAGCGGGATGTATTGGTCCCGGCTCAGATGGTCCGGGACATTGGTGAGGGCGTATTGGCGCGCCTTCAGGTAGGCGCGGTAGATACGGATGCCTTCGAATTCGGCAAGTCCTTCGTTGAGCCACAATGGGATGTCGCCGCCCACGAATCGGTGGAGCACGAGGTGGGTCAGCTCGTGCGGCAGGGTTTGGCCCTGAAACTTGAAGTGCGGACGCGAACAGAAGAACAGCTCGCGTCCCGTGCACCAGCCGCCCGTCCACGCGTCCATTTTGCCGGTGCCAACGAATTCCCGCCAGGCCTGTTCGTTGAGGAACACGTAAAGGTGACACTTGCGCTCGAATGAATCCTGCGTGATGCCGAGATCTTTTTTGATCCCGGCATAGGACCACTCGGCCGCACTGACCAGTTGGGTCACCAAAAAGCCTGTTTCGGTGTGGAAGATGAAATGGTCGGATTCGCTGTGTTCCCATTTCACGGCCTCGATCTTCAAGGCCGCATCGCCCTGCCGCGACACGTGGCGCTCGCTCAGTTCCCCAAACGGCACAACCTTGAGGTTGTACTGGCCTGGCGCGGGGATAACTTCTTCGTCCTGCGCCCCTGCGCGAGCGCAACAGATGATTGCAGCGAGCAGACCAACGAGCGCTCTGACTTGGTTCATGACCATTTGTATAGATTCCGTCCGCCGCCAGTTCCAGTGAAATCGATGCTGCCCACCCGCCGCGAGGGCAATCATTCGATCTCACCGGCGGCGGCACTCCCGCGTGTGGGGCGCGACCGCCGGGTGCGCCGCCTCGTTGCAGCAGTTCGGACGGCCCGGCGGTCCGTCCCTACCAACGATTCATCAATTTCCCGATGGTGGTGTCCAGATGCGCCCTACGCGGGGCATCTTTTCCTGATTGGCTTTCGCGGGGTGGCTCTTATACTCGCCGCGTGCAGAAGATTCTCATCACCGGCGGGGCGGGGTTCATTGGGTCGCACCTGGCCGAGGCGTTGGTGGCGGAGGGCAAGGAGGTCGCCGTCCTCGACGATCTCAGCACCGGGTCGCTCGACAATCTCGCGGCGCTGCGCGGACACAAACAATTTCAGTTCACCGAAGGCTCGGTGCAGGATGAGGTTGCGGTGACGCAGTTGATGGCGGATGCGGATTTCGTGTATCACCTCGCGGCGGCGGTGGGTGTTGAGTTGGTGGTGCGCCAGCCGGTCCACACGCTGGAGGATAATGTGCGCGGCACGGAGAACGTGTTGGCGGCGGCCAGCCGGCGCGGCGTGGGCGTGTTGCTCACGTCGACGTCGGAAGTGTACGGCAAGAGCGAGAAGGCGCGCTTCCGCGAAGATGACGATTTGTTGATCGGACCGCCGACGTTTGCAAGGTGGGGCTACGCCTGCTCGAAATTGTTGGATGAGTTCCTGGCGATGGCGTACTGGCGGGAGAAACAGTTGCCCGTCTATATCGTGCGGTTGTTCAACACCGTGGGGCCGCGCCAGACGGGCCGCTACGGGATGGTGCTGCCCCGGTTCGTGCTGGCTGCGGTGCGCGACGAACCGATCACAATCCACGGTGACGGGAAACAATCGCGGTGTTTCTGTCACGTGAGCGATGTGGTGCGGGCGTTGGTGGCGTTGCCGCGGTATTTGCAGGCAGTCGGGCAGGTCTATAACATCGGCAGCACGGAGGAAGTGACGATCCTGGATCTGGCGCAGCGTGTGAAGCTGTTGACGGAAAGCCGCTCGGAGCTGCGGCTTATTCCCTACGATCAGGCGTATGCGAAGGGGTTCGAGGATATGCGGCGGCGCGTGCCTGGCATTGACAAGATTTATCAATTGATGGGTTGGCGACCGACAAAATCGTTGGATCAAATCCTGCAGTTGACAGTTGAGCACGAGCGCGCTGTCGGTCTTTAACGCCAGGGGAAATCAGGCCTTGAAGGATACGAAGGCGAAACAATTGGGGTATTGCAATTGAAGAATCGTTATGGTAGCTTTCAGCGATGGTACGACGGGAAGAAGGTGGGGGTAACGCCTTGAGCGAGAAGCGTGAGATGAACGCGGACTCGGAAGCAATGGTCATGAACTCGGCGCTGTACCGGGAGTTCCTGGCCGAGCGGGAGGAAATTTTGCGTCACAAGTGGCTGGAGAGTGAGAAGGCCGGTCACGACGTTGGCTTTGAACGGGCGCTGCTCGACTGGATCGTGAAGCATCGTTCCAACTGGAGAAAACACCGTCGAGAATCACGATCCTGAGTTAAGGCGTAAAGATCGTTGCACCTTTAAGCTGGCACAGTGAGGCCAGCAAGGAGCGAAAGTGAAGACATCAGATTATAAAAGGCGGCTGTCTGCACGAAATGTGCAGGCGGCTTTTTTTGTCTCGTGAGCACGGTGCCGATCATGGACGCCGTGGCCATCGAGCGAGCGCTCGCGCGCATGGCCCACGAGATTGTCGAAGCCGATCCCCCGCCGGAGGCGCTGGCTTTCATCGGCATTTGCACCAACGGTGTGCCGCTGGCCCAGCGGCTCGCTGTCAGAGTCGGCGCCATTCTGCAGGGCGAGTTTCCCGTTGGTGAAATTGACATCAGCATGCATCGGGACGACCTGGCGCTGCGCGAGACGCCGCCGGCGGTCGGGCCTTCGAATGTGTCCTTCGACGTGACCGACAAGACCATCGTGCTGGTGGATGACGTGCTGTTCACGGGCCGCTCGATTCGCGCGGCGATGGACGAGATCGCCGATTTCGGTCGCCCGCGCCGAATCCAGCTTGCCGTACTGGTGGATCGCGGCCATCGGGAACTGCCGATTCGGCCCGATTTTGTTGGGAAAAATGTGCCCACCGCGATCGACGAATGCGTCCGAGTTCACCTGGTCGAGGTGGACGGCAAAGACGAGGTGCTGCTGGAAAAATGAAAACAGACTGGCAACGCAAAGATCTTCTCAGCATTCAAGACCTTTCTGTTGATGAGATCAACACTGTCTTGGACACTGCCGCCGCGTTCAAACAGGTTGGGAAGCGCACAATCAAGAAGGTGCCGTCGCTGCGGGGCAAGACGCTCGTCAACCTTTTCATCGAACCGTCCACCCGCACGCGGATCAGCTTCGAGCTGGCCGCGAAACGTCTGTCTGCCGACGTGATTAACATCACGGCCACGGCTTCCAGCATCGCCAAGGGCGAGACGCTCAAGGACACGGCGTTGAATCTTCAAGCTCTCAACACCGACATCATCGTCATCCGTCATTCTGCGGCAGGAGCGCCGCATTTCCTGGCGCGCCTGCTCAAGGCCAGCGTCATCAACGCCGGTGACGGCGCTCACGAGCATCCGACGCAGGCCTTGCTTGACGCACTGACGATTCGGGAAAAAAAGGGACGCATCGAAGGGCTCAACGTCACCATCCTCGGCGACATTCTTTACTCGCGCGTCGCGCGGTCGAACATCTGGCTGCTCACGAAGCTCGGCGCACGCGTGACACTGGCAGGCCCGTCCACGCTTGTGCCGCGTGTGTTCGAACAATTTGGTTGTCGCGTCACCTACGACATCGAGGAAGCCATCCGCGGTGCGGATGTCATCAATCTGCTGCGCATCCAGCACGAGCGCCAGCGCGAGACCATGTTTCCCAGCATCGGCGAATACACGGCCATGTTCGGGCTCAACAAGGAACGCTTCGCCCGCACCAAGCCCGACGCGCTGATCATGCACCCCGGGCCGATCAATCGCGGGGTGGAAATCGACAGCGAGATCGCTGACTGTAACCGCTCGGTTATTCTGGAACAGGTGACCAACGGGCTGGCCGTGCGGATGGCTGTTCTTTTCCTCTGCTCGGGAGGGCAAATGTCTGAGCCATGAAACCACTGCACATCAAAAACGGCCGCGTCATCGATCCGGCGAATCGGATCGATGAAGTCCGTGACGTTTTCATCGTCGATGGAAAAATCTCCGCCAAGCCGCCGTCGGATGGCGTGGAAGTGATCGATGCCACAGGCAAGCTCGTCGCGCCGGGCTTGATCGACATCCATGTGCATCTGCGCGAACCGGGCCGTGGCGATAAAGAAACCATCGAGACGGGCACGCGTTGCGCCGCGCGCGGCGGTTTCACGTCGGTCGTCTGCATGCCCAACACGTCGCCCGTTGCCGACAACACGGGCACGATCGCTTTCATCAAGCAGCGTACTGCCGAGGTTGGCTGTGTGAATGTTTTTCCCACCGGTGCGATTTCGAAAGAACTCAAGGGCGAAGAACTCGCTCCGATCGGTTCGCTGAGAAGGGCGGGCGTGGTCGCCATCACCGACGACGGGAACTGCGTTCAAAACAACGAACTGATGCGGCGGGCCGTCGAATATGCCAGGATGTTCTCACTTCCAGTGCTCGACCATTGCCAGGATTACAATCTCGTCGCCGACGGGGTGATGAATGAAGGATACTGGAGCACGGCGCTCGGACTGCGGGGTTGGCCTGCTGCGGGCGAAGATGTCATCGTGGCGCGCAATATCCTGCTCGCCGAGCAGGCTGACTGGTGGATCCATTGCCAGCACCTTTCCTCGGCGCGCTCGGTCGAATTGATCCGCCAAGCGAAGAAGCGAGGCGTGAAGATTTCCGCCGAGGCTTGCCCGCACCATTTCACACTGACGGATGAGTGCCTGAAAACTTACGACACCAACTTCAAAATGAACCCGCCGTTGCGGACCGAACGCGACCGAGAAGCGGTCTTGGAGGGATTGGCCGACGCTACGATCGAATGCATCGCGAGCGATCATGCGCCGCATTGCACCTATGAGAAGGAGGTCGAGTTTGACCTCGCGCCGTTCGGGATTATCGGCTTGGAGACCGAGCTGGCGTTGTCGCTGGAATTGGTGCGGAGGAAGTTGCTCACCTTGAGTCAGCTTATCGAGAAGTTCACAGTGAATCCCGCTCGCCTGCTCAGTCTGCAAAAAGGGACGCTTTCAGCAGGCGCTGACGGAGATGTGACGATCATTGACCCTGATCCCGAGTGGACATACGATGTCGAGCAATCCGCCAGCAAGGCGCGCAACTCACCGTTTCATGGTTGGAAACTGAAAGGCAGAGCGGTCGTGACCATTGTGGGCGGAAAAATTGTCTGGCAGGAAAACCGAGTTTCATAATTGAACGGTCCAGGAATGAACGGGATTCTTGCATTAGAAGATGGCGCAGTATTTCGCGGCGAAGGCTTTGGAGCCAAAGCCACTGCATGCGGCGAAGCGGTCTTCAATACGTCGATGACCGGTTACCAGGAGATTCTCACCGATCCATCTTATAAGGGACAGATCGTTACAATGACGTACCCAGAGATCGGCAACTACGGCGTTAACTCGGCAGACGTGGAAAGCTGGCGCCCTCATGTCGCTGGATTCGTCGTGCGTGAACTGTCAAGCCAGCCGTCGAATTGGCGTTCCGAAGCATCTCTTTCAAAGTACCTTGAGCAGTTCGAAATCCCTGCGGTTCAGGGCGTGGACACCAGGGCGCTGACCAAGATCCTGAGAGTGAAAGGCGCAATGAAGTCCTGTATTTCGACTGAGGACATCAGCGACAAGGAAGCGATCAGCCGCGCCCGGGAGTGGAAGGGAATCATAGGTGTTGACTACGTCAAAGAGGTTACCCATCGGGAGGCGTTCGTCTGGGATCCTGACGATAAGTATAGCTGCAACTGGAAGGCTGTGCGTGAACCTCATGGCGAGATGAGATACACGGATGATCTTCTGCCGTCGGCGGATATACCAATCGTGGCGTTTGACTTCGGCATCAAGTACAACATCCTGCGTCGACTGCGTCAGCGCGGCTTCCGCGTTCAAGTCGTGCCGGCGACGGCGACGGCCAACGAGGTGATGAAGTACAAGCCCGATGGCATTTTTCTTTCCAACGGGCCCGGAGATCCGGAGGCCCTCGATTACACGCATAAGTCGGTCCGCGAGCTTTTGGGAGAGGTGCCGATTTTTGGGATTTGCTTGGGTCATCAGATTCTCGGTTTCGCCTTCGGCGGACGCACATTCAAGTTGAAGTTCGGGCATCATGGCGCCAATCAACCAGTGAAGGATTTGCCTTCTGGCAAGGTGGCGATTACCGCGCAGAATCATGGATTTGCGGTTGATTCCAACAGTATGGATCAGACTCAGGTGGAAATCACGCAGGTCAACTTGAATGACCAAACAGTCGAGGGAATGCGGCACAAGCGTTTCCCTGTCTTTAGCGTGCAGTACCATCCAGAAGCTTCACCGGGACCTCATGACGCCGGCTTCCTATTCGACGAGTTTCGGCGATTGATCGTGTCCTTTAAGAAATCTTAGCTTGACACTTGGTTGGCAGATTTTCTGCCAGCCTTCTTCAACCAAACCAGTAGAATCGCGATATCCGCAGGAGTCACACCGGAGATACGGGACGCTTGGCCGATGGAGTCAGGGCGGAATCTATTGAGCTTCTGTCTGGATTCGTAGCGCAAAACCGGAATCTTCTCGTAGTCGATCCCAACTGGCAGGCGTTTGTCTTCGAGTCGTTTGAATCGCTCAATCTGTTCCAAGTCGTGAGTAATGTAACCTTCGTACTTAATCTGCACCTCAACCTGTTGCTGGACGTCTCCCGGGAGATCTGACTTGGCAATCGGCAGAGATTGGTAAGTGACCTCTGGTCTCTTCAGAATCTCAGCGAATGTCCCACTGCCATCGCGCGTCTTGCGAAGACGCTCAACCTCAGATTCGATGAGATCCTTCTTTGAAGTGAACAGGTGCCACTGTTCATCGCTCACAAGACCAACCTGACGGCCGATCGGCGTCAGGCGCAGATCGGCATTGTCTTGGCGAAGCTGCAGCCGATACTCAGCTCGCGAAGTAAACATACGATACGGCTCATCTGTGCTTTTCGTTATGAGATCGTCGATTAAGACGCCAATGTAACTGTCAGCTCGGGTGAATACGACAGGTGGCTTCGCTTGAACCTTCAGCGCTGCATTGATACCGGCGACAATCCCCTGCGCCCCGGCTTCTTCGTAGCCTGACGTTCCGTTGATTTGGCCTGCGAAATAGAGATTTTCAACGCGTTTGGTTTCCAAAGTTGGATGCAATTGATGCGGCAGGCTGTAGTCGTATTCCACCGCATAGGCTGGCCGCATTACCTCTGCGTTTTCGAGACCGATGATCGAGTGAATCATCTCGATCTGCACATCCTCGGGAAGACTCGTGGAAGCTCCGTTCACGTAAAACTCATCGGTCGCTCGTCCTTCGGGTTCGAGGAAAACCTGGTGACGTTCCTTCTCGGCGAACTTCACGATTTTATCCTCAATTGATGGACAGTATCGCGGTCCGACCCCTTTAATTTGGCCCGAATACATGGGCGAACGGTGCAAGTTAGCACGGATGATTTCCTTCGTCTTCTCGGTTGTGTGAGTGATGTAGCAGGGGACTTGTTCCACGTGGAACGTTCGCGGCGTGCGGTATGAGAAAACTGGAACGGGCTTGTCGCCCGGTTGAATATCCATCTTAGAGAAGTCGATGGAGCGCCGGTTGAGGCGCGGTGGCGTTCCTGTCTTGAGTCTGCCAAGCTCAAATCCAAGCTTTTTCAGGCTGTCGGAAAGCGAATCGGCTGCAGGCTCGCCAGCTCGACCCGATTCGACTCTTGCTTCGCCAATGTGGATCAGGCCGCGGAGAAACGTACCCGTTGTGACGATCACTGTCCTTCCGTTGTACTGCACATTCATCTTGGTCATCACACCTCGGACTCGACCACCTGCCACGACCAAAGATTCGACCATGGCCTGTTTCACATCCAAGTTGGGTTGTTGTTCGACAACCCATTTCAGACGGAACTGGTAAGCCTTCTTGTCGCATTGCGCACGGGGTGCCCAAACTGACGGGCCCTTTTTGGTGTTCAACATCCTGAACTGAATGCCCGTGTGGTCTGTATTAACACCCATTTCGCCCCCCAAGGCATCGATTTCACGAGCCAAGTGACCTTTCGCGAGACCGCCAATAGCTGGGTTGCAGGACATTTGGCCGATCGTGTCAAGGTTCGCGGTCAAAAGCAGCGTCTGACAGCCCATGCGAGATGCAGCCAGTGCCGCTTCCGTTCCAGCGTGACCGGCTCCAATCACGATCACGTCATAATGTTTGGGATAGATGAACATCTCAGCTACTTCCCGATGCAGAATGTGCTGAAGATCTTTGCGAGGATATCTTCAGTGGCGGTCATTCCGACAATCTCGCCGACTGCATCCAGCCCTATGTGCAACTGCTGGGAAACGAGTTCGGGCGCGGAATTCTTCTGCAGCTCTTCAATTGCACATGTCAAGGAATGTGATGCGCGACGAATCGCGTCAGCATGACGTTCGTTGATCGCGATGTCGAGACGCGTAGAGCCAACATGTCCGGACCAAGCAATCCGTTCGATTCTGTCCTTCAGTTCCTCAATGCCGTCACCGCGGACCGATGAGACCTCTACTGACTCCTTTCGCGGGAAGTTGGCAGGCAGCTTAAGCTTGCGATCAAGGTCAATCTTGTTGTGCACCTGGATGACAAATTTCTGCCCATACAGTGCGGCCAGTTCGTCATCATCGCGTGAAAACGCTCGGGACGTGTCAAGAATGTGGAGCACTAATTCGCTAAGTTCCAATATCTTGCGACTGCGACCAATTCCAATTTCTTCCACCGCGCCGCGAGGTCGGCGGATGCCGGCAGTATCAGTGAATCGGACAGGAATACCCCTGACATTGGCAGTTTCTTCAATCGCATCGCGTGTAGTGCCGGGAATTGGAGTGACAATGGAACGGTCTTGGCCAAGCAATGCGTTCATCAGACAGGATTTTCCGGCATTGGGTCGTCCGACGATGGCGACAGAGACGCCTTCTCGCAGAATCTTGCCTTCCCGTGCGGTTGCCAAGAGGTGGTTGAGAACATGCACGATCTCCTCGGTATTAGTCAGCCATTGGTCTCGCGTGTTGGTAGCGATGTCGTCTTCGGGGAAATCGATGTGGGCTTCGATGTGAGCCAAAACCGTCACAAGGCGCTCGCGGACCTCCTTAATCCGTCGTGACAGATGCCCTTCCAAGGCGTGGGCGGCAGCAGCATGGGCGCGGTCGGTCCTGGCACCGATCAAATCCATCACTGCCTCTGCCTGTGTTAGATCGATGCGCCCATTCAGAAAGGCCCGCTTCGTGAACTCGCCGGGCTCCGCAAGCCTGGCGCCATGTTTCAGGCAGCAAAACAGAATGTTGCGGGCGTTGAGCAGGCCGCCATGACAGTTGATCTCGACCACATCTTCCGCAGTGTAGGTGCGGGGCGCGCGCATCACGGTGAGCATGACTTGGTCAAGAAGTTCACCGTTGTTGCCAATGGTGCCGAAATGAATGGTGTGGGTTTGGAAGTGCGACGGCTTGCCGCGCGGCGAAACGAACATTGCGTCCGCGATTTCAAACGCACGTGGCCCTGAAAGTCGAATGATGGCGATGCCGCCTTCTCCGATGGGGGTGGAGATTGCTGCAATTGTGTCTTCCATGGTCTGCTCGCCGAAGAACAACCGCGCAGTATACCAGAGAAACGCGAATTTTCAACGGTGGCTACCGACGTATTGGAATGGTAAGGACCAACAGCCACGAACAAAGCTCATTTTGCATGGTAGCCGCGCCCTTGATGGGTCAGTCGAGCGCAGGCATAAAGGTTCACCCCGAACCCGCTCGGGGCTGCGACTGGAAGTCTCGTTCGGCGCTCTAACCGGAGGAGAGGATGCGGCGGGACTCGTCGAGGAAGATGCCGCGGAAGTTCATCTTCAATGCGTCGGGATTTGTCGCGCGGGCCAGGGCGTTTTCTTCCGTAATCATCTTCGCCTTAACCAGCTTGTAAAGCGACTGGTTGAATGTCTGCATGCCGTCTTCGCTCCCAGTCTCAATGGCGGCAAACAACGTGTCGAGCCGGTTTTCGTCGATCAGCTTGCGCACGGTCGGCGTGTTGATCATGATTTCCACCGCCGGCACGACGCTGCCCGCGATTGCGGGGAC